>CAZFVY010000010.1:0-96375 GCA_964522665.1 uncultured Verrucomicrobiota bacterium | reverse complement strand
CGCCACCAAAGTGGTCGCCCGTTTGCTGAACCATTCGCCGACGGCCGGCGCCGCCTTGCAAGTACTACGGCCGCCGACACAGGGGACGAAAATCGCCTTCGCCGATTTGGTCGCGGGCGCCAGCGACCCGGACGGCGACGCGTTGACGGTCAGCGCCGTGGTCTCGCCCACGCCTGACGGAGCGACGGTGACGCTGGACCAGGGCTGGTTGTTCTACACGCCCGCGCCCGGCTCGACCAACGCGGACAGTTTCACCTACACGATCAGCGACGGCTACGGCGGCACAGCCACCGGCACGGCCAGCGTCACAGTTAAGCCGGACGACTCACCCTCGCAAAACGTCTCGGCGATTCAGAACCTGGGTGGCGGCAGCTACTTGGTGGTCTTTACCGGCATTCCGTTCCGCACCTACACGGTTCAGTTCACCACGGATTTGGTGAACCCGACCTGGACCACTTTGGGCCAAGCCACCGCCGACGCCACCGGCACGATTACCTACACTGACACCAGCGCCGCCGGCACCCGCTTCTACCGCACCGTTTATCCGTAAGTCCGGGAGACGAAATCCTGGCGGCGCCGAGGGAATAAAGCCCGGCGCCGCCTGATATTCAGGGGTGAACCAAGAGGGAGAATGCGTCCAGCAGGGTAAAAACCGAGCCAGGAAACATTGCCGAAACAATCGTGCCCCGCCAACAGCGTCGTTTTTGAATCGTGCAGTTGTCTCTTTTTCGGACTGCCGTTCAGCACGATTTCGCGGCTCATCTTTTGCCAACGACGGAAATCTCTGGTTGGGTTCAAAATGGGTGAGACCTTCGTTTGCGATGTCGAATCGCAAGTGCGATTGACACAAGCCTGTTTGGCTTTGGGATATTCTCGTGTCGCCGATCGGGACGGAACAGTCCGATTTCAGCCCTCAAATCGTGTCGGGATTTCACTTGCTTGGTTCCTACATCGGTCGGGATTGGCGGTTCAGCGTGTTTTGAGACCAATTACCCAAGCAGCTTTCGACAGCTCGGTTTCTTGAGAGCGGATTTCTCGGGGCCGCGCGGAATCCCAGCGCGCTCACGAATTCGTCACCCACGTAGGGTAGGTTCCCCATCGACCCGCCGGACAAAAGCTGAGACTTTGCAAGGACCAGTATCAGGTGGCGCAAATTGAGAAGCAGCCGCGGTGGACCCGCGGGTCCGTCTGCTCAATATTCTGCGCCGTTTCAACTAAGGGTTTCCGTACGGGACAAATTTGACGAATGAAAAGGGCTCCGACGATGCCAACATGCCACCGGGCGCTGAGAGCGATTTCGGGTGGCACGTCATTTTGCGCGCCATCGCATCCGCAACCGGCGGCGACCCGCGGCCCCAATTCCGCTCGAGATTCAAGAACCCGCTCTCCGGGAGGTGAGACGCGTTCGCGTCGTCGCTTTCCGCGCCCCTGAACCAGTCTAACCCGGTCGGCCACCAATTCGAATTTACTCTCTCAACATGAAACTGACGCTCGAAATCAACCGACAGCCCTCGGCGGCGGTCCGCCGATTGAAAACTTATCAATTAGTGACCTCGCGCCGCCCAAGCGGACGATTCAACCCGCTCGTCTCGCTCGCCCTCGCGTGTGTCATCGCGATTATTTGGGCGCTGCCTTTCGCCGCGCGTGGGGACGAAACAGTCGTCGCGAACCATGGCGGCCAATCACTGTACATCGTTGACCTTACCACGGGCAATCGAACCGTTTTGTCGAGTGCGACGAATGGCACGGGAACGCTTTTCACCACGCCAGTTGGACTAGCCCGTGACTCGAGTGGAAACATTTATGTCGGTGAGGATGGTTTGCGCGGGCATATCTTTAAGATTGACCCTAGGACGGGCAATCGAACCGTTATTTCAAGTTCGGTCGCGCCGACCGTGGGAACCGGTGGCTTTCTGGCTCAGATTTACGGCCTAGCGATCGACGCAAACGGCAACATTATCGCGGCGGACACAGGTAGCGCCGCGATTTACCGTATCGATCCAAGTACCGGTAATCGAACAGTTTTAGCGAGCTCCACAATCGGTACCGGCGCGGCATTCTCGAGTTCATTCGCCGTGATCGTCAATCCGGATGCGAGCATAGTTTGGGTAACGGACGCCGCTTTGCAACCGTTAATCAGCCTGAATCCCGCGACACTGGTCCGAACCGTCGTTTCGTCTTCGAGCGGAACGCTCGTCGGAACGGGAGCCGCGTTCAATTCTCCCACCGGCCTCATCCGGCTGAGTGATGGATCATACCTCGTCGTGAACTTTTCAGGCGCTAACTACCTTCTGCGGGTGGATCCCACGACAGGAAACAGAACGGTCGTCAGCGGCGCCTCCGTCGGCTCTGGGTCAACATTGGGATCCCGGTACAGCGACGCGGTTGACACTGCAGGGAATTACTACATCGCCGACTACAGCAGTAACGCCATTGTCAAAGTCGATCCTCTAACTGGCAACCGCACGACAGTATCCAAGAGTGGGACAATCGGTTCAGGGCCGGCTTTCAACGGTCCGATCGGCATGCTCGGCCAAGCGGTGGCGTCGATCACCAATGTAAACGTCGCCCCGACCTTTGTAGGCTCGGTGACCACGCTGGTGGTCTCCCAGGGCGCCAGCGCGACGGACATCACGGGGTTGCTGCACGTGAGCGACACCGACAGCGGTCAGACGGAGACGTGGAACCAGAGTTCGGCTCCATTACACGGAACCTTGAGCTTTTCCAGCGCGACCGCCTCGTCCGGCAGCACGGACATCACGCCGGGCGGAACGATTACCTATACGCCCACCGCGGGCTACAGCGGGTCGGACAGCTTTGACGCGCAAGTAAGTGATGGCAGGGCGACGGCGACCCGCACGATCAGCGTGACGGTGACGGTTCCGGCCCCCGTGATTAACTCGAGCCTGACCGCGAGCGGGGCCTACGGTGGCGCCATCAGTTCTTACACCATCACGGCGAGCGGGTCGCCGATCGGCTACGGCGCCACGGGATTGCCCGCGGGGTTGAGTGTGAACATGAGCTCCGGGGTAATCAGCGGCACGCCGACCGCGAGCGGCACGTTTAGTGTCACGATTAGCGCCACCAACGGTGGCGGCACGGGCACGGCGACGCTGGGCTTTACGATTGCCCAAGCCAATTTGACGGTGACCGGTGTGGCGGCTAGCAACAAGACCTATGACGCGACGAAGACGGCGACGTTGATTACGGGGAGCGCGGCGCTGAGCGGAGTCATTCCCGGGGATATGGTGACGTTGAGCACAGCGAGCGCGGTCGGGACATTTTCGAACCAGGCGGTCGGCGCGGGCAAGACGGTAACCGTTTCGGGGCTTAGCATTAGCGGCAGCAGCAGCGGCAACTACACCCTGACGCAACCGACGACGACGGCGAACATCACGGTCCTCACCGTCGCTGGAGCTATCACCGCCGCCAATAAGACGTACGATGGGACGACCGCGGCCGTCATCGCGACTCGCACTCTGACTGGCGTGATTGGCGGGGACTCGGTGAGTCTGGTTGGTGGGACGGCGGCGTTCTCCGATCAGAACGCGGGCGTGGGCAAGCCGGTGACCTCGACGGCCTTGAGTTTGTCCGGGTCCGACGCGGGTAATTACGCGCTGGGCTCCACTACGCTGACCACGATGGCTAACATTACGCAGGCGCCAGCGTCCGTCACGCTTGGCAATCTGACGCCGTTTTATGATGGGACCGTCAAGCGCGCTACGGCGACGACCGCGCCGACGGGGCTGACGGTTAATTTCACCTACAATATCGGCTCGACGGCGCCGAGCCTCACCGGCGCCTACGCGGTGACTGGCACGATCAACGATCTCAATTACCAGGGCAGCGCCAGTGGGACGCTCTACATTATTCCAGCCATCACGAGCGCCGTGGGTCCGGCGGCGGGTTATTATCAAGCCGGGCAAGCCTTGCTCTTGACGCTGACCTA
Source organism: uncultured Verrucomicrobiota bacterium (assembly GCA_964522665.1). Taxonomy (GTDB): domain Bacteria; phylum Verrucomicrobiota; class Verrucomicrobiia; order Limisphaerales; family CAZFVY01; genus CAZFVY01. The sequence goes on along the minus strand of CAZFVY010000010.1, from coordinate 92,426 downwards.
TAGCGGCGCTGTGACGGTTGACACTGGCGGGGGGATCCCCTCGATTTCCTTGACCGTCGGGGGCGTCGGTCGGACCGGCAATTATGTCTCGGGAAGCGGGACCGGCTCCTTGGTATTCGGCTACGAGGTTCAGGCGGGAGACACGGCGCAGAGCGGGATCAGTTCGACCTCCCCGATCGCGTTGAACGGTGGCACGATCCAAGACGCATTCGGCAACAACGCTTCCCTGACCTTTACGCCGCCAGATAGCGCCGGCGTCGTCCTGGATACGACGGCGCCGCCGATATCAATCGGATCGCCCTCGGCGAGTTACGCCAGTACCGGACCGGTCACGTACACGGTGACGTACGCCGACGCGAATTTTAACGCGAGCACGCTGGCCGCGGGCGACATTACCTTGAACAAGACCGGCACGGCCAATGGGACGCTGTCGGTCAGTGGCGGCGGATTGACGCGGACGGTGACCATCTCGAATACGACCGGTGACGGAATGCTGGGCATCTCCATCGCGGCGGGCACCGCGAGTGATTTGGCGGGGAATCTGGCGCCGACCGCCGGGCCGAGCACGACCTTTACGGTGGACAACACGCCGCCGACCAGCGCGATCGGCTCGCCTTCGGCCACCATTACGGCCAGCGGCCCAGTCAACTACACGGTGACCTATGCGGACGTTAATTTTAGCGCGAGCACGCTGGCCACGGGCAACGTCAGCTTGAACAGGACCGGCACGGCCAATGGAACGCTAAGCGTTTCGGGCAGCGGCTTGACGCGCACGGTGACCCTATCCAACACGACGGGCGACGGGACGTTAAGCATCTCGATTGCGGCGGGCGCCGCGAGTGATTTGGCGGGGAATCTGGCGCCGACCGCCGGGCCGAGCACGACCTTTACGGTGGACAACACGCCGCCGACCATCGCGATCGGCTCGCGTTCGGCCGCCATTACGGCCAGCGGCCCAGTCAACTACCCGGTGACTTACGCCGACCTCCATTTCAACATCAGCACGTTGACGACCAATAACATCACTCTCAACACCACCGGGACCGCGAACGGCGCGCTCAACGTAACTGGCAGCGGATTGACGCGGACGGTGACGATCTCGAATTCGACCGGTGACGGGACACTGGGCATCTCGATTGCGGCTGGGACGGCGAGTGATTCGGCCGGCAATTTGACACTCGCCGCCGGCCCCAGCGCGATCTTTACCGTGGACAATACGGCGCCCTCCGTAACCGTTAGCGCGCCTTCGGCCAATTACACGGCGGGCGGCCCAATCAACTACACGGTGACCTACGCCGACGCCGGCCTTAATCCGAGCACCATCGGCTCGGGCTTCACCGATCCGAACGGAATGGTCTTCGATACGTCAGGCAACCTCTATGTCAGCAACGTGGGTGGCACGACGGTCTCTAAAGTCACGCCTGACGGAGTGACCTCGGTCTTTGCGACCGGCTTCCGTACTCCGTATGGATTGGCCATCGACGCCTCGGGCAACCTCTATGTCGCCAACTTTCAAGGCGCGAGTATATCTAAAGTGACGCCTGGCGGCTCGGTTTCAACGTTTGCGTCAGGCTCTGGAATATCGCAACCCGCCGGCTTGGCCTTCGATTCAGCAGGCGTCCTCTATGTCGCCAACTCCAGGGCCAGTACGATCTTAACCATCACCCCCAACGGCGCCGTCTCGACTTTTGCCACCCCCGGCGTCCGCATCGTCGCCCCTTTGGCATTGGCCTTCGATTCGTCGGGCATTCTCTACGTCAGTACCTCGGCGACGGTTTATAAGGTCACGACCGGCGGCGTTGTCTCCACCTTTGTGACCGGCCAGAGTAACCTTCGTGGGATTGCGTTTGACGCCGCCGGAAATCTCTATCTCGGGCACGTCGAAACCAATACCGTCTTGGAAGTCACGCCCGGCGGGGTCGCCTCGACCCTTCGCTCAAGTTTTATCGATAACCCTTTAGGATTGGCGTTCGACGCCGCGGGCGTCCTCTACGTCGCCAACAACCTTTATACAACGGTCGTGAAATTCCCGTCCTTTACCATTAACACGCTGGCCACGGGCGCCATCACGCTGAACAAAACCGGCACGGCCAACGGTACGCTGGCGGTGACCGGGAACGGATTGATACAGACTGTGACGATTTCGAACGCGACCGGTGACGGGACGCTGGGCATCTCGATCGCCGCGGGTACCGCCCGCGACTTGGCGGGTAATCTGGCTCCGGCGGCCGGTCCGAGCGCGACTTTCACGGTCGATAATACCCCGCCGATCGTCAACATCTTTGGCCCGACGCCGGCGATTACGACCCACGGTCCGGTTTCTTTCCAGGTCCATTCGTTTGACTTGAACTTCAAGCAGAGCAGCTTGTCCGTCAGCGACGTTTCCCTCCTTGCCACCGGCACGGCGACCGCTTCGCTGACCGTCAGCGGTAGCGGCGATACCCGTTATGTGACGCTGGTAAACATCAGCGGCGTGGGCACGCTGGCAATCGCGATCGCGGCCGGAACGGCGATCGATCAGGCCAACAATCCAGCGCTCGCCGGCGGTCCGAGCGCGGCGGTCACTGTGGACAATGTCGGCCCGGCGATTGCGATTGGCGCTCCCTCAGCCACCTCGGCCTCGGCCAATCCGGTGACCTACGCCGTGACTTACGCCGACCCCAACTTCGCCGCCAGCGCCCTCAGCGCGGCCAGCATCACTCTTAACAAGACGGGGACGGCCAGCGGTATCGCTTCGGTTTCCGGCAGTGGAACTCAGTACACGGTCACCTTGGCGAACTTTTCGGGCAGCGGAACGCTTGGCTTCTCCCTCGCCGCCGGCACGGCCAGCGACACGGCTGGTAATCTGGCCGCCGCCGCCGGGCCAAGCGGCACGTTCCTCGTCGATACGGTTCCGCCGGCGCTCACCATCAGCGGTCCTTCGGCTCCGATCACCGCGACCAACGCCGTCAGCTACTACGTCACTTATTCCGACCCTAGCTTCGTGGCCAGCACGTTGACGTCGGGCAGTCTCACCCTGAATGCGACCGGAACCGCGGCTGGAACACTTAACGTCACCGGCAGCGGGACCAATTATCTGGTCATGGTCTCCGGCATCAGCGGTGACGGAACCCTGGGCATCTCCGTGGCGGCCAACACGGCCAGCGACATCGCCGGCAACCTCGCCGGGGCCGCGGGACCCAGCGCCACTTTCATCGTCGATAACACCGCTCCGACGCTGACGATCAGCGCGCCCTCGGCCACTCTGACCGGGACCAATGCGGTTAGCTATACGCTCACCTATGCCGACGCCAACTTCGCTTCCAGCTCTTTGACGGCCAGCAATATCACGCTCAACGCCACCGGCGGCGCCGTGGGCGCGATCAGCGTCAGTGGCAGCGGGACGACCTACACGGTGACCCTAAACAATATCAACGGCACGGGGACTCTGGGCATCTCCGTCAGCGCCGGAACCGCGAGCGACGCGGCGGGCCATCCGGCTGGCGCCGCTGGCCCGAGCGCGACGTTCAACGCGTTCAACGTAGCGCCGAGCCTGAGCATCAGCGCCCCGTCACGACTCTACACTTCATCCAACGCGGTGACCTATTCGATCACCTACGGCTCGACCAACTTCGCCTCCAGCAGCCTGACGCTGAGCAGCTTGACGTTGAACACGAAGAACAACGCCACGGCCACCGGCACGCTGCTCTTGAGCGGTTCGGGAACCCACTACACGGTGACCGTGACCAATCTGAGCGGCGACGGTCCACTGAGCATTTCCGTGGCCGCCGGTTCCGCGGTCGATCAGTACGGCCACGCCGCGCCGGCCGCCGGACCGGGTCAAGCCTTCCTGGTGGATAACACCGCTCCGACGCTGAGTCTCAGCGGTCCGTCGATCAATCTGACCAGCGCCGGATCGGTCACCTACACGCTGACCTACGCCGACACCAACTTCAATATGTGGACGGTGGCCGGTACGAACCTGACCCAGAATGGCGCAAGCCCGTTAACGGTGGCCACCAACGTGACGCTCAACGCGACCAACGTGCCGCTGAACGCGACGGGCACGGCGAGTGGGACCGTCAGCGTCAGCGGCAGCAATTTGGTCTGGACGATCACCATCAAGAATATCATGGGCGGCGGCACGCTGGGCGTGTCGGTTCTGGTGGGCAGCGCGTATGACTTGGCGGGCAATCTGGCTCCTGCCGGCGGCCCGAGCGCGATTTTCGCGGTGGACAACACCACCCCGACGATCACGATCGGGGCGCCCTCGGCGACTTTCGCGTCCCCGGGTGGGAGCGTGAGCTACCCGGTGACCTATGCCGACCCGAACTTCGCCAGTAGCGCCTTGACGGCGGGCAACGTGACCTTGAACGCCGCCGGCACGGCGAATGGCGTGGTCGGCGTGACGGGCGCCGGCACGAACTACACCGTGACCGTAAGCGCTGTCACTGGCAGTGGCACGCTGGGCATTGGGATCGCGACCGGTACGGCCACTGACACGGTCGGCAATCTGGCTGCGGCCGCCGGACCGAGCGCCGCGTTCACGGTGAACACGCCGCCTACCATCTCCGGGGCCGTCACGGTGACGGCCAACGCGAAGAACTCGGTTTCGCCGTTCGCGCGCTTGGGGATCAGCGACCTGGACACGCCGGCGCAGACGCTGGCCGTTACGATCAGTCTGGACGCGACGAATAAGGGCGCTTTCACGGCTGTTTCGCTGGCCACGACCGGTTTCAGCAATCCGGCCCCCGGCGTCTATCAGTTCCAGGGGACAGCGGCGGCTTGCGTGACCGCCGTCCGGGCCTTGAGCTACTCGGCGAGCATCGATCCGAGCCTGTTGACCTTCACGCCGCCCAACGCCTACACGGCGACCAATACGACTACCTTCACAATCGCGGTCAGCGACGGTATCGCGCCCGCCGTGAGCAACGGCTCCAGCAAGGTGACGGCCCGCTTGTTGAATCATTCGCCCACCGCCGGCCCCGCCTTGGCGGCGCTACGGCCCCCAACGCAGGGGACGAAAATCGCCTTCGCCGACCTAGTGGCCGGCGCCACAGATCCAGACGGCGATGCGCTGACGGTCAGCGCCGTAGCCTCGCCTACGCCTGGCGGAGCGACGGTCACGCTCGACCAGGGTTGGTTGTTCTATACGACCGCGCCCGGCTCGACCAATGCCGACACGGTCACCTTTACGATCAGCGACGGCTACGGCGGCACCGCCATCGGAGCCGCCAACGTCACCGTCATGCTGGACAGCGCGCCGTCCCAAAACGTCTCGGCGGTTCAAAACCTCGGCGGCGGCAGCTACCAAGTCACGTTTACTGGCATTCCGTTCCGCACCTACACGGTTCAGTTCACCATGGATTTGGTGAATCCGACCTGGACGACGCTGGGCCAAGCCACCGCTGGCGCCACTGGCACGATTACCTACACTGACACAAGCGCGGTCGGCAACCGGTTCTACCGCACCGTTTATCCGTAAGTCGGGAATTGGAAGACGCCAGCCGAGGAACCGGAAATGCGGGCGCCCGTTCGGCGTCCGGTGCCAGTCGGTTGCCGATGTCGGAAAATCCACGTTGAAAAAGTTTCGGTCCGCGTCTATTTTCCCTCCGATGCTAGATGATCGCTCGTATATGCGCGGTTCGCGGTTCGATTCCCAAAGAACAGCGACCATCACGCTGCTGATTATCAACGCGGTCATTTTTGGAGTTCAGAAAGTCCTTGAGCATTACCGGGTCTTTCCAGTCGAAGGGTATTTTGCGCTAAGCTACGAAGGTCTCCGTTCCGGGTTTGTCTGGCAACTGCTGACCTTCCAGTTTCTGCACGCGAACCTCCTGCACCTGCTTTTGAACTGTTGGGGGCTTTATGTTTTCGGTACCGCGGTTGAAGAGTCGCTCGGCCGAGGGCGTTATTTGCGGCTTTATTTTTTAAGTGGGGTGATGGGTGGTCTCGTTCAAGTCGGGCTGGGTTGGGCGTTTAGGGCTACGTTCGGGGGGCCGGTGGTGGGCGCGTCAGCGGGCATCTTTGGACTCATCGCCGCATTTGCCGCGCTCTTTCCGGACCGTCAATTGACGCTGCTCCTGTTCTTCATTCTGCCGATCAATCTGCGCGCGAAGTACCTGCTTCTTTTCCTTGGGTTGATCGCGCTGTTGGGGGTCGTCGCTCCCGGTGACAATGTCGCCAACGGGGCGCATTTGGGCGGCATGATCACGGGTCTGATTTACGTGAAGTATTTTGTCAATGGCGACGGTTGGCGATTCAGTTGGGCCACTTTTCGGCCGGCGGCGCGACGGCCGCGTGAGTTGGTCAGTACGGCCGCGCCCAAGGGTTCGATTTGGTCCCGGCCCAAGGCGAGCGTCGCCGAGGAACTGCCGCCGGCGGAGTTTATCAGCCGCGAGGTGGATCCCATTTTGGACAAGATTTCGGCGCACGGAATCCACAGCCTGACCGCGCGGGAACGTCAGATTCTGGAGGCGGCTCGCGCCAAAATGGCAAAGAAAATTCGGTAAGGCGATTTACTGGACCGGATGTGCGGAGCGGAGCTGCGCCAGTCGGTCGGTCGGGGTTGGACTTCGGAGAGACCTTGCCGTTGGCGCTTTTGGCGAGCCGAGTCAACCCTACGCCCGCGGGCAGGAAACAGCGTGATAGGCGCGAACCAGGGCCTTCCGATCAAAACTGCTTCCCTTTTGCGGTCACGCCCTTTTAGAGTCGGGAAATGATACAACGTTACTCTCGTCCGGCGATGCGCGAAATCTGGAGCGAACAGCGCAAGCTGGAAATCTGGCTTCAAATCGAACTTCTGGCCAGCGAAGCGCTCTGCCGCCAGGGCTTGGTCCCAAAGGCGGATTTAGCGCAAATCAAGGAGAAGGCGGCCTTCAGCATCGAACGGTGCCGGGAACTCGAAAAGACGTTGAATCACGACGTGATCGCGTTCACCACGAACGTCGCCGAAAACATCGGCGCTCCCGCCAGTCGCTGGCTCCATTTTGGCCTGACGAGCAGTGATATTATCGACACGGCGTTCGCCGTCCAGATGGCCCAATCCGCGGATATTCTGCTGGATGATTTGCGCGCGTTGCGCGAGGTAATCGGCGCGAAGGCCAGGAAATATCAACTGACACCGATGATTGGCCGCAGCCACGGAATCCACGCGGAACCGACCACGTTCGGATTGAAAATGGCGTTGATGTACGACGAGTTTGGCCGGGCGCTCCAACGTCTCGAGACAACCAAGGCAAACGTCGCGGTGGGCAAGCTTTCGGGCGCGGTGGGCACGAGTTCACAACTCTCGCCGCAAATCGAGGCGTTTGTATGCCGGAAGTTAAAGCTTCGCCCCGCCCCAATCGCGACCCAAGTAGTGCAGCGTGACCTGCATGCTGAATTCATCGGGCAACTGGCGCTGATTGGCGCCAGCATCGAGCGCTGGGCGACCGAATTCCGCCACCTTCAGCGCACCGAGGTATTGGAAGCGGAAGAGTTTTTTGCTCCGGGTCAGAAGGGATCAAGCGCGATGCCGCACAAGCGCAATCCGATCACCGGTGAACGCCTGACCGGCTTGGCGCGAGTGTTGCGGGGAAACGCCGTGGCCGCTTTGGAAAACGTCGCTCTTTGGCACGAACGGGACATCAGTCACAGCTCAGTCGAGCGAATTATTTTTCCGGATTCATGCACGTTGCTGGATTACATGCTGGCCACCTTGACCAAACTGACCGACGGCCTGATCGTTTATCCCGAGAATATGGCGCGCAATCTGGCCTTGTCGCTCGGCTTGTGGAATTCCCAAACCGTATTGCTGGCGTTGGTGAAGAAGGGGTTGACGCGCGAGCAGGCGTACGAGTTGGTGCAACGCAACGCGATGAGCACCTGGCAGGCGAAGCACGCCGGGCGCGACGGCGCGGATTTCAAGGCGCAGTTGCTGCAAGACCCGGAGGTCGCGAAATTCTTCAGCCGCGCGGAATTGGACAAACTCTGTTCGCTTGATTTTCATTTCAAGCACGTCAAAGCCCGATTTAAGAAGCTGGGGCTTTGACCGCGCGTGAAAATCGACCGAATACCGCGGACGCTTGCGGCCGAGCAACGGGACGACATCCTGATTGGCGGGGTCAATTTCCTCCTCCGTCACGAGCCGGAGTTGACCTGCGATGTCGATATTTGGCTGGCGGACTGCGACGGATTCCGTGTGGACGACCTAAAGCAGCGTCAAGAGGCGAAGTGGGAACGGGCCTTCGATCCGGTCCAGCGCTGGCTGGCGATTCAAGAAATGATCACCTCGGCGGAAGCAAATAAACCCGCGCACTGGCGCCGAAACTGCCCGCGTGCCCACCCCGGAGAAAGAAAGCGTGAAATCTAGCCGGCTTGCCGAAAAGGTCGTTGTTATCGTCGGCGGCACGGCGGGACTGGGGTTGTCCGCGGCGCGGGCCTGCCTGGACGCGGGCGCGCGTCTGGTTTGCGTGGGCAGGAATCGTGAAACGGTGGCGGCGGCCCAAGCCGAGCTCGGGGAGCAAGCTCTGGTTCTGGTCGGTGATGCCCGTGATCCCGCCGCCGCGGCCAACGCGATTGCCGAAGCCGGGCGAGTGTTCGGTGGCTTCCACGCGTTGTATCATGTCGCGGGCGGGAGCGGACGCAGGGCGGGAGACGGCCCGCTTCACGAGATCAGCGACGCGGGTTGGACCGAGACGCTGAATTTGAACCTGACTTCGTTGTTCTATTCAAATCGGGCGGCGGTCCGGCAATTCCTGGCGCAGGGAACTGGCGGCAGCGTTCTCAACATTGGCTCAGTGCTCGGTTTTTCGCCTTCTCCGCGCTATTTCGGAACGCACGCTTATGCCGCGGCAAAATCGGCGGTGATTGGACTGACGAAATCTTCGGCCGCGTATTACGCGCCGCAAAACATTCGATTCAATTTAATCGTGCCGGCGCTGGTTGATACGCCGATGGCGCAACGAGCGACCCAGAACCGTGAGATCATCGATTTTATCGCGACCAAGCAACCGTTGGATGGAGGCCGCGTTGGGGTTCCTTCGGATTTGGATTCAGCGGCCATCTTTTTTCTTTCCGATGAATCGAAGTTCATTACCGGACAAGCGCTGGCGGTTGACGGTGGCTGGAGCGTGACCGAGGGGCAATACGGAAAGGAGCCATGAAATACACGGTGGGTATCGATTTGGGCGGTTCAAGCGTCAAAGCGGTCGCCGTAAGCCTCGACGGCGAAATCTTGGCCCGCAGAATGGCGGCATTCTCCGTGGCGGCAAGTTTGGATTGGGCGGTGCGGATTCGGGATCTGTTTGCGGAATTGCAAACGGAACGAGGGGAACCAGCCGAGTATGTCGGGTTGTCGGCGCCGGGACTCGCCGCGGCCGATGGGCGCTCGATTGCGTTCATGCCAGGCCGCCTCGAAGGTCTCGAGAACCTCGATTGGACCCGTTTTCTCGGCGTCTCCCAACCAGTCCTGGTGCTCAATGACGCGCAGGCGGCGTTGGTGGGCGAGTCGTGGATCGGCGCGGCGCGGGGATTTCAGAATGTCATCATGCTTACGCTCGGGACCGGGGTGGGCGGCGCGGCGATCGTGGATGGTCGGCTGTTGCGCGGCAACATTGGCCGGGCAGGGCATCTAGGCCACATCTGTCTGAATCCCGACGGACCGGCGGATGTGGCGCAGACGCCGGGGAGTCTCGAAATGGTGATGGGCAATTGCACTGTCGAAGCTCGTTCGCGCGGGCGTTTCCATACGACCCACGATCTCGTGACCGCGCATTTGGCGGGCGACACGGATGCCACCAAGGTCTGGTTGGAGTCAGTCCGTAATCTGGCCTGCGCGATTTGTTCGTTGATCAATATTCTTGATCCGGCGGCCGTTATCATCGGAGGTGGCATCGCGCGCGCCGGCGCGGCGCTGCTGCGTCCATTGGCGGAGTACCTGGATCCCATCGAATGGCGGCCAGGCGGGAGCCGGGTGACTTTGCTGCCGGCCACGCTCGGCGAATACGCCGGCGCCTGCGGAGCCGCTCGCAACGCGATGGCCAAAGTGTAACGAGACGGTCGCGTGTGACGGAGAGGGCGGGTTCGGACTGAGCGGACCAAGAGAGGCGATGGGTCGCAACGCACGCAATCGAGGTTGGGGCAAGACGACTCTTGCTGGAGCGCGACGGCCCTCCTACGCTCGAACGATCAGAGCTGACGGAATCCAAAGCCCGCGCGGGCGATTCACCAACACCATAACGATTATGAAGTCGAACTCACTCCTCGCTCAACTTCTGTCCACCAGCTTGCTCCTGTGCGCGGTTCGGCTGGCGGCGGAGGAACCGAAGGAAATTCCTCTCTGGGCGAACGGCGCCCCGGGGTCTGAGGGGAAGACGGAATCGGAACTCGTCGTTAAATCCAGCGGAGGCGAACGCAGCGTTTCTCGAATTCACAATCCGACATTGACTCCGTACCTGCCCACCAAAGAAAGCGCCACCGGCGCCGCGGTGATCGTGATTCCCGGCGGCGGTCACCGCGTCCTGGCGATCGATCACGAAGGCTACAACGTCGCAAGGTGGTTGCAGGAACGGGGGATCGCGGCCTTCGTCCTCAAGTATCGGCTCGCGCGCGAGACGAACTCGACTTACAAAGTCGAGGTCGAGGCGTTGGCCGACACCCAGCGAGCGATTCGGTTCGTGCGCAGCCGCGCCGAGGAATGGTTCATCAATCCCGCACGGGTCGGCGTCATGGGATTCTCCGCGGGCGGCGAACTTGCCGCGCTGGCGAGTATGCGCTTCGATAACGGCAAGGAGGCGTCGGCCGACGCCGTCGAGCGACAGTCGGCGAAACCGAGTTTTCAAGCGCTGATCTATCCCGGCAACTCGCGGAGCGTGCTCCCGACCAAGGAGTCGCCGCCGGCCTTCTTGGCCTGCGCCGCCAATGACCGGCCTGATATCTCCGAAGGATTGGCGCGGGTCTATTTATTGTTCAAACAGGAAGGGGTTCCGGTCGAACTGCACATCTACTCCACCGGTGGACACGGTTTTGGGCTGCGGTCGCGCAACCAACGGCCTGTGGGCAAGTGGATTGAGCGATTCGACGAGTGGCTGGACGAGGGCGGGTTTCTGAAGACGCGTTAGGCCCGACGGGCCGCCGGCTGGGAAGGGTGTCACGCAGGCTTTCGGGGGCCGCGACGGCCTTCGAATAGCCGCGCATGCTGATTCCCGAGAGCAAACACTTCTTGGCGCCGTCAAACAGGGAAGTATCGGAACCGATCGGTTCTCGACGAATGAAAGGAAAATGCGTGAAGACAAGAATGACTACCATGGGACGACGGCGCCTGGCATTGGGTCTCGTAGCGTTGGCGCTGGCGCCGCTCGTCGCGTCGGCGCTCAGCCGTGAAATCGGGCGCGACATCGAATTCCCCAAGGACTACGACCCAGTCAAAGCGGAGGCGATCCGCAAAGTGATCCGCAATGAACGCTTTGAGTTTCGCGGAGGAATCGTCAGTTATTGGCCACCTGACTGGGGAACTCGCCTGAGTTTCGAGGGTGACGCCGGGTCGTTGAACGAATTTATGTCGGAGTTGCGCCAATTGCCTGGGATCAGCGTACGGCTGATTCTTTACCGTGGACGAAATGATGAATTGCGGCGGGACACTTCCTGGCAGCTTGATTATTCGCACGCGCGGCCAAATCAACTTGCGGTCTATCTTAACCTTAATTCGACTAAACTCGACTTTTTCCAAATTAATCTGCCCGAGTGGCCAGCGAAGAATTGAGATTCTGGCGCGATTGGACTTGCTCGCCCGACGCAAGCGGGTTAAGGGTTTTACGCTCTTTGAAATACCGCTGGTTCGGACGGGCGCCTTCGGGCGGCGGCTGAACCGGCTTTAGTAAGCGGTCAGAATGTCTGGGAACCCCGTGAGAATCGGGGACGGTTGCGCCACTGTAAAAGGTTACAATCTTCCAGAGCCACTGGTCTTTCGAGACTGGGAAGGCGGAAGAAAGGTTTGAGGCCTTGAGTCAGGATATCGGTCTGGCCGCTCTCGTCGTAGTCGTCGTGAGCTGAATAAGCGCGGGCTTGAGCCTTGCGTGAATCGTCGCGATGGCTGACTTCTCCGTCAAAGGGAAGGATGAGGCCAGCCTCTCGATCTGGTTTCGAGGGGATTCGTTGGATGCCTCCATTCGCCGCTTTTGTCGGGTTTGGAGGTTTTGTTTTTGTCGTTCGGACGCGGCTGTAGGGTCGTTCGAGCGCCGGTATCAACCTTCTTCCCGGCGCTGGTCTCGCAATTGTTCAACCGTTTCCGGGTCCGTCCTGGAAGTATTGAAAGGTGAGTACCATGCGCAGATGCAGTTTTCTTTCGTTGTTGGCCGCGGGTTTCCTGGCGGCGTTCACGCTCTCGGCGGCCCAATTCGCAAGTTCCGTGGTCGCGTACGCCCCGGGCGTTGGCTATGTGACGGGTTACACGAACGCGGCGGCCGCGTTGGGCGCGCCCAGCGCGGTGACGAGTGACCCCCGCTTCGGGGACTCACCGGTGGATCCTTACGATCCGCCGTATCTCGCGAGTCAATTGGTGTCCTTGGGAACCAACGGCTCGCTTACCGTCCAGTTTGATCCGCCGTTGAATCATCGACCGGCGAATCCGTATGGCTTGGATTTCATTATTTTTGGCAATGCGGGCTTTGTCATCACGAACGGTGATTATTCCGGGGGCGGCGTAACCGACGGGAGTCGGTTCGGCGCGGACGCGGTTTCGACGCGGGTGTGGGTCAGCGCGGATAATATCACGTATTATCAATTGAACCCGGCTCTGGCGCCGTCACTTGGCGCCTTGTGGCCCACGGACGGCGCGGGTGATTTTGAGCGGCCGGTGGACCCGAGTTTGACCGCCAAGAGCTTTTCTGGGTTGGACCTGAGCGGGATTGGTGGCCGGTACGCCGGCTCCGCCGGAGGCGCGGGTTATAGCTTCACTTGGGCTTTGGATACCGCCGGCCAGCCGGTCAAACTCGATCACGTTGCCTACGTGCGGATCGAGGTTCTAAGCGGCCACGCCGAGATTGATGCGTTTGCCGCGTGCGAGACGCAGATACTCGTTCAGGATGGGTTCACACAGGACCCGGCGGCCTCCGGATGGCGAAGTTTCGGCGACCGCAGCTTGTTCACGTGGAATCCAACCAACCAGAGTCTCGCGGTGACTTGGGATTCGGCGCGGCCCAATAGCTTTATTTACCGCCCGTTGGGAACAATTGTGACCCGGTACGACGATTTCAGTTTTAGCTTCGATCTGCTGTTGCACGACTTGACGGTGGGGGCGACGACGAACAAACCGTCGAGCTTTCCGATCACCATCGGGTTCATGAATTTCGCCGAGGCCACCGGGACGAATTTTTATCGTGGGACGGGCGTGAATTCGCCCGACTTGGTGGAATTCGCGTATTTCGGCGACTCGGGCTTCGGCGCCACGATTTGGCCCAGCGTTTGGTCCACGAACAGTTCGCTGAACTATAACGGTCCGGCGGACTATACGCTGCAGACGTTGCCGCTTGGCGTTTCGACGCACGTCGCGCTCAGCTATTCGGCCTCGAACCAAGTACTAACCACGGTGATTACGACGAATGGAATCCCGTTAGGAACCGTCAACCCGATCAAACTCAGCCCGAGCTTTACCGATTTTCGAGTCGATACGTTCGCTGTCGAAAGTTTTTCGGATGGCGGCCAGGTCGGGCAATACGCCAGTTCGGTGCGTGCTCACGCCGCGCTGGATAATGTGACATTCACCGTGCCAGCTGGGCCGATTTCGGGGCAGACGGAGCTATTGGCCGACCGTCAGTGGCAAACGAGGTTCTTCAGCCGGACCAACTGGAATTACGGGTTGCAACGGACCGCGGATTTTCGCGCGTGGAGCGACGTGGGATCGCTGGTTGATGGCGAGCCTGGGGTGGTCACGTTGATCGACACGAACGTCCTCGCCACGAGTCGCGAGTTTTATCGCGTTCGCGCCGAGAGACCGTAGGACGCGCTGGGCGCCGAGCGATGATCGTCCTCTTCAACCGATTACCGGCGAGAAAGCCGCGCGCCGCGCGCCCGCGGGCGAGGAGCGGCTTCTCGCTGGTAGAACTTTTGGTCGTTCTCGCGGTTATTAGCGTACTCACGTCGCTACTCCTGCCCGCGTTGGGAAGCGGCAAGCATTCGGCGCAACGAATCCGCTGCGTCAACAATCTGCGGCAACTGTCGCTCGCGTCGCAGATGTATTGGGACGATAATTCCGGCGCCGCGTTCCGCTATCGCGGTATCTCGACCAATGGGGGCGACATCTACTGGTTCGGCTGGCTGGGGCAGGGGGCTGAGGGGGATCGGGTTTTCGACCCGACTCCCGGCGCCTTGTTTCCGTACCTGGGTAAAGGTGGAGTCACGCTTTGTCCGGCGTTGCAGTATTCCTTGCAAGAATTCAAATTGAAGGCCACCGGCGCCGCGTATGGCTACGGCTATAATCTCCGCCTGTCAGTTCCGCTCACGCAGGCGGCGATTCCGATTTCCCGAGTGGCGCGCCCGACCGAGATCGCGTTGTTTGCGGACGCGGCGCAGGTTAACACGTTTCAGGCGCCCGCGTCTCCCGCCAATCCCATGCTTGAGGAGTTTTACTATATCGACGTTGGGGAAGCGACGGCGCACTTCCGGCACCGCAAATTGGCGGAGGTCGCGTTTTGCGATGGTCATGTCCGGCCGGCGTTTCCCGCCCCAGGAACGCTCGACCTGCGCCTGCCCGACCAAGTCATCGGCCAACTAGCCTCGGATAACCTTGTTTTTCCGTAGCCAAAGACCCAAGCCGTAATTCCGGCGGCGGGTTAGGCGCCGATCTGGCGCCGGATGGTCGCGGCGATCTTGTCACCCCACAGGTCGAGGAGGGCGGCCGTTCGCCCTTCCAACAACAACCGCGCTTTTGGCTCGGTGCCGGAATAGCGGAGCAACAGTCGCCCGCCCTCCGCTTGGAGTACGGTCTCCGCTTCTGACAATAACGCTGACAGGCCGTCGAGTTGGTCGAACGGAACCTTTTCGCGAACGCGAATATTGACCACGCGTTGAGGGAAACGGGTCCAGCAGCGGCTCAACTTTGAAAGGGGCGTGCCGGTCGCCTTCATGATCCGCAGAATCTGGAGGGCGCAGACTAGGCCGTCGCCCGTCGTGCCATAGTCACGAAAGATGACGTGGCCACTCTGCTCCCCGCCGAAATTGTAGCTCCCGCGCAGCATTTCATCGATCACGTTTTTATCGCCGACGGCGGTGCGGATTACCTTGCCGCCCGCCGACGCGATCGCCGGCTCGAGTCCGGCGTTGCTCATGACGGTGGCGACGACCGTTTGATTCTGCAGCGTGCCGTTCGCGAGCATGTCTCGCCCGACGATCGCGAGGAAATCGTCGCCATCAATCAAGTTGCCTTCCGCGTCGCACATCAAGACCCGATCAGCGTCACCGTCGTGGGCGATGCCCGCGTCGGCGCGAAATTCGCGGACTTTTCCGCAGATGAAATCCGGCCACATCGAGCCGCACTCCTTGTTGATGTTCGTGCCGTCGGGCTGATTGGAGAGGATAATCGCCTCGGCTCCCAATTCCCGCAGGACGCACGGGGTGGACTTGTACGCGGCCCCATTAGCGCAATCGACCACGATCCTCATTCCTTCCAAGGTCATGCGCCGGGGCAGGGAGGTCTTGGCGAACTCGATATAGCGTCCGAGCGCGTCGTCGATGCGGACGGCTTTGCCAATTTGACCGGCGGTGGGCCGGATGCTCTCGATTTCACCGCTGAAGACCAGGTGTTCGATATTGTCCTCGATTGCGTCATCAAGCTTGTAGCCGTCCGCCCGGAAGAATTTGATGCCGTTGTCGTCGTAAGGATTATGGGAAGCGGTGATGACGATGCCAGCGTCCGCCCGCAGACTGCGGGTGACGTAGGCGACGCCGGGCGTCGGCAGGGGACCAATCAAGAGAACATCCACGCCCATCGACAGCACACCGGCGGAGATGGCGTTCTCGAGCATGTACCCCGAGAGCCGGGTGTCCTTGCCGATAACGATCTTGTGCCGGCCATGACCGCGGGCTTGGGATTCGAGATTTTTGAAGACGTGGGCCGCGGCGCGCCCGAGCCGGAGGGCCGTCTCGGCCGTGACTGGTTCGATATTGGCCGTCCCGCGGACGCCGTCGGTTCCAAATATTTTCTTACTCATCGTCGGACCGGACCATAGACGAATCAGCGGTGGGCTGCAACGCGTTCGATTTCCACGGCGGTCGGCACGACCCGCAAAACGTTGATGGAATTAGGGGCGTGATACAGGATTTTGACGTGCGATCCCTTGGTCTCCTGAATGTCGGTCAAGCGAACGAAGACCTCGACCTCGGCGGGGTCCAGGCCGTCCACCAGCATCGGATCACCGCTGACCAGGACGTCCGCGGTTCTCGGGTTGACCTTGAACCCGCGTTCGTCCGCCGCGGAGGTCATGAGGGTAATCGGAAGCTGGGACAAGAGCCGGGTTTTGGGTGGGTTCGTTACTCCGAGCAGGCGCTTGACCTCTTCCTGCAAGCCCAGGCGAATGAGAAACCAAATCACGGTCGCCAGAATCAGCGAAAGGATTTTCCAACTGAGGTTCCGGGAGATCGATTTACGTAGAGCCGCCATTACTTGACTCCTTCCTTGGGAGGGGAGGCCGGGGCCGGTTTCGGATGACTGCGCCGCAGCCACTCGGACCAGCTGCGCGTCCGGGGCGGGGTCACAAAAATCGACGTCAAGAACGCCCGCAGCTCTTCCAACGTCACGCCACGAACGAGTTGTCCCTTGTAGGCGTGGGAAATCGCGCCGGTCTCCTCCGAAACGACCACGACGACCGCGTCGGTCTCCTCCGTCAAGCCGATCGCCGCCCGGTGCCGGGTGCCGAGCGATTTGTTCAAATCCTGACGTTGGGTCAGGGGGAAAATGCAGGCGGCGTAGGTGATGCGGTCTTCCTTGATGATAACGCCCCCGTCGTGGATGGCGTTATTCGGGAAAAAAATTGTTTCCAGCATTTCGGGCGTGGCCTCGCAATCGATCGGGATGCCGGATTCAACGGCGCCCCGCAGGTGAATCGATTGCTCGATCGCCATGAGCGCGCCGATCCGGACTTCCGCCAGCCGCTCGGCGGATTGAATGATGACTTCGATATTCTGGCGCTGTTCCCGGGCGCTGGTGAAGATGGGAAGATTGCCTAATTCCGCCAGCATCCGCCGCAACTCGGGCTGAAAAATCACCAGCACGGCGAGAGCGGAGAACGGAAAGAAAGAACGCAGCAGCCAGCTCAATACTTGGAGCCGGAGGACGGTGGTCAGAAGCGTGAGCCCCACCAAAAAGAAAAAGCCGACCACAACCGGGCCGCCGCGGGTGCCACGGACGAATTCAATGGCGTAATAAATGCCAATCGTCATCACGGCGATCTCAAGCCACGGACCGGGTGTCGAAAACTCGGTTAAGATCGACCAATCCATTAATTGCTTTCGCCCTGGAGGGCCTCGGTCAGGCGTAGCGCCTGGACCGTCGGCGCCACGTCATGGGTTCGTACGATATGCGCGCCCGCGCAGACCGCCCAGCAGGCGCCGGCGAGACTAGCGGGCAGCCGCGCCGCAACCTCCACCCCCAGGAGGCTCCCGAGGAATGATTTGCGCGAAATCCCGCACATCAGCGGCCGCTCGAACTTTCCAAAATGGCGCAGACCCCCGAGCAGTTTCAAATTGTGCTCCACGGTTTTGCCGAATCCAATGCCGATGTCCAGAACTATCTGATCCGATTCAAGGCCGGCGGCCGTGAGTCGTTCAAGCCGGTCCTGGAAGAATTCCGCCACCTCCCGGACGACGTCTTGATAGGTCGGATTGGTTTGCATGTTCGGCGGGTCGCCTTGCATGTGCATGCACACGTAACCCGCGCCCGCCGCCGCGGCCACCTCCCACATTTCCGGCGCGCTGCGATTCGCGCACACGTCGTTGACGATGGTGGCGCCGGCCGCGAGGGCGGCGCGCGCGACCGCGGGCTTGTTGGTGTCCACCGAAATGGGAACGCTCAATTCGGCCGCCAACGAGCCGATCACCGGGACCACGCGCCGGATTTCTTCCTCGACGCTGACCGGCCCCGCGTTCGGGCGGGTCGATTCGCCGCCGACGTCGATCAAGTCCGCGCCTTGCCGCGCCAGCTCTCGTCCGTGCGCAATCGCCGCGGTCGCGTCGAAGAACTGACCGCCGTCAGAAAATGAATCGGGGGTCACATTCACGATCCCCATGACCAAAGTGGGGCGGGGGAAGGCGAGTTGGTAAATGCCGGCCCGCAGTTTCATGGGCGCGCGGGGCGGTTTTCCGCGACGTTGGTGATCAGCCCATGCGCCGCGGTGACGAGGCGTTCCGCGATCGCGGCCACGATCTCGTCGGGCACCCCGATTTGCGGGTTGGCGGTTTGAGTCAGCAGATGGCATTGATCGTTGACGTAATCAATTAGCACGTAGTTACCAGACTCCGTTTGCGCGATTTCGCTCGAAAAAAAATTCATCCCGGTTAAACCGGCGACGCGGTGGACGATGGCCTGCAACGCCGTCAGGTCCAATGTCGCCGCCTCATCCGAGGAGATCGACCGATAACGATCGGTGAAGCAGTTCCACCAGCAGCACCACGTCGATCCAAAGACGTAAAACACCCGAAAATATGCCGGATCAGCGCCTAGCGAGCGGGGCAGAATCAACTTTTGGAAGAGGTAATTCGGATCCGGCCACGCCGCCAGCGAACGGGCCAGGTCGGCTTCGCTGGTCGCGTCCAAAACGACACCGCGCCGGCCGTAACCGAGGCTCGGTTTGATGACGAAAGGGGTTCCAAGCATGTTGCGTTCCGATTCCGTCAACTTGAAGTCGGGGAACTGATCCCGTCGGACAATCACCGTTGGGGGGACACCGAGGCCGGCGGTGATCAGGTGCTGGTGTAAACGCGCTTTGTCGAACGCGGCCAAAGCGATCTCGGGTGGGTCGATCACCTTCGTTTGGCGTTCCGCCGCGAGGCGAATCAGGCGATGATAGATGTCGTCGGGTCGATGATGCTCGCTGTGCAGATTGAGCAGGACGCGGGTCCAGATCGCGCCGCGGGTGGTTAGGTCGTAGAAATTCTCGACCCAGGTCGGTTCGATCAGGAAAAAATTCAGGCCGCGTTCGGCGCAAGCTCTCTGCACGCGGTGGATGAAGAAATCGTCCGCGTCCAGCTTGTGCGTCATCGCAACGTCATAAACCCGAGTCACGCGCTAGACTATCCAGTCGGCCGGCGGGGGCTGTCAACCGTTCGCGGTCGGTTTTTACTGGGCGGGAAAGAGTTTCGCGAACGCCGCTTCGGCGGCAATGCCGTGCAATTTGATTTGTTTGCGCCGGGAGGCCCGTCCGCGGATCAGTTCGACCTGGGACCGCGCGCAGCCCAGCGTCTCCGCCAGCAGACGCAGCAAAGCGTCATTCGCGGCCGAATCAACCGGCGGCGCCGAGACCCAAACCCGTAGCTCGGCGCCGATCGGTTCGCCAATCGCGTTCCGTGACGCCCGTGGCTGAAGTTTGACGGCGAGAACGACGCCATCGTTTTGCACGCGGAAGAATTCGGGTAACGCCATAAGCTCGTAGGGAGGTGACGGCGCCGTCGATCAATCAGCCTGCGGCCAGCCGAAAAGCCCATTCCGGCGCCGCTCGACTAACCGTCTCCGACGGCGCGCCCGTCACCCCATCGGATGACGGCGCGAGGAACGGGCGGAGATTTAGGCGATCTGACCGCGCGACGACGCCGACGCGGCTGAAGAGCCGGATCGTTCAGGCTGGGAGTCGGACGCCGATTCCGCGGCGCCGCGTTCTTTCTGGTGCTCCCTCACTTTTTTGAGCTTATCCACGTAACGTCTTCGCCTCCGCCGCGAGGTGACCGCGGCGTGGGAAAAGTAGTCCAGGATAAGGTAGCCTGTAAAAACTAAGGCGCCGGACGCAACAATGATTAGGAATACATTGGTTGGGTCGCTGAACATGCCCCCATGTCCTAGCGCGTCCGGCCGCCTCAGGCAATAAAAAAGTGGATTAGCTGGCCTGATTCTTATCGGCCATTTCTTTATCGCGTTCAGCCATGGCGGCCTTGCGGGAAAGCTTGACGCGGCCTTTTTCATCCACGCCGATGCACTTGACCCAGATTTCATCGCCCATTTTGACGATGTCTTCCGTTTGCTTGACGCGGAAATTGGCCAATTCGCTAATGTGGCAAAGACCGTCTTTGCCGGGGAATACCTCGACGAAGCAGCCGAATTCCTTGATCGTGACAACCTTGCCGCGGTAGATCTTGCCGACTTCGATTTCCGCCGACATCCCTTCGATTGCCTCGCGGGCGATTTTCATGCCTTCGGCGGAGACCGAGTAGATCTTCACGCTGCCATCGTCTTCGATGTTGATCTCACAACCAGATTCTTCGACGATGCGTTTGATGTTCTTTCCACCCGGCCCGATCAAAAGTCCGATCTTTTCCGGATTGATTTTCAGGGTCAAAATGCGCGGGGCGTACTTGCTCAGTTCAGCGCGCGGCGCCGACAAGGTCTTGCCCATTTCCGTGAGGATGAATAACCGCGCGACACGGGCTCGTTCGACGGCCTCGGCCATGATGCGATGGGGCAGGCCGGGCAATTTGAGGTCGAGTTGAAAGCCGGTGATGCCCTTGTCGGTGCCCGCGATCTTGCAGTCCATATCGCAGAAGGCGTCTTCCCAGCCAATGATGTCCGTCAGCAATTCGTAGCGCGTGATGGCGTGGTGATCGTCGGTGTCGGTGCAAATGCCGACGCTGATGCCGGCCACGGGACGGATCATCGGAACACCCGCGTCCATCAGCGCCAGGGTGCCGCCGCAGACCGACGCCATCGAAGTGGAGCCGTTCGATTCCATGATCTCGCAGGTGACGCGGATCGCGTACGGGAACGCCGCCAGCGGCACCATCGGCTCGAGGGACCGCTCAGCCAAGGCGCCGTGGCCGATTTCGCGGCGGCCGGGACCGCTGATGCGGCCGGTTTCGCCGACCGAGAAATTCGGGAAATTGTAGTGCAGAATGAACGGCTTCTCCGTCGTGCCGCCGGTGTAGGCGTCAAACTCTTGCGCGTCCTCCGAGGTGCCAAGGGTCGCCAGCACGACCGCCTGGGTTTCGCCGCGGGCGAAGATGGCGGAACCGTGGGCGCGGGGCAGGAGGCCAACCTCCGATGAGATCGGGCGCACCTGCTCGAAATTCCGGCCGTCGAGCCGCTTCTTGCTTTCCAGAATCAGCGCTCGCACGCCTTCCTTCTGCATGTAGTAGAAGGCGTCCTTGAGCACAAAGTCGGTGACTTTTTCCGCGGTGAACTTTTCGACCAGTTTCTTGCCGACCTCGTCCGCCAGCGCCTTGCAGGCGGATTCGCGCGCGAGTTTTCCAGGGGTAAGGAGGGCCGCCACCATGCGGTCTCCCGCCAGCGTTTTGGCCTCTTTAAGGATTTCCTCGGGCACGATGTTGAGCGTGATCGCGCGCTTGGCCTTGTTGACGCGCTGCGCGAGTTCGTTTTGGGCGGCGATGATCGGCTTGCAGGATTCGTGCCCGAAAAGTAGGGCGGCGTTGAAGTCCGCCTCGGTGATTTCCTTCGCGGAACCTTCGAACATCACGAGATCGGTCGCGTTGCCGACGTAAACCAAATCAAGGTCGCTCTCCTTCATTTCGGTGTGCGTCGGATTGGCGATGAACTGGCCCTTGACCCGGCCAATGCGCACCGCGCCGATCGGTCCAGCCCAGGGGATGTCACTCACCATCAGCGCCGCGGAAGCCCCGATCATGCTGAGCATATCGGGATCATTCTCGCCATCCGCGCTCAACAGGACGCTCTGCACTTGCACCTCGTTGTACCAACCTTTCGGGAACAGGGGCCGGATCGGGCGGTCGATCATGCGGCAGGTGAGAATCTCTTTTTCCGTCGGCCGGCCTTCACGCTTGAAATAACCGCCCGGGAACTTGCCAACCGCCGCGGCCTTTTCGCGATAGTCCACCGTGAGGGGGAAGAAGTCCTGGCCAGGCTTGGCGTTCGTGGCGGCGACGGCCGCGACGAGGACGATGGTTTCTCCGAGTTGCACCGTCACGGCGCCATCCGCCTGTTTGGCGAGCTTGCCGGTTTCAATGGTGATTTGTTGTGTCCCGACTTGGAACGTGATTTTTTCAGACATGGTGGTAATAAGCTAAATGCCCGTCGGCTCAGAGGAACTTCAGCCAGCCTCCTGAGACAGGAAGCTGGATGAAATTTCCCAGCGCCAACGGGCAGGTTTTCATGCGCGATGTGGGTGGGGGCAGGACAGCATGAACCGGATCGCGCTTACCGGTCCATTCTTTGGTAATCCCAACACGAGGTCTGCCCTATAAAATTGAATCAACGGCACGAAAAACTCGACGTGCGGCGAAAGAGGTTACTTGCGGAGTTTCAACTTCTTGGTCAACGCTTGATACCGCGGCGTGTCGGTCTGGTGGAGGTAGTCCAACAATCGCCGGCGCTGGCCGACCATCATCAACAGCCCACGGCGGGAACTGTGATCCTTCTGGTTCTTTTGAAGGTGTCCGGTCAATAAATTGATTCGCTCGGTCAGCAGGGCAACTTGCACGTCCGCGGAGCCCGTGTCGCGCTCGTGAATCCGATACTCTTCAATCGTTTTTGCTTTCGCTTCCATACTTTCGATCATCTCTTAGTCGTTCGATAAAAAACTGATGCTAGGCAAGTTGGCGGCGCATGTAAAGCAATTTTATTCATATTGCGGTCAGCCGCCTTTGGCGTCGCTCGAAACGGCAGCATTCCCGGTAGCCCACGCCGCGCGCCATTTCCACCGCTTCCGTAAAGTTCATCCCCACCTCGCCCGGAGCGTGCGCGTCCGACCCGAACGTAATCCAAACTCCTTTTTGATAAGCAAGTTCCAGAAATTGTCGGCTCGGATAGATTTCCTTGCAATCCTTGCGCAAGCCGGCCGTGTTCAACTCGATGGCGACTTCGTTTCGCTGGGCGGCCTCGAGGAATCGCGCAAACACCGGCGTGCAGTCGGTGGTCGGGTAAAAACAAAATTTTTTCGGCAGGTCCGCGTGCCCGATGATCTCGAAAAGTTTGGCTTCGGCCGCCTGGGTCAGCCTTTCGAAATAGGTCGTCCAGACTTCGGTCGGGTCGCGCTTTTTCCATTCGGAAAGCTTTTTCGGATTATCCAAATCCCAGGAATCGCTCACGTAATGCACCGACCCGATGAGGTAGTCCCAAGGATGCCGGGCGGCCAGCTCGCGAATCCATTCCTCATGGCCGGGCAAATAATCGACCTCCAGCGACAACCGGATCGCCAAGCTGGGATGATCACGCCGCGCTTTCTCCACCTTCTCGACGTATTCGTCCAATTCGCCGATGCGCATGTGCCAATCGTCGTAGTCGTCCCGGATCATCGGGTTGTGGTCCGACATCCCAATCTCGGTCAGCCCTAGGCTCAGGGCGTGCGCGGCGTACTCAGTCGGCTCGCCGACGGCGTGCCGGCAGAGCGGGGTGTGCATGTGATAATCAGCGGGCAGGGGCATAAGGTTTGGCTTCCAGGACTCGTTGCAACGCCTCGGCGATGGGTGGCCACGGCGCGTCGGGATCGGTTTGGAATCCGCGGAGACGGGACAGTTGATCGCCCCAGCTGAGCGAAAGAGGCGGCAACAAGGCGGTTTCCAGATTGGACGGTTCTGGCAGGCGATTCTCGACCGCCAGACCGCGGCCCAGGCAGAGGCCCGCCTCCGTTAACGCGGCGCGCGCTTCCTCCAGCAATTCGCCGTCGCCCAAGAGTCGGGCCATTTTGAGTCGCCTCGCCGCTTGGTGGCGATGTGCTTCCGCGCGGGTCCGCTCTTCAGCGGAGAGTGGCGGGATGGCCGCGGCTTCCGGCGCCGGGTGGAGCGAACGAGTCGCGCGCGTGGCTAGCGCGATCAGCCCGGCTTCCGTCAATCGCTTGAGCGCCTCATCCGTCGTGCGATCGATCACCTCCAGTCGGACCGGCGCCAGGGGGTCGGTCTTTCCGACCCCGAACAATTCCTCATGGAGGGGCGCGAGTTTTTCACGCCAAACGGCGGCGTCGCGTTCGACGACGGCCACCAGGACGGAGTGCGCGCCGTCGCGCGGAAACCGCTCTTCGCACTTTACGAGCAGGCCCCCGAGGAGGCGCTCGGCCTGCCGGCTGAACGCAAGCGCTCGGTCAGCCGGGAGCGGCTGCGGGTGGGCGACTTCCGGCTTGGCTTGGGCGGGAGGCGGCGCCATCAGTTGTTCCAGCCGGGCGAGGAAAGCTTGACGCCCGCCGCGCAGCTTGATTTTCCCCAGATCACCCTTCATCTCGAGCACGCCGTCGGCGAGCGCCTGCTTGTTGGCGAGCGTGCCCAACATGCTGTGCTCAATGGTGTTTTCAGAAACAATGTGGATCACGGTCACCGGCCGGGTCTGATGTTTGCGCCAGGCCCGAGCGATCCGCTGCTCGAGCTTGGCCGGGTTCCACGGCAGGTCGCAATTGATGACCACGCTGGCGGTTTGCAGGTTCAGCCCGGTCGCGCCGGAATCCGTGCTCAGGAAGACCCGGCATTGCGGGTCGTTCTTGAAAAGATTGATTTCCGCGCGGCGGCGGCGCTGGGGAACGCTGCCGGTGTGCCACGCGTGACCAAGGTCGATCCGCTCGCACAGTTCCCGCACCAATTCGAGCATGCGCTCCCACTCGGAGAAAATGATGACCTTAACCTCAAGGTTCTCGCGGCATTCCTCGAGAATGCGCTCCAGTTCGCCGAGCTTCGGACAGACGCGATCCTTGGGGTCCAGAATGTAATTGGTGTCGCAGACCATGCGCATCATCGCCAATTCACGCATCAATTTGTCCTGCTCTTGCTGAGTCAATGGACGGCGTTTGGCCATGCTCGCGAGGCGGGCGACCTCTTTCTCATGGTCAGCGTACGTATTTCGCTGCTCATCGCTCAGCGGCACGAGAAAAGTGCGGTCAGTGCGGTCGGGCAATTCGGTCTCGACCTCGAGTTTTCGGCGACGAAGCATGAACGGCTTGATCCGCTGGTGGAGCAATTCCAGTTGCCGGTAGTTGGCGGGACGGCCTCGATCATCAAATTCGTAAAAATCGCGGTTGAAGCGGAACAGCGGCCCGAGGACCGCGGGATTGAGAAAACCCATCAGCGAGTAAATCTCGTCGATCCGATTCTCAATCGGCGTGCCGGTGAGCACAAACGCATAACGGCTGTTCAACCGCTTGACGGCTTGCGCGGTCTTCGTGTTCCAATTCTTGATCCGTTGCGCCTCGTCAAGGACGACGACGTCCGGGGCGAGGCGAGCGTTGACATCCAGGGAGTCCGGCGTCATTTGCTCGTAATTGACAATGGTGAAAAACGGGGCTTTGGCGTAGGCGGCCAAGCGCGCCGGCCGCGCCCCGAAGACCAATTGGTACGGCAGGTGGGTGAAGCGCTGAATCTGCTCCTCCCATTCCGTCTTCAAGGACGCGGGAGTGACTACCAGGACCCGTTGCGCCTTGCCCAAGCGATGCAAGAGGGCGCACGCCGCAATCGCTTGAATGGTCTTGCCCAGGCCCATTTCATCGGCGAGCAAGGCTCGTTCCGTGAAGGCCAGGTGCAGCATTCCCTCCCTTTGGTAGGGGAAGAGCGGAACCAGCGTCTCCTGCGGCGGCCACTCCCCGCTCTGGACTTTCAATTCATACTCGCGCCGCAGCGCCCGGCGCTCCGCCGCCTGGCTCCGGAGCGCCAACCAAGGCGCCACCTCCTGCGAGACGCGCAGGCTTGGCAGCTCCGCGCGCTTGAGGCGCTCGACGAACCCGTCCGCCGCTTCGGCGCTCACGCGCCCATCCTGGTCCAGGTAGCGCGCCAAATCCGCCGGCAGACTCTCGCGTCCGTGGGTGACGCGCAGGGCGCCGGAAGCCGGGTCGGGAGCCACCTCGATCCGCGGAGAACCCTGCTCTTGAGCCGTCCGCAAATGCTTGCGGTACCGCATGGCCAGCTGAAACAACACCGCTTCCACGTGTTTGCAGGTCCCGAGGCCGTTGATTCGAAAATCGACGCATTCGCACGCGTACTGACGTTCCCGCAAGTCGCGAATCTCGACCGAATAGGTCATCCCGCTGCCGGAGCGGACCGAGAAATTCGAGAAGACCGGATAGCGCGGGTTCAGGTTCGCGATGATGAACGGCTCGGTTTCCGCCCGGAGCCGCCGCTTGTTGATTTCGTCCTGGTCCGTCGTGCGCCAGTCGTGCGGCCCCGGAATCTTCAGGACGTCCGCGTTTTTTCGTTTGCGTGCCACGCGACTTTTGTTCAGCGCCGGTTACGCAAAGTCAATCTTCCAACTCCATCGTCGCGCGGTCATCGTGGCAGGGACGCCTGAGCCGAATGAGCTTGCCTCGGAGGCAGGCGAGGGCAAAATGTTGACCGCTTCGAAGACGGTGGCGAAGGTCGCGCCGGACAAACCCGGCGGATCGTGGTAGCCAGCGAAACCAGCGCTTCCGGGCCCATAGCTCAGCGGTTAGAGCAGGCGACTCATAATCGCTTGGTCGCAGGTTCAAATCCTGCTGGGCCCACCATTCTAGGGCCGCGCACTGGCGCGGGTCGCGCAACGGTTAGAGAGACCCCGAACGCGTTCGGGGTTGGTCGGAGGTTTAGATCCTGCTCGGGTCTCCCATGTCGCCGAATTTCAACGTCCGGGTTTTCGGTCTGGAAAGTCCGGCGGGCCGAGGATAGGACGCAGGTTTTGGACGCGGATCGCGTATCCGGCGGCGCTGTGGTGCAACTTGTCCTCAACGAAGAATTGTTCCTGCGGTTTGCCGTCGGGGCGGAGGTAGCGGTCGAACAAGTCGAGGTAGATCAGGTTTTTGCCGCTGGCCAGGTAGGCTTTCAGCATCTGGTTGAAACGCAGCCGGGTGTCCCGTTCACTCCAGCGGGCGGGGCTGGGCGTCAGGCTGCTGAAGGCAATCGGCACGTTCGGGAGGGCCGCCCGGATGTGGTTAACAAAGGTCGTGACGTCGGCCAGAAGTTGTTCGGGCGTGTGGCCGGAATGGATGTCGTTTCCGCCTTCGTTAATGACGATAAATCGCGGGCGGTACGGCAGGACGATTCGGTCCATGTAAAGCAAAAGGTCGGTCATTTTCGAGCCGCCGAAGCCGCGATTGATGATCCGATATTCCGGCAATTCTTGTTGGACGGTTTTCCAGCGGGTGAACTGTGAATCGCCGACAAGCAGGATCGCGCCGGTCGGGGGCGGATTCACGCGGTCGGCGGCTTCAAAGGCCAGAATGTCCTTCTCGAATGGATTCGAGACGGATTGTGCTGCGGCGTGACCAAGGTCGAGGAGGCCGAGCGTGAAGCTGATCGAGAAGATGAATAGCAAGCGCGTCAATTTCCGGCGGCAGCAGGAGGATTTCACGCTTGAAGGATGGCTTTCCAAGGTTCGATGGCAAGACAGAATCCGGGACCGGCTGAACGGGGATGGATCAGTTTTCAGTCCTCAGGGCGTTCGCCGGCCGGCGCCATTTTGACCAGCTTCGGGTCGAACTGGCCGAGGACCGTCACCAAATCGCTTTGGGCGGCCATCACTTCGCGGATGTTCTTGTAGGCCATCGGGACTTCGTCGAGGCCGGCGGAGATCAGCGTGACGCCCCGTTCATGCAGTAACCGCTTCACTTCTTTCCAATTGAAACGTTCGTTGGCCGCCTTGCGGCTCATCGCCCGGCCGGCGCCGTGCGAGGCGGAATCAAGTGACTCGGCCTTGCCCTTACCGGCGACGACAAATCCGGGCGACGCCATCGAGCCGGGAATGATTCCCAACACGCCTGCGCCCGCGGGCGTCGCGCCTTTGCGATGCACGACGACTTCGCGCTCGACGCCGCCGATGACATGCCGCTCCTTCCAGGCGAAATTATGGTGATTTTCGAGGTCGAGCAGAACCTGAGCGCCGAGATTGGCGGCGACGTGCTGATGGATGAGCGCGTGATTGGCCGCGGCGTAAAGCCCCATCAGTTCCATCGCGGCCCAGTATTCGCGCCCCTCCGGGGAGTCGAGCGACAACCAGGCGAGGCGTTTCAGTTCACTCGGGAGATCGGGAAGCTGGCTGGCGGCCAGTTTGCTGTAGTGATCGCAGACCGCCGCGCCGGTCCCACGGCTGCCGCTGTGACTGAGTAACGCCACGTACTGCCCCGCCGGCAGCGCCGGTCGGCCCGGCGCTTCGATGGGACCGTGCGCGGTGAAAATGCCGAACTCGACGAAATGATTGCCACTTCCGCTGGTGCCGAGTTGCGCCCAGGCGCGATCCTTCAAATTCTTGGTGATGGGGCTGACCGCCCAATCGGCGTCAAGCACGTCATGCGCGCGCCGTTCCTTGAAACTGGCGCCGACGCCGAAACGTGTCTCCGCCTCGATGGCGCGCGTGAGTCGGTCGGTCTTGTTTTCCAGATCGCGAGCCGGGAGATCGAGCACGGTCATTTTCATCCGGCAGGCGATGTCCACGCCGACGGCGTAGGGAATCACGGCGTTGTCGGTCGCCAGCACGCCGCCAATGGGAAGGCCATAACCGACGTGCGCGTCCGGCATCAGCGCTCCGGCCACCGTGACCGGGAGCAAGCAGGCCCGCTCCATCTGCATCACCGCCTCGTGATCGAGACCTTCGCCCCATTGCCGGTACTTGACCGGTTCCGCGCGAGGCGCCGGCGGGGCCTTCAATAGCGCCTTGGCGAATTCAGCCCGGAGCGGATCGTGAACAAATTCCGTGGGATTCGCGACAATCGCCGAGACTTCCTGCTCAAGTTGCGCCTTGTCGCCGCCACCAAGAACGAATTTGCTGATAAAATCAACCGCCCGCCGGGTCGCTTCCCCGAGCGGCACGCCGAGGCGAATGAGGTGTTTGGCGTTCATGTTGTCGCATTACCGCGCAATTTAGGCTTTCTCAACGGAAAGAGTTTTGCCGGCCGACCGGTAGATAAGCCTTCGAAAAGAATCCCGCGATTGCGGTCGCCCTGTACACCGGACACAGTCGTCGATCGCCTCATCCGTTTTGCCGGTGTCTCCCAAAGCGCAATATGCGATTGCGCGCTGCCGGAGCGCGGGAAGGCGGTGTTTTGAGTTCTCAGGAACGACGGCTAGCCAATTATCACAATTATCAAGAAGCCCTTTCCAATCTCGCCGACATTGAAGAGCGTCACCTCGAATCTCCCACGCGTCTGTGTTTTCGGCGTCGTCGGCCAGTAATTGGTCCGCGATCGCGAACGCCTCGTCTTCGCGATCCAAATGGATCAAAGTATCCGCTTTGCAGGTGAGCGCGGCCTTGAATACTGGATTCTCCACTAATAAGCGATCCAGTATTTGAAGGCAGATCTCATACTCGTCCGAGTAGTGGAGCGCCCATGCAAACGCCAGCCGTGACTCGGCCAGGTTCGCGTACTTTGGAAAATCCTCAACCCAAGACTCGAACGCGGTGGCAGTGTCGGCGGAAATCCTGATCAGGCCATCTCGTCGCGTGGTCCGGGGATCGCCTAAGAAAAATTTGAAATCGGGTCGCCAGCCGCCCTGATGCTCGATGAAGTCTAGCAACCCCCGGACATCCGAGGCGTAGGCCTTTTCCAAGTAAGGGAGGACCACATCTTTAGTCCACTCGTGTTCCATTTTTTCGGCGTACCACTCGGAATTCTCTTTTCGGTCGGCCAACCAACGGCCTCGGCGAATCCGGTGAGTCTGGTCGTGGTGGTGAGCTACTTCGTGTACGAAGGTCTTCAGCGCGTGAAACCGCAGGTAAAGCTCGCAGGCGCGTTGGTCGAACGGCAGTTTGTCAGCGTCATAAACGTGCGCGTGGAGGGTAACGCGGCCAGAAGACGGGTGATAGGTGCCAAAGCAAGCTCCGGCATACACGCCCGGCAAGAGTTGGTGAGATATCCTTCCGGTAAACGGGTCGGGATCCCCATCATCCTCCGAGCGCCGTTCGTCAAGGTACTCCTTGCCAAGGATCAGTTTGATCGACGAAATCCCTGCAATTGCAGGAGGTGGCAACAGGGACAGCACGGCACGCAAATCTTCCGCGGACGCGCTATGATGGATGTGGTGGCTGGCGTGATGCGTCTCGATCGGAATAACCTGAGGATTGGTCTCCGCCGGTGGCGTGGGGCGCTTGCGCTCGTCGTTCACCAACCGCTTGATTCGACGTTTGCGCGCGAGTTTTGAACGCGCCTTCGCGATCACCTCGGCCTTTGCGGCGTCCGAAGCGGGCTTCATTCGGCTGAGTTTCGAGATTGTCTTTCTCGTCGTATGGATGCTGCGCGACATTGCCGGACTTTAGTCCGATTCCTCGTAAGATTCCAGTCTCCGACAATGGTTCAGTTGAGCCGGCAGCGCGACATCGGACCCGACGCCACAAGGGACCGCGGGTTTGCCGCCCTCCCGGCCTCAGACTTCGGACCACACCGCCAAGACGTGCCAACCACTTATCCCAGCGGCCGGCCCGACCGGGCGGGTCACTTTTTTCGCTCGCGGAATACCTGGAGCGAAGCGAACTTACGAACGGATGAAGAAGCATTGGCGCATCGCTTGGATCGGGTTGATCGGCGTGGTTTTCGGCCTGATCGCCTATTCGGCAGCCACGATGCCGCGCGAGCCGGAGTATCAGGGGCGGAACCTGAGCGCGTGGGTCGGCGACTTGCGGAATCCGTCGCCGGAAATTAACACGGCGGCGGAGTTGGCCATTCAGAGGATCGGGCCGAAGGCGGTTCCGTGCCTGCTAGGGATGTTGCGCGCGCGCGACTCCGCGGTGAAGCGGTTTTGCGCTCCGTTGATCGAGCGGCAGCGATGGATCAGAATCCGCTTTCGAAACGCTCGCTTGATTCGCTCTCGGGCGTTATGGGGCCTCGGGGCGCTCGGCCCGGCGGCGGCGGATGCCGTGCCGGCCGTCGCGGAGTTATTGGACGATACCTTGGAGAGCTATTGGGCGGCCGAGACGCTCAGCCGGATCGGCCCAGCCGCGGAACGGGCGTTGGAGTCGGCGCTAAAGAGCCAGCGCCTATGGGTAAGGCGAAACGCGGCCGGAGCTCTCGCGGCGTTGGGGCCGGGTTGCCAGCGATGCGTCCCGAGCTTGATCGCCGCGCTCAACGATCCGTCGGCAAGGCGAGAGGCCGCCCTGGGATTGGCCAATTTCCCCGACGACGCGGCGCGCTCGGTGACGGCGCTAATCGCGAAGTTGGATGATCCCGACGCAAGGTGCCGGGCCGAGGTCGCGGAAGGTTTGGGCGAGTTCGGCATCCGGTCCAGGCCGGCATTTCCAAAGCTACTTAAAATGGTCGAAAGTAACGACCCGGGCGAAAGCTCCGCCGCCGTCGAGGCGTTAGTCGCGATCGATCCGCCCGGCGCGGTGGCCGCGTTCGCTAAGAACCTCGAGGCGGCCGACGCGAACATCCGCAAAACGGCGGCGGCCGCCCTCATGGCGTGTCACTCGGACAGGCAGCTGGCGGCGCCGGCCCTGGTGAAATGTCTGAATGATCCGGATGCCGAGGTCCGCCGTAACGCCGCGGAGGCGTTGCGCGACATCGGGGAGGATTTGGGCGATGTCGTGAGCGCGTTGTTCGCGAAATTGAACGACGCCGATCCGAGCGTGCGGAGCGTCGCGGCGATCGCGCTCGGAAGCTTTGGCGTGAAGGCCGCCGCGGCGGTTCCGTCAATCGTCCAATTGATTAAGGAAAACGAAGAGGATTTGCTTACGACCCGAGGGCTATATCGCGCCCTGAGGCGAATTGACGCGGAGAGGGCGGCGCGCGCGCTCGCAAAGTGATCCAAGCGGTCGGGGGGGGGGAGCAGGTATTAGGCGTTGGTAGGGAGATGCGCCGGATCGAATGTCATGTTTTTGATTCAGCGGGGGATCGGAAATGGAATAACGCATTTGAGGTTTCAGGCCTGGTCTGCTATCCGATGGGCAACCTAAACAACGGTAGGTTGGGTTCGGGACGAGACCGTCGGCCAATTGACGATGGCCCAAGGCATCCGAACGCAGCGACCGCTAAAACCTATGACGCAAGCAGTTCACCGTCCGGCGGAAGAAAGAGTCGATCGCTGGCAGGCGTTGATGCTGTCGCTCTCGATTTATTGCCTGCTCGGAATGTTTATCGAGGCGATGGTCACATTGTCCCCCGAAGCGGAGGTTTGGTTTGAGCGAGTCGATACCGCGATCTGCGTCGTTTTCATCTACGATTTCTTTCTGCGATTTTATGCGGCCCCATCGAAATTGAAGTTCCTGAAATGGGGTTGGATCGACCTGATTTCGAGCGTGCCCAATTTTGATATTTTCCGCTGGGGTCGGGCGGTGCGGGTTTTTCGTTTGCTGCGTCTGCTGAGGGCCTTGCGCTCGTTCAAGGTGATCTATCGGTACGCCGTCAGCAACCAGGCCTCGAGCACGCTGGCGACCGCGGCGATCATTTCCCTGCTCCTGCTCGTGTTTTCGGCCGTGTTCGTTCTGCGGGTGGAAACCGACCAGAACTCAAACATAAAATCGTTGAACGACGCCTTGTGGTGGGCGTTCACGACGGTGACGACGGTTGGATACGGTGACAAATACCCGGTCACCACGGCCGGGCGGGTGGTGGGGGTGATTCTCATGATCGGCGGAGTGGGATTATTTGGGATCTTTACTGGATTCGTGTCGAGCCTGGTCACGGGGCTGGGACAAATGCGGGGTGGCCGCAAAATACTCTCGGAAGAGCGGGCGATCCGGGCCCAGGAGGACGTGATCCTTGAGCGGGAAACCACGATCGAATCGGAATTGCAGAAATTGACGCATACCGTCGCGGAATTGCAGCGGGAGATTCGGGGATTACAGGAGTCCAATCTCAGGCTGACGGAACGGCTGGGAGGCCGGTAGCGCGCTTTGAAGTAGCGGGGTTCTCGGGCCGGCCGATTATCGATCTGGTGGAACTCGGTCAGATGAGGTTGCGCTTTCTCAAAAAGTAGTCCGGCGACTGGTGGCGGCTCAATTTGGCGCCGTGGCCGTCAATCTGGGGTTACACCGGTTCCAACGCGGCGCGGTCAGCGACGCGGTCGAATTCTCTTTTCGTGGCCGGTAACGGCCGATACCGCGAATCGCCCTGCGTTCGAAAGATTATTGCGGGGTTTCCGCGTCTCACATATAAACCAGTCTCAAAATGCGCGCCAGATGGCCGAAGCCAGGTTCTGGCCGCGCGGATGAGCGGGCGGATTGGCCTGAGCCGTCGGTAAGGGGTCACCGGACCGAAGGCGACGGCTTTTTCGAACGCGGCCGCGGGTAGTGGTGTCGATGGAATGTCAGAATCCGTTAAGAAATGAATACAGGTATTAGTGCAATCAACGCCGAAGTGCAACGTGCCAGCGCGTTCGTGCAACCGCTGGTGAATGAGATCAACCGGGTCGTCATCGGCCAAAAATACCTGGTCGAGCGCCTGGTGATCGGGCTGCTCGCCAACGGCCACCTCTTGCTGGAGGGCGTGCCCGGCTTGGCCAAGACACTTTCGGTCAAGTCGTTGGCGGCCAGCATCCACGCGAAATTCGCGCGCTTGCAGTTCACGCCCGACATGTTGCCCGCCGACGTCATCGGCACCCAGATTTACAATCCGCAGTCGGGCAATTTCACCACCCGCCGGGGGCCTATCTTTGCCAATCTGGTTCTGGCGGACGAAATCAACCGGGCGCCGGCCAAAGTCCAAAGCGCGCTGCTCGAGGCGATGCAGGAAAAGCAGGTCACCATTGGCGACCATAGTTACAAGCTCGAGGAACCGTTCCTCGTGCTGGCGACCCAGAACCCGATCGAACAGGAGGGAACGTATCCCTTGCCGGAGGCGCAGGTCGATCGCTTCATGCTTAAGCTCAAAGTCGGGTATCCGAGCCGGTCCGAGGAGCGCCAAATCCTCGACCTGATGGCGCGGACGACCGATTTGCCGACAGTCAGCCCGGTGGTGGACGCCAAGACGATCCTGGAAGCGCGGCAGGTCGTGAACGAGATTTACATCGATGACAAGGTGAAGGACTACATCGTCGATCTGGTCTGCTGCACGCGAGACCCGGACAACTACAAGATTGCGGTTAAGGATTTCATCCAGTTGGGCGCTTCGCCGCGCGCCACGATCTCACTGACGCTTGCGGCCAAGGCTTACGCGTTCCTGCGCGGGCGCGGCTACGTGACGCCGCAGGACGTCAAGAGCATCGGCATGGACGTGCTTCGTCACCGGGTGGCGATCACCTACGAGGCGGAGGCGGAGGAGCAGACGAGCGAAATGGTCATCCAGAAAATCTTCGACGAATTGCCCGTGCCGTGAGCCATTCCGCGGTCCGATCGTTCCCTGTTTGAAGTTTCGGACGCCATGCCAAACGATTTCCTCAAGCGAACCCGCCGACGGCTGCGCGCCATGTTTGAATGGCTGGAGCCGGAGCAGGCGACGCCTGCGCAAGGAGCGACGCAGGCGCGCGGTTCGATCATCCCGCGAGACGTGCTGAAGAAGATTCGGCAGATCGAAATCCGGACCAATCGCCTGGTGACGGAAAGCCTCGCCGGACAGTACCACAGCGTCTTCAAAGGGCAGGGGATGAACTTCGAGGAAGTGCGGGAATATCAGCCGGGCGACGAAGTGCGGGCGATCGACTGGAACGTGACGGCGCGGATGAACCATCCATTCGTCAAGAAATTCGTTGAGGAGCGGGAGCTGACGGTGATGCTGCTCGTGGACTTGAGCGGGTCCGGTTTGTTCGGGTCCGGGGAACAATCGAAGCGAGAGCTGGCCGCTGAGATCGCGTCCGTCCTGGCGTTTTCCGCGATCCGCAACGACGACAAGGTCGGCTTGATTCTTTTTACCGAGACGGTCGAGAAGTACATCCCGCCGCGGAAGGGTCGGCGGCATGTCCTGCGCGTGATTCGGGAGATTCTCTTCCACGAGCCGCGCCAACGGGGCACCAACCTCAATGGCGCCCTGGAATTCTTGAGCCGGGTGATGACGCACCGCGCGATCGCCGTCGTGGTCTCGGATTTCCTGGGTCAAACCGCGACTTCGCGGGCCGACATCAACCTGCATTTGCGCCGGAAGGCGATTCTCTCGGACACGTTGAGCCAAACTTCGTTCACCGCGTTGCGGCAGGTCGCCCGCCGGCATGACGTGGTCGCCGTGCAGATTACCGACCGCTTCGAATTGGAATTACCCGGACTCGGCTATTTGGTGCTGAAGGACGCCGAGACGGGTGAAGTAATCGAGGTCAACTCCGGCGACGAACGCAAACGGATCGCCTTTGCGAGGCGGCAAGCGCTCGCGCAGTCGGAACTACGCCGGTTGTTTCGCTCGGCGGGCATCGACGCCATTCAACTCCATACCCACGAGCCGTACGCGACACCTTTAGCCCGGTTTTTTGAGACGCGCGAACGGCGGCGCCGGCGATGACGACGAATTCTTCCGCTCTTATCCTTCCTGCCCCGAGCACGTCGGCCGCCACGACGGCATCCGCCGCGAACAGCGAGCTTCACGACATCAAGGCGCCGGTGGAGATACCGAATTGGTGGGCGTGGGCTGGGCTGGCGCTGGCGTTGATCGCTTTGGCCCTGGCGTACTGGCGGTGGCGTCGTCGCGCGCGCCGGGTGGAGGAGGGAACTCCGGTTCCGGTGATTCCGCCCCATGAGCGGGCGCGGCAGAAGCTTCGGGAAGCGCTGGCGCTCCTGGGCGAACCTCGCCCGTTCTGCATCGCGGTCGCCGACACGATTCGCGTTTATCTGGAAGAAAGATTCGAGCTTCACGCGCCTGAGCGGACGACCGAGGAATTCCTCGAGGAATTGCAGAACAGTTCGCTGCTCACGTTCGATCAAAAGCAAACGTTGGGCGATTTCCTGACGCGCTGCGATCTGGTAAAATTCGCCCGCTACGAGCCGGGGCGGCCGGAATTGCAGGCGCTCTATGACGCCGCGACGCGGTTGGTGGACGAAACCGAACCCGCGCCGACGCCCGCGGACGGCGCCGCAACCGCGCCGGACGCCAAACCGGTTGCCTCGGCATGAGATTCGCCCATCCTTATTTGCTATTGTTCCTGTTGGCCTTGCCGGCGCTGGCGTGGCTTAAGGGACGCCGGGGCGGTCAGGCGGCGTTCCTGTATTCCTCGGTGCAATTGGTCAAGGGGATCAGCGGCGTCACCCGCTCGCACGCGGGAGGCATTCTGGCAAAATTGCGCTGGCTGGCGCTGATTCTATTTATCGTCGCGCTGGCCCAGCCGCAACGCGGCGAGGGGGAAGCGAAAATAACCGCGAGTGGGATCGATATTGTGGTGGCGATCGATCTCTCCGGCAGCATGGCTTCGGAGGATTTCGAGGTCAACGGTCAGCGGATCAACCGACTGGCGATTGCCAAGGAAGTGTTGGGGCAATTTATTAATAAGCGATTGAACGACCGGATCGGATTGGTCGCGTTCGCGGGCCGCGCGTACGTGGCGGCGCCCTTGACCTTGGATCATGATTTCCTGCAGGTGAACTTGGATCGCTTGAATCTGGGCACGATCGAAGACAGCACCGCGATTGGGTCCGCCTTGTCCGCGTCGCTCAACCGGTTGCGCGATCTGAAATCAACCAGCAAGATTATCATCCTGATGACCGACGGGCAGAATAACGCGGGCAAGGTCCCGCCCTTGACCGCCGCGGACGCCGCCAAGGCGCTGGGGGTTAAGATCTACACGGTTGGCGTCGGCACCCGGGGCACGGCGCCGTTCCCGCAGACGGACGCGTTCGGGCGCAAGGTTTACGTGCAGATTCCGGTGGACATCGACGAGGACACCTTGCAACAGATCGCGGACCGCACGGGCGGCAAGTACTTCCGCGCGGACAATACGGACACACTGCGTAAAATCTATACCGAGATCGACCGCTTGGAGAAGACCGAGGTCGAGGTAAAGCGCTACCAACGATACGAAGAGCTTTTCCCGTGGGTTGTGATTCCGGGGTTTGCGGCGCTGCTCTTGGAGATTATCCTGAGCCATTCCGTGTGGAGGAAACTGCCATGAGATTCGGCAATCCCAGCATGCTCTGGCTTTTGCTCGTAACGCTGCCTTTGCTCGCGGGCTTTTTAATTTGGGCTTGGTGGCGGAAGCAGCAGTTGATACGGCAATTCGTCCAGTCCCGTTTGCTCGCGCAATTGACGGTCGGCGTTTCCGCCAGTCGGCAGAAGATTCGCATCGTCGTGCTGCTGGTCGCGGTGGCCGGCTTGCTGGTGGCGCTGGCGCGGCCGCAATGGGGCTTTGCCTGGGAGGAGGCGAAGCAGCGCGGGCTGGACATCATCGTGGCGATCGACACGTCGCGCAGCATGTTGGCCCAAGATATCAGTCCGAATCGCTTGACGCGGTCGAAGCTGGCCGCCCTTGATCTGGCGCGCCTGGCGAAGACGGATCGAGTGGGGTTGGTCGCGTTCGCCGGCAGCGCGTTTCTGCAATGCCCGCTCACCTTGGATGAGGATGCTTTTCGACAGAGTCTTGACGCGGTCGAGGTGGGAATCATTCCGCAGGGCGGAACGGCGGTGAGTGAAGCGATCCGCACCTCGATGAGCGCGTTCAAAGAGAAGGACAATTACAAGGCTCTGGTCATCTTCACGGATGGTGAGGATCACGAGAGCGGGGTCGAACAGGCGGCGCAGGAGGCGGCGCAGTCGGGTCTGCGTATCTTCACCATCGGCGTCGGCACGCCCGAGGGCGAGTTGTTGCGCAGTCCTGACGCGGGTGGAAACGTCGGGTTCATCAAGGATGCGGACGGCAACGTGGTGAAGTCCCACCTCAATGAGGCGCTGCTCAAACAAATCGCGAGCATCACGAGCGGCTCGTACCTGCCGTTGCGTGGCGCCTCGGCGATGGATGTTCTTTATCGCGGCGGGTTGGCGCGCTTGCCCAAAGGCGAGATTTCGGCCAAGTTGGTTCGTCATTATTATGAACGCTATCATTGGCCTTTGGGATTGGCGGTGATCTTGCTCGTTTTTGAAATGCTCTTTCCCGAGCGCAAGCGGGTGCCGCGGCCCGCGCCGGCGGGCGCCGTGGGCGCCACGTTGCCGCGCGCGGCGGCGTTGTGCGTCTTGCTCGGCTGCTCCGTGACGGCGACGGCTTCGCCGGGAAGCGCGCTGCGAGAATACAAGGCGGGCCACTATCGTTCCGCCGAGGAGGAATACAGCCGCCTGCTGCGCGCCAAGCCGAACGATCCCCGGCTCCAATACAACGCCGGCGCCGCCGCGTACCAAGCGAAACGGTTCGACGAAGCGGCGAAGAATTTCGAGGCGGCGTCGCTCGCGCCGGATTTGGACCTGCAACAACGCGCGTACTATAACTTCGGCAACGCGCTCTACCGCCTGGGCGAACAGGCGGGCGAGCCGAACCAGCGGCAAAAACAGTGGCAAGAGTCGATCGAGAAGTTTGAAAACGCGCTCAAGCTCGAGCCGAGCGACGCCGACGCCAAACACAATTTGGACCTGGTTCGCAAAAAGCTCGAGGAGTTAAAAAAGCAGCAAGAATCGAAGAAGGATCAGAAGCCATCGCCGAGTTCCGACAAGAACAAGGATGATCAGAAGGACCAGAAGGACCAAGAGCAGAAACCGCCCGACCAAAAACAAGACCAATCGAAATCTGACCAGCAAAAAGATTCTCAATCAAAACCGGATCAGAAGCCGGACCAAAAACAGGCGAACCAGTCGCCCGAGCAAAAAAAGGACCAGAGCGCCAAAAACGACGCGGGCAAAAAGGATGACAAGAAATCCGGGCAGCAGGCGAACGGCCAGAAGGACAAGGCGGGTGAAACCAACGAGGAGGCGAGCGCCGCGTCGGTTCCGTTGGGCCAGATGACGCCACAACAGGCGCGACAGCTTTTGGACGCGCAGAAGCAGGATGAAAAAGCGTTGATTTATATTCCCCCGGACAAACAGCGCGCCCGGGCGCGGGTTTTTAAGGATTGGTGATCGGCGTGATGAGGAATTTCGGAGCATCGGCTTCCCGCGGCGTTTGGCGAGTGGCGGTTTTGGCGCTGCTCGCGGTGAGTCTGAGCGCTTTGCGTGGCCGGGCGGCGACCGTGACCGCGTCCTTGGATCGCGATGCTACCACCGTGGGAGATTCGGTGACCCTCATGCTCGTCGTCGAAGGGGGCAGCCCCGACGCTCCCCCGCCTCCGCCGCGAGTGGCGAACCTGGCGATTGATTACGCCGGTCAATCCAGTCAGTTCACTTTTAGTAACGGCGTGAGCTCGTCGTCGGTGACTTATAATTATCAGGTTCGCGCGGCTCGGCCGGGCACGTACACGATTCCGCCGATCACGGTAACGATCGGCAACGCCGCGTTGACCAGCCAGCGATTGACCTTGCGGGTGCTGACGGCTGAGCAGACCGGTGGCGACGCTGACCCCGTCCACAAGATCGCGTTCGTGAAGTTGGTTGTGCCGCGGTCGGAGGTTTATCTTGGTGAAGTCGTCCCGGTAGAGATTCAACTTTACGCCCAAAACGGACGTAACTTGCAGATGCCGCAATTGCACGGGGACGGATTCACCGTGAGCAAGGTCCTCCAACCGACCCAAACCAAGACCCAGGTTGGCAACGTCGTTTTCAACCTATTGGAATTCAAGACTGCGGCCACCGCGGTCAAGGCGGGCACGCTCCCTCTGGGACCGGCGGAATTGGGGCTTGAGATCAACTTTCCGCAACCGGGGCGCCGGAACCGTGACCCGTTCAGCGGCGATCCTTTCGATATTTTTGGGGACCGCGGCCAATGGCGGGCGGTAACGCTGAGCAGCGAGGCGACCAATTTGACAATCCTGCCTCTTCCGACCGCCAATGTGCCGCGCGGTTTCGGCGGCGCGGTGGGCAAGTTTGCCTGGCAAGTGTCGGTCAGTCCCACGAACGTCGCGGTCGGCGACCCGATCACGCTCAAGATACAGATTGTGGGACGCGGATCGTTGGATTCCCTGGCGGCTCCGTCGTTGAGCGATTGGCATGATTTCAAGGTGTATCCTCCAACCGGGAAGATTGGGCAGGTCGATCCGCTTGGGATTGAGGGGACCAAGAGCTTCGAGCAGGTCGTGGTTCCCGAAAACGCGGAGGTCAAGGAATTGCCGGCTTTGACCTTTAGCTACTTCGATCCGGAACTGAAGTCGTACGCGACCCTCAGCGCGCCGGCGACGCCACTGATCGTCCGTCCCACCGCTTCACTTCCCGCGCAGCCGGCGGTGGCGGAGAATTCGAACCCCAACCCGGACGCGCCGGCGCCTCCGACGCGGGATATTGTGCATATTAAGGCGAGCCTCGGCGCTCTGACGCCCTTGCGGCCCGTGCTCGTTCAGCAGGGCTGGTTTTTAACGTTGCAGGGATTGCCGCTGGCCGTCTGGCTTTCCGTGGCGGTCTGGCGGCGGCGGGCGGAACGTCTGGCCAACAACCCGCGCTGGCGCCGGCGGCGGCAGGTGTCGCAGTTGGTTCGGACCGGGTTGGCCGAACTCCGCGTTCAGGCCGAGCGACGCCAGGCGGCGGAGTTTCACGCGACGGTCTTTCGGCTGCTCCAGGAACAGTTGGGTGAGCGGCTCGACCTGCCGGCGTCCGCGATTACCGAGGCGGCGCTCGAAGAAAGGTTGCGCCCCGGCGGCGCGCCCGTGGCCCTGATCGATCGGCTCCATAGACTATTCCAGAGTTGCAACCAGGCGCGTTATGCGGAGGGCGGACTTGATCATGAATTGGCCGAGTTGACGCCGGAGGTCGAGGCGGCGTTGAACGAATTGCGAGAGGTCGAGTTGAAGGGATGAAGCCGGCGTTTAATTTACCGGTTGGATTGCGGTTGTGCCTGCTCTTGATGGCGACCGCGCCGCGCGTTGGCCGTGGCGCGGAGGATTCTGGCAAGACGTTCGAGGCGGGCAATCTACTTTATGAGAAGGGGAATTACCGCGAGGCGGCCAAGGCGTACGAGGCCATCGCCCAAAGCGGCCGCGTCTCGCCGGTGCTTTATTTCAACCTCGGGAACGCGTGGTTCAAGACCGGCCAGATCGGGCGGGCGATCTTCAATTATCGGCTCGCGGAGCAATTGGCGCCGCGCGACCCGGACGTGCGCGCCAATCTGCAATTCGCCCGGGAAAGCGTCGAAAATGGCGCCGGTCGCAAACGTGACCGGCTGCGAGAGTGGACCAACCGGCTGACGCTCAACGAATGGGCGGCGCTGCTGACCGCGGTCAACTGGGGGTGGTTCAGTCTTCTGCTGGCCGGCCAATTCCGTCCGGCATGGAAACCGGCCTTGAGCGGACCCATTCGTGTCGGGGCTTTACTTGGCGTGGCGACGGTGGCGGGTTTCGGCGTCGTCTGGCACGATCGCCTGCAGGTCAACCAGGTCGTCGTGGTGGCGCGCGAGGCGATTGTACGGTACGGGCCTTTCGAGGAAGCGCAGAGCTTTTTCGCGGTTGGCGACGGCTGTGAACTGCGAGTATTGCAGCGCAAGGACGAGTGGCTTGAGGTTTCGGATCGAACCCACGGCTCCGGCTGGCTGCAGCGGAAGCAAGTCATTGAACTGCCCGCGCTGGGTGGATGACCACTGAACGGAGCTCGGAAAAAGGGCAGGGCGGGTTTGATGATCTTTCTTGGCGCATCGCCGACCTGATTCGCTTGGCCGGGGTGAGCTTACATTCTTGGGGCGGCCGCGTGGTTTTGAGCTCAAACCGGACCCGGCGATTCGAAGCGTCAATCAGAGTTTTGACCGGGGACATGCGTTAGCGCGAATTAGTGCGGGTCAAATGGATTGACGACCCAGGGCCCGTCCGCTAGCGTCATTGAAACCCAGACCCTGACCATGAATGCCTCAGATGGTAGCGTTATTGCGCCTCGACGGCCCGGCCATTTCAGCCGCGCGTTCACCCTGATTGAATTATTGGTGGTGATCGCGATCATCGCCATCCTGGCGAGCATGCTGCTCCCGGCGCTCGCGAAGGCAAAGGCCAAGGCGGGCCAGACCAAATGCATCAGCAATTTGCGCCAGCTCGGCTTGGGGATGTTGATGTACCTGGACGACAATCAAGAGGCCTTTCCCGGCACGGCGTCGCGGAATACCTACGGTTACCACAAGGAGGACTGGATATATTGGCGGACGAACTCCAAGGCTTATCCGGCGGTGAATCAAAGTCTCATCGCGGTCCAGCTTTCCGGGGTGAACAGTAATATGTTCCGCTGCCCGCTTGATCGCGACGACAAGGAACGAAACGCGCTGGTCGATGGCAATGGTCCATACTATTACAGCTATACGTTGAACAGTTACGACCTGAACGGCACGGTGAATCAGGGGATGGCATCGATTTTTGACGGCGCCGTTAACAATCCGACGCCGCATCTCTTCAAAATGTCCGCAGTGGTACGGCCCGCCAAAAAGATCATGCTGGCCGAGGAGCAATCGTCCCATAATAAGAACGAAAGCGTGGATCCGACCGGCGCCCTTGGCTCTGGAATCGTTAATGACGGCCGCTGGGTGCCGACCGGCGATTATCTGACGGCGCGTCATAGTCGAAAGGCGGATGTCACGTTTGGCGACGGGCACGTCGAGACCGTCACGCCCGCGTTTGGCTTGATTCTGAGTAACTCTCGGCCCGATTTATGAGGCACGCGAGACGCATGGCCGCGATCGGGTGGGCGATCGGGCTGATTTCGTTAGCAGGCTGCGGAAAAAAAGCCGCGCCAGCGGCGGAAACCGCGCCCGCGCCCGCGCCCGAAAACCAAGCGCCGGCCGACGCCGCGGCGCCAGCCGCCCAAACGACTCCAGAACGTCCGTCGCGTCCCACGGTGGTCGCCCGCGACACCGTGGCGCCGGTCGCGCCGGCTCCGTTGCCCGCGGAAAGCCAGGCTTTGGTTGGAGCGGTGCATGGTTTCATGACGCAACAACTTCATATCTTCGTACAACAGTATGGGCGCCTCCCCCAGAGTTTTGGCGAGTTCACCAGCGCGCGGATGGATAGTGTCCCCCGGCCGCCCGAGGGGACCCGCTACGTCATCGATACGAACGCGATGGTGGTTCGCGTCGTGCGTAAATAAGTTCGGATTGACGCGCGCGGCGCGGCTCGTAAAATCCCGACCACAATGTCCCCAACTTCTTTGGTCAAGCGGTGCGCTGTAACTTTGGCGCTGTTGAGCTTCGTCGTGTGGCCGGTTCCGTCGTCGCGAGCCGCCGGATCCGCCGGCGACGGAGTTCAAATCCACGAAGTGGACGGCAAATTGCGCGTCGAAATCGACGGCGAACTGTTCACCGAATACTATTATCGGGACGTGCCTCGGCCCTACCTGTATCCGGTGATCGGCCCGGGCGGGCTTCCGATGAGCCGAAATTGGCCGACCAAAACGACGCCGAACGAGTCGCACGACCATCCCCACCATCGCTCGCTCTGGTACGCGCATGGCGACATCAACGGTCACGATTTTTGGTCGGAAGAGAGTAAAGCGGGCAAGACGATTCACGAAAAGTTTACCGAAATCAAATCGGGCAAAACGGAGGGTTTGATCCGCTCGCGGAATAAATGGGTATCGGTCGAGGGAACGACGGTTTGCACGGACGACCGAGCCTGGCGGATCTACGACCGGCCGAACGAGCGGGTGATTGATTTCGAGATCACGATCCACGCCTCGCACGGCGACCTGAAATTTGGCGACACAAAAGAGGGAAGCATGGCCATTCGATTGGCCGAGTCGCTGAACCTGAAGGGCAAGTATAGCCACGACGGCCACATCGTGAACAGTGAAGGCGTCCGGGACGGCGAAACGTGGGGCAAACGCGCGGAATGGTGCGATTACTATGGGCCGATCAATGGACGAACCGCCGGGGTCGCCATTTTCGATCATCCGCAGAATCCGCGGCATCCGACCTGGTGGCACGTGCGCGACTATGGCCTGTTTGCGGCCAATCCATTCGGGGTTCATGATTTCGAGAAGAAGGCGCCCGACACCGGATCGCTCTCGGTCGCGGCCGGTAAGGACGTGACTTTTAAGTATCGTTTCTATTTTCACCTGGGCGACACCGAGCAGGCGAAAGTGGCGGAACATTACCGGGAATACGCCAAGTAGTCGGCGCCTTCCGACTGAATGCCCCGAGCAATTCGACCGTCCAAATCCGAGTAACCAATCACTATGAACAACCTCAGCCGTCGCAGTTTTCTTAAAGCTTCCGCCTTAACCGCCGCGTCCCTCAGCGTGTCGCCGCGCTCCTGGTCGCAGGTCACCGGCGCGAATGACGCGATTCGAATCGCCGTCATCGGCTTCAATGGCCGGGGCAAAGAACATATCAGCGCCATTCAAAAGCTGCGCAAGGGAGGCGAGGCGGTTCGGTTGGTGGCGTTGTGCGACGTCGATGAAGACGTGTTGAATGGCGGCGTCAAGGAACTCGGGAAGGATGGGACCCAGGTCTCGGCTTACCGCGATATCCGCAAGCTGCTGGAGAGCAAGGAGGTGGACGCCGTTTCGATCGCGACGCCGAATCATTGGCACGCGTTGGCGGCGATCTGGAGCATCCAGGCGGGCAAGGACGTTTACGTTGAGAAGCCGGTTTCTCACAACGTTTCCGAGGGGCGGCGCGTGGTCGAGGCCGCGCGCAAATACAATCGGATCGTGCAGACCGGGACGCAAATCCGCTCCTGCTACGGGATTCGCGAGGCTGTCCAATGGGTCAAAGAGGGAAACCTGGGAAAGATCGTCGTCTCGCGCGGGTTGTGTTACAAGCGGCGGGCGAGCATTGGGAAGGTTACCGGACCTCAGCCGATTCCCGCGTCGGTCGATTACGACATCTGGTGCGGTCCCGCCCCGAAAACCCCGTTGATGCGTAAAAGGCTGCATTACGATTGGCACTGGGTTTGGGCGACCGGCTGCGGCGACCTGGGCAACCAGGGCATCCACCAAATGGACATCGCCCGCTGGTTTCTCGGCGTCAATGAGCTTTCGCCGCGCGTCTTCAGCGTCGGTGGCCGGCTCGGGTATGTCGATGATGGGGAGACGCCGAATACCCAGATTGT
The DNA here is from genome assembly GCA_964522665.1 of uncultured Verrucomicrobiota bacterium. Lineage (GTDB taxonomy): Bacteria > Verrucomicrobiota > Verrucomicrobiia > Limisphaerales > CAZFVY01 > CAZFVY01. Next base: position 47,428 of record CAZFVY010000010.1, on the reverse strand, counting down.
TTATCACGACTATCCGGGCGCGCCCTTGATCTTCGAAGTTCGCGGGTTGCCGGAAAAGACCGATTCCAAGAACATGGACAAGTACCACGGCGCGGACATTGGCGTGCTGGTCGAGTGTGAAAACGGCCATGTCCTGGTGCCGAACTACAACTCGGCGATCGCCTTCGACAAGGAAGGCAAGGAAATCAAACGTTGGTCGGGCAGCGTCGATCACCACGGCAACTTCCTGAAGGCGGTGCGCAGTCGGAAATCATCGGACCTGAACGCCGATATTTTGGAAGGCCACTTGTCGAGCGCGCTGTGCCACACCGGCAACATTTCCTATCGCCTCGGCCTGCAGGCGTCACCGGGCGAGATTCGGGAGAAGATCAAAGGCGACCGGGACGCGGTCGAGACCTTTGGCCGAATGCAGGAACATTTGGCCGCCAATGGGGTCGATCTGAATTCCGACAAGGCGACCTTGGGTGAATTCCTGAAGATGAATCCGGCCAAAGAGCGGTTTCTAGCGAACCGAAAGGCGAACGCGCTCTTGACCCGCCATTATCGCAAGCCGTACGTGGTGCCGGCGAAAGTCTGAGGGCCGCCTCAGTCCGCCGGTCGCCAAACCAACGCCTGGCCGAGAAGCTGATGTTCCTGCAGTTTCTCCGTGCGCGTCAGCTCGATCTTCCGCAGGAGTTCGGCCACGGAGTCGGTGAATGGATTGAGCGGCGCGGCCGCGGGCTTCGGGCTGCGGATCCAACCCCACATCGAGGTGTCACCGCTGCCGCCTTTCATAAAGGTTTTGTAGGTCCAAAAGGACCACGACCAACCACGCTGGCGCATCGCGGCCAGGTACGCCGCCACCGTGGCGGGTGTGCCGTGCGGTTCGAGGTTGAATTCGCCCAGATAGAACGGCGCCGCCCGGAGCCGTTGCTGGGCCGCGACGGTCGCGCAGAATCGTTCCAAATTCTTCCGGTGATCCGGCTCCGTCTTGGCGTCGAAGTAATAGCTGTGAACGCTCAGAACCACGTTCGTCCAGCGCTTCGCCGCGGGGATCGGCATCTGCTGCATGCCTTTGTAACCATCCTCGATGAAGATGAGATGCCGCGGGTCCACCGCGCGGATGGCGTGATACAACGAGTCTTGCAGGCGGTAGAGTTGCGTGGAATCTGACGCGCCCATCGGTTCATTCAGCAGGTCGTACCCGGCGACCTCGGGACGGTCGCGGTAGCGTTGCGCGATTCGCCGCCAAACGGCTTCGGTTTCGGCCGCCATTTCCGGATCGGAGAAAAGGCGGTTGACTCCGGTTTCACCCGTGTGATGCTCGCCGCTCTGGCGGCCAGGGGCTCCGTGGAGGTCGAGAATCACGTACATGCCGCGTTCGCTCGCCCAGGAAATCGCTTTATCGAGCCAGCCGAAGCCATCCTTCTCATCAATCAAGTCATAGAGAAACGGCAGCCGGATACAGTTGTGTCCGGCCGCCTGAATTCGATCAAAGTCGGCTTCGGTGATCCACGCTTTGCGCAGCGCCTGCTTGAGGTGGTTCGCTTCAACTGGGCCGAATCGTTGCGTGACGACGCTCCAAAGCGAGACGTGATCCTTGACCGGTTTGAACGGTGAGCCGGCGGGTGGTTCGGTCTGGAAGGGCATCATCCACATCTCTTCGACGAGCCAGCCGCCGAGATTGACGCCTCCGAGCAGCGTCTTTTGGCCGTCCGCGTTCACAATACTCGGGCCATTGGCATCGAGCCACGGCAGCGTCCCCGCGCGAAGCGTCGACGACGTGACGAGCAGACAAACGAGCAACGAGAGCGAAAGCATTGTTTTCATTTTGGTAAGGCAGGTGACGCAGCATTTTGAACACGCGAAAAACCGAAAACAAGCCCTGCGCGCGAGAGCCGCCGCGATCTGGTCGGATCGGCGTTAAAGATGGCGAAGACCATGAATTCGATATTGTGATTAGACGAGTCTTCGACCCTTTGACTCCGGGATGAATATCCAAAAGAGCGCCGCGAGAACAAAGGCCGCCGCGGTGACCAGGAACGCGAGCGGGTAGCCGTGAGTTTGGGCGAGACCGCCTACCGTTCGGGGCGCGAAGGCGCTGACGACTCGACCCAGATTGTAGGTAAATCCCTGCGCCGTCGCGCGGACTTCCGTCGGGTAAAGCTCCGCCGTCACGGCGCCAAAACCGCTGAAATACCCGGTGGCGAAGAACGCGGTGACGGGGCCGAGCGCAAGCAAAACCAAGGGATTACGAGTCGAGGCGTAAGCCCAGACCAATCCAGCCGCGAGCAACAGGTAGCTCACGTAAGTCCGCTTGCGGCCGATCGCGTCACTGATGAAACCGAAAGTGACGTAACCGAGCCACATGCCGAATTGCATCGCCACGATCAGAAACGACATTTGCCCCAAGCCGAGGCCGATCCCGCCGCTTTCGATGGGGAGCGAAAGATAGGTTGGCGTCCAACTGTTAAAGCCCCACCAGGCAAACAGCGTGCAGGCGTTCATCAAGGTTAGCGCGATGGTCGCGCCCAGCAGCGGGCCGCCGATCGCCGCCCGCAGGGAAACCCGGTTTGTTCCCCGGCGTCGCTCCCGCCACAATGACGGCTCCTCGACGCGGCGGCGGACCCAAAACGCATAAAGCGCCGGGGCTACGCCGACGAGAAAGACGACCCGCCAATTAAGGCGCGTCACGTCTTGAACCAGCCAATTGACCGTCGCGGCCAGCGCGTAACCGATGGCCCAGGAGCTTTGCATGAATCCGAGCGCTTTTCCGCGGTCCCGATCGCTCCAGGTCTCCGAAACGAGCGCCGCGCCGGTGGCCCATTCGCCGCCCATTCCCAGTCCGAGGCAGGCGCGAAAAACGCCCAGTTGGAACCCATTGCCGGCGAGACCGCAGGCGGCGGTAAAGATCGAATAAAGCAGGACGCTGAGCGACATCGCCCGGGCGCGGCCCCAGCGGTCCGCGAGCGCGCCGAAGGCGATTCCGCCGACCGCGGCGGCGAGGAGCGTTACGGATTGAAGGAGGCCGGCGGTCTTGGGATCAAGCCCGAGTTCAGCCATGAGCGGCTTCTGAACCAGCGCGAAGAGCATGACGTCGAAGGCGTCCAACATCCATCCCAACGAAGCGGCGATCAACGCGCGTTTGGCGGCCTGATCGGCCCGATGCCACCACGCGAATAGGGTCGGGTGATCGTTCATCGGGGCGTTGAGGCGCTACGGCGAGGGTGGGCCATATCCGCCGCCGCCGGGCGTCTCAATCCGAAGCCGGTCGCCGGGGTGCAGATCGAGTTGCACTTTTCCCGGCAGCGTTTGCTCCCGGCCATCCCGAATCAAGGTATTGCGGCCACGGCCGCCGGGCTGGCCACCGGCCGCGCCATAGGGAGCGAACTTCCGACGATCCGACAGCACGGTTACCGACGTCTCGGCCAGCGCCTCGTACTCGCGCGTGATGCCTTTGCCACCCGGGAAAGCGCCGGCGCCGGAGCTGTCGTGGCGCAATTCGTAACGACGGATACGCAACGGCAGGTACCGCTCGATGGCCTCGACGGGTGTGTTGCGGGTGTTGCTCATGTGGGTGTGAACGCCGCTGAGGCCAGGCAGCCCGCGCCGGCCACCCATGCCGCCGCCAATCGTCTCGTAGTAGGCGAAGCGGGCGCCGGTCCGGGGATTCGTTCCGCCCAGGGTGATGTTATTCATTGTCCCCTGGCTAGCCGCGGGCAAGCGTCCCGGCAGCGCTTTCCCGAGGGCGCCGAGCACAACATCGGTGATGCGCTGCGAGGTTTCCACGTTTCCGCCCGCGACGGCGGATGGTCGGGTCGCGTTGACGATCGATCCGACTGGGGCGATCAGCCGCAACGGGCGCGCGATCCCCGCGTTGTAGAGGATGTCGTCGGTTACGAGGCAGCGGAAGGCGTAGAGGCAGGCCGAAAGAGTGATCGCATAGTTCGCGTTGACGCTGCCTTCGACTTGGGGGCTGCTGCCGGTAAAGTCGATCTCCGCGCCCCGCTCGCGAATGCGGACGGTCACGACGATGGAGATCGGTCGGTCGCCAAAACCATCATCGTCCAGCGCGTCGGCAAATGAATAGTTTCCCTCGGGAATGGCCGCGATTGTGGCGCGTAGAACTCGTTCCGTGTAGTCTTGCAACGCGGCTCCGTACGCGACCACTTGCGGACGACCATATTTGCCAACCAGTTCACGCAGTCGGTTTTCGGCGACCCGATTCGCGGCGATTTGAGCGGTCAAATCTCCTTCCCGTTCCTCGGGCGTCCGAACATTCGCCAGGATCAAGGCCATGAGGTCCGGCGAGACTTGGCCGCGCCGCGCCAGTCGAACTGGCGGCAGGATCAACCCCTCCTGATAGATTTCGCGGGCGACGGGCATTGACCCAGGACTCATGCCGCCGACGTCGGAGTGATGCGCTCGATTCGCCACGTAGAATGTTGGCCGTTTTTCGCGCCGACCCGGCGGGCCAAGAAAGACCGCCGAAACCAACGTTATATCAGGCAGATGGGTTCCGCCGTGGAACGGATCGTTCAAGGCGACAATGTCGCCCTCCTCCAGCGCAAACGCGTCGATGGCCGCACGCACCGACAACGGCATGGCGCCCAGGTGGACCGGCATGTGATCGCCCTGCGCGATCGTTTCGCCGCGCGCGTCATAGACCGCGCACGAGTAGTCGAGCCGTTCCTTGATATTGGGCGAGAACGCGGTTCGGCGGAGTGTGACGCCCATTTCTTCGGCGATCGAAAGAAAGCGGTTCTTGAAGACTTCGAATTCGATGGGATGAACGCGTCTGGCCGCGGCGGCGCGTCGGGTCGGGGTACGGTGTCGACTCATACTTCGTTCTTAGCGCGGTTGAATGACAACGTTTTTCATTCGGTCGATGCGAAATTTGAAACCAGGCGGCACAACGGTGGTCGCCTCTGGTCCGGTAATGACAGCCGGGCCGACGGCGTGAGCGCCGGGGCGCAAGTCAGGCCACCGATAAAAACTGGTCGCGACAGAACGGCTATCGAAGTTAGCGGGACGACTTTCGGCGGGGCGAGCGCGCTCGACGCGCAGGCGGGCGCGGGGCCAGAGCGGTTTTTCCGTCAGCCCGGCCGCACGGACGCGGAGGTTGACGATCTCCGTGGGGCGGTCGGGACTGGCATAACCGTAACGCGCCGCGTGGCGGCGATCGAACTCGCGCCGGAAGTCTAGGGTGAAGGGAATCGTCAGTTCGTAGGATTGTCCCGCGTAGCGGACATCGACGAGGCGCTCGATCCTTTGGCGGGCGCGAGCAAAACCTTCGGCGCACAGGTCACGGCTCGCGGCCTCCGTGAGTGGCTTGAAGAGGCGAGCGATTTCAGTGGCGCTAAGCGCGTCGCTACGCTGGAGGACACTGGCCGAGTAGTCCTTGGTGACGTCGGCCAGCAACATGCCGAGCGCCGACAAAACCCCGGCGTAGCGCGGGACCACGATGGTTCCAATCTCAAGCTGCGCGGCGATTTCGCAGGCGTGCATCCCGCCGGCGCCGCCGAACGCCAGCAGCGTGAACTCGCGCGGGTCGTGTCCGCGTTCGACGGAGACCACGCGGATGGCGCGTTCCATGTTCGCGTTCGCGACGCGCACGACGCCTTCGGCCAGTTCGAGGACGGTGAGTTTAAGCTGTTTCGCCAGCGGTTCGGCGGCGGTCTTCGCGCGGCTGGCGTCGAGTTTGAGGCGGCCGCCGAAGAAATCATTGCCGTCCAGCCGACCGAGCAACAGGTTGGCGTCCGTCACGGTAAAATGGCTGCCCGCGCCGTAACATGCCGGGCCGGGATTGGCGCCGGCGCTTTGCGGGCCGACGCGCAGCGCGCCGCCACTATCGACGGTCGCGATCGACCCGCCGCCGGCGCCGACGGTGTGAATGTCGATCATTGGCAGGCGCACGGGAAAGTCACCAACGACCGACTCGGTCGTCAGCGAAACGGAACCGTCCATCAGGCTGACATCGGTGGAAGTTCCACCCATGTCGAAGGAGATGATCCGCGGAAACCCGGCCGCGTGGGCCACGGAACTTGCGCCCACGGCCCCTCCGGCCGGACCGGACAACACGGTCCGAACGGCTTGCGCGCGCGCTGCCGCGGCGGAGAGCGAACCGCCATTTGATTGCATCACTCGCAGGCGGGGGGCGAGGAGTTCGCTTTCGAGGCGCCCGAGATAGCGGTCGATGATGGGCGTCACGTACGCGTTCACGACGGTTGTGCTCCAACGTTCAAACTCGCGATATTCCGGGAGCGCTTCGTGGGACGCGCAGACTCGGAGACCGGCCCGCCGCAGGCGCTGGGTGACGTCGGCTTCGTGGCGGGGCGAGGCATACGAGTGCAGGAAGCAAACGGCGACGATCTCAACTTCCAGGCACCGAAGTTGTTCAGCGAGTTGATCGATAATTGCGAAATCGAGCGGTTCGATCTCGCGGCCTTCGAAGTCAAGTCGGCCCGGCGCGGAGAAAGTCAATTCAGGCGCGACGATTGGACGCCGGGGCGGAACGAAAATATTGTAAAGTTCGGGCCGGGTCTGTCTCCCGATGCGAAGGACGTCGGCAAATCCCGCCGTGGCGATGACCGCGACGCGAGCGCCTTTGCGTTCCAGAACCGCGTTGGTGGCCACGGTTGAGCCGTGGATTACTTCGGCCGGGCCCTGGTCCGGCGCGAGTTCCCTGATGCCGTCAAGGATTGCCTTGGACGGATCATCCGGCGTCGAACGCCGTTTATGGACTCTCAGACCATTCGAGGTCAGGCAAACGAAGTCGGTGAAGGTCCCGCCGGTATCGACGCCGACGCGCCAGGGGGCTGGATCCTTGGCCGCGCGGCGGGTGGCGCCGCGGGGATGGGGCGGCGGCTGCATGCGCCGTTACAGGCGCTTTTCGTCGGCATCGATGAAATCGACGAAACATTTGATGTCATCACGCCGGCCGAAGCCGGCTTGTTCTTTGCGCATCTTCAAGCGGGCGGCGGCGGCTTCATCGCCGGCTTTAGGGTAGTTGAGGAGGGAATCGCGAAAAGCTTCTTTGTCCGCCTCGGTCTTTTTGACGTTGCCGCGCACCCAATCGCAGACCTGGCCGTCGCAAGTGGTGTTGACCACCACTTCGATGAATGTTTGCGCGTCGAGGCCGGCGGCTTTCAACCACCAGCCGTCGAAACCGCGAGTGAAGTTTTCCTGATAGTCCGGAGGCAATTTACCGGCGAGATGGAGGCGAATCTTGTCAACAAAACGAGGCAAATGGGGCCAGCCGGCCATGGTCTCGCGCGGACTACGGGGAACGATGACATTGCTCATGCGCGAATTATCTCACGCCGGTCAAGAGTGTCAACGGTGGCTCGGTTTCTCGAACGCTCGCTCGATCGCGCGTCAAATTGGATTGAAAAAAACGGCAGAAGCCCTCATCCTTACCATGAATGAAACAATTCGATTATGATGTCGCGATCGTCGGTGGCGGCAGCGGCGGTTACGCGGCGGCGCGGACCGTCGCCGGCGCGGGTTTGCGCGCGGCGGTAATCGATGGCGGGGAGGAACTGGGCGGCTTATGCATCCTGCGAGGCTGCATGCCGACCAAGGCGCTGCTTTACGCGGCCGAAGTGCTGCATCAGGCTCGCCGCGCCGGCGTGTGGGGCATCCGTCCACTCGGGGTTGGATTCGACTTCACGCAGGTGATGGCGCGGAAGGCGAAACTGATCGAGAATTTCGCGACTTATCGACGGCAACAGCTTACCTCGGGGCAGTTTAAACTGATTCGCGCGCAAGCCGCTTTCGCCGATGACCACTCCCTGCGGCTGAGTTCGGGGGAGACGTTAACGGCGCGAAATTTTCTAATCAGCACGGGGTCAATCGTCGCCCCGCCGCCTTTGCCTCAATTGAAGGAGATCGGCTATTGGACGAGCGATGACGCGCTGGCGCTGACCAAACTGCCGAAATCCCTAATTGTCCTCGGGGGTGGGGCGGTCGCCGTTGAGTTGGCGCAGTTTTTTGCCCGGTTTGACGTCAACGTCACGCTGATCCAGAGGGGTGAGCATTTAATCCGCGGGTTTGATGATGACGCGGCGATTGAGTTGGAAAAGGTCTTTCGGCGCGAAGGTTTGACTCTCTTTACCGGCACCCGTTTGACCGACGCCTGGCGCGAAGGAGGGATGAAAGTGGTGTCCTTCCAGCATGGCGGACAAACGGTGCGGGTGGCCGCGGAGGAGATTTTGTTCGCGCTCGGGCGCATTCCCAACACCGCCACGCTCGGCCTGGAGCGAGCCGGGGTCTTTACGGAACATGATCGTATCCTAGCGAACACGGAGATGCAAACCACGGCCCATCATATCTATGCCGCCGGCGACTGCACGGGGCCGCATGAGATTGTGCACTTGGCGGTACAGCAAGGGGAAATTGCCGGCCACAATATCGTTCACCCGCATAAGAAACGGAGCATCAACTATCGCCTGTTGACGAGCGTCGTGTTCACCGAGCCCCAGGTCGCAATCGTCGGGTTGACCGAGAAAGAGGCGAAAACGACCGGCGTGCCGTATCTGGCCGCGAGCTACCCCTTCAACGATCACGGCAAGTCCCTGATCATGGAAGCCACTGACGGCTTTGTGAAACTGCTGGCGAATCCAGCCAACGGCGAAATCCTCGGCGGCTGCGTGGTTGGGCCGCAAGGGAGCGATTTGATTCATGAGATCACCGCCGCGATGTATAAACAGATGTCAGTCCACGAACTGGCGGCCATGCCGCATTATCATCCGACCTTGGCGGAGATTTGGACTTATCCGGCCGAGGAACTGGCCGGCAAGATTCCCCAACGATAACCGGCTGCGACTCACCCATTTTTTTGGGCGACCTTCGACGAGGCGCCGTTATCCGCCGCCCGGGGAGCCGGTGTCGCCGCCGCTGGAGAAGCCCGCACCGGAATCGAAGCAAGGCGCCTGGTTGACGCTGGCGTCCATCGGCGGACTGGGCGGATGATGGAAGGCCGACTCCGCCGGGGAATGATGGGCTGGAGCGGCATCGGCGTGGGGGGCAGGGTGGGGAACCGGATGACTATGGGTAGGCGTCGCAGGTGAGGGCGCAATTTCAGGCGGGGAGACAGACGGAGGCTGATCGTTCGGTGGCGAAGCAACTTCCAACCACGCCGCGTTGCCGAGCCTCCCGGTGGCGTCCCGCGTAAAGGTTCGGCGCGGATCTTTCGCGCCGGGCGGCAGCGGGCTCCGCGGCAATTCGCGCCGCCGCCGCCCGCCGCCGGAAAACAAGGCGCGGATCAGAACCACTGCGAAAAGCACAACCACCAGGAAGAATCTTCCCGGGAGCGCCGCGAGCACGGTGGGCGGGGTGACGGTCACGGGATCGAATGGCTGGTCTCGAGCGCCACGAGGGTTGGCGTTAGAATTTTTGGGCAGTGAGGAAGCGTAGCGTGAGGGGAAGATGATCGACGGCATCCTTCGCCTCGTCCTCGATGTAATAGCGTTCGACGCCGGCGTCTTGAGCGACCTTCAGCAGCGTCGGGTAATCAATTTGGCCCTCGCCCAGCGGCACGCTCGTTTCATCCGGAGCGTGTCCGGTGAAATCACCGACAAACCCCTTCTGCAAGTCCTTCAGGTGCATCAACCGAAAGCGCTGGGGATATTGTTTGAGCAGGTGGATCGGGTCTGTCCCCGAATGGGCGACCCAGAAAACGTCCATTTCGTAGAAAACCTCTTCGGGGTTCGTTTCTTTCATCAGGAGATCGAAGAGCGTGCCATCACCCGAGCGGCGGAATTCGTAGCCGTGGGTGTGGTAGCAGAATTTGATGCCATTCTCCTTGAACTTCTTGCCCCACGCGTTGAAGTCGGCCGCCGCTCGGTGAACGCCTTCCTCGGTGAAATCGCCGTTATGCGGAATCCAGGCCACCATGACGTAACTGGCGCCGACGCCTTTGGCGTTCGCGATGATCTTGTCGATGTCCTTTTGCACCTGCTCGTAGCTGGCGCCGATGCTGGTACATTTCAACCCGTAACGTTCGAATAGCGCCCGGGCTTCCGCCGGCGAGCCGCCAACGCCGCCTTCGATCTCCTTAAGTCCCAGCTTCTGGACGAGCGCCAGCTTATCCGCCAGCGAGCCTTTTACGAAGCGGAGCGTGTACATCTGCAACCCGAGCGGGTGGTTAAACTCGACCGAGGCCGGAGCGGGGGCCTGCGCGCTGGCGACCAGGCCGGCGACGAGCGCGAGAGCCGAGCAGGCCGAACGGACCGCTCTTCCGATCAACGTTGAGCCTAAACGATTATCGAACATAACGGAGATATTTTATGCGACTCGTCACGGTTTCGCGTGGTGGTCTATTTGGTCGGCGAATAGTCGGTGGGCGCGGCGAAGACTGAACTGACCTTCGTCGTCAACGGGCCGTTGACCTCGGACGCGGCCTTGGCGGCGACCCAGTCCGGGTCACCGACGAACGCTTTCCAGGAAGCCTTTGCCGCCGCGCGATCGTGGTGGGCCACGATGTAGAACAAGGTGTTGTCGGCGCCGTCCTTTTCATCGATCGGCGTCCAATAGCCAACGTTGGTCATGCCGTGCTTGCGAAACAATTCCACCGTGTGGTCGCGAAAACGGACGTGAAGGTCCGCGAGTTTGCCCGGCGGCGTGACGTAGGTGCGAAGTTCAAATAGGCGGGGCGCGTCCGCGGCCGAAGCGGCGATGGTCGGCGAATAATCGGTGGCCTTGAGGAATACTGACTCCACCTTGGTGACCAACTTGCCGTTCGCCTCGGAGGCTTTCCAGACCGCCTGCCAATCGGGATCGGCGCCGAATTCTTTCCACTGACGGTCGTGCTCAGCGCGATTGGCAAATGCCAGCATATAGATAAGCGTGTTAGTCGCGCCGTCCTTCTCTTCGGTGGGAACCCAATAGCCGATGACTGCGATGCCGTGTTTTTCGAATAATTTCTGGGTGTGCTCTCGAAAGCGCGCGTGCAGTTCTTCGAATTTGCCCGGCGCGGCGAGGTACGTGCGCCGCTCGAACAAACGCTCATCCTGGGCGCCCGCGGCGTGGAGAGTGAGCGGGGCGATGCTCGCGGCGATGGTCAAGGCGGCGGCTAATAAAAAAGGTCGATACATAATATGGTACGCGGGGTTCAGTCGAATAGTGAACATGCCACTGGTTGGCCTCCCGTTTGTCAAAGCAAAAATCGTCGCGGCAATCCCGTCCGCGTCGCGGCGCGCGAGCGCGACCAGTCGGAGCCGCGTGATCGAGTGGGCGCCGGGCGCGACGATGGGATTCACAGGCCACGAAAATGTCGCTTCCGCCCCGAGCGCTGGTTAGAATCCTCCCGATGACCGAATCAATAAAGCGTCTCGGGATTATCGCCGGCAATCGTTCGTTGCCGCTGTTGCTGGCGGAGCAGGCGCGGCGCCTGGGAGTGGAGCGCGTGGTGGCGGTGGCGTTCGAGGGCGAAACCGATCCCGCGTTAGCGCGATTGGTGGACGAGATCGTCTGGCTTAAGGTAGGGCAGCTTTCGAAATTGATCGGGGCTTTCAAACAATGGGGCGTTGATCGGTGCGTGATGGCGGGGCAAATCGCGCCGAAGAATCTTTTCAATCTGCGGCCTGACTTGCGGGCGATGGCGATGCTTTTTCGACTCACGGAAAAAAACGCGCATACCATCTTTGGCGCCATCGCCGCCGAATTGAAAAAGGATGGGATTGAGTTGATCGAAGCCACGCCCTGGCTTAAGCCTTTGATGCCGGGGCCAGGGTTCAGTTGGGGACCACGGCTTTCGGAGGCGCAGCGGCAGGACGTCGAATTTGGATTCCGCATCGCCAAGGAAGTATCGCGACTTGAGATTGGCCAAACGGTGGTGGTCAAGGATGGCGCGGTCCTGGCGGTCGAAGCGTTCGAGGGGACCGACGCCTGCCTTTTGCGCGGGGGGCAATTGGCGGGAAGTTCGGGTGGCGCCATCGCCGTGAAGCTGGCGCGTGAAGACCACGACCTGCGTTTTGATATCCCGTGCGTGGGGTTGAAGACGCTGGAAACCTGCGCCGCGGCAGGCATTTCGGCGCTCGCCATTGAGGCAGGAAAAACGCTGCTGCTAGACCAAACGGAAGGCCAGGCGCTGTCGGCGCGCGCCAAGATCACGGTGACGACGGTCGGTTAGGAGCCGGTTAGTTTGATCACGCGTCGGCGCAGGGCAAATAAAGCCGAAAAGTGGTCCCAACGTCGAGCTGGCTCGAGACGTCAATCCAGCCACGGTGCTGTTCGATGATGCCGTAAACGGTGGCCAAGCCCAATCCGGTCCCTTTGCCGACTTCCTTGGTGGTAAAAAAAGGATCGAAGACCCGGGCCATGGTCTTTGCGTCCATGCCGCAGCCAGTGTCGCCGAAGGTCAGGCAGACGAAGCGACCACCGGGCGATTCAGCCTTACCGCGTTTTTGGGAGCCTTCGACTCGTTCCAGCGAAGTGCAAATGTTGACCTTGCCGCCGCGAGGCATCGCGTCGCGCGAATTGACGGCGAGGTTGAGAATTACCTGCTCAATCATCCCGGCGTCCGCGGACACAGGCGGCAATCCGGGCGCGTAGTCGCATTTGACCTGAATGCCGGAACCGAGCAGCGGACCGAGCATTCGGATGACCCCCGCGACGATTTCATTGAGGTCCACTGGCTTTATCCGAAGCGGTTGTTTGCGGCTGAACGTTAATAATTGTCGGGTGAGCGCTCCAGCGCGAAGAGCGGCCTCGGAGATCTGCTTCAGCGAGGTCTGGACTTTGTGGGGAGGCAGGTCATCCGATATGATCAGGCTCGCGTGGCCTTGGATGATGGTCATGATATTGTTGAACTCGTGGGCCACGCCGGCCGCCAGTTGGCCGAGCGACTCGAGTTTTTGGGAATGACGCAATTGGGCCTCCAACTCCAGCCGCTCGGTCGCGTCCCGCGCGATGCCCTGGATTTCGGCGGCGCCGTCGTCGCGCTGGACCAGGCGGCTGCTGATTTCGAGGGTGCGCGCGCGGCGATCGCTCGTGAGGACTTGGAGCACGTAAGTGGTCCGGCCACCCTCGGCCAATTTTCGTTGCAGCATCTGCTGCGCTTTCTCCAGGCCTTCGGGCAGGACGATCTCCGCGACGTTCATCCGCACAAAGCGCTCCCGGGGATAGCCGAGAATCAGTTCACCGGCGCGGTTGAGAGAGGTGAAATTGCCCTCGAGATCATGGGTGTAGATGATGTCGTTGGCGTTATCCACAAGGCCGCGGTAGCGGTCCTCCAGGGCGTGTTCGCGGGCCAGGTCCTGGCGGATCATTTCGGTTTGGGCGTGGACGCGCTGACGCAGCGTGGTAACCCAGCCGGCGCCGGCCAGCAGCGCCGTGACCAGCGCCCCAAGTACCCACGAGGTTTGTTTCCAAGTCCACCAGGGCGGGCGCTTCAATACGACCACGTCCGCTCCCGAGCGAAGGAGCACGCGAAAGGAGGTCGGTCGATGGTTTTCGTCCGAGATCATGGCGCAGACGCCCGACAACTCAACCAAGGCGCCGCGCGGCAGCGATTCCAATGCGCTCTTGGCGCGAGGACCGTAAAGTCGCGCTTGGAAGATCGTGGAATCACCTTGCAAGGTTAGCTCCTCGCCATCGGGCGTCTTCAGCCGATCCAGCAGATACCCTGGCAGTTTGACCAGTTCGCAGTCCGGAGCTTCCTTCAATATCTGTTCGGCCCGCTGCGGTGTGGGAGACGGCGGTTTACCCGGGCCGAGCCGGCGAAAGGTCGTGTTTTCGAGCGCGGGCGAGTAATCGGTGCGGGTCGGAAAGCCGATCGCTTCGATTTCGTCGCCGGGGCTAAGCTCGTTGGTCTGGCTCGTGCGGACGTAAAGATTGCCCGAAGGATCATGGAGGTAAAGTGAGACTCCGGGGAGTTGAAAGGTGACCACGCCACGGACCTTTTGGCGATGTTCGGAGACGCCCGGCGGCGCAAGGCGGGTCAGTCCCTTGATTAAACGGAGCGGCAGCTCCTGCGCGTTGGCGGAGCCGGGTTCGATCACTTGCACCGAGGCTTCGGATGGCGCGAACATCTCGACGCCGGCGAATTGGACGCGGCTGTTGAAGCGCGCGCCGCAAACGCCCTGGACGCGGACTTTCGTGTCCACCCAATCGGGCGGGGGCAATCGCGTAAAACTAGGAACGATGGCGCGGAGGTCTTTGCCTTCCACCCCCAGCCCGACCAGCAGATGGCCGGCGTCCAACTCGACGCTGTGCACGATGCCGGTGAGAGCGAGCCACTGGGAATCCTCGACCCCGGTGAGCAGTTGCTCGAGCGTGCTTTCGGTCGGGCTGGGCAAGGGGACGTGACCAAGGAGTTGAATCCGGTTCTGACGCAGCACCGGCGCGAATAGCCCGCCGCCCGTGACGCCGTCAATTTCCACCAATTCGCCGGCCGCCAAAGGTGGTTCCTTGCCGTCGGGATGCACGTAGATGCCGCCGCTGGCGTCTTGGATGAAGAGCATACTCCAACCCCGATCGTAGTAGGTCACCACGCCGCGTAACCGGGCGGGGCGATGGCGTTCCGCTTCGGTGGCGGACATCGAACGGATGTCCGCGGCGCGAGTCAATAATGGCCAATATCCACCGACGGCGCTGGGCGTCCCACCAGGCGCAGCGGCGGTTCCGGCGGCTGAAAGCGAGGGCGCCAGGACTACGACCCGGGTCATCGCGTCCTCAAGCGACAATTCCGTTCCGCTTCGAGTGGGGAATCCCACGACGTCGAGGAGGTCCGCGACTCGGGCCAGACCGTCGGGCGATTCCTGGATCCGGACGGCGACGGACCCATCCGCCACGGTCAGCCCGCCGCCCGGCGCCTGCCCAGTGACCAAGCCGCGGACGTGAACGAGCGTGTCCGCAAAGACGGAGTTGGTGAGTAACTCGGCCATGGGCGTCACGGGCAGCGCGAATTGATCGGCGAGACCGGCGTTCTCAATCACGAGGTCAGCGAGGTCGGGCACGAGTAGGCGAATCTGCGCGGATGAGCGATTACTGTAGGCCCAGGCGCTAAAAACGCCCCGAACCCGGACGGTGGCGTTGAGGAGCAGACGTTGAACCTCAAGCGGGTCGTGGAGGTCTTGCACCCACGCGCGAACTCGCTGGCCTTGCATCGTGATTTCAAGAGCCAGGCGCCCGCGCTGTTCGACGACGGAACGGACGGTGCCCCGGACCTCGACCCAACGGTCGAGGCCGCGACCGGCCGAGAGCGCGGCGAAGTCGCAGGGGACCGGCTCGGGCATCGGCGCGGCGCCCAAGGTAAAAAGAAACGCCTGGTCGATGGCCGTCGATTGGGGGTCGAATTCGACGGAGCCTTCCACCCGAACGCGCTCACCCGGGTTGGGAACTTTCTGGCCGAGTCGAGGGCGGACCATGATTCCGCCGGTGCGGTCTTGAATATATAGAAACCGATCCAGCGGATCGCTGTAAGTGATCACGCCTTCGATCACGGCCCGAGGCTGTCGGTCGGCCGCTGGCTGGGCGAGTCGGCGCAGGTCGCTGACGTCAATTACCGGGGAGCCACGCTCCTCAAGGTTCAGGGCTTGTCCCCACACGAACGGCGCGATAGCGAAAAGGAGCCAGACGACTGCGATTTGCCAGTAGTGGCGCGGTCGGCGTTTGTAATTCAATGGTTGTTCCAGTCTTCGCCCCACTTTCAATCCCAGTTACCGTCAGGCCGACTTTGACCGGTGACGCGCCCCGGTTCAAGCCTCCGCTTGAACTAAGCGTCTGATTAACCTTAAAACGGCAGTTGGAACGCGCCATCTTGCGTAATCATTTGGGCATAAACGTTTCGGAAAAAGTTCACCAGACCGCTGCGGGTATGCCTTCACTTTTTCCAAACCGTTTCTGCTCCAAAGTCTTACTCAATCTGGCGCGTTCCAACCGCCGTTTTAAGGATTAACGAAATAAACGATGAAAACCCGGACGTCGGCGTCCCTTTCGCCGGCTGGCCTGTGGCTCGCTGGCGCCCGACCGCAAGTTGTTGTTGAACTAAGGACCCGTTCGCTCCGCGCGATAAAAACTATTGGGCAAGGCCGGAGCCGGATCGGTGAAATCGGCGATGCCTCCTGAGGGAACGATGAGGTTTGTCAAGGTAGTCCACGGCCCCATCACGGCGTTGGCCCGCTGAATCAGGTTGGTGGAACCGCCGGCGCTCACGAGGCGAACGATCGTTCGACCGGCGACCGGAGTCAGGCTGAGAATTCGGGGAGCGGTCGCGACTTGCGGATGATACGCGAAGATCGTGCCGAAACCGAACTCTCCACCGCCAGAAGTGACGCCAAAAACTGTACCGTCGGCCGCTTGAATCAAGCCCGCTTGCGGCGCCGCGCCGTCGGCGCCGTCCGCGGCGAAGGTGCGCAAGAGTGCGAAGTTCGAGCCGTCCGAACTCAGTTGAAAAAGCGTGCCCGAACCTGCGCCGCCCGCGGTGGCGACGCCGTAGAGAACGCCGTTTTGCCCGTACAAAACGCTCCGGGGGACTTGGGAGCCGTCGGGGCCGGAAAACGAATGCAATACCGTGTAGCCGCTGCCATCGTGATGGAGCTTGAATACGGAACCCAATTGGTTCGTACCGCCCGCCAGATCGCCGCCGTAGAGCGTGCCGTCCAAACCTTCGACAATTCCGGCTTGAGGATAGTAAATAGGGAATTGTTCGGCGAAGTCGTGGATGATCGCGTAACCACTGCCGTCTTCTCGGATCGTGAAAATCGAGCCGGCGGACCAGTAACCGCCGTAACTCGTCGAGCCATAGAGCGCTCCATCGCTGCCTTGGACAACCGGCGTATCGAGGAGGTCGCCATCGCGGCCGCAGATCGGAATCAGAGAGCTTAGCAGCCCGCAAAAACTATGAATAATGGTCAATCCGCCCAGGCTCAAATCGAGTCGAAAGACGGCTCCCAAGCCATGGTCGCCTCCAAGCGGCAACGTCCCATACAGCGCGCCATCGGTTCCTTGGATGAGGCCACCGGTCGGGTTGGAGCCGTTCCCGTGGCCAAATTGAACCACGATCGAATAGCCGCTGCCGTCCGGTCGCAACTGGAAAATGGTCCCGGCGCCGGCGTTGCCGCCGGTGGCGGTGGCGCCGTACCAGAACCCGTCTGCCGTTTGGAGCAAGGCGCCTTGCGGCTGGGAGCCGTCGCTGCTGATGACGCCTAAGAAACTGTGCAGCAACTGATAGTCGCTCCCGTCCTGATTGATTCTGAAAGCGGTTCCGAAGCCGTTGGGGCCGCCCGCCGCCGTTGTGCCCCATAGCGCGCCGTCGCGGCCAAGCGTCAGCGCAGCTTGCGGGTTCTGTCCGTCGCCCCCGGTTGCCGTAAAGTTCAAAAGAATCGTGTATCCGGTTCCATTCGCGTTCAGACGGAAGATTGTGCCCTGGTCAACCAATCCGCCGTTGTGGGAGCTTCCGAATAGCACGCCACCAGGACCCAGGGCGACGGACGACTGAGGGCTTTTGCCATCGCCCGGTCCGCCGGCCAGATTTCGCAAGACGGTGTAGGAGTTCCCGTTTTTGTTGATCTTGAAGACCGCTCCAAAGCCGAGCGCCCCGCCGGCGGACGTCGTTCCGTAGAGCGCTCCATCGGCGCCTTCGACGAGAGCGGCGACGGGGTTCGCGCCACCGTCATTGCGCAGATTGTGAATCACGGCATAACCAGAGCCATCTTTGTTCACTTTGAAGATCGTCCCCAAACCGAGAACGCCCCCGGCGTAGGTCGTTCCGTACAATACCCCGTCGGCTCCCTCCAGGAGCGCAGCCTCGGGATTCTCACCGTCACTCGAGCTGGCGCCAAAACCATGCAAAACAACATAATCGCTCCCGTCGGGCTTTAGACTGAAGGCCACGCCGACGCCGTTGCTTCCGCCGGCGTACGTCGTTCCGTACAGGAGGCCGTCACTTCCAAGTAACAAGCCGGCCTGAGGTGAGGCGCCAACCGCGCCTGAGTACGAGAAACTATGCACGATGGAATAGCCGCCGCCGGTTTTTCCGACTTTGAAAACGGTTCCGGCGGCGTTCTCCCCGCCGGCATACGTTGTGCCGTAGAGCGCGCCATCCACTGCTTCGATTAAATCACCTTCCGGTAGGCGGGCGTCGCCGAGAGCGAACGAGAAGCTGTGGATCGTGGCATAACCGCCGCCATCTTTGTTTATGCGGAAAACGGTTCCGGCGCCATTCGCGCCGCCATTGGCGGTGACGCCGTAAAGCGCGCCGTCGCTTCCCTCGATCACCCCAACGCCGGGGTTGGCGCCGTCGGCGTTCGTTTGTGAGAAGCTGTGCAACGCCCGGAAGCCGCTGCCGTCTTGGTTCACGGTGAAGACGGTACCCAGGTTGTTTGTACCGCCGAGAGTCGTGGTCCCGTACAGGGCGCCGTCGCTTGCCACGATCAGGCGCGCCGCCGGATTTGCCGCAGAGGATTCTCCGAATCCAAACGATTTGATTCGGCGATATTGCCCTTGAACGGGTCGAGCAAACGCGGCGGTCAATACCAACGTCAGAAAGAAACCGGCCACCCGCCGGCGATTCAAGGCTCGCCCCGCTTCCGCGGAGATCAATGTCTTCATACAATTCACCGTTACCTCGTTACGGCCAAATCTGTGGCCGCGCTGATTTGGCGCGTTGAATTCGGTACCTCTGGCTGACGTTGGAGATTAGTTCATTTACGGGATTTTAAGCCGGTAGAAGCGAGTTGACGAGGGGATCGAGTCTGGCTCGGTGAAATTGACGCCGACCTTAATGGAGGTTGTCCCAACCGGAGCCCAGCTTAAAAGGTCGCTGGAAGCTTCCACCACGACCGCGGCGCCATTCGGTCCGATTAATCCGAAGCTGAATTGACCGCTGATCATGCCGAATCCCACGCCCGAGGTGGCGATCATCAATGTCGGAAAGCCTTTTCGAATCGTCGAATTGTTCGAGTCAGCGACGTAAACAAATCCCGATCGGTCCACCGCCAGGCCGCGAGGCCCGTCGAAGCGGGCGTTTGCGCCAGCTCCGTCGGCGCTCCCTCCGATCGGGCGTCCGAAAATGTCAATCGCGCTACCGTCCCCGGCGATGGTCGTGACCTGGCCTGCCGGTGTGATCAGCCGAATCGCGTCATAGCCAGTTTCCGCCACGAAAATGTTCCCGATTGAGTCGAGGGCGACGGCCACGGGAGTTTCGAAAAGCGCGGTTTTCACTGGCCCATCCTGATGGCCGAAAGTACCCGCGACCCCAGCCACGGTGATGACAGCGCCGTCGGGGCTGACTCTCCGAATGGTACTGTTGCCCTGGTCCGCCACATAGATGTTGCCAGCGCCATCGATTCCCAGTCCGCCTGGATCGTAAAACCGGGCGGTGGGGCCGATACCATCGGCGCTACCGCGGCTGCCCGCTGTTCCGGCTAACGTTGTGACCAAACCCTCGGGGGTAATCTGCCTGATGGTGTGATTTCCCGTGTCGGCGACGTAAATCATCCCGCCGGCGTTCACGGCCACGCCAGACGGACTCGTAAACTGGGCGTTCAGTCCAAACCCGTCGCTGCTGCCCCCGGTCGGATAACCGCCGACAATATTTGTGGCGTTTCCGGCGAGCGTGGTTACCGATCCCGCGGGCGTCACTTTGCGGATCGTCTGACCGGCGGAATCGGCGACGTACAGGTTTCCGGCGCTATCGAGCGCGAGCGCCACCGGGGCCACGAACCAAGCCGCGCTGCCGTTACCATCCTGCCCAAACGAAGGAATGTGCAGCTTCGGGTTGCCAGCCAGCGTGGTCACGACGCCGGACGGGGTGAGTTTTCGAATTTCGTGGTTGCCCCAATCGGCAACAAAGACGTTTCCGGCGACGTCCACCGCTGCCCCGGCTGGCGCAGCGAAACTGGCGCCGCCCGCCGTTCCATCCGTCGCGCCGCGGTTCACCGCCGTACCCGCCATCGTCGTGAACGTGTAGGTCAAGTGAGTCAAAGGGGGCGGGGCCGTCTGCGGCGGGAATCCTTTCAAGATGATTGAGCCGAAACTGTCCGCGACATACACATTGCCGGAGCCGTCGATCGCCACGCCGAGCGGGTCAAGGAACCGGGCGCCAATTCCTGTTCCGTCCGTCTGTGGGCCGGGCACAGTATTTCCCGCAAGCGTCGTTACCTCGCCCGTCGGTTTAACCAGGCGGATCGATTTATTGCTATCGTCCGCAACGTAGAGCAGTCCGTCTTTGTCCACCGCCAGCCCCCAGGGCGTGTTGAAACGAGCCGCGGAGCCGGTCGCATCGACATCTCCCGCTGAACCCGCTTGTCCCGCCAAGGTGGTGACAACGCCTTGCGGGGAGATTTTTCGAATGGTTTGGTTTTGCAGGTCGGCGACGAAAATATTGCCGGCCAAGTCCACCCCGATGCCTTCAGGACCCCTAAACCGCGCGCTGCTCCCGACGCCGTCCGCGCTGCCGGCGACGCCCGCCAGACCGGCCATCGTGGTCACCATTCCGGCGGGCGTAATCTTCCTGATTGTTTGGTTTCCCGCGTCCGAGACGTACACGTTTCCGGCGGCGTCCACGGCGACGCAGGTAGGGGAATAAAATCGGGCCGCGCTCCCAATGCCATCGGCGCTGCCGGCGATCCCCGCCTTGCCGGCAACGGTCGTTACGACCTGTGCTGGCGAGATCTTTCGGATCGTGTCATTCGCCGCGTCCCCGACGTAAACGTTGCCGCTTGCGTCCACGGCGACGCCATTGGGATAATTGAACTTGGCGGCGCCAGC
The DNA here is from genome assembly GCA_964522665.1 of uncultured Verrucomicrobiota bacterium. Taxonomy (GTDB): domain Bacteria; phylum Verrucomicrobiota; class Verrucomicrobiia; order Limisphaerales; family CAZFVY01; genus CAZFVY01. The sequence goes on along the minus strand of CAZFVY010000010.1, from coordinate 26,734 downwards.
CGTGCCATCGGTAGAGCCGGTACGGTTTGGGCTGCCCGCCCAGGTCGTGACGACGCCCGCGGGCGTGATTCTGCGGATGGTCTGATTGCTGAAGTCCGCCACATAGACATTTCCGGCCCGGTCGGTCGCTAAACCTCTTGGCCCATTGAACCGGGCCGAGTCTCCGGTTCCGTCTTGGGCGCCGACGCTCATGACGTGGCCTGCCAAGGTGACGAAGGTGTAAGGCGTGTACGTTACTTGAGCGAGACTTTGGAGAGCCGCAAATGCCAGCCCACTGGCGACGCAGAGCGCGCGTCTAAGGCAAATTCGTTCAGTACGCATTTGCTGATGCTGAATCCTTTCCAGAGTACGGTCCTGATTTGAACAGCACGAATGCTAATCGAGCGGATCGACGAAAGGCAAGTTGAAATCGTCCCGCGATGCCCCGAGAAACGTCGGCGGCGATGTTTTATTTGAAAGTATTAATGCCGGAGACCTAGCGACGGATCGGCCGAGCCACGCGCTGGTGAGCGGGTCGGGCGACTGCCAGCGCCGCGCCGGTCAGGTTCCCGCGCCCAGCCCTAAAAATGTTCTGGCGGAAGCCCCGGGTTCCGGTAGTATCCTCGCACTTTCGTTAACCGAACATCAAACACATGGAACCGAACGCTGACATCGCATTGATCGGTTTGGCCGTCATGGGCCAGAACTTGATCCTGAACATGAACGATCACGGTTATACCGTGGTCGCCTATAACCGAACCGTCTCAAAGGTGGACGAGTTCATTCAGAACGAGGCCAAGGGCACCAAAGTGATTGGCGCTCACTCCATCGAGGAGATGGTGGGACTGCTGAAACGCCCGCGCCGCATCATGCTGATGGTCAAGGCGGGCAAGGCCGTGGACGAATTCATCGAGCAAATCGTGCCGCACCTCGAGCCGGGCGACATCATCATTGACGGCGGCAATTCGTTGTTCGACGACACGTCGCGCCGGACCAAGTATTTGGAATCCAAGGGTTTTCTCTTTGTCGGCACCGGCGTCTCCGGGGGCGAAGAGGGCGCGCGACGCGGTCCCTCGATCATGCCGGGCGGTTCGCCCGCCGCGTGGCCGCACGTGAAGGAGATTTTCCAGGCCATCGCGGCCAAAGTAGAGGACGGTTCCCCATGCTGCGATTGGGTGGGCGAGAACGGCGCCGGGCACTACGTCAAAATGGTGCATAACGGCATCGAGTACGGCGACATGCAATTGATTTGCGAAGCGTATCAATTGATGAAGGACGGCCTCGGCATGTCGGCGGACGAGATGCACCAGGTCTTCGCCGAGTGGAACAAAGGCGACCTCGATTCGTTCCTGATCGAGATCACCACGAACATCCTCGCATTCAAAGACACGGACGGGTTGCCGCTGGTCGATAAGATTCTGGACACGGCCGGGCAGAAGGGCACCGGGAAATGGACGGTGATTTCGTCCCAGGAACTCGGCATTCCGATTACGCTGATGGCGGAGGCCGTTTACTCACGTTGCGTTTCGGCGTTGAAAGACGAACGAGTGATCGCGGCGAAATACCTGAAAGGCCCGAAACCGACGATCTCTGGTGATCGCGCCAAGTTCGTGGAGGGGATTCGTCAGGCGCTTTACGCGTCGAAGATCATTTCCTACACGCAGGGCTATATGCTCATGCGCGCGGCGGCCAAAGAGTACAAGTGGAATCTCAATTACGGCGGCATCGCTTTGATGTGGCGCGGTGGTTGCATCATTCGCAGCCGGTTCCTGGGCAAGATTAAAGAGGCGTTCGACAAGAAGGCCGATCTCTCGAATCTGCTCCTGGACAGCTTTTTCAAGAAAGCGATCAAGGATTGTCAACGTTCCTGGCGGAATGTTATCGCGGTGGCGGCCCGGAAAGGAATTCCGACCCCGGCTTTCTCGACCGCGCTCAACTTTTACGACGCGTATCGCAACGCCCGCTTGCCGGCGAATCTGCTCCAGGCGCAACGCGATTATTTCGGCGCGCACACCTACGAGCGGATCGACCAGCCGCGGGGCCAGTTTTCGCACACGAACTGGACCGGTCACGGGGGAGTGATTTCGTCGAGCACCTATAACGCTTAACGCGAGGGTCGGCGACGGCGTGGCGCCGAACGGGGCGTCACGGGCGTACTTGCGCGCGGCGGCGGCCCAATCGAAAGGAATGTTCGATTGGGCGCGGCGGCGGCTATCGCTTCCGCGGTCACGCTGACGTCGAGCCGAGTTCAAATCTATGTCCACACAAGCTCTACAAGAATTCAAGCCGAGCAAAGAATTCTTCATCGGGATCGATTCCGATGGTTGCGTTTTTGACTCGATGGAGATCAAACACAAAGAGTGCTTCACGCCGATGTTCATCAAACATTTCGGCTTGCAAGCGGTCAGCAAATACGCGCGCGAAACCTGGGATTTCGTGAACCTTTACTCAAAGACCCGCGGCGCCAACCGCTTTCCGGCGCTGTCGCGCGCGCTCAACTTATTGCGCGAGCGGCGAGAGACGACCGCGCGCAAAGTCGCGGTTCCATCCTCGGCGCCGATCGACGACTGGATGGGGCGCGAGTCGAAGTTGAGCAACGCGATGTTGGCGCAGGAAGTCAAGCTGGGCCGGGAGGAATTGGCGCCGACGCTGGCCTGGTCCAACGCCGTCAACGCGATGATCGAGGACATCGTACACGGCGTCCCGCCGTTTCCGTTGTTCCGCGAGAGCCTGCTCAAGATGAATGAGCGGGCCGACACGATGGTGGTTTCGCAAACGCCAACCGAAGCGCTCCAGCGCGAATGGGCGGAGCACGACATCGATCAACTGGTGCGTCTGATCGCCGGCCAGGAATTGGGGACCAAGACGGAACACTTGAAGTTCGGCGCCGCGGGCAAGTACCCGGCCGAGAAAATCCTGATGATCGGCGACGCGCCGGGCGACTTCAAGGCCGCGCAAGCGAATAAGGCGCTCTTCTACCCGATCAATCCCGGGGATGAAGAGGCGTCGTGGCAGCGGTTTTACGAGGAAGGCCTGGGCCGGTTTTTCGCCGGCACGTTTGCCGGCGAATATCAGGCTGGTTTAATGAAAGCGTTCGACGCCCGGTTGCCCGAAAAGCCGTCTTGGTGACGTCCCGCGTTCAGCGCCCGACCGGCGGGCGCCGCATGACTCACCGCGGGCGACGGGTCGTCCCGATACTGGCATGAGCGAAGCAATGCTGTTGATCAAGCCGGCGGTCAGTCCACCGTTAGACCCGGGCTTCCGGCCGATTGCGTTGGGGAACCGCGCGTATGAGCGCGCGGTTCAGCGGAGCGGTCGCGGGGCGCCGCTGGCCATCGCGGTCGAACGCAACGATGGCTGCGTTTCGGTCGTTCAACGCGAGGTCTTTCCACCCGGAGGCGAGTATGACGCGGCGACGTTCCGTTACGCCGAGCGCCTGGTAAAGTTTCTTCTCTGGCAGATCGGCGGCTGGAAGCTCACGATCGCCGGCCCGCGCGAAATCGGGGAGTACATCAAGCAAGTCTATTCCGCGGCAGGCGTGCGGGCATTTGATGTTAGGCTGATGGAAGCCGTGTACGAAAAGAGGTTCACGGTCGAAACGGTCGCGTTCGCGGCGGCGCCCAAGGCGCGCGAAGCGGCGGTCGCGATTGGCGGGCACTTGGATGGTTGCCGCGTCGGGTTCGACCTCGGCGCCAGCGACTACAAGCTCGCCGCCGTGAAGGATGGCGAGGCGGTATTTACAACCGAGATTCCGTGGGACCCGCGGAATGAGGCGGACCCGGAGTACCACTACCGAACGATCAACGATGGCCTTAGGCTCGCGGCGCGGCATTTGCCGCGAGTGGACGCGATCGGCGGGAGTTCGGCGGGAATCTACATCGCGAACAAGGTGATGGTGGCGTCACTTTTTCGCGCGGTCGCCCCCGAGGCGTTCGCGCAAAAGGTCAAACCGATGTTCTTGCGCCTCCGGGAGGAATGGGGCGTGCCATTGGAGGTCGCCAACGACGGGGACGTTACCGCGCTCGCGGGGGCCATGTCGCTCAACGCCCACGCCGTCCTGGGTCTGGCGATGGGTTCGAGCCAGGCGGCCGGCTTTTTGGATGGCGAAGGGCGTATCACCGGTTGGCTCAACGAACTCGCTTTCGCTCCGGTCGAATATCGGGTGGAGGCGCCGGCGGACGAGTGGTCGGGCGACGTGGGCTGTGGAGTGCAGTGTTTTTCGCAGCAAGCCGTGGTTCGCCTGGCCCCGGCGGCGGGCATTGACCTGCCGGCGGGGCACCCGGCGGAGCAGTTATTGTTCGTTCAGAACCTGCAGCGAGCGGGCGACTCGCGGCCCGCGCGGATTTTCGCGACGATCGGCGTTTATCTTGGATACGCGCTGGCGCAATACGCTTCGATGTATGATTTTCGGCATGCCTTGATCCTCGGCCGCGTGACTTCGGGCGAGGGCGGAGCGATCATCGTGGCGCAAGCGAACGAGGTTTTGCGGGCGGAGTTTCCCGAGTTGGCGGGCCGGATCGCCTTACACTTGCCGGACGAAAAGAGCAAGCGCCTGGGGCAAGCCGTGGCGGCGGCGAGCCTTCCCGAGTTACAGCCGCGGGGCGGTTCCGGAACCTGAACGGGCTTTGACGCGCCGCGCGCGCGAGAGAGAGAATATTGCTATGGATTTGAATCGCGACACGGCGGAGATTTTTGTGCCGGACGGCCTGCCCGAAGCGCAGGCGCTGGCGCGCACCACCCATTTGGGAATTGGGGCGCATCAGGATGATCTGGAGTTCATGGCGCTCCACGGCATCCTGGAATGCTTTCAGAATGGGGAGAAATGGTTTACCGGAGTGACCGCCACCGACGGCCGGGGAAGCTCCCGGGTCAACGAGTACGCCGACTACACCGACGATCAGATGCAGAAGGTTCGGCGCCATGAGCAAAACAAGGCCGCCGTCGTGGGGGAGTATGGCGCGATGATCCAACTTGATCACCCAAGCTCCGTCGCCAAGAGTCCCAGTGATCCCGCGTTGGTCGCGGATCTCATCGCGATCTTTCGCGCGACCCAACCGGAGGTCGTCTATACGCACAATCTGGCCGACAAGCATGAAACGCACATCGGCGTCGCGATCGCGGTCGTTCAGGCTCTGCGCCTGTTGAGTCCGGAGTGGCGGCCTCAGGCGCTCTACGGCTGCGAGGTCTGGCGCAACCTCGACTGGATGCTGGATGAGGACAAGACGGTTTTCGACGTGAGCGCCCGGGAGAATGTCGTGATGGCGTTGATGGGCGTCTTTGATTCCCAGATCAGCGGGGGCAAGCGGTATGATTTGGCGACCGCGGGCCGCAAGCGCTCGAACGCGACGTATCTGGCCTCGCACGCCAGTGATCGGGCGCGCATGCTTGAATATGCGATGGACCTGACTCCGTTGATCGAGAACCCCGGCGTGGAAATCGCGGGCTACGTTCGGAGTTTCATCGACCGTTTTTCTGAGGACGTCGGCGAGAGAATCGTACGGCGGCTGGGGCGGTAGTCTAAAGACCTCAGAGCTTGATCCGGGAGCGGCGCTCAGGTCGCGGGCAAACGGGTGACGCTGAGAACGTTGCCATCCGGGTCTTTGAACCAAGCCACCCGGGCGCCGCCGGGCGCGGTCCAGATCCCATTTTCGTCCAGTCCAGGAAAATCGTAAACCTGGAACCGCACGCCTTTCTTGCGAAGCTTCGCAACCGTCGCGTCGATGTCCGTCACGCGCCACCCGAGGATTGTAAACGGGGCAGGGGTGAACTCGGCCACTTTCGCGATCCGAATCATGATGCCGTTGGCTTCCATCGCGATGGCGAAATCATTCTGGCTGAGGAATCGAAGGCCGAGAATTCCCTCATAGAACGCGCGCGCGCGGGCGAAGTCCGTCGTCGGGACGAAGGCCATAATGTCGCACGAGCCTAACATGAGAGATTTCTGTCGATCCCGAGCTTTTTTTGAATCGCGACCACGGTGACCGGTACCGCGGCTTTTCGACGCAAACGAACGTGCGGAATGATGCGCCCGCCGGCCACGGGGCTACACGATTACCAGCGCAAGGTCGCGGGGAAGTACTGGCTGATCAAGTCCTCATAGTACGGCCGCAAGGCTTTGGCGTCGGGCTTTTCGTGACTCTTGGTATAAAGATCGTACGGATTAAAGGCGCGCACCCAGTCGAACATTTGCTTATCCGTGTCGGTCATCAGGTGGGTGTACTGGCCCTCGCGATGCGCCGCGTAAAACGAATGATAACGGATCATGTACAAGGCTTCCTGCGGCAGGTAGTCCTTGGTGACCTGATAAAGATATTCGTCGTGGCCCCATGAGAGGTTGACCTTGTCCAGCCCGCACCCGGCCTCATAGATGCCGTTCGGCGTTTGATACTTTGGCTCCTGACTGTCGGGGTTATCCGCGAAGAATTGCGGGAAAACCACTTTATCGGAGTAGGCGCAGCCGACCGGAAAAGTGTCGCCGACCACCGCCCACTGAGGCTCGCCGAATAGGCAAAGGATTTTCCCGAGATCATGAATCAACCCGGTCAACACAAACCAGCCCGGATGACCGTCGTGGCGGATTTGCTCGCCGGCTTGCAGCAAGTGGTCCAACTGGGAAAGGTCGGTATCGGGATCACTGTCATCGACCAGATTATTGAGGAATTCCATCGCTTCCCAGATACCCATTTTCTTGCGGTCGAAACTGAGGTACTCGCGCTTCTTGGCTTGGACGAAATCGAAAGTCTGGTGGCGGTGGTTGAGGCGGTAGAACTCGCGGACCGTCGGGCGGGCGTCGGCCTCGTAATTGCGGAACTCTTCCTTTTTCTTTTCGGGATCAATGGCCTTGAACGCCGGGGCGGCGGGGGCGGCGGCCACCGGTTCCGGGTAGCGGGTTTTCAGGAAATCCTCCCACTCTTCCAGGTTGTCGAGCGGTTGCTTCGTGCGGTCAGGCGTCGTCGCGCTATTCATGGGGTTAGTTTAGCCCGTCCGACGCCCACGCGGCAAGCTGGAAATCCAAGCCAGCGCTTGCCGGTTGAGAGAGCAAAAGCGGAGCGGACGCTTGACAACATCGGGCGGGATGCAACACCCTTGGCCCCAGCAATTCAACTCTCGACACCCATGAAGAACTCACGCGCTTTTGCGGAACTGAAATCAATCCTTTTTACCGGCTCGCTAGCGTTGGCCGCGTTGTTGGCCGCGGGCGGCCTGGCTTTTTCGGCGTCCGCCCAGGAAGAGGCCGGCTTTACCAGCTTGTTCGACGGGAAAACGTTGAACGGGTGGAAGCTCGTCGGCCAGCATGGCGAAGGCTACGGGGTTAAGGACTGGGTTATTTTTTGCTACCGCGGCGGCGGTGGCAATCTCTTTACGGAAAAGGAGTACGCGAATTTCGTCGTGCGGCTGGAATTCAAGCTCGAGGACGGCTCGAACAACGGGGTCGGCATCCGCGCGCCGTACGAGGGCGACGCCGCGTACATGGGAATGGAGATTCAGGTGCTGGATGACGGCGCGCCGCAATATAAGGACCTTCGGCCCGCGCAGTACTGCGGTTCGATTTACGACGTGTTCGCCGCCAAGCGCGGCTCGCTCAAGCCGGTGGGACAATGGAACACCGAGGAAATCACCGCGAATGGACGCCACGTGAAGGTGGTGATCAACGGCCAGACGATCGTCGATGCCAATCTCAATGACGCGCATAATCCGATCACGCTCCAAAAGCATCCCGGCTTGCTGCGCGAGAGCGGGCATATCGGCTTCTTGGGCCACAATGATTACGTTGAATTCCGCAACATCCGGGTTAAGGAACTGCCCGGGACCGAGCAGGAGAATACGCCGCCGGAGGGTTTTACCGCGCTTTTTAATGGCACGGATATGACCGGCTGGAAAGGACTGGTCGGTGACCCGCCGAAACGCGCCAAAATGTCGCCCGACGAACTGGCGGCTGGCCAGGCCAAGGCGGACCAACGGATGCGCGATCACTGGAAGGCCGAAGGCGGCCTGATCGTTTTTGACGGGCATGGCGACAGCCTTTGCACCGCGAAGGATTACGCGGATTTCGAGATGTTTGTGGATTGGAAGATCCCGGCCCGGGGCGACAGTGGCATCTATCTGCGCGGCAGCCCGCAGGTTCAAATCTGGGAGCCGAACAGCCCCGGTCAATTCAACCCGGTGGATGGCTCAGGCGGCCTGTACAACAACGAAAAGAACCCCCGTCACCCGCTGAAATTCGCCGACCACCCGGTGGGAGAATGGAATCGCTTCCGCATCCTGATGACCGGCGAGAAGGTGACCGTCTATCTCAATGGCGTCCTGGTCGTTCAGAATACGACGCTGGAAAACTACTGGGAGCGGAGCAAGCCGATCTACCCAATCGGCCAAATCGAATTGCAGAACCATGGCGGCCCGCTCTACTTCAAGAATATTTATATTCGCGAGCTTCCGACCGCGATGGCGAAGCAGGAGTGACCCACATTCGTTCGCAAAGCGCCAGTCCCTAAAACTATGAACTCCTCATTGAATCGGCGTCAGTTTATCCGGCGCGGCGTCCTGAGCGCGGGCGGCGTCTGGCTGATCACCAGTGGCCGCGGTTTCGGAAAGATTTCGCCGAACGAAAAGCTGAATATCGGCTGCATCGGCACCGCGGGCCGGGCCGGGGATGATCTCAAGGAGGTCAGCGGTCAGAATATCGTGGCGTTGTGCGACGTGGACGAGCGGAACCTCGCCAAGGCGGCGCAAAACTTTCCGCGGGCGAAAACGTACACCGATTTTCGCGCGATGATCGACCAAAAAGACATTGACGCGATCGTCGTCGGCACGCCCGATCACACCCACGCGGTGGCGACGATGGCGGCGCTGAAGAGCGGGCGGCACGTCTATTGCGAAAAGCCGTTGACCCACACGATCTCGGAGGCGCGCCTCGTGACCGAGACCGCCCACAAGCTAAAACTCGTCACGCAGATTGGGACGCAGATTCACGCGGAGAAGAACTATCGCCGGGTCGTCGAGTTGGTCAAGGCGGACGTGATTGGGCAAATCCGAGAGGTTCACGTTTGGGTCAGCGCCGTTTACGGGGGGATGAACCTGCCCGCGAACTATCCGCCCGCGCCGTCTTATCTGCATTTTGATTCGTGGCTCGGGCCGATTCCCGAGCATCCCTACAGTCCGGAATGGGTGCCGTTCAAATGGCGCAACTGGTGGGCGTTTGGCGGCGGGAGTCTGGCTGATTTCGGCTGCCACTACATGGACCTGCCGTTCTGGGCGTTGGACCTGAAATACCCGGTGAGCGCCGAGGTCATCGATGGCCCGCCGCGCCATCCCGATTCGACCCCGCCGTGGCTGATCGCCGCCTTTCAGTTCCCGGCCCGCGGACCCTTACCCGCGGTCAAATTGACTTGGTACCATGGCGGAAAGCGGCCGTCGAAGCAGGTCAGCGAAGACGCCGCCGAGTGGGGCAGCGGGGTCCTCTTCATCGGGGAAAAGGGAATGATTCTCTCCGACTACACCAAGCACCAACTCCTGCCCGAGAAACAGTTCGTCGGCTTCAAAGCGCCAGCGCCGACGATCCCGGATTCGATTGGCCACCATTTGGAGTGGATTGAGGCGTGCAAGACAGGCGGGCAAACCACGTGTCGCTTCGATTATTCCGGGCCGCTGACCGAGACGGCGCTGCTCGGCAACGTCGCCTTCCGGGTCGGCAAGAAGATTGAATGGGACGCGAAACGCTTGCGCGCGACGAACGCGCCCGAGGCGGATCAATACATCCACCACCAGTATCGGCCGGGGTGGAAATTGTAGTCTCGGCCTCGGCGACCGGAGCGACGGCGGATAAATGTCCGCTAAAGCGGACCTCAGCGCGGGTCGCCGGAAGGTTCTGTTTCCCCGCGCATGACGCTTTACGGCCATTGGCAGGATCGAATGAGTCAAATGGAATCGTCAACGATCGGAGCGCCGTGACGCGTCCGTGAGTTCGATTGACCGCGCCCAAGACCGATGAATGCTGAACTGTTGCCAACCCCGGAGCTTGAGCAGGGCGCTGGTCGCGGTCTAAATGTCAGTCATCGTCGCCGGTGGGCCATCGTTATCCTCCTCCTGGCGGCGTCGATGATCAATTATCTCGACCGGGCGACGATTTCGATGGCGTTGCCCTTCATTTCGAAAGACCTGCACCTCGATCCGCTGGCGAAGGGAGTCTTGCTTTCCGCTTTTTTCTGGTCGTACGCGTTGATGCAGGTTCCGATCGGCTGGTGCGCGGATCGTTTCAATCTGCGCTGGTTGTACGCGGGCGCCTTCACGCTCTGGTCGATCGCCCAGGGGCTGATCGGCTGGTCGCGGAACCTTCAACAGTTGATCGCGTTTCGCATCTTGCTCGGGATCGGCGAATCGGTTTACCTGCCGGGCGGCACCAAAATCGTGAGCCTCCTGTTCAAGCCGGCTGATCGTGGGCTTCCGTGTGGTCTCTTTGACGCCGGCACCCGGAGCGGCTTGGTGCTGGAGGGAATCATGATCCCCTGGTTTCTCGACCATTATGGCTGGCGGATCACGTTCATGCTGGTCGGCTTCGCTTCGCTGCTTTGGTTGATCCCGTGGTTCTACATCTGCCCGCCGGGACTCCAGGATCAAACGCCGCGGCGGCCACGGTCCGAATGTCCACCGGTGTTCGACCAGATCATGGCCCTCTTTTCCAATCGAAACCTGATGGGGATTTGCCTCGGCTTCCTCTGTTTCGATTATTACTGGTACTTGTTGGTGACCTGGCTGCCCGATTATTTGGTCACGGTGCGCCACTTGACGATTATGCGCGCGGGGATTTACGCCTCGCTGCCGTACTTGGTGTTCGGCGTGACGGAGCCGATTGGCGGCTGGGTCGCCGATCGGTTGATCCGTCAAGGCTACAGCGAGACGCGCGTGCGCAAGGGGATTGTCGCGGGGGCCTTCCTGACCGGCCTGTTTTTGATCCCAGCGGCGCGGGTGACGGAAGCGAACACGGCGATACTTTTAATCATACTCGGATCGCTGGTCGGTCTCGCGAGCGGTAACATGCTGGTGATTCTGCAGTGCTGCGCCCCGCCCAATCAGGTCGGACTCTGGACCGGAATCGAAAACTTTGCCGGCAACCTCTTTGGCGGCATGGCGCCGCTGGTCACTGGCATCCTCGTCAAGCAAACCGGTTCGTACGCGCCGCCATTCATCGTGGCGTCCTGCATGCTCATCATCGGCCTCTTTTCATACTGTTTCATCGTCGGCCAGCTGAAGCGGACCGATGTCGAGGTGGCGTCCGGCCAAGCGGTGTAGTGGCCTGGAGAATGCCCGGTGAGGGTCGTTCGGCGTCCTTGGAAAACCGTTTGGAAGGTCGAGATAGGGCAATCTTTCGCGAACCTTCCAGGTGGAGTTGATTGGGCAAACTGTTTGAGCGATGCGAGGGGTATGATTTGGAACGAAGCAGTTCGGGAGACTCGACGAACCTGGAACCCCCGCGGAAGAAATGGTGCGCGAGGCGGGAGTTGAACCCACAACCTACGGCTCCGGAGGCCGTTGCTCTATCCAGTTGAGCTACTCGCGCAGTGACCGAACTGGTTCCAGATTAGGGCGCCGAAAAGGCATTGGCAAACAAATCCGCGCCCAGAAAACCGCCTACGTTTTATTTCCTTGGCCCTGCGGACTCCCCGTAACAGCGAACCGCAATCCACCAAGGGGAGGATTCCAAACGACCTCGCTTCGGAACCTTACCCTTGTGCTCATCCTCAAACTCCGACTCGGTTCACCGCGGACAGTCCCGACGAGGTCGGGAACAGGCGGGCGATCAGGGCAAGAGCGAGAGTTGCCAGCGCGAGGGTGACGAGGGAAGCCAGCCAGGCGACGAGGATAAGGTGACCAATCAGGGAGACCCGGACTTCGGTCTCACGGAGCGAACGGGCCGCTAGGACGAAACCGCTGTGGGCTCCGGAGTAGGGGACGACCACCGCGGCGCAACGCACGTCGTGTCGTGGCATCCACGTCACGCGATTCTGGCCTTGGACGCGCGCGTGCTCCAGGACGCCGCTCGGCGGAGTTGGCGTCTTGCCGTCCAAGCGCCCAGTGGCGAATTCTGGCTGGCCATTCGCATTATACGTGATCACAAAAGGCGCCAGGCTTTGCGCGATGTCGAGGCGTTCGCTCGTCGGCGCGCGGAGCAAGGCAGGCGTTTCCCCGCGGGAAAGCGCGGCGGCGATGTCTTCGGCGAGTTGGATTTGCGGATCGTTCGCCAGGTGGCGCAGCGTCTGTTGAACGGAAAGGTAGATAATGCCGCAGAGCAGCGTGAGGCAGACGGTCATCAGCGCGAAAGTTCGGACGGCGGAAAAGATATTATTCATTTTGCGATGGGGTTGGAGGTTGTGGTTGCGCGGCGACGCCAGCGGAGGACGCCCGTGACGGCAATGTTTATCGATTCAACGGCTTTGCATTGCAAAGTGAACGAGCGCGAAAAGGCCGGCCGGCAGGTTCGCCGGGCGGCGCCCGAAAAAGCGGATCGTTGCTGGCCAGGACACATCGGAATTTGGTCGGATTCATAACCGTGATCGAACAACGCTCAATTTGTTTGCACGGGGATACTTTGTGATGCAAAGTGAATGGTGTCAAGCGCCAAAAAGCGTGAACCCGAGGCGACCTACCGGGCGAACTTCCGCCTGTCTTCGGGGGAATTTGGCAGCGACGGCGAGGCGCTACCGTGGGCGTACGCCAGCGCGTCGGCGCGAGCGCTGGACTCGACGCCGACGCTCCCGGGAGACGATGAACGTTTCAAACCATTCGTCCACGCGCGCGCGGCAACTACGGCGACGGCGCGCGTCGGACGCGATAAATCAGCATTTGATTCGTGGCGGGTGGCGGCGTGACGGAAAGGAGGCCGCCCGTTCCGAGGATATTGTCGAGAACCGAACTCCAGCGCCCCGACGGTGATAGATCGGACGTGGATTCGATTCCGTACGTTTCGCCCAGGCGGGTCGTGAGGCCCAGTTTGAAATGGTTGAATCCAGTCGGGTTGACCGCCGCGTCGCGAATGGTTTGCAAGGCGGGTTGATACGGCGGCAGGACTTGCAGCGGCCGCATCATGTCGTTGTCTTCGTGATCGAGGATATGGCAGTGATAGACATAGCGACCTAACGTGTCGGAACCCAAGTTGGAGCCGCTGGGCGTGGTGTAGAAAAGAGCGTTGGTCGGCCAGCGCATGACGATGCGGGTGACGGAGAACGGCGCCGCGCGGACGACGTCCTTCGGCCCCGCCTCAAAATCCGACGCGGGGAAATCCTGCGTGGGGTCCTGCAGTAAATAGTGCGAAATGTTGGTGAGCGTCATGTTGGCGCGGTCGTTGATGTAATTGGTGACCATCGTCGGCGGGAACGCCAGGTCGTTGTTGGTGTTCCAACCGTCGAATCGCACGCGATCCACCACGCGGAACTCGACCAGATGGACGTGGATGGGGTGCGCCTCGTTCGACAAGTTCACCAAGGTCCAGACTTCGGTATCGCCGGCGTGGGGCATCTCGGTGATGTCGTCGTCAAAATGCATCCGATTCAGGAGCGCCATGACGCCACTGCCATTCGGATTGAAGGGCGGGCCGGGAAAGGGCGATTCGTTCACCAAGTCCAGGTCGATCGTTCGGTTGGTGACGGCTTGATTCACCAGATTCGTGGTCGGCACCCAATTGGTGATAATGACGCCGGGGATGCTGCTGGTGTCGGGCGCGCTGAGCGGCAGGGAGACTCGGAACTGCATCAGGTTGGTGATGGAGGGGGCAAACGGCGGGTCGGCTTTCCCGGTGAGATTAATGACCGTAATCGACCGACCGACAAAATTGGTGAAGTCGATAATGACATCGACCCGCTCGGCCGGCATCAGGAACAGGCCGCTGTCGCCGTTGGTGGCGGCGAGGTCGGACGTTTGCGGCAAAAACCCGTCATCGTTGCCGATCACGTGGAAGGCCGGGGGTTTGACCGGCGGTTTGTTGGTGAGGGGGACGCCATTGGTGTCGGTCACGCGCAGATTGAGGCCGAACGTGCGGGCGCCGGCGCCGTTGAGGATGCGAAACCGATATTTTCTCGGCTCAACTTCCAGGAATGGCGTGACCTTGCCGTTGACGACCGCCAAACTGTGGTAGGGGCAATTGGTGAAGACCAACGTGGCGGGAGCGCAGTTCGTTTGAATATCGCGGTCCTGGAACACCATCGGAATTTCGTACTTGCCGCCGGGAAGGTTCAGGCTCTGTTCCAGAGCCGTATTGCGCACGATATAAAATCCGGCGAGCCCGGCGTAAACGTTGTTGGCGGTGACGCCGATGCCGTGATCGTGATACCAGAGCGTTTGGCCGCCCGTGCCGATGTCGATGTTACCATAAAACGATTGGTCGGAGTGTCCGGTGGTGTACCAATTGGTCGGGTAGCCGTCGTACCGGGGCAGGGTGGCGCCGCCGTGAAGATGGACGACGGTTCGAATGCTCTGGTCGGTCACGCCGTGAAAGCTGGTGTTCGCCGCCAGCCAGGCCGGGTATTGGGCCGGTAAACGATTAATCCAGTTTACCACGATGGGTGAGTTGGTGACGGTTTGGAAGGTCGGCCCCGGATAAAGCCCGTTGTACGCGAACACCTCGACGGGCGGAAGATTCGTGTGGAAATAGTGCATGACGTTGGTCATGACGACGTCGTACTCGGGGACCGCCTGATAGCAGAGGTTGGTGACGACTGAGAGACAATAGTTCGCGTTCGTGCGGGCCGGCTGCGCGTTCGTGGGAATCGGCAGCGGATCGAGGAACGGCGCGAGCTGGGTAACCGGAGGACAATTGGGATCGACCGTGCAAGCCATCGGCGGTCCCCCGGGCATGTTCTGGGCGTTCGCGAGTAGCGAACCGAGAATCGCCATCCAAGCGATGATTAGGGTGGTCAACCGGTGTCGTGTTTCAGTCGTGATCGTATTATTCATATTCTTCCAAGAGCGCCCCAAGGCAGCTCTGAGAATTGCGCGGCTGAACCGATTTGTCAACCGCCGCCGAGTCGCGTCTAGGCGGTCGCGTCAAAACCGGTTTTGTGGCTGGCTTCAGTATTTCGGTCGCGTAGATTGGCGGCGTGGATGACTCGACATCGCCGCCACGAGGCGCCGAGGGGCTTAGAGCGGGGTTGCGCGAGGTTGCGAAGGAACAGAATGAGATGAGCGTTAGAATTAAGATCTGCGGAATCACGAACTTGGACGACGCGTGGGCGGCGATTGACGCCGGCGCGGACGCGCTGGGCTTTATCATGCACAAAGCAAGCCCGCGGTATGTAACGCTTTCCGCGATGGGCAAGATTATCGGACGAATGCCGCCGTTTTTGGCCAAGGTTGGGGTGTTCGTGAACGCGCCACCAAAGCTCGCTGCCAGCGCGGTCGAAGACTACGGGCTGGATACCCTGCAGTTCCACGGCGACGAGACCCCGGCCTACTGTCGTCAATTCGCGCCGGTCGCCGTGCTGAAGGCGTTTCGAGTGCAGGGACCGGAGACTTTGAAAACGCTGGGACGCTATCGGACCTCGGCGTGGCTGCTGGATAGTTACGTTCCGGGCAAGCAGGGAGGAGCAGGGGCAACGTTTAACTGGGACTTGGCGCGCGAGGCGAAGCAACTGGGGCGTCCGATCGTCCTGGCGGGCGGATTGACGGTGGGCAATGTCGCGGAGGCGATTCGGCACACCCGACCGTTCGGCGTGGACGTTTCGAGCGGGGTGGAGTCTTCGCCGGGCCGGAAGGACCGGCGACTTCTAGTCGAGTTTATCAGGCAGGCCCGTTCGGCGGACGCACGTTCAGAGGTCTGAACGTAGCGGAACCAACCGCGGCAGGTTTCACGATTTGCCGCGGGCATTCGGCTCTTCCGACGTTGGGCTTCGGACGATACAGCACGAGGAATTCAAGCATTCGACGCTTCGCCCCGACGTTGCGACGGCAGCGAACGGCGCGTCGTTTCCGATTTGACGGGACCGAGCGTTTTCAGGAGAGTCGGTGGATGAGAAATTCCCGGTTCAATTATGGCGTGGCCGCGCTGGCCGCGGGTCTCTGCGCGTCGATTTCAACGTGGGCGCAGGTCAACGAAGCGGTCAAGTTGGCGCCGGACGTTTATTTTCACGAGGGGAATCTGGCGCAGGGGCATTGCAACAATGGTTGGATCATTTTTGACGATTACGTGCTGGTGATCGACGCGAATTTTCCGTCCGGCGCGCAACTCATCATTCCCAAGATCAAAGCGGTGACCGACAAGCCGATTCGGTTTGCTTTCGATACCCACCATCATGGCGATCATGCCTACGGCAATCAGGCGTGGGTCGATCAGGGGGCGGTGCCGGTCGCCAATAGCGGGGTGATCGAGGAGATGAAAAAATACGAGACCGGCTACTACGGCGACAAACCGGGTCGCTGGGAAGACATGGCGAAATCGCGTCCCGATGTCGCGGCGACGAAGCTTAAACCGCCGACGTTGCTGTTTCCGCGCGAGCTGGTTTTTGACGATGGCAAGCACCGGGTCGAACTGCGCTATTTCGGCGTGGCGCATACGCACGGTGACGGCTTTGCCTGGTTGCCGAAGGAGAAGATCCTGTTCACTGGCGACGCGTGCGTGAACGGGCCGTACAACTACGTCGCGGATGGCGACACGGGCGCGTGGATCGAAACGATCGAGGCGGCGCGTCAACTGGGGGCTAAGACGATTTGTCCCGGTCACGGGCCGATGGGAGGCGCTCAGGTGCTCGAAGAACAACAGAAATTCTTTGTCGAACTACGCAAACAGGTGAAAGCGCTGGTGGACGCGGGGAAAGATTCGGCGCAGGTCAAGGCGGCCGTGCCGGACATCAAGACCGCGTTGAGCCAGCAGCCCGCCATCGCGCGCTACGTGGGCGGTGGGTTGGCCGGTCAGGTGGAGAAGGCGTACCAGGAAATGGGGGGCAAGCCGTTCGCCGCGTTGGGCGGGGACGGAGAAGAGCATCTGCAGCACGCCCATGCCCACGGCCTGGAGTTGACTCACGCGCACTAAGCCGCGGAGCGCCAGGGCCGCCTCAACGCGTGGAGGCGAGCTCTTCGTCTTGATCGGGCGCGCGATTCAGTTCGAGCCAGAAGCGGCTTCCCTGACCCGCCGTCGATTCGAGGCCGACGTCGCCGTTCATGCGGGAGATACCT
The DNA here is from genome assembly GCA_964522665.1 of uncultured Verrucomicrobiota bacterium. GTDB lineage: Bacteria > Verrucomicrobiota > Verrucomicrobiia > Limisphaerales > CAZFVY01 > CAZFVY01. Next base: position 9,598 of record CAZFVY010000010.1, on the reverse strand, counting down.
TTTTTCACGATGGCCAGGCCGACGCCGGTTCCCGGGTAGCGCTCGTGACTGTGGCCCCGCTCGAAAACGCCGAAGACCCGGGCCTGTAGGTTTTCCGGGATGCCGATCCCGTTGTCTTCGACCCAAACGCGCACCCGGTCGCCCTTCGTTTCGGCCCAGACGCGCACGCGCGGCGGGGCGGATTCGTTGACGAATTTCAAGGCGTTGGAAATCAGATTCGCGAGGGCCAGGGTCAAGGTGGATGAGTGGGCAATGACACGGGGCAGGTTGGTCTGCGTGTCGATTTGGGCCTTGCGTTCCTGGATTTCGCGGCCGAATTGCGCGAGGGCCTCGAAGAGCGCGGCTTCAAGCGAAACGGCCTCGAGGTTCATCTCGCAGCGGCTCAGCCGGCAATACGCCAGCAAGTCCCGGATCAGCGCGTCCATTCGTTTGGCGGCTCCGATGATTTGAGCGCAGCATTCCCTTCCTTCGTCGCCCAGCAGCGGCGATTCTTCCTGGAGGATCTTCGCGAAGCCCTGCACGATCCGAACCGGGGCGCGCAAGTCGTGCGCGAGCGTGTTCGCGAAGGAGTCCAGTTCGAGATTGGCCGCGGTCAACTCGGCGATTCGACGCCGTGATTCGACTTCCCGTTCCGTTCGCTCCCGTGCTTCCGTCGGCTGGGTCTGAACGACGCGCCGCGGGCCAGATAATTTGGCCCAAATGTTCAAGCGCAATCGCAACAGGTCCGGTCCCCACGGCGCGGGGAGGTAGTCCGCGTCCGCGAACGAACGGAGGCGGGAAGCGAAGTCGAACGTCTCGGCGCCGACCCCTACGAACACGAGTGGAATTGGCTCAGCCTCGGCGAATTCGCGGAGGCGCGCGGCTAGTTCAAGAGCGCCGCCGGCCGGCTCTTCCGTGGTGATTACGATGACGGAGATTTCTTCGGCGCCCGCGCACGCGACCGCGGCGACGCCGCGGGGCGCCAGGATAATCTCATTCGCCGGTGACGCGAGCGCGGACTTGATCGACTTAATCGCCGCCGCGTCATCGGACACCAGTAGAATTCTGAGCGGCAGCGGCGCGGACGGGGCGGCGTCACGAAGTGGAGGGGACAGCGGGGCCGAACCGGAAGGCGCGCCTGCGTTCTCGGGAAGCTGGACGTTCATCCGGCGTGAACCTGGTCACAGGCGGAGGCGCGTTGGGTTGAGCTCATAGACTTATACGATAGCAGTTATCCGATAGCAGAAATCTCTTGCTGCGGCAAGCCGCAACCGCCGCGACCGTCAGGACATCCGTTCACGGCGTCGAGTTGGTTTTTTGACTTTTGCGGCTGGGCTTTTGGCCGCATGATGCCCGGCATGAGTTCGTTACCGTTTGGTTCGTTGCCGAGTTATGCGCCGCGGCGGTTTATTCCCGCGGCGATAGATTTGGGAGACTGGGCGCAAATCGCGCCATTGTTTGACGGGTTGGAGGGCGGAGCCGCCCGATGCGGAAGCGTGGCTCAATTGGAGAGTTGGCTGGTGGATTGGGGCGAATTGAACGCCGCGCTGGATGAAGAGTCGTCGAAGCGGTATATCGCGATGACCTGCCACACCGAGGACCAGGCGGCCGAAAAGGCCTACCTCCATTTCGTTGAGGAAGTTGAGCCGCGGCGCAAGCCACGCCAATTCAAGCTCGAGCAATTATTTCTGGAACATCCGCTCCGCTCACGATTGCCCGCGACGCGTTACGGCGTTTTCGACCGGTTGACCGAGCAGCGTTTCAAGTTATTTCGGGAGGAGAACGTCCCGTTGGAGACGGAAGAGGCGAAGCTCGGCCAGCGGTATCAAAAGCTCGCCGGCTCGCTCACGGTCCAATTCCAGGGCAAAGAGCAGACGTTAGTGCAGATGAGCCGCTACCTCGAGGAACCGGACCGCGGCGCGCGCGAGGAAGCGTGGAAATTGGTCGTGGAGCGGCGCCTGCGGGAGGCGGAAAAGTTTGACGAGATTTTCGACGAATTGCTCAAGTTGCGCGAGCAGATCGCCGTAAACGCCGGCTTTGCGAATTATCGCGACTACGGGTTCCAGGCGCGGGCGCGCTTCGACTACGCGCCGGCGGACTGTGAGCGGTTTCACGAGGCCATCGAACGCGAGGTGATGCCGGTTTTGCGGGAGTTGCAGGGCGCCCGCCGGCGGCAATTGGGACTCGCCGCGTTGCGCCCGTGGGATCTGGCGGTGGACCCGCTGAATCTGCCGCCGTTGCGGCCATTCGAGCAAGTCGAACAAATGGTGGCCGGGGCGCAGCGCATCTTCAACCGGCTCGATGGCGGCCTGGCGGGCGACTTTCAAAAGATGCAGGATTTGCGGCTGTTGGACCTGGCCAACCGCAAGGGCAAGGCGCCGGGCGGTTACCAGTCCACGCTGGCCGAGGCGCGGGTTCCGTTCATCTTCATGAACGCGGTGGGGGTGCAGCGTGATCTGGAGACGATCCTGCACGAGGCGGGCCACGCGTTTCACGCGTGGGCGGCGCGGAGCGAGGACTTGTACGCGTACCGCGAGGCGCCGATCGAGTTTTGTGAAGTGGCCTCGATGGCGATGGAACTGCTCGGCAATGAGTCGATCGAAGAGTTTTATGGCGCACCGGACGCCCGGCGGGCGCGGCGGGATCATTTGGAGGGGATCGTCGAGGTGTTTCCCTGGATCGCGACGGTGGACGCCTTCCAGCACTGGATTTATTCGCACCCGAAACACAGCCGCGCGGAGCGGACCGCGGCTTGGCTGGGGTTGTTGGACCGCTTTGGCGGGGAGGTCGATTGGAGCGGCTACGAGCCGGCCCGCGCCAGCCTGTGGCATCGGCAATTGCATATTTTTCTCTACCCGTTCTACTACGTGGAGTACGGGATCGCGCAATTGGGGGCCTTGCAGGTGTGGGCGAACTCGAAGCGCGACCGGAGCGCCGCGCTGGCGGATTACAAACGGGCGCTGGGCCTGGGCGGGTCGCGGCCGTTGCCGGAGTTGTTCGCCGCCGCGGGTTGCCGTTTCGATTTCAGCGTCGAGGCGGTGCGACCATTGGTGTCGCTGCTGCGCGAGGAATTAGCGAAACTTGCGTAGGGCGGCGAGGGCCGACCCGAAACATGCGAGCGCCCTTGGCCGGACCGCCGGGTGGGGTACACCGCGCCACAAAACCGCTCGCGAAGTGTTAAAAAATGTGTAAAGTGGACCGTTGACATCAGCCGGGGGCGGCGCCAAGCTGTGGCCAGTTCGATATGGGTGAGTGGGCAAACTCACGGAAGGCTGTCCCCGCTTTCAGCAATGAGAAATTTCCCCCGCTCATGAACGCCTGTTTCGCGCGTCGTCGCGATCATAGCGTGTCCGCGCGGGCTTCCGTGGTTTTCGGATACTAGCCAGCCCCGCGCTCTTGAATTGTGACGCGATTGTCACTGGCTGCGGCGGCGCAAGAGCGCTACTTTCGCCGGGCTTGTCGGAAATACATAACAAAGAACATCGATCGGAACCTCCTACCTGATGAAATTGACTCCCCTCCACCGTCTTCGACCGGCGCCCGTTACCCGCGGCGGCTTTACGCTCATCGAATTACTCGTCGTGATTGCGATAATTGCCATCCTCGCGAGTTTGCTTTTGCCGGCGCTGAGCAAAGCGAAGGAGCAGGGCAGGAAGGCTCGGTGCATCAGCAACCTGAAACAGATCGGGTTGGCGGCGACGATGTACGCGGATGACAACAACGACTCGTTTTTTTGGATCAACGGCAGCAATGGCCCCGATGTGCCGAACGACGGACAATGGACCCCAAATCCGCGGTCGTCGATCCTGCTGACGCCGGATAACGGCTTGGCCTACTGGGGCGTCGGGTATCTGAATTATATCGGCGGGCGAAACGCCGGGCTGTCGGCCAACGCCGTGTTCCACTGCCCGAGCGCGAAGATTGTCGATGAGTGGCACGATGACGGGCGGTACTACCCGCACGATTTTTGGCAGAATTCCACGTACGGAACGACCTCGTTTGTAGTGATTCCGCAGCCGCAGCCCAATGGGACCTATGGGCCGCGCAAGCTGAGCGGCGGCTTTGCCAGTCCCCAGACGACGATATTCTGCCAGGATGCGGCCGAACAAAAGATGGAGGGCGCTGACGACAGCCTCGGATTGTTTCCCGGGTCCAGTCAGATTCTGACGCAATGGATCGGAAGCCCGCCGAACACGGGTGGCTTGGGAGCGTCCTTGTACAATGGGTATCAGTTCCAGTGGGAGTGGTTTCGGCATGGGAAGGCGTGTGAGACGCTGTGGCTCCCCGGGAACGTCTCGAGCATCAAGTTTAAGGATTACCGAGGCGTCGATTATCGCTGGTACACCGGCGACCCGCCGGTGGATATGCCCCGCTTCTAAACGAGCCCGAAAGAGCGCGCCACGGAATTCATTTTCCATTGATGAAAAAGCTATTCTCGATCCGGCTCGCGCTGAGCGCGTGCGCCGGGGTCTTGGCCTTCGGTTGCAGCAAAGATTCAGCGGCGCCGCCGAAGGCGGTTTCCGCCGAACAGGCGCCCGCGACGCTGCAAGAAACATTCAAAGAAACGGCCCCGGCGCCGGTCAAGGAGTTGGCGACGGACGCCGGCGCCGCTTTCACGGCGCAGGATTATCCACGGGCGGTGGTCGCGTTGGACACGCTCAGTCTGCGCTCGGATATCAGCCGGCAGCAGCGGGAAGCGGCGGTCGCGGCGCTGATGGCGGCTAACAAGGCGCTCGAAGAGCGGGCCGGTGCGGGCGACAAGGCCGCGCAAGCCTTTTTGGCCCGGCGCCGCGCGACGAAGTAGTTTCTCAATTTCCTGGTTGGCTCGGACGGCTGAAAAGCCGCCATCGTGTCCGCGCCAATTGGGTATCCGGTAATCAATCAGCAGCAACTAAAACGAACTATTATGGAAGCTAGAAAACTGAAAAAGATGTGCCTCCGCGGGGGCATCGCGCTGGCCGCGCTCCTCTTCGCGACGGTCCTGAAGGCTCAACCCGCCGGTCAATGGGATTTTGACAACGGCGCCCTGACCGGCACGGTCGGCGGCGATTTGACCTATGCGGATGGCGCCGGCGGAGCGACCCAGCAAGGGACGAGCTTTGGGACGACCACGTCCTTGAGCATTCCCGCGCTCCCGGGCGGCACCGCGAACGTCATGAAATTCCCGGGCGCGAACGCGAGCGTCGGTTACTACATGCCCGTTCCTCCCGTGGCCAACGGGGGTGGCTCGTTGCTCAATGACTACACCATAATCTTCGAAGTGCTCTATCCCACCGGCTCGGATTCCAAGACCCGGCCGCTGATTCAGACCGACGACGGCAGTCAGACTGGACATAAGACGGCCATCGGTATTCTGCCCGGGAACGGGATCGGGGTGATCGGCGGCACGCCCCACGGCGTGGTGCTGCCGAATGTCTGGTATCGGATCGCGTTCGTTATGGACACGGCCTCGGGTTATATCCACGAGTATATTAATGGCGCCGAGGTAGGTACGGACTCTTTGGGACTGGCGGACGGCTCGTACGCGCTGGTCGGCTCCTCATTCAATCTGCTCTTCAGCAACTCGGACACCAATTCGGCCCCGGGGTACGTCAACAGCATTCAAATCCGTACCACCGCGCTGAACCCCGGCCAGGTGCTCGCGCTCGGCACGCCCTCGGCGAGCGGTATCGCGGCGACGATTCCGCCGGTGCCGTCCTTTATTCAAACGCGCAGCCCTGGCGTCGGTGACGTAAATGTGAACCCGCAGCCGGCGATCAACGTCGTTCTTAATCGCGGCGACACCACGGTCACGGTCGGGAGCGTCGCCTTGCTGATTGACGGCGCGCCGGTTGCCGCCACCATCACGCCGTCGGGAGACACGACGACGATCGCCTACACGCCGCCGGTGCTCTTCGGCCCTTCGTCGCCGCATGATCTCTCGCTGGTTTACGTCGATAGCGTCGTGGGACTGCAAACCAATACGTGGACTTTCACGGTGACGGCCTACGAGAATATCACGCTGCCGACCCCGATCTATCTCGAGACCTTCGACGAACTGACCGAAGGAACGTTGCCCCCGGGCTGGACCGTTACCAACAATACCGTTCATCAGACCGCGGGCTACGACTTGAGCGACCCGAGTTCCGACGCCTACCTCGACTGGGTGGTCATTAGCAGCAATCGGTTTTCGACGGTGTTTAATCAACGCCGGCTCCAATTGCCGACTATCGTCCTGAACGGTCAGGTCGTGGACCGATTGGTCCACGGAAATCTCGCCTATTGTGATTCAGATCAACGGCAAAACGCGGGTGGCCAGGTGAACGTCATGTTCACCAGCGATTACGATTTGACCGGAAAGACGAACGTGTTTTTGGCGTTCAAGAGCACCTACGAGCAAAACCAGGATAATATCGGTTCGGTCGAGTATTCGATCGACCAGGGCCAAACTTGGCTGCCCGCGCTTTACCTGCTCGACAACGGCGTGACCGATGGCGACGGCTCGGACGTCGTCACGAACAATGGGGTGATCGACGTGTTCAAGACCTTTGGAACCGCCCGCAGCGACCAAGCCTACGGTCTGGCGTATAGCAACTACATCGGCGCGGTCGTCTCGACGAATCTGATTCCATTCATCCAAGGCCGAAACAACGACGACCCGCTCGACAGCAAACGGATCGAGGTAATCAGATTGGCGAAGGCTGATAACCAGGCCAAGGTTCGGTTCCGTTTCGGTCAAGCCGGTACCTCCAGTTGGTACTTTGGCATCGATGACATGGGCCTCTACAGCATCAATACGCCGGTCATCAGCGCCCAGCCGGTGGCCCAGACGGTGGACGCCGCGACGCCCGTCACGTTCAGCGTGACCGCCTCGGGCAATCCGCCGTTGAAGTATCAATGGCAGTTCAAGAGCAAGAACATCGCGGGCGCGACCAACTCGACGTACACGATAGCGAGCGTCGCTCCGACGGACGCCGGACTTTACCAAGTCATCGTAAGCAATTCTGACGGCCCGGTGACCAGCAACCCCGCGGCGCTGACCGTAATTACGAAACCACAAATCGTGACCCAGCCGGTTGGCGCTACTGTTAGCCCGGGTTCAACGGTCACCTTAAGCGCAAGTGCGCGGGGCGGACAGCCGATCTCGTACAATTGGTTGCTAAATGGTAAACTAATCCTGAACGTTCCTCTAACGCCCAATCTGGTCCTAACTAATATCCAGCCGACCAACGGCGGCGCCTACCAATTGGTCGTGTTGAATGGTTACGGCGCGGTCACTAGCGCGGTCGCGCAAGTGGTCGTTTTCACGGCTCCGATTACGAACGGTTTGGTGACCCATCTCACCTTTGACGGCAATTACAACGACACGAGCGGCAGCGGCGCCAACGGTTCCGCGGTCGGGGCGCCGACGTTTCAAACCGGAAAGATTGGGCAGGCCGTGCATATCATCAGCAACGGCGATAGCTCGACGAACAACTACGTGACCTTGGGCTATCCCTCGGTTCTGAAATTTGGCAGCGCGGCGACCTCCGACGCGACCGACTTCTCGTTCTCCTTTTGGACGCTGGTCAACTCACAGAACGACGATAAGCCGTTTATCTCGAACAAAAACTGGGACAGCGGCAGCAACCTTGGCTTCGTCCTCGCCAGCGAAGGCGGCGGCATGAAGTGGAACTTCGTCGATGACGGTGGGTCCGGGCGGCGCGATAGCGCGTCCGTTTTCCCGCAACTGCTGGATCATACTTGGCATCATGTGGTCGTTACTTTCCAACGGACCGCGTTGGCAAACATCTACATGGACGGCGTGCTCGTGAACAGCACCAGTGACGCGCCGGCCGCAGGCTTTCCGATTGGCAGCGTCGATACTGATGGCGCCGGAATGAACATCAACCTCGGCCAAGACGGCCGCGGCACTTACACCGATGGCGGCAATGGAGCCGCGATTGACATGCTGATGGATGATCTTGGTATCTGGCGGCGTGTGTTGACACCGCAGGAAGTCGCGGGAATTTACGCGCAAGGCTTGGCCGGTAAGGACCTGACCACCGCGACCGGCCAACCGGTCGTCTTGGCGCCGACGATCTCGACGCAACCGGTCGGCGCGGTCGTCAGTGTTGGCGCGAACGTGACGCTCACCGTTGTTGCGGCAGGCACGGCGCCATATACCTATCAGTGGAGCAAGGGTGGCACGGCGATTTCCGGCGCGACGAGCGCGACGCTGACGCTTTCGGCCGTCCAGGCGAGCGGCGCCGGCGACTATACAGTCGCGGTGAGCAACGCGGGTGGCTCGGTGACCAGCGCGGTGGCGCATGTGACAGTCTTCACGGGCGCGATCACCGATAGTTTGGTGGCGCACCTTAAATTCGACGGGAATTACACCGATGCGACGGCGAACGCGGTCAATGGTTCCCCAATCGGTACTGGTACCGCCGAAACGAGTGGACCAGTGTTTGAGACCGGAATCCTCGGGCAAGCCGTTCATACGCGCTCCTCATCGGACGGGTTGACGAACGACTATGTTTCGTTGGGATTCCCTTCGGTTCTCCAATTCGCGGGCGGCACAAACGGAAGCCCGTCGGACTTCTCGGTCGCGTTCTGGATCAAGATCTTCTCATCGACGGCGGATATGACCTTCATCGGCGATGAAGATTGGGATTCAAGCAGCAATCTGGGTTGGTCTTTGGATGTCGAAGACGACGGGATGAAATGGAACTTCAAGGATTCCCAGAATAGCAAGCGGAACAGCGCTCACATTGCGCCGCAACTTAGGGATCACAACTGGCACCACTTGGTCGTGACCTTCCAACGCACGGGCGCCGGCGTAACCTACCTGGACGGCGCCGCGATCGACACCACGTCAATCGCTCCCAGCGGCACGAACGGTGTCGGCAACATCGACACCATCGGCTTGACGCCGCCGACAGCTACCGCCCGGCCGTTCGCCGTTAATCTCGGTGAGGACGCGACCGGCGTTTACAATGTTCGCGACACGGCCGCGCTGGACGCGTTGTTTGATGACCTCGGCATCTGGCGCCGCGTCATCACCGCGCAAGAAGTCGCGGCGATCTACGCCGCTGGAAACGCCGGCAAGGACCTCTCGCAGGCCGGCGGCACGGTCTCGGGAATTGGCAAAGTCAGCGTCAGCGTCAGCGGCAAGAGCCTGACCTTCACGTGGACCGCCGGTTCGACCGTTCGTCTGCAATCCACGACCACGCTGGCTCCGGCCAACTGGCAGGATGTGGCAAACACCGTCGGCCAAGGCTCCGCCACAATCCCGATTGGTGGCGCCAGCGCCTACTACCGGCTCTTCCAGCCGTAAGGGTTCACGAACGCTTGGCGCTCGGTCAATTCGAGCGCTGGCGGCAAAAATTCACGCGCGCGCCGTGCCACTTGTGGCACGGCGCGTCGCCTTTTAAACGGCCGAGGGCGATTTGCCCGCGGCGTATTCCGGTGCTGCTTCGTGTCGGGGTGAGCAGTGTAGGCAAAGTCGAGCCGCCGGCGCTGACAACTGCGGTCGGTTCAACCACCAAGCTCGACTTTGCCTATTCTGTTGAAAGCCAGGCCGAAGAGAAACGGCTTCAATATGCGGTGAATACTACACGTTTGCGGCGTGACCGGCGGCGAACGGTAATAATCCATT
>CAZFVY010000009.1:6014-96718 GCA_964522665.1 uncultured Verrucomicrobiota bacterium | reverse complement strand
ATCCGTCCCCTTTTGAACTCGCGCAGAAATCCCCTTTTGAACTCCCGCCGACAGCGGTTTTCATTTCGCTTGACTCGACTTGAGGGGGCACAAGACTGGGTTCCATGTCAAATTCCGCGCTGCCGACCTGGCGATTGGTTGCCGCCCACGAGGCAGAAGTTGAATCGCTGCCGGGCAAGACTCATAATTGGTACTGCAAACCGGGGATGGTCGCCGAGAGCAATCTCATGTTCGTCCGCGCGGTTTTGCCGCCGGGCGAGTCGCACGGCTTTCATTTCCACCCGCGCATGGAAGAGATTCTCTATGTTCTTTCGGGCGTGGCGGAGCAATGGGTGGAGCGGGAACAGCGCTGGATGAAAGCGGGCGACGCGCTCTACGTTCCGGCGGGGATCGTTCACGCCACCTTCAATTCTGGAACCGAGCCGTTGGAATTCCTGGCGGTCCTTTCGCCGTCGAACACGCCTGGGCCGGTGACGGTGGAGGTCGGCGATCAAGACCCCTGGAAGGCGTTGCGCCCTTGACCACTCTTGATTGTCCGGTCAGCGCGAGGTACCGGCGTCCGCGGGCGAACGCATGAAGACGCTGCACCTTCACTTGACGCGCCAGATGCTGAACACGTTGGCGCTCACGGTGGTCGTCTTTACCTTTGTCTTGCTGCTGGGCAACGTATTGCAGGAGATTTTGGCGCTGCTGGTGAACCGCCAGGCCAGTATCGGTCTGGTCGCGCGGGCGATCGGGTTGCTCATTCCGTGGGTGCTGACGTTCGCGTTGCCATGGGGAATGCTGACCGCCGCGCTCCTGGTTTTCGGCCGCTTCAGCGCGGACAACGAGTTGACCGCGGCGCGCGCCAGCGGCATCAGCCTGATGGCGTTGACGACCCCGGTGCTGTTGTTGAGCGGCGCCATGTCCATCGTCTGCGGGCTTTTCAATCTGCAAATCGCGCCTGAGTGCCGGATCGCCTACAAGAACCTCGTGCAGCAGATCGGCGTCAATCAACCGGTCGAAATGCTCACCGAGAATCGATTCATCGACGACTTTCCCGGGTTCGTGGTTTACGTCGGCAAGGTTTCCGGCGAGCATTTAAGCGACGTCTTGATCTACACCCTGGACAGCGAGGGGAAGATCGAGAGCCGCGTTCAGGCGGAGGAGGCGCTGGTCAAATCGGACCCGGTCGGAAAACATATCCGGCTCTCCCTTTGGCGCGCGCGCCGACTCAGTCGCACCGAAGGTAACGGTTCCTTCAAAGTCTTGCCCTTGAACCTCGACACCAGCGCCGGTCCCCCAAAACAGGCCGAACCAAAGCTCAGTGAAATGACTTTCCGCCAACTGCTGGCGAAGATTCGGGAATTGGAGCGAATGAAAATCGACCCGGAGTTGCGGACCGACCCGACCTTGCGGATCGACACGACGCCCGCGTTGGTTCAGTTGCAGCGACAATTGGCCGTTTCGTTCGCCCCGATCGGATTCACGCTGATCGGCATCCCGCTCGGGATTCGCGCGCATCGCCGCGAGACCAGCGCGGGCGTCGCCATGGCTCTGATACTGGTGCTGATCTATTATAGCTTCCTGATCTTGGCGCAGGCGATGGAGACGCGCACCGGGGCGGCACCGCTGCTCCTGTGGGTTCCGGACTTCCTGTTTCAGTTCGTCGGTGGGGCATTGCTCTGGCGGGCAAACCGGGGCGTTTAGGAATGGCGGGAGTTCGGTCGGCGGCGCGACCGGACCCTCACGACGCGCTGGTTTTCGCCATTGACGCTTGCGACGGTTCGTGGGCATTAGTGTCGGATGACTTGCGAGACCGATCGTACGAGACTGACGGCGAACCTGACGCGCGCGCTCGCGCTCGCGTTTTTCGTGTCGGGGGCGGCCGGTCTCGTGGCTCCAGGCGCGGCCGGGGCCGACGCGCCGCCCGCCGGGGCGATTGTGAAAACCGAATTCATCGTCGAACATCCACCCTTCGCATCGAGTCATGCCTCAACCATTGCCGAGACGCGTGACGGCTTCGTCGCCGCGTGGTTCGGCGGGTCCGAAGAGAAGGCGCCAGATGTCGGCATTTGGGTCGCCCGGCACGACGGGGCGGCTTGGTCGGCGCCGGTCGAAGTGGCCAATGGAATTCAACCCGGAGAAAATCGCCGTTATGCGTGTTGGAATCCGGTCCTTTTCCAACCGAGCAAGGGGCCGTTGCTTCTATTCTACAAGGTCGGTCCCAGCCCGTCGGCGTGGTGGGGGATGCTGATCAAGTCGGCGGATGGCGGCAAGACGTGGTCGGCGCCGATCCGGCTGGCGAAGGGGATTCTCGGACCGATTCGCAACGTCCCGATTGAAATGCCAGACGGCACGCTCTTGTCGGGCTCGAGCACGGAGGACGCCGGCTGGCGCGTCCACATGGAACGCGCGAAATACCCGTTCGAGAACTGGGAACGAACCGAGCCGCTCAACACCGGGAAGGACTTCGGCGCGATTCAGCCGACGATCTTGGCGCATCAGCCCGACTCGATTCAAATCCTTTGTCGCACCCGTCAGCACGTCATCAGCGAATGCTGGTCGAGCGACGGGGGAAAGACTTGGAGTCCGATGAAAGCGACGACGCTACCCAATCCGAACAGCGGCATTGCGGCGGCGCTGCTACAAGACGGCCGCTCGCTCTTGGTTTATAACCACACGCCGCGCGGCCGTAGCCCGCTGAACATCGCCGTCTCGGCCGACGGCAAACTCTGGCAGGCCGCGGAAGTCCTGGAGGACCAACCGGGCGAGTATTCGTACCCGACGGTGATTCAGGCCCGGGACGGGTTGGTTCACGTGACCTACACTTGGAAACGGCTCTTGATCAAACACGTCGTCGTGGACCCGCGCAAACTAGCCCTGCGGCCAATGCCGGATGGGCAATGGCGCTGAACGACTCGCGCAGCCGCTTGCCGGGAGTGATTATTCTTCCCGGACGAAAACGCGGCTGTTGCGCAGCCCCCGGCAAACCCAATCGATTTGATGAGCGCGAAACGATTTACCATTATCGGCGGGGGAATTGTCGGCTTGGCCACGGCGTACAAATTGGGACTCCGTTGCCCCGGCGCCGCCATTCGTGTCCTGGAAAAGGAAGCCAAGGTTGGTCAGCACCAGACTGGTAACAATAGCGGGGTTCTCCACGCCGGACTCTATTATAAACCGGGTTCCGTCAAGGCGCGGATGGCGGTCAGCGGGATTCGCGAGATGGCGCTGTTCTGCGTCGAGCATGCGATCCCACACGACGTCTGCGGCAAATTAGTGGTCGCGGCGACCCCGGAAGAATTGCCGCGGCTCAAGAATCTGTACGAGCGCGGCCAGCAAAACGGCTTGCGGGGGTTGCGGCTGCTGGAGCCGGAGCAAATGCGTGAAATCGAGCCTCATGTAGGCGGCGTCGCGGCGCTGCATGTGCCGGAGGAAGGGATCGTTGATTACCCGAAGGTGGCCGCCGCGTTGGCGCAAAAGATCGGCGCCGCGGGCGGACAGATTGTCACGGGCGCCAAAGTACTCGGCTTGCGCGCCAGTGGCACGGAATGGATCGCGGAGACGACCGCAGGGGAATTCATTGGCGATTTTCTCATCAATTGCACCGGGCTTCATTGCGATCGGGTGGCCGAATTGGCGGGCGAACGCCGGGACATGCGGATCGTTCCGTTTCGCGGCGAGTATTACAAATTGACCGCCACGGGACAGGCGTTGGTGCGCAACCTGATCTATCCGGTTCCCGATCCGGCGTTTCCGTTTTTGGGAGTGCATTTCACCCGCTTGATTCGCGGCGGCATCGAAGCCGGTCCGAACGCGGTCCTTGCGTACGCCCGCGAGGGTTACCGCAAGACGGACTTCAATGCGCGCGATTTCATCGACGCCGTGACTTATTCCGGTCTCTGGCGGTTTTTGGGCCGTCACGCCCGCATGTGCTTCAGCGAACTCCGGCGGTCGTTCAGCAAACGCCTTTTTTGCCAATCGTTGCAGGCGCTCGTTCCCGCGATTCAACCGGAACACCTGGAGACCGGCGGCGCCGGGGTGCGCGCCCAGGCGATGTTCCCGGATGGCAAATTGGTCGAGGATTTCCATTTCATGCGGCGGAGCAACGCGTTGCACGTGCTGAACGCGCCCAGTCCGGCGGCGACCGCTTCGCTGGCGATCGGTGAGGAAATCACGCGGATGGTCTTGGAATGAGCCGCAATCACCGTCGGCGCGGCAACACCACGCGGCGGCGACACTCCCGCCCGTTGACGCGGAGCGTTGTCCTCGCGCGACTATTTTGCTCCGGTTTTGTGCAAAACTCGCCAACAACTTGTCAGTAGCCGGTGAAGAACGTGTGCGCTCGATGTGAGTATCAAATTAAGAACACTATTTGAGGATTTGACCGAATTGCTGTCTGCTTGTCCCCATCATGGAAACCTTGATTGAACCTGGCATTGGCGCCGCGCCGGTGAATCTGCAAAAGAGCGCCGCGAAGAAGTCGGTCGCGGTCGCGCCGCTGAACGTCGATCGGCTGCCACCGCACGCGATCGAAGCGGAACAAGGCGTCCTCGGGTGCGTCCTGCTTTCGCCCAATGATTCGGTCGGCGTCTGCATTGAAAAGCTCAAGGGCGGGCACGAGGCGTTTTACGATCTGCGCCACCAGGTGATCTATCAGTTGCTGGTTGAGATGTACGATCAGAAAGACGCCATCGACCCGATTACGGTGATGCAGCGCCTCAAGGATAAGAATCAACTCGATGGGGTCGGCGGGGTGACTTACCTCGCCGCGCTGGCTGATGGGGTACCCTCGGCGGCGAACCTGCCGTACTATTTGGACATCGTGGTCGAGAAGCATCTGCTCCGTCGCATGATCCGCACCTGCACCGAGGTCATCGGCCGGGTCTATGAGCAGGGGGGCGAGGTGGACCAGCTCCTGGATGAGGTCGAGCGCGATGTCCTGCGGATCAGCGAAGATCGCGTGCAAGGCCGCTTTCAGCCGATGAAAGACCTGGTTCGGTCCGCCATCGTGGCGATCGAGAAGTTTCACCAAGGGCAGGGGATGCTGACCGGCGTCGGGACCGGCTTCGCCGACTTCGACAAGCTGACCAGCGGCTTGCAGGCGGGCGACATGATCGTGATCGCGGCCCGGCCGAGCATGGGTAAGACCTCGCTGGCGATGAACATCGTCGAGCACGTGGCGGTGGACCTCCGCTTGCCGGTGGGGGTGTTCAGCCTGGAAATGACCGCGGAGTCGCTGGTGTTGCGCATGCTCTGCTCCCGCGCCCGGGTGAACCTGCGTAACGTCCGGGAAGGGTTCCTGGCCGAACGCGACTTCCCGAAACTGACCGGCGCGGCGGCCAAGCTCGCCGGGGCGCCGATGTTCATCGATGACTCGCCCGGCCTGTCGATTTTGCAATTGCGGGCCAGCGCCCGCCGGATGTGGCAACAGTATGGGATCAAACTCTTTGTCATTGACTACTTGCAACTGCTCAATTCTACTTCGCGGCGAGCCGAGAACAGGCAGCAGGAAATAGCGGACATTTCCAACGGCATCAAGGCATTGGCCAAGGAACTGCAAGTTCCGGTGATTGTGCTGAGCCAATTGAATCGCGAATTGGAAAAAGACAAGAGCCGCAAACCGCGGTTGTCGGACTTGCGCGAATCGGGCGCGATCGAACAGGACGCGGATTTAGTTGGGTTGCTATATAAACCGAATAATTCGGATGACGAAGACGGCGCCGCCGGCCAGGAAATGGACGCGGCTCCGGTGAATTTATTGATCGCCAAGCAGCGCAATGGCCCCACGGGTGATGTCAATTTGACCTTCCTCAAGGGCTACACTCGTTTTGAAAATGCAGCGAAAGTCAGCGCGGAAGATGTGCCAGTCGAGAATTAACAAATGAACGTTTGGTTGCGCCGTTGCTGGCTGATCTGGGTGTTGATGGTGGCAGGAGTGCCATCGCTGTTCGCCCAACCCGCCCTGACGGTTGAAAAGATCGAGATCCGCCATATCGGGCCGCCGGCCGCGAGTGACGACCTCATCCGCGCCAACATTCATTTCAAGGTTGGGGACGCCTACAAGGCGGGTGGCTTCAATGATGACATCCGCAACCTTTACAACACCGGCTATTTCCACAACATTCAGGTTTCCGAGGTGGTTCACGATGACAAAGTGACCTTGGTTTACGTCGTCCAAGGCAAACCGATCCTGACCGAGATTCGCTTTGCCGGGAACACCAAGTTCAGCGACAAAAAACTCCGCGCGAAGGTCACTTCCAAAGTCGGCAAACCGCTGGACGAGCCGCGCCTCTTCCAGGACGCCCAGGAAATTCAGAAGCTTTACCAGAAGTCCGGCTACCAAAAAACCGAAGTCAAATATCTGCCGCCCGTGATCAAGGAGAACCTCGGGCAGGGCACCGTCACGTTTCAAATCACCGAAAGTCCGAAGGTTCGGATTGTGAACGTGCAATTCGTCGGCGCCAAGGCGTTCACCCAAAAGAAACTGCGCAAGACGATCAAGACGCGCCGGCACTGGATGTTTTCGTGGCTGACCGGCAGCGGCGTGTTGAAGGATGAGCAATTTGACGAGGACAAGGAGAAGCTCGCCGAGTTTTATCATAACGAGGGCTACATCGACTTCGAGTTGAAGGACGTGAAGTTCGATTACAGCGATGGCCGGCACATGATCATCCGGTTCATCATCAACGAAGGGACCCAGTACAAAGTCGGCGCGATCGAGTTCAAAGGCAACGCGCTCTTCCAGGCGACCAACATCGTTCAGTCGCTCTTTAAGAAAGAACTGCCGATGAAGGTCGGCGACTCCTTCACCCCGAACGGGCTGACCAAGGACATTGACGCCATTCAGGATTTTTACGGCGCGAAGGGTTATATCGACACCCGTGTGTCGGCCATCAAAAGCCCCAACACCGAGCGTGGCACCATGGACTTGGTCTTTGCTCTTGAGGAGGGCGAAAAATCCTACATCGAGCGGATCGAGATCAAGGGCAATGTCAAAACGAAGGACAAGGTCATCCGCCGTGAATTGAGCGTCGCGCCGGGCGAGGTCTTCAATATGGTGCAGGTGAAGCTGAGCACCAATCGCGTCGCGCAACTGGCCTATTTCAGCAAGGTGGACGCCGAAGCGGAGCCAACGGTCGTTCCAAATCGCAAAGACCTGGTGATCGCGGTCGAGGAGGATAGCACCGGTCATTTCGATTTGGGCGCGGGTTTCAGTTCCATTGAACAATTGTTCGGTTTCGTCACGGTGACCCAGGGAAATTTCGACCTTTTCAACCCGCCCTATTTTACTGGCGGCGGCGAGAAGTTGCGCTTGAACGCGCAAGTCGGCACCCAGTTGCAGGACTATCAATTGACGTTCACCGAGCCGTGGTTCATGAACCGCAAACTCGCGCTGGACGTTAACCTCTACTACCGCGATCTGGACTACTACAGCACGCTTTACAACGTGAAAGAGGCGGGCGTGCGCATCGGCCTCACGCGGCCGCTGTTTGGCAGCGATTTCATTAAAGCGGGCATCAACTACACGATCGAAGATACCGGAATTCACTTCAAGAATGGCTCGGATCAACCGCAGCGGTTGGTCACCCAGGACCTCGGTCGTGGCGATACCGTGACCTTGGTTCCGCCCGCCGCTTCGCCCCTCCTGCTGTCGCAGGCCGGTGACAAGCTGGTTTCCAAGGTTGGCTTGACGCTCTCCTACGATACTCGCAACAGCGTTTTCCTCCCCAACCGCGGCCAATACACCGATTTGCTCACGGAAGTCGCGGGCGGCCCGCTGGGAGCCGATGTGAATTTTTATCGCTTTGAAATGGGCACGGCCTGGTATTTCAAAGGGCCTTTCAAAGACCACGTCCTGGAAGTCGCCGCGCGCGCCGGAACCGTGGTGCCTTACGGCGGCACGACCGATATCCCGTTGTTCTACCGTTACTTCCTCGGCGGCGCGAATACCCTCGAAGCCTATAAATACCACGATGTCGGTCCCCGCGACGTCACCGGCGAGCCGATCGGCGGCAACACTTATGATTTCGCCGTGGCCGAATACAGCATCCCGATTATCGAACGTTTGCGATTTGCGCTGTTCTACGAGATCGGCAACGTCTATAGTAAGGCGTATGATTTTAACGTCACCGACTACACCGACAACTGGGGCGTGGGCATCCGGCTTAATATCCCGCGCCTCGGCCCGTTGCGTTTGGACTACGGTCTGCCGCTGCGGCATGACCCGGCGCTCGGCAACAGTGGACGGTTCCAGTTCACCGTCGGCTACCACCACGAACTTTGATCGCGACCCGATTTGACCATGAAACGCTTATTTAACCAGTCGTTCCTCATTCTCCTCGCCTGGGTATTGACCGGCGCGGCGACGCAGGCCCAGACCAAAATCGGCCTCGTCAATTTGACCAAGGTGTTCGACAACTATTGGAAGACCAAGCAGGCCGACGCCGAATTGAAAAGCCGCGCCTTGGACTTTGAAAAAGCCGGCAAGGGGATGCTCGACGATTACCAAAAGGCGCAGGACGATTACAACAAACTGAACGCCGGCGCGTTCGATCAGAGCCTCTCCAGCGACGAGCGCGACAAACGGAAGAAATCGGCCGAGGCGAAACTGCTCGAGTTGAAGGAGATTCAGCAGAGCCTCCAGCAGTTTGATCAGCAGACCCGCGCCACGCTCGGGACCAAGAAGCAGCAGATGCGCGATAATCTGCTCCAACAGATTCGCGAAGTTCTCAACGCCAAGGCCAAGAATGGCGGGTTCGCGCTCGTCTTGGACTCCGCGGGCGAAACGATGAATCAAACCCCCGTCGTGCTCTATTCTAGTGAAGTCCCCGACCTGACCGATGACGTTCTCACCACTCTGAACGTGGACGCTCCGAAGAAGACGGACGAGAAGCCCGTTGAGAAGACCGACGAGAAGAAGTCGAAGTAGGCGGTTTCGCCGCCACCAGCCCCGGATCGCGCGCCGCCGGCGACCGGGTTTCAACCGCGGCGTCGCCGTGAGTTGGCCTCCGCTTTTCCCTCGGTCCCTGCGCCAAACGATCGCCGTCGAGCATCGGCTTTTCCTTTCGGTATTTCTTTGGAGCCGTTAGTGCAAATTCCGTTTAATTCCTCACCCTTGACGGATTGCCGGAGTGAATTATTGATGCTTTATGCAATTGGATAAATTCACGATCAAGTCTCAGGAGGCCCTTCAGACGGCCCAACAGATCGCGCATCAGCATTCCCATCAAGAAGTTGATGTCGAACACCTTCTCTTGGCCTTGGTGACCCAACCGGAGACCTTGATTCCAGCGCTTTTGCAAAAGCTGGGCATAAGCATTCCGCGCCTGACTTCGGATTTGGAAGCCGAACTGGGACGGCGGTCCAAAGTTCAGGGGACCAGTTCCGCGGACGTTTTTTTGGGCCGCGGCCTGAAAAAGGCGTTGGACGCCGCGCAGGTCGAGGCGACGAAGCTGAAGGACGATTACGTCAGCGCCGAACACCTCCTGCTGGGGATGCTTGACGAGGGCGGGGCGGCGCTCAAGAAGCTCTTTCAAACTCATGCCCTCAAACGCGACGACGTGCTGAAAGCGCTCGTTGATTTGCGCGGCAACCAGCGCGTTACCGACGCTCAGCCGGAGGCTAAGTTCCAGGCCTTGGAGAAGTATGGACGTGATCTGACGAGCCTGGCGCGCGCGGGCAAAATCGATCCCGTCATCGGGCGCGACGAGGAGATTCGCCGCGTGATGCAGGTGTTGACGCGGCGAACCAAGAATAATCCCGTGCTGATCGGTGAGCCGGGCGTCGGCAAGACCGCCATCGTGGAAGGCCTGGCCCGACGCATCGTCAGCGGCGACATTCCTGAGTCGCTCAAAAACAAACGGCTGGTCGCGATGGATTTGGGCGCCATGATCGCCGGCGCGAAATATCGGGGCGAGTTCGAAGATCGCCTCAAGGCTTTTCTTAAGGAAATCACCGCGAGCGAAGGGCAGATCATTCTGTTCATCGACGAGCTTCACACGCTCGTGGGCGCTGGCGCCGCTGAGGGCGCCACCGACGCCGCCAACATGCTCAAGCCCCAATTGGCCCGCGGCGAACTTCGTTGCATCGGCGCCACCACCCTGGACGAATACCGCAAGCATATTGAAAAGGATCCCGCGCTGGAGCGCCGTTTCCAGCCGATCGTGGTCGCGGAACCCACCGTCGAAGCGACCATCGCGATCCTCCGCGGCCTGAAAGAACGGTATGAAGTCCACCACGGCATCCGCATCCAGGACGCCGCGCTGGTCGCCGCCGCCACGCTCTCGCATCGCTACATCACCGACCGCTTCCTGCCGGACAAGGCGGTCGATTTGGTGGATGAGGCCGCGTCGCGCCTGCGGATGGAATTGGATTCCATGCCGACGGAAATCGATCAACTTGAGCGGCAGATCATGCAGTTCGAGATCGAGCGCACGGCGCTCAAGAAGGAGAAGGACGAAGGGTCGCGGGAACGCCTCAAAAAGATCGAACGCGACCTGGCGAATCTGAAAGAAAAGTCCGGCCACCTCAAGGCCCAATGGCAGAATGAAAAAGCCGCCATCAATGCCGCCGGTCTGATCAGTGGTCAACTCGAGGAGGCCAAGGCGGAGGAAGAAAAGGCCCGCCGCGCCGGCGACCTGAATCTCGCCTCCCAAATTCAGTACGGCCGAATTCCGGAATTGCAACGCAAGCTTGCCGCGGCGCAAAAATCACTCGACGAACGCCCGGTGGGCGGACGTTTGTTGACGGAGGAAGTCACCGAGGATGACATCGCGCGCGTTGTCGCTCAATGGACGCGCATTCCCGTCAGCCGCATGTTGGAGGGCGAGCGGCAGAAGCTCGTCAAAATGGAAGAGCGGCTGCGCGAACGCGTGGTCGGCCAAACCGACGCCATCAAGGCGGTGGCGAACGCGGTGCGCCGCGCGCGCAGCGGCTTGCAGGACCCGAACCGGCCGATCGGCTCGTTCATTTTCATGGGGCCGACCGGCGTGGGCAAAACCGAACTGGCCCGCGCCCTTGCGGAATTCCTGTTCGACGACGACAACGCGATGGTGCGGATCGACATGGGCGAGTACATGGAAAAGCACACGGTCGCTCGTTTGATCGGCGCGCCGCCGGGATACGTTGGCTACGACGAAGGCGGCCAATTGAGCGAGGCGGTCCGGCGCCGCCCCTACAGCGTCGTGTTATTTGATGAAATCGAGAAGGCGCATCACGACGTTTTCAATGTGCTTCTGCAGGTGCTCGACGACGGCCGCCTGACCGACGGACAGGGGCGAACGGTGGATTTCAAGAATACGATCGTCATCATGACGAGCAACATTGGGTCACCGCTGATCCAGGATTATTTCCTGCGCGGCAAAGATTCGGCGGCGGACCTGCGGGAACTCGAGACCCAGGTGAAAGGCCAACTGCGCAATCACTTCCGTCCGGAGTTTTTGAACCGTATCGATGACATCATCCTCTTCCACAGTTTGAGCGAGAAGGAACTCGAGGTCATCGTCGATATCCAGTTGCGTGGGCTGGAGAAGCGGCTCGCGCAACAACAGCTGTCCCTCGACGTGGACAAATCAGCGCGCGCGCTTTTGGCCAAGGAGGGATACGACCCCCAATTTGGCGCGCGTCCGCTCAAACGGACGATTCAGGAGCGGTTGCTGGACCCGCTGGCGATGCGGCTTTTGAACGGGGAATTCAAGGCCGGCGATCAGATCAAGGCCAGCGCCAAGGGCGAGGAATTAACCTTCCGCAAGGCAACCTAGACCAAGCCTGTTTGGAAGTTGGCGGGCTGGCGCTACCAAGCCAAAAGGCGGCTCAGTCAAATGAGAGGCCCACGCGCCTTCGCCGCCGCCGCCAGGCGCCGGTTACACTTCAAAATCGAAGACCACGACTTTTTCGGCGTGAGGAAGTAGCAACTGCTTGAGTTTCTCGTGCTCGGGATGGGGCAGGTAGGTGTCCCGCGCTTGCGCGTCTTGAAAAGTCATGATGAAGCCGTGCGTGAGGTCCTGATTGAGTCCCTCGGGGCTGTTGTTCGCGCCGGCGACGTAGTCCTCGACTCCAGGGACGATCTCACTTAGATCCATGATCGAGTCGAACAGGGATTGAATCTGTTCTTCCGTGGTCTCCGGCTTGAACTTTAAAAGAGCTATGTGTTTTACCTTTGGCATAAAAACGTCGCTGCCCACGAGCTGCAGCTATTGATGCGATTGCGGCCTGGCGCGGGGACGGCTAACGCCAGTACGTCCGTCCGTCGATTGCCAATGCTTGACATGCGGCGAGTATGACCGAACCGCCTCGGATGTCAAACGTGGTAATCGAAATGATTGCCGCGACCGCGACTGTTTTCCCCAGTCGGACGGTTCGTCTTTTGGCGAACCATTCCTGGCGTGGTTACCAACGCGATGCCTGGACCGCCTCGGTTATCGGCCCGAGAATCAAATCGGGCGCGCAGCCCAAGGCGATCACCGCGATCGCCAAAAGTCCGAGGGCAATCGCGCTCGCGATGGGAGTGCGGATTGGAGCGCAGTTCGGCGGGGGTGAAATGACATAGACCTGCTTCAGCACCTGCAGGTAGTAAAACAGCGAGACCGCGCTCATCGCGATGGCGAGGATCACCAGCCAGATTAGCCCAAGGTCTTTTATCGCGCCAAGGGCCGCCGTGAAGAGATAGAATTTGCCGAAGAAACCGGCCAAGGGAGGGATGCCCGCCAGCGAAAGCATGAAGATCATCAGGCAGAAGGAGAGCGCCGGCGCCCGCCGGCTGAGACCGGCGAAATCGGTGAGCTTGGAGCCGCCGGTCGCGCGTTCGACGACGGCCACGACGCCGAACGCGCCCAACGTCGTGAGCGCGTAGGTAACGACGTAATAAATTAGGGACGAAACTCCTTGTCCATTCCCCGCCATCACGCCGAGCAACGCGTAGCCGGCATGGCCGATGGCCGAGTAAGCCAGCAGTCGCTTGACCTCGCTTTGGGCGATTGCCGCGAGGTTGCCGAGGCAGACCGAAGCCACGGAGAGCGCCGCCAACACGGGAATCCAGCCGGGCTGGTAGTTCATCCAAGACCCGCTCCCCTCGGCGCCCGCGAAGCCGGTGATCATGACGCGCGCCAGCACGACGAAGCTGGCGACCTTCGAACCGGACGCGATGAACGCCGCGCTCGGCGTGGGCGCGCCTTGATACGCGTCCGGCGCCCAAAGGTGAAATGGCGCGACCGCCACTTTGAATCCGAATCCGATCAGCGTCATGACCAGCGCCACCGAGAGCAGCGGATCAAGCCCCGTGCCCTTGAGCGCGGCGGCGATTTCCCGCAGATTTGTGGCTCCGGTCAAACCATAGACTAGGCTCAGTCCGAAGAGCATAAAAGCCGCCGCCATCCCGCCGAAAAGGAAATACTTCAAGCCCGCTTCCGCCGATGGCAGACTCTGTTTGTTGAAGGCCGCCAGAATGTAGAGAGACAAGCTCGTCAACTCGAGCGCCACGAAAATCATCAGAATGTCCTCGGCGCTCACCAAGAACATCATTCCCACGGTCGCCAGCAGAATCAGCGCGAAGTACTCGCCCACGTGATCGGTGAACTCGGAATCCACCGTCAACAGCGCGGTCAGCCCCGCCAATACCAGAATGGCTTGCTGCGCCAGCCGCGTCAGCGGATCGACCACCAACATGCCGTGCATCAGGTTGCCCGCTTGCGGGATGTTGGCGATCCACATCAACGGCGCCGCGCACGCGAGGCAGGTTACGCTCGCCGCGATCAGCCGGCGTTGGAAGAGCGGTTCGCCCCGCATAATCCCAAGGTCGATCGCCAGGACCGCGAGCGCCCCGAGCGCCAGAATCAATTCGGGCGCCGCTAGACGCAGCAGTTGCCCGTAGTCGATGCCGTTCACAGCCCGGCTCCTTTCCGCAAGCCGTCAAACAGCGGGGCGTTGAAACTGGGGCCGATCAAATCGAGCAACACGCGGGGGTAGAGACCGACCAATAACGTCGCGGCGATGAGGAGCGCGGCGCCCAGTTTCTCCGGGATCGAGATGGGTGGGCACGGCTCATGGCCACTTTCCTTGCCGACGGGCGCTTGGGCGAAGAACGCGAGTTGCAACGCCCGTAGCGTGTAGGCGACGCCGACGACGACGCCGATTCCGGCCAGGACGGCATACGTTGGAAACGCGCGCCAGGCGCCAAGCAAGACCGATAATTCGGCGACAAACCCGCTAAACCCGGGCAAACCCATCGAAGCGATCGCCGCCACGATGAACGTCAAGGCCGCGAACGGCAGCTTTTGGCTCAAATTCATTCCGTTCAGCGTGGGCAGGTCTCGCGTATGCGTCCGGTCGTAGATCATCCGGCCCACGACGCCGAACAGCAGCCCGGCGATCACCCCGTGGGAAAACATTTGGAGCACGGCCCCGGTCATGCCGATCTCGTTGATCGTAACGAGGCCGAGCAGGACGAAACCCATGTGGCTCACGCTGGAATAGCCGACCACGAACTTAAAGTCTTTCTGCACGAGGGCGACCAGCGCGCCATATATGATTCCGATCAAGGCGAGGAGCGCGAACGAATGCTGCCACGCGCGCAAGCCGAGCGGGAAAAGGGTGATCGCCACCCGCAACGCCCCGTAGGCCCCCAACTTCATGACGACCCCGGCGAGCAGCATGGAGGCCGCCGTCGGCGCCGCCACGTGGCCAGTTGGCGCCCAGGTGTGAAATGGCCAGAGACCCGCCAGCACGGCGAAGCCGACGAACACCAGCGGAAACGCCCACATCTGAAATGACTCAGGAAACGGGAATTTGGCCAGTTCCAGGAGATTGAAGGTATGCGCGCCGGCGGTCACATACGCCGCGACAAGCCCGACTAACACCATCGCGCTGCCGATGAACGAGTAGAGCGCGAGCTTCATCGCGCCGTACTCCTTATTTGTCGAGCCCCAGATCGCGATGAGGAAATACTTGGGAATGATTGCCAACTCGTAAAAGACGAACAGCAGGAATAAATCAAAACTCAAAAACACGCCGTACACCCCGCCGATCAGCGCCAGGTAGAACGCGAAAAACTCCTTCACGCGGCGCTCGATGTTCCACGAAAAGAGTACCCCCGCCACCGCGGAGATACCGGTGAGCAGTACCAAGGTCAGGCTGATGCCATCGGCCGCGAGAAAGTAATCGGCGCCGAGCGAGACAATCCATGGGCGTTTGGCCACGGTCACCATGCCGGCCTCCGGCTTGAAGTGGACGATGCCAAGGATGGCGACGACCAATCCGGCGAGCGCCGTGAGCAGCGCAATCGCTCGAGCCGCGCCCCGCATCGAGGACGGCAGCAGAATGAGCAGGAACACGCCGGCGAAGGATAGATAAACGGTCCAGGCAAGCATGGGCGGCTAGAACTTCAATTGGTCCACGAGCTGAAGCACGGTGGCGTTCGTCATCGCCACCAAGAATTGCGGGTAAACGCCGAGCGCAAACATTAGAGCCGTCGCCGGGAGCACGACCGCCAGCTCTTTCCGGCTCAAGTCGCGCCATCCGGTCCACTGCTCCGGCAGGGGGCCGTGAAAAACCCGTTGCAGAAACGTCAACAGGAAGACCGCCGTCACGAGCAACCCGGCGGTGGCCAGCGCGGTGGCCCAGGTCACGAGTGGAAAGGTCCCTTTGAAAATGAGGAATTCGCCGGCGAAGCCGTTCAGGCCAGGCAGGCCGATCGACGCAAACGTCGCGATCCCCATCAGGCCGCAGAAGACGGGCGCCGCCTTGCGCAAGCCGCCGAAGTCGCCGATCCCGCGCAATCCGCCGCTGCGGCGCTCGAGAAAACCGACGAAGCAAAAGAGCGTGGCCGCGGTCAAGCCGTGATTGAACATTTGGAGCAGGACCCCGTTCAACACCGCCGCCTTTTCGGTGGCCCAATGCGCTTCGTTCGCGGTGAATCGGGCGGCCGCGAACAAGCCCAGCAGGCAGTAGCCAAGGTGATTGATCGAAGAGTAGGCGAGCATTCGCTTTAGGTCGCGCTGCGCGAAGGCCGCGCAGGCGGAAAAGACGATCGTCAGCACCGCCAGCCAAAGCAGCGGCGTCAACACCGCCCGCATTTGCTCCGGAAAAATCGGCAGCAGGATCCGCAGAAAACCGTACACGCCCATCTTCGACATCGCGCCCGTCAGCAGCATCGTCGTGCCGGTCGGCGCCTCAGCGTAAGTCGCCGGCAGCCAGGTGTGGAACGGGAAGAGCGGCACCTTGACGGCGAACCCAAGCAGCGCTCCCGCGAAGACGACCAGCCCCAATTGCTCGGAGGTTAAGCTATACCAGCCGAGTTTCACGGAGAGCGCCGATGTGAGTTCGCCCGAATGGCCCAGCTCCGCGAGCCGGATGAAATCGAAGGACGAAGTCGCCTGGTACATGGCCAGGAAGGAGAGCAGCATCGCGACGCTCCCGACCATGGTGTAAATGAAGAACTGCGTGGCTGCGGGGCCGCGGTTCGGACCGCCCCAGACTTTAATCAGGAAGAAGGCCGGCACGAGGCTCAGTTCCCAGAAAATGAACCAGTGCATGAAGTTCAGCGCCGTGAAGGTTCCCAGCAGGCCCGCCTCCAGGAAAAGGACCAGCGAGAAGTAGAGTGAAGGCTTCTCCTCCGTTCGCCACGCGACCAACAGCGACATCGGCGTCAAAAGCGCCGAGAGCAGGATCATCAGGAGGCTCACGCCATCCACCGCGACGAAGTATTCCGCTCCAAGGGTGGGAATCCACGCGTGACGCTCGACGAATTGGAGGTCCGCGGCGGCCGGATCAAAGCGATGCCATAGCCAAGCCGCCTGCGCGAGCGCCAGCAGGCTGAACCCGAGCGCCAAACCGCGCGCCAGGCCCTTGCTCGCCCGGCCGCACGCCGCGACGACGACCGCCCCGATGAGCGGCGTGACGACCAGAGTGGTGAGCAGCGGCAGCCCGGTCATGAGCCTTTGCCCCCCACCGCCAGCAATAACAGGAGCGCCGCGAGCGCGACGCCGATGACTCGCAGATAATTCTGCGCCTGTCCGGATTGCCACCGGGAAAAGATCCGGCCGCCGCGCTTCAGTTGGTCGCAGCCGGAGTCGAATCCGAGATTCACCCCATATTCGTCGAACAGCCGGCTGGCCCACGAAGCGCCCAACGCCACGTAACCAACCAGTTCGACGGCGGCGCCGACCACCCAGCGATCGCACCATTCGCACGCCCGGGCAAGCCAGGCGTTGAAGCGAATGACCGTGGTTTCATAAAACTCGTCCACGAAAAACTTGCGTTCGAGCAGGGTAAAGAGATCGGGTTGCAACCGTGCCAACGGGTCCGGTTCATGGTCGGCGGTGAACGGTTTCCGGCCGTAGAACCACCAACCCGCGGCAATGCCGGCGAGGACGATAATCGAGGATCGCAGCAACAGCGTTAACGTTTCCGCGTTCACCAGATTCCCAAACTCAAACTCAGCTTTTCGGCCTTCCAGATAGTGTTGGAACCAAGGCCAGGCGGGCGTCCCGAAGAACCCGAGTACGACCGCGAAAAAGGCCAGGATCACCAACGGGCCGGTCATCACGCCGGGGCTTTCGTGCGGTTCGTTCGCGCCGGCGTGGCCGTTCGTGGCCGCGTGTCCGTGGTCGTCTTGGGCGCCACCGCGGTAGGCGCCGAAGAAGACCAGGCAGACTTGCCGCGTCATGTAGAACGCCGTCAGCAAGGCGCCAAAAAGGCCGAGGTAGAACGGCCCGCTCGAAGGCTCCCAGATCGCGGCCGAGTGCAGGATGTCATCCTTGCTCCAGAAGCCCGAGAAAAAGAGCGGCACGCCGCAAAGCGCCATCATGCCGGCGGCGTAGGTGGCGAAGGTGAGGGGCATGTATTTTCGCACGCCGCCCAGGCGCCGAATATCCTGTTGCTCGTGGCAACCGTGGATCACGGAACCGGCGCCGAGGAACAGCAGCGCCTTGAAGAACGCGTGCGTAATCAGGTGAAACATGCCTACGCCGACGCCCCCGGTTCCCAACCCGATCATCATGTAGCCCAACTGCGAGACCGTGGAGTAGGCCAGAATTCGCTTAATATCGGTTTGCGCGACCGCCGTGCAGGCCGCGAAAACGGCCGTCAGCGCGCCGATCCAAGTGATCACCATCAACGCGGGTGAGACGCCCTCGATGGCGCCTGTGTTCTCTTCCATCAGCGGATACATCCGGGCGACGAGAAACACGCCCGCGGCGACCATCGTCGCCGCGTGGATCAAGGCGCTCACCGGGGTCGGACCTTCCATCGCGTCCGGCAGCCAGACATGCAACGGGAGTTGGCCCGATTTCCCGATCGCGCCGCAAAAGATCAAGAGTCCGATCCCGGCGCACGCGCTCAGGCCCATCCAGGAGGATTGGTGGGTGAGTTGGGCGACGACGCCCGGTTCGATGCACCCTTTGCCATGATCATAAAACACCAGCGTCCCGGCGCTGGCGTAAAGCCAGACCAAACCGAGCAAGAACCCCATGTCGCCAATACGGGTGGTTATAAACGCCTTCTTTGCCGCGGCGGCCGCGCTCGGTTTTTGGTACCAGAACCCGATCAAGAGGTACGACGCCAAACCCACCAACTCCCAGCAGATGAAAAAGAGCAGCAGGCTGTTGGCGATGATTAAGCCGAGCATTGCCGCGGCGAAGAGTGATAGAAAACCGAAGAATCGGGTGAAATTTTCATCGTGCGCCATGTATCCCGCGCTATAGATAAAAATCAGCAGTCCAATAAACGTGACCATCACCAGCATGACGGCCGTCAATGGGTCGAGCACCCAACCCAGGTCGAGCCAGGTCGCGCCGATTTGGAGCCAGTGGAAGTTGAACACCTCTCGATAACTCTCCGCCCCGCTGGCTTTGGTCAGCGTCGTCAGGAACGCCGCCAGGGAGCAAATCAAGCTGACGCCCATTGCGCCGATCGCGAGCGTCGCGGCGAGTCGGCGCTGGCGCCGTGTGCTGATCGCAATCACGCCCGCCGCCAACAATGGCGCCGCCGGCGCCAGCCATAAGTATTGGACGCTCAACCCCATTTCGTTCAGCCCTTCAGAGAATCCATCTTGTCGAGTTGCGTCGTGCGATAATGCCGGAACACCGCCAGGATCAGCGCGAAGCCGACCGCCGCCTCCGCCGCCGCGATCCCGATCGAGAAGATCGCGAACATCACGCCGATCTGCGTTTCCTGCTGAGGGCTGAAACGCCAGAAGGCGATAAAGTTCAGGTTGGCCGCGTTAAGCATCAGTTCAATGCCAATTAGGACCAGAATGGCGTTGCGCCGGGTCAGCGCCCCGGCCAGTCCAATGGCGAAAAGCAGGGCCGACAGAATCAGGTATTGGTAAAGCGGGGACATGAGGTTTCGTTACCGATGGGGCGGAGTGGACTTCTTTTCCGGCTTTTTCTCGGGCATCGCAATGATCACGGCGCCAATCAGCGCGGCGGTCAACAGCAGCCCAATCACCTCGAGAGGCAGGACATAGTGACCCATCAATTGGACGCCGATTTGCTTGACCGTGAGGGCGCGGCGCCCGGAAGCCGAATGCAGGATGACCGCGCTGCTGAAAACGGAGGCAATCAGCGAGCCGGCGACGACGATGGCGACGGCCGCGCCAATCCAGGCGGAGCCGAACGAATGAAACCGCGGTTGGGCATCGCTGTTGCGGGTGAGTAGAATCGCAAAGACGATCAGCATCGCCACCGCGCCGATATAGACCAGGATTTGGGTGAATCCAACGAATTCGGCGTCCAATTGCAGGTAGAGCGCCGCAAGGCCGGCGAACGTGACCGCGAGGCAGAGCGCGCAGTGCACGAGGTTCCGCATGAACATCGCGCCGAGCGCGCCGCCCACCAAAAGGAGCGCAAGTATGATAAAGCCCGGTTGCATCTCAGTCGGCGTAGCGATAGACCCGTTTGGCGGTTCGGCGGCTGCCCGTCAGGCCCCGACCCAGAAACACATACGGGAGGACCAGGAACGTCGCGCACATCAGCCAGCGAGAGACGCCCGCGCCGCGAAAATTCCACGACTCCGTAAAGCGCCAGCAGGCCACCACCACGATGTTGAGCAGTCCCATCGGCAGCATGAATTTCCACGCGAAATTCATCAGTTGATCCGTCCGCAGGCGCGGCAGCGTCCCGCGAATCCAAATGAAAAGCGCGATGAAGCCGAGCATCTTGACGAAGAACCAAACGTAGGAGGGAACCCACGAAACGATCGGAAACGGCGCGCCCCAGCCGCCGAGGAACAGCGTGATCCCCAAGCCGCAAAGCGCGAACATGCCCAGATACTCCGCCATGAAGAATAGGGCGTACTTGAACCCCGAGTACTCGGTCAGGTGACCCGCGATAATCTCCGATTCCGCTTCGGGAATATCGAACGGCGTCCGATTCGACTCCGCCAGACCGGCGACGATGTACAAGAGGAACCCGGCCAGCCCCCACGGCGTAAACACGAACCACCGCGGCAGCCAGCCATAAATCCAACCCTGTTGCGCCTCGACGACCGCGTCGAGCGAGAGCGAGCCGACCATCATGATGACCGTCAGTGACGAGAGCACGAGCGGGATTTCATAGCTCACCATCTGCGCGATCGCGCGCAGGGCGCCTAGCAATGAGTATTTGTTGCGGCTCGACCAGCCCGCCATAAAAACCGATAATTCAGTCCCGGCTCCCACCGCGAAGAAGAAGAGAGCCCCGGCGTCCATCGTAATCGGGGTCATGTTCCTCCCAAAGGGCAGAACGGAAAAAGCCAGCAGCGCGGGGACCATCAACACCACGGGGGCGAGAAAGTGGACGAACTTGTCCGCGTCCCGCGGCACGATGTCTTCTTTGGTCAACATTTTCAGCCCGTCCGCCGCCGGTTGGAAGATGCCAAACGGGCCAACGCGGTTCGGTCCAAGTCGATTTTGAATGCGCCCCAGACCCTTTCGTTCCAACAGCGTCGTGACCGCGAACAGGCCCGGGAAGACCGCCAAGATTGGGACGATGGAGAGCAGGATCGAGAGCCACGGCCTCCACGCCATCGGGAAGAACAGCATCACCCAATGCTTCAGCAGGACAAAAATCTGGTCGAAATCCTCGATCATTTGGAGGTCGGGGAAGGCTCAGGGCCGGGCGCGGCCGCCGTTGGCGGCGCGGTGACCGGAACGGGGACCAGAGCCGGCGCGCTGGGCGCCGCATTTGGCGCGGGCGCGACCGATGGCAGCGCCGCGGGACCAGGCACGACTCCCGCGACGGGAGTCGCGGTCGCAGGCTTGGCCGCCGGGAGAGTCGGCTTGACGGCCGGCTTCGGGGCGGCGGCGCCACCGGGGGCCGGAGCGGGCGTGGCGGGTTTGGCCTTCGCGGCGGCGGCCTTGGCTTTCTCCTCGGCCAGGCGGGTATCGACTTCGGTCGCGTCAGTCGGGTGGAGCTTATGAAAATACTCGTTGGGCTTGGAGAGGCGATCCTTGTGGACCAGCAGGCCCTCGAAACGGTCAGGATTGCTCAGCTCGTAATCCTGGTCCATTTTGATGGCGTCGAAAGGACAAACCTCGACGCAAATCTGGCAACTCATGCAAACCGAGACGTCGATGTCAAAGACGCGCGGATGTTTCTGCGGTTTGCCCTTTTCATCGCGCTCCATCACGATGTAAATGCACTGCGGGGGGCACTCCTTCTCGCAGATTTTGCACGCGACGCAGCGGAGGCCCGTTTCGGGGTTGCCGTCAAAAACGAGGAACGGAAAATTGCGGGCGTTTTCCTTGGCGGGCAGGCGTTGCTCCGGGTACTGGACGGTCACCATCCGCTCCGGGTCGGTGTAACTCCCGAAGAAATTCTTGGCGGTGACCGCCATGCCTTTGATGATGCCTTCGCCGAGCATATTATGATCGAGTCGCGCCGCGCCTTACCGGTCCACTTCGCCGAGGACAATGTCCACGCTGCCGAGGATGACGACGACGTCCGCCACCTCGCGCCCCAGGCACATGTCTTCGAGCACGGTCAAGTTAATGAAGCTCGGCGGCCGGACACGATACCGGTAAGGGTTGGCCGAACCATCGCTGATCAAATAAAAACCGAGTTCCCCTTTCGGCGCCTCGACGCGGCCGTACGCCTCACCCACCTTCGGCCGGAAATTCCGCAGCTTGGCCTTCGGGTCGATGATCGGCCCGGCGGGAATATCACGCAGGGCTTGCCGCAAAATCTTGACCGATTCCCGCATCTCCAGGATCCGGATCATGTAGCGGTCAAAGCAGTCGCCGTGATCCCCGAGCGGTACGCGAAACTCGAAGCGGTCATAGATGCCGTATTTGTCCACTTTCCGGAGATCGTAGTTCACGCCCGTGGCGCGGAGCATCGGGCCGGTCACGCTGGCGTTGACCGCGAGTTGTGGCGAGAGGGCGCCAACGCCCTGGGTGCGGGCGATGACGATTTCGTTCGTGCTGATCAACGCTTCAAATTCATCCAGGAACGCCGGATAGTGATCGACCACTCGTTGGGCCTGTTCGAGCCAGCCGGTTGGAAGATCGACGCGGCAGCCGCCGAAGCGCATGTAATTGCACATCATCCGCGAGCCGGTCAGCGCCTCGAACAGGTCCAGAATCTTCTCTCGCTCCCGGAAGGCGTACATCAGCGGCGTGCCGAGCGTGCCCAAGTCGTGGAGCATGAAGCCGATGAGGCAGGTGTGATTCTGCAGCCGGGTCAATTCCGCGGTAATGACGCGGATATACTCGGCGCGCGGCGGCGGCTGCAAGCCGGCCAATTTCTCGACGCTTAACGCGTACGCCCAGTTGTTGCTCAGCGAGCAGAAGTAATCGAGCCGATCGGTGTACGGCATCGAGCCGAGGTAGCTGGTGCCTTCGGCGATCTTCTCGTGATTGCGATGAAGGTATCCGAAAACCGGCTTCAGCTTCATCACCCGCTCGCCATCGAGGACGACGTCCATCCGGAAAACGCCGTGAGTCGAAGGATGGTGCGGCCCCATCGAAATCTCCAGCACGTCACCTTCGACGTCGCCCGAGGATTCTTTGGGCGTGACGGTGTAGCCGGGGGGCGGCGCCGTCGGCAACGCGAGCGGGTCCTCGACGGCCGCGGGTTGGGGCGCGGTCTCGATCATGCGGCTCCCGCTCCCGGCGCGTAATGCCGTTGCGCCTTTTTCAGCAGTTCATCGTGCGGCGTGGGCTCGTACTCGTAGTCGTCCGGCTCGCGATAATCTTTGCGCATCGGATGATCCTCGTAGCCGTCCCACATCAGAATTCGCCGTTGGTCGGGATGTCCTTCAAAGTTAATCCCGTAGAGGTCGAAAATCTCGCGTTCCTGGAATTCAGCCCCGCGATAAATCGGCGTCAGCGAAGGCAGGCGGTTCTGCTCGCGACGGTTGCCGGTGCGGAGTCGCAAGATGACCGGCCCGTGCTTGAGCGCCATGGAGTAGAGGTGATAAACGGCCTCGAGATAGCCGGGCCTGGTCTTCTCGATGACTTCGTCCACCTCTTTTTCAACGCCCTCGACGACCTTTTTGGTCTTAATCTTTTCTTTGGTCACGGCGTCCAACCAATCGACGCCCGTGACGTTCGAGGCGTAATCGAGTTGCAATTGCGGATCATCCCGCAGGAAGCGGGCGACCGCGGCCGCATGGGCGTTATCCAGCAGCAGCGACGGTTGCAGCGCCGGGGAATCGTTCGGAATGATCTGCGCGCTCGCGCCCGGCACCGCGGCTTCGATCCGCGCTTTGATTTGTTCCAAGGTCTCCATGCCGCGCTTATTCTGTTCGAGCGATCACCGGCGGCTGCCAAACGCTGGGATTGTGGGGCGGCTCTAAATCGTGCGCGCCGAATTTAGGCACCGGGAATTCGCTGGGAGCATTCGGGTCCAGGTGGCGCGGGACGGCGCTTCCGGTCAGGCGCTGGGCGCCGATCTTGTCTTGCAGCGTCATGATCGCGTGCAAAAGCGCTTCGGGGCGCGGCGGGCAGCCGGGGATATGCACGTCCACCGGAATGTACCGGTCGATTCCCTTGAGAACATTGTAACCCTGCTTGAACGGACCGCCGGAAATGGCGCACGCGCCCATCGCGATGACGTATTTCGGCTCGGGCATCTGGTTGAACAACCGGATGACTTGCGGCGCCATCTTTTTCGTCACCGTGCCCGCGACGATCATGAGATCGGCCTGGCGGGGCGAAGGGCGGAAGACCTCGGCTCCGAAGCGCGCCAGATCGTAACGCGCCATCGAGGTCGCGATCATCTCGATCGCGCAGCAAGCAAGACCGAATTGGAGCGGCCAGACCGAGTTGCGCCGGCCCCAATTGTATAACTCCTCAAGCTTGATCGTGAACACCCCTTGCTTGCTCAATTCGCTGCGTAATCCGGTGTCCATAGGCGGCTTTACTTCCAGGTGAGCACGCCCTTCATCCAGGCCCACACCAACCCTTCCGCCAACAACGCCAAAAACAGCATCATCGCCAGAAACGCCCCCACCGAGAGACCCAAAAAGGCGACGGCAAACGGGAGCAAAAAGATGGTCTCGACGTCGAAAATCAGGAACAGGATCGCGTAAACGTAATACTCGAGCTTGAACTGAATCCAGGCGTCGCCTTTCGATTCCAGCCCGCATTCATAAACGGCATTCTTGTCGTGGCCCGGTTTGGCTGGGGAAAACTTTAGCGCCCAGAGCCGCGCCAGCGCCAACGGCCCCAACGGAAAGAGGAGGGCGATCACGAGGAAAACCGCTAAAAAAAGGTAAGGGTGGCCTTCAACCGACATACAGGTTCCGTTCGCGTCGCATAAAAAGTTGGCGGACTGTAACAGGCGGGCAAAACGGGCGTCAAGGATGCGAGTCCGCCGAGGCGCGATTCCGGGGAAAATTACTGCTTATCGAGGCGCTGCTGGCTGAGACCGACCGACTGGGCGATGTCCGAGAACTCCTCCTGGCTGACCTCCTCCAGGCGCTTGCCGCGCGCCGCGAGTTTCTCGTTTATCTTGACCACCTTTTCCGTCATCACCTCGTGGGTTTCCTTCGTCCCGCCGACCAACGCGAAGTTAGGCCCGGTCGTCAGTCGCTTGTGCCCATCCGAATCCAACCCGAGGCCGAGTATGACCGCCTTGGCCGCGGCCTTTTTCTTCTTTGGCAACTTCGACATGACCCGAGGCTAGGAGATGCCCTTTCGAAGTCAAGCTTGCGACTCGGCGTCGTACGGGCGCTCGTTTGACAGCTTGGAGGCGATGGACTATTTTTGGCGCCATAACCTGAGTGATGCGCGAAGGAGAAGTCTTTAGTACAGCTATCGGAATTGCCGATGACGCCGATCCTTGCCCTGAAGCGATCATCGCCGCTGGGGTGAAATCAATCGGCCGGTTCGCACGTCCAGGTCATTCTTTAGTTGGACCGGAGCGCTCGCTTTCACGGTGGGAGAAACTGAGGTACTGGCTGGGGCCGCGGCTGGCTCTTTTGTGCGGCCTCGGACTCTTGACTGCCGCCGCGCGAACGGGAACGGCCGCGGGGGTGGCGGAAGTGGAACCCCCGACGGCGGTGACGGCGTTTCAGGACTGGACCGGCCGTTTTTTGAGCGCCGCCTCGAAAGTGGATTTGCTTCCCGAAGGATTGGCTCTGGCCAAACGAAGGCGGGCCGCGTTCCTCAACCTCGTCAAGTCCGATCCGCAAAAAGCCCTCGCGCTCGCTGTTCCGGCTTCCGTCCGAAGCGGATTGCCCCGGGAGCTGCTCGCGGAGTTGGAAACGAGAATAGACGGCATCGGAGATCTAATGGTCCATTGCGTCGAGCCAAGTCCTCGCGTCGGCGGTGGCGCGGCGGTTCGGAGATATGTCTGCCTTAACGGCCAGACGTATTCCGCCTATGTTTACGGTCGCCGATCCGGCCAGACGACGAAATATGGGATACCACTGCACGGAGTCGCTTTGGAGGGGCAGGCCGCGCTGAGCGAAAACGCCCTCGAAGAATTGGAAACCGGGACACCTCTGCCGGCCGAAAAGCGATTGGTCGATTTGAGCGGTTTGGCGGCGGATCAGACTGGGCCGGAAACGCCATTGATGGCGGACGCGGGCGACCGGATCTATCGCTTTCGCTCGGCCAGAGAGTGGCGGCAGGCTGAGAGCCGACTGGCTGAGGGAGAGGCGGGAATCGGCCCCCGTTCCGCCGCGTCGATCACCGAGTTAATCGCGGGGAACGGGCCGGCGACAACCGAGCCGAGGTCGCCAGTTTCGGCGCGGATTCAGTCCGCGTGGACGGTCGGGGTGAAGCGCATTCTGGTGATCCGCGTCGATTTTTCGGACCTGCCCGGAGACCCGCGGGGCGGGGGCCAGATTTACACGGCCGCCTATGTGCAGAATCTTATGGATGCGGAAGTTGGCCCGTACTATCTGGCCAGTTCGTACGGCTTGACGAGCCTGAGCAACACGGTCTCGACGCAAGTTTATCGTCTGCCACAGACATCGGCTTACTATGCGGCGCAACCCACTTACATTGAGTTGCATAACGACGCGGAAACGGCGGCGGCGGCGGATTTTGCGATCGCGGATTATGATCGAGTCGTGGTTCTCTTCAGTCGCATCGGCATCCTGGAAGAAAAGGGACTGGCAGAGGTCGGCGGTCGCCGGGTCTGGGTCGATGGGGAATGCGATTTTTGGGTTCTCGCGCACGAGCTTGGGCACACCTATGGCCTGTTTCATGCCAATCTCTGGCAGGTCAACGACCAGAACCCGATCAGCACGGCGGGCGTTGACTTCGAATACGGGGACCTCTTTGACGCGATGGGGGCGAACTACGCCAACGACCATCGAGTCGATTTCAATCCCTGGTTTAAGAGCCTGATCGGATGGATTCCAGACCAAAAAATACAGACCGTCACCACCAGCGGCACGTATCGTATCAGCCCGTTCGACAATGCCTCCGGCAACGGAACCCTGGCCTTGAAATTCGTTCGCGACGGCCTCCGGAATTATTGGATTGGGTGCCGGCGCAAGTTCACCGACAACGCCGCGATGCAGAACGGGGCGTATGTGATCTGGGGATATAATTCGAACCGGCAAAGTGATCTCTTGGATCTGACGACCCCGGGAACCAACGTCTATGACGCGGCACTGGAAATGGGAACGAGCTTCACCGATCCGGGCGCGAACGTGACCATAACGCCGGTGGGGCAGGGAGGCGTGGCGCCCAATCAATACCTTGATATTCAGATCGAGGTCCCGCCGTTCGTCTCGGCGGCGCCGGTGGACCAGGCCGTTTGGCCCGGCCAGACGGCGACCTTCACCGTGTCCGCCGTTGGCTTCCCGGCGCCCATTTAC
Organism: uncultured Verrucomicrobiota bacterium; assembly: GCA_964522665.1. GTDB lineage: Bacteria > Verrucomicrobiota > Verrucomicrobiia > Limisphaerales > CAZFVY01 > CAZFVY01. The sequence goes on along the minus strand of CAZFVY010000009.1, from coordinate 69,484 downwards.
CATTGGCAGCAACTGAGCGCGGGCGGCGGAGGGTGGATCGATGTGGTGGACGACGCAACTCTCCGCGGCTCGCAGAGCGCTACGCTGACGGTAAGCGCGATCGTCGCGATGAATGGCGACCAGTTCCGTTGTCTGGTTTCGGATCAATACGGCGTGTCGTATAGCCTGTCGGCCGCGCTGATGGTCAATCCCCCATTGTCCGTGACCACGCTCGCCGGATCCACGAACAATGTCGGGAGCACGAATGGCGTGGGCGCCGCGGCCTCATTCAACGGGCCTTGGGGCTTGGGGACCGACGGCGCCGGCAACATTTACGTGGCGGAAACGGGTGGCCAGACGATCCGGAAGGTGACGCCGGCTGGGGTGGTGTCGACGGTGGCGGGCTTGGGCGGAACGAGCGGGAGCGCGGACGGCGTCGGGGACGCGGCCCGCTTTTCAACACCGGTTGGCGTCGCGGTGAATGGCGCGGGCAATATTTTCGTCACCGATCAGGGCAATTCCACGATTCGCCGGATCACGCCTGGCGGCGTCGTAACGACCGTGGCGGGCTTGGCAGGCAGCGCCGGACGGGCGGACGGAATGGGATCCGCGGCTCGTTTTTCGTCGCCGACCGGAATCGCCGTGGACGGCGCGGGAAATCTTTATGTCGCGGATTCCGGAAACTTCACAATTCGGAAAATAACTCCCGCGGGAGACGTTACGACGCTCGCCGGGATGCCTGGGACCGCCGGCAATTCGGATGGCGCGGGAACGGGCGCCCGTTTTTCCGCCCCGAGTGGAATCGCGATCGACAGCGCGGGCAATCTTTACGTCGCGGACGCCACCAATTCCACGATCCGAAAAGTTACTCCGGGCGGCGTCGTGACGACGCTGGCGGGCGCGGCGTATTTCTTCGGCCGCGTTGATGGAATCGGAAGCCACGCGCGATTTCGTAGCCCGGCCGGAGTGGCGGTCGATCGCGCCGGCAACATTTATGTCGCGGATTCGGGCGATAGCGTCATGCGGCGGGTTACGCCGTCCGGTGTAGTGAACACGATCGCTGGACTTGTCCCGGGCGAGGTTGATGGCACGGGGAGCGACGTAGAATTTTCAGGGGTCGTCGGTGTCGCGGTGGATAGTCAGGGCACGCTTTACATCTCGGACGGCAACGTTATTCGAAGAGGGATGCTTTTCGGCGATTCATATCCTCCGATTATTACCGCGGCGCCGACGAATCAAGCGGTTCGCTCGGGTCAGTCGGCCGGCTTCTCGGCGCCAGCCATTGCTGGCGACGTTTCCGTGAGCTATCAGTGGCAAATTAGGCCGGCTGGCAGCGCGACGTGGACCAACCTTGTCGATGGAGGTTCTTATCGCGGCTCGCAAACCGCACAGTTATCTTTGATCGAAGCAACTCGGGGGATGAATAAGGACTTGTTCCAGTGCGTAGTGACGGATGCCTTCGGGAGCGCGATCAGCGCACCGCCCGCGACGCTGAACGTGGACCTTTTCATGACTGTGACGACCCTGGCCTACGTATCCGTCTCGCAAGGCATTGCCGTGGATCGGGCAGGAAATGTCTATGCGCCCGATTGGGGCTACAACGTAGTACGGAAGATTTCTCCCAGCGGAAACGTAAGCACGCTGGCCGGAAAGGACGGGTTCGGCGGTGGCGCAGACGGCCTGGGAAGCCTGGCACGATTCAGCGGTCCGCGTGGGGTAGCGGCGGACGGCGCGGGCAACGTTTATGTGGCGGATACGTACAACAATGCGGTTCGCGAGATCACGCCCGGCGGGTTAGTTAGCACCGTGGCGGGAGGCGACGGGCTGGATTTAGGAAGCGTGGACGGTGTCGGGCGGGATGCGCGGTTCATGGCGCCGGAGGGGATCGCGCTGGACGCCGCCGGCAACCTCTATCTCGCGGACACGGGGAACCACACGATTCGTAAGATTACCACGAACGCGGTGGTGAGCACGCTGGCCGGGTTGGCTGGCAGCGCCGGGAGCGCCGACGGCACGGCGGCCAATGCCCGATTCAATAATCCTATAGGGATCGCCGTGAACGGTCTCGGCGCCGTGTACGTCGCCGATACCTTGAACCACACGATCCGTGTGATTGCGACCAACGGTTTGGTGACCACCCTGGCGGGTATAGCCGGAAGCATTGGCAGCGCCGACGGTCCCGTCGGGAGCGCGCGGTTTTACCGTCCGAGCGGGATCGCGGTTGACGCATCCGGAAATGTCTGCGTGGCGGATACCGGCAATAACGTGATCCGGCTAATCACGCCGGATGGAATGGTCAGCACGGTCGCGGGAGTCGCTGGGAAGACCGGTCAGGCGCCAGCTGACGGCGCGGCGACCGTCGCTCGATTCTCAAGCCCAATCGGTGTGGCGGTCGGCGCCGATGGAGTCGTCTATCTGGCAGACAGCGGTAGAATCAGAAAAGGAGTTCTCCCGGCGTCATTGACTTCTCCGGCGGCTCTTGTCGGGGCGCCCGGCCGGCTTTTCGATGGCTCGGTGCGATTTGATGTCTTTGCGATGCCGGGGGAAACGTTACGAATCGACGCGTCGTCTGATTTGTTGAACTGGCGGCCGCTCGCGACCAACAGCTCCGGAGGCGGCCAGATGCAATTCATTGATTCGACCGCGCCAGGGGCGCCGGCGAGGTTTTACCGTGCCGTGCGACCGTAGCGCGCGTTCGACACGACGGCGGCGTGGGCGTCGAACCGGTCGATCGGCCGACTCGATACCACAAATCCGAGGTCCGAGAAGACATCACGCCCCTGCGTGAGGCTGTCGCGTTGCATTTGCACGACGGTATTATAGACTCGCGGACGATGAGAATATCGAAACGCGGTGAGTACGCCTTGCGCGCGTTGATAGATTTAGGGATCGCGAAGGAAGCGGGGCGTCCTATGTTGCAAATCGGGGAGCTGGCGGGCAAGGAAAACATTCCGATCAAATTCCTCGAACAGATATTAGTGCAGTTGAAAACGGCGGGGTACCTGGAAAGCAAGCGGGGGAAACTGGGCGGCTATTTCATCAAGAAGCCTTTGAAGAAAATCTCGATTGGGAGCGTCGTGCGACTCATTGACGGCCCGTTGGCGCCGATCATGTGCGCCAGCGTGACGGCGTACGAACGCTGCAGTTGCCCGGATGAGGAGCACTGCGGTTTGCGGATGTTGATGATCGACGTGCGCAACGCGATCGCGAACATCCTTGACCGTTATACGCTCGCCGATACCGTGGAAGTGACATTACGCAAATTGCGCCGGGACAAGGCGCCGATCCCTTTTGCAGAACTGTTTGCGCCGAAGACGAGCGGCTCGGGCAAAAGCTGAGCCGATTTCCCGAGCTCGCCGCCGACTGAAGCGCGCATCGATCGGCGCCGGATCTCTCGCCTGGATCACGGGGCCGAGGCAATGGAGGGTTGGGGCGAGCGCGGTTTATCTCCGCAGTCGCGCGAGAAATCCAGGCTCGACGCCCGCCAGGTCGGCGCGGCGCTGGCGGGCGAGCAACGAGCCGTAAACGCGGACGTCGCGGACGAACATTTCGAGGCGCTTCTGGAACGGCGCGCCGGTGATCCCGGTCGGGCCGACGTCTTCGCCTTCGCGAAAAGTCACGCTGTACGGCATCGCCCAAGCGTAGCATTGGCGCGCGACCGTGCGCACTTGATCCGTCGCGGTGAGGCCCTTTTCGTGCGAGGCGACGAGAGGAGCGAAGAGCTTGCCCGTGAATTCGTGCCAGAAGTGATCGAGGAAATTCTTCAGCGCGCCGCTGATGCCGCCGTGGTAATCCGGCGTGCCGAGCAGGAAAACATCGGCCCGCTCAACCCTGGATTTAAGCGCTGGAAACGCGTCGAACGCGTGTCCTTCGTCCGGATTGAAGAGCGGGAGGGGTTCGGGCAACAAATCCAAAACATCGACGACGCATCCGGCCGCGGCTAATCGTTCAGCGACGTGGAGGACGACCGTTCGGGTGACTGAATTCTGACGCAGGGCGCCGACGACGGCCAGAATGTGAATGGGTGATTCCGACATGGGCAAGTTGTAACAGATCGTTCCGGGACGGGGCAATGATGAGCCGTTTCCGCGGGGACGGCGACGATGATTGAAGAGTCAAAAATGGGCGCGACTTTTCGATTTTGCGCCGCTACGCTCCATGGCCGATGAGCATAGTCTTGCGGAGCCGGTGCTGGCCCGAAAAAACCGCCTAGCCCAGCCTTCCGCCGATGTCCGCCTCCCGCTTTCCCGTTTGGCCGCGCGATTTCGCGCTGTTGTTCGCCGCTCTCGCGGTTTGGCTAGGATTCTCGCTCGGGGGACGCGGGTTGAACGCGCCGGATGAAGGGCGGTTAACCAGCATCGCGTTGGACTTTTTGGCGCCGGGCGCCAGTTGGTGGGAACCGCGCATGTCCGGCTTCGGACATTACGACAAGCCGCCGTTGGTCTATTGGGCAACTGCGGCGGCCATTAAGACATTCGGCCGGAACGAGACCGCGGCCCGGCTGCCGTCGGCCTGTGGCGCCATGCTGGCGTTGATCGGCGTCGGTTGGGCAGCCGGGCGGCTCCACGGGCGACGGGTGGCGTGGTGGGCAATTCTGATTACGGGCACGTTGACCCAATTCTGGGCTTTGGCGCGCTTTCTGACGCCGGACATGCTTTTCACGGGGTGGAGTACGCTGGCAATCGCGGCTTGGGCCGAGGCGCGGAGCCGGAACGGGGACCGACGATTTTGGCTGCTTTCGCTGCTATTTTGGACGTTGGCATGGTGGACGAAGGCCACGCCTGTATTGGTTCTCTGCGCCGGGCTGGCGGTCGCGATCGCCGTCCAAAATGATGTTGCGGGTAAAGCCGCATTAAGATTGCGATGGCTTGTGCCGGCGATTCTGGCGCTCGGCTCGCCTTGGTTTGTCCTGATGATGGTCGAGCATCGGGAACTGGTGGGGTTCTTCTTTGGTCGCGAATTGATTGGCCGGGTGGCCGGTCACGTCGATGGCCGGCGAGGTCCGTTCTATTACTATGCGGCGCTCAGTTGGGGGGCGTGGCTGCCGTGGGCGCCTGCTCTCGCGGCGACGTTGTACGCGCGCCGTGACCGATTTAGATTTCAAGGTTGGCCGTGGCTGGCGCGGGCGCTCGGGCTCGAGGGGTGGATCGTGCTGGCCGGCTTGATCATCTTTTCCTGCGTTTCGTCCAAACTGCCGACCTATACCTTGCCGTTGGCTCCGTGGGCGGGTCTGTTCATGGCGCGGATCCTGTTGAAGCTTCAGGGCGTGATTTCGGCGCGGGCGTTTCGATGGCTGACGGTGACGCCGATTGCGGCGATCGGGTTGCTCGGCGTCACGGTGGCCGAGATGGCGCCGCGCGTCGAATCGGGCCTGGGGCTGAATTCGAGCGTAAGGGAAACCGCGGCTTGGCTCCGAGCGCACGGGGCGCAATCGATCTATGTCGATTCTTATTGGCCGGCGCTGGAGTTTTATTTTGGCGAGGAGGTGCGCTACGTGACGCCGATCGAGCCGCGGCAACGGACGGACGACTCCGGCGTGTGCGGCGGGCTGGGGGACCGGCACTTCTTTTTGCCGACCGAATGGGAGGGCTCGTTACCGGGCCAGACCGGGAAGAACGTTTGGTTGGTGCGTTACAATCGAGCGCGGAATTCTCCCTTTGACGCCCGCCTGCGGCGCGCCCGGCCGTTCTTTCGAGAGCAAACGATAATTGGGGATTTTTGGCTGGCGCGGATTCAATAACGCCCGAGTGATCGCGCGGGCGCTCTCGTCGGCCGCGAGCTAAAACCCGAGGACTTGAATCGCGCGCATGAGCAGGTACGCGACCCCCGCCGTCGCGGGCAGGGTAAGGATCCAAGCCCAAATAATTCTCTCGATGACCCCCAATTTCAGGGCGCTGAAGCTCTTGGCCGCGCCGACGCCCATGATCGAGGTGGTGACGACGTGAGTCGTCGAGACGGGCATCCCCATTTCCGCCGTAACCAGCAGTACGGTGGCGCCGGCCGTCTCGGCGGCGAAGCCGTGGACGGGCTGCAGTTTGACCATCTTGTGACCGAGGGTTTTGATGATGCGCCAACCACCCGCCGCGGTTCCGCCGGCCATCGTGAGGGCGCAGAGTACCTTGATCCAAAGGGCGATGTGCTGATCCTTGGGGTTCGCCGCCTCCGTGGTTTGAAGGAACGCCAGCCAAGCCGGCAGGTGGCTGAAAACGCCCGCTTTGGTCGCTCCCACGAGCGCCAACGCGATAATGCCCATCGTTTTCTGCGCGTCGTTGGTTCCGTGGCTGAAGCCCATATACGCGGCGCTCAGAAGTTGCAGACGGCCAAAGACGCGATGGACCTTGGTCGGGCGCCAGCCTTGCAGCATATAATAGAGCGCTCCCATCACGAGGTAGGCGATTGCGAAGCCGCACACGGGCGAAATAATCATCGGCACAACGACCTTGTACAGGAGACCGGCCCCGGCCCACCAATGTTGGCCGGGGAGAGGCGGCTTGGACCAGATTAAGACGCCCCAATTCCCGTGGGCGGACGCGAGGGCGGCGCCGCACAACCCGCCGATGAGCGCGTGGCTGGAGCTGGACGGCAGGCCGACGTACCAGGTGAGCAGGTTCCAGACGATGGCGCCGATCAGCGCGACCAGCAGCGTGTAGGTCGAAACCGAATTCGCATCGACCAAACCCGAGGCGATCGTCTTGGCAACTTCCCCGCCGACCATGGCGCCGACCAGATTCGTGACGGCCGCGAGGATGATGGCGTGGCGCGGACTCAGAACCTTGGTGCCGACGACCGTCGCGATGGAGTTGGCGGTATCGTGGAAGCCATTCGTGTAGGTGAACACGAGCGCCACGAAAATGACGATGAAGACCAGGGTCAACGTCATGCGATGACCTTAGGAATTCTTCAGCACGATGTGGGTAATCACGTTGCCGGCATCCCGGCAACGGTCGATGACTTTCTCGAGCAACTCGAAGAGGTCTTTGAGCACGACGACTTTCAAAGGATCGTGCCGCCCCGAGTAGAGGTCGCGCAGCAATTCGAGCATCAGCTTGTCGGCCTCGCCCTCGAGATATTGCAGGCGGTCGTTCAGTTCCTTGATCCGCTCCATTCCTTTCATGCTCCGCAGATCCTTGATCATTTCAGAAACCGTCAACGTCGCCTGTTCAAGCATCGAGACCTGGCCGGAAAAGTCGGCGCCGGCCAAATGCTTGACGCCAATGATGAAGTGTTCGGCGAATTTTTCCGCCGCCTTCGGAATTTTGTACAGGGCGACGGAGAGCGCTTCGATATCCTCGCGTTCAAGGCTCGTGATGAACGTTTTGACCAGTTCCTCGCCGATCTGCTCGGTGATCCGCTTGTCCCGCCGGCGGCAGAGGACGAACTCCTCCAGCGTGGTCGGCACGGCGCTGGTTTGCACGATCTTGACCAGGGCGCGCGCGCTGGCGTGGGCCTCCTCCGCGCTGGCCTCCAGCAGGTCAAAAAACTTGTCGCCCTTCCCGAAAAGTTGTTGCAGCGAAAACACGCGTGGAAAACGGTTTGGACTGAAGCCCCTGGAACGCCCCGTTCGCTAGACCTTGCGAATCCATTGGCGGTCATCCCAGACCGCCTTCAATGACGTCAAATTCCGCCGGTCGAAAATGTTTCGCGCCGCCGCGCCGAATTTGCCGCGCTTCAAATTGTTGTAAGCGTCACTGGCGCTGATCGCGACGAACTGGAGCACGCTCGGGTCGCGGTAGCAGTCGATCATGCACCGGGTGCAGCCATCGCGGATGAGCTTGGATTGGTCGAACTCATAAATGTTGCACATTGGGGTCTCCCAAAAGTGACAGCGATAGAGGTCCAGGTTCCAATCGAGGTAAAAATACTTGTGCCCACCCAGGCAGCCGAAACGCTCCGGTTCTTTGCGCAGGTGACGCTGCATTTCCGAAAGCGACTCAGCCGGATTCACCACCGGGAAACCGCTCCGGGCCTTCATCACTTTGATTTTCTCGAACACGCCGATCAACTCGTCGGTCTGGTAGCTGACCAGGCTTGAGTCACTGAAGCTGAGGTAGCTCGAGGCCAGGTTCGTGAGCGGGTAGCTGAAGGTGCAACTGGTGAAACCAAGCTCGGCGAGAAACCCCGGCAGACGGTCGTAGTCGTCAATCAGCTTGCTGGCCGTGACGCTGGCGGTGGTTTGGATGCCCAGTTCCGTGAAAACCTCGTTCGCGCGTTTGATCTTCCGGCAGACGTCGGGCAGGCCGCGGTTCTTTTCGTGGCGGGCGACGTCGTGCGAATCGATCGACATGATCACGCTGCTCAGTCCGTCGCCGGCCAAATCACGCATGTTCTGCTCCGTCCAGAGCGAGCCGTTGGTGCAGACCATCGGATGCAGGCCGGACTCCGCGGCGTAGCGCACCATCGCGCGCAGGTCGCGGTGGGCGAGGGGTTCGCCGCCGACGAAAAGGAGGTAGCCAATGTGGTTCCGGACCGCGATGTCGATGACGTCGCGCGCTTCCTTCAGGGTGACGCTGCGGCGCTTTTTGGGATCGAAGCGATCGACGGCAAAACCGCAGAAATCGCACTTGGCATTGCAGATATTGGTGATCGCGAACTGGAGATAACCCGGCCCACCGTGCTCAAGGACTTCACCGATCAGTTTGAAGGCGCTCTTTTTGGGCTTTACGACGGGCCGCGAGAAATCGGGCGCCGCCTCAGCCGTGGCGGAGGGAGGTGGCGGCGGGGTCTCAGCAATCTCGTTCATCGTTGTATTAGAGTCCGGCGGCGTCGAGTCGCGCGATGGTGTCAGCAACGTCGGGTAACGGCAACCATTCTTTAGGCCGGCGCTGACTTGTCTGCGGTGTCATCACGGGTCGAGCCCGCCCGATTACCCCGAAGCGGCCGAACTGTCTTCGGGAATTCGTTTCAGCCGAAGCACGAATGGTACGGCGTGGGCGCTCATCGCGCCGCCCGCGGCGCCCAAGAACTATCGGTGACGAACCGCGAAATCCGGAATTTCGGACTATGCCGCCGAAGCCGCGGCCAGGTCTTCCCGTCGTTGCGCCATCGTCTTGAAAAATTCGTAACCTTCACGGAGGCGCCGGACGCAGACGTCTTTGTCTTCAAGCATCGTTTTGACGATGCGCAAAATCGGGCGGGGGCGCAGATAGTAACGCCGATAGAAACGCTCGACTGACTCAAAAATCTCTTCTTTCGACAAGCCGGGGAACTCGAGGGTTGATTGCTGGAGTCCGTCATCGTGGACGATGTCGGTCTTGTCCTTCTTGGCGAACCAGCCGTTCTGGCGCGCCATCTCATAAAGCTCGGTCCCGGGGTAGGGCGCGGCCAGGGAGACTTGGATGCTGAACACGTCGAGGTCCATCGCGTAGCGAATGGTTTCCTCGATGGTCTCCTTGGTCTCAACGGGCAAGCCGAGAATGAACGTGCCGTGAATCACGACGCCAATATCCTTGCAGGCCTTCGTGAACCGCTTGGCTTCGTCGATGTTGATGCCCTTTTTGATCCGATCCAAAATCTGCTGGTTCCCGGACTCGTAACCGACGAGGAAGAGGCGCAGCCCGCAGTCCTTCATCAATTTGATCGTTTCGTAATTGACGTTCGCGCGGCTGTTGCAGGACCAAGTAAGTCCGAGCGGTTTCAGTTTTTGCGCGATTTCCCGGGCGCGGGGCAGATTGGCGGTAAAGGTATCGTCGTCGAAGAAGAATTCCTGGACCTGCGGAAAGAGCTTCTTGGCGTGGGCCATTTCGGCGGCGACATTTTCCGCGGAACGAACCCGGTATTTGTGTCCCCCGATCGTTTGCGGCCAGAGGCAGAACGTGCATTGCGCCGGGCAACCGCGGCCGGTGTAAAGCGACACGTACGGTTCCTTCAGATAGCCGATCGAGTATTTTTCGATCTGCAAGTCGCGCTTGTAAACGTCGGTCACCCACGGGAGGGCGTCCATGTTCGGAATCAATTCGCGTTCCGGGTTGTGGACGATCTTGCCGTCCTTGCGGTACGACAGGCCGGCAACCTCGTCGAGGGGGCGTCCTTCGGCCACTTCTTTGCAGGTAAAATCAAATTCTTTGCGGCCGACCCAATCAATCGACGGCGAGGCCTTCAACGTCTCCGTCGGCAGCACCGCGGCGTGGGCGCCCACGAACCCGATGGTTGTGCCGGGACGTTGCGATTTGATCGCCTCGGCAACCTTGGCGTCGTTCCGCAACGACGGGGTCGAGGTGTGGATGATAACGTGATCGTAATGCTTGGCCTCCGCCAAACAGGTCTGCACGTCGATATCGTGCGGCGGGCAATCCATCAACTTGCTGCCCGGCACCAAGGCGGCGGGTTGAGCCAGCCAAGTCGGATACCAGAATGAGCGGATTTCCCGTTTGGCCTGATAGCGCGCACCGGCGCCGCCGTCAAAACCGTCGAAAGAAGGGGGCGAGAGAAACAGGGCTTTCATTCGTTAACGCAAGTCGAGCCGGGGGCGTGAGCTTCTTCGCGACGTTGGAACGCCGCCTGGGCGCCGTTCATAGCGGCGCGGGGAGAGTTAATGGCCGCGCGGGCTTCCGCCAAATGGCCTTTGCCGATCGATACGCCGTTGAAAGCATTGACCGATTTTCCCGCGAGATAGGGCTTCGGCTTGGCGCCAAAGTTGTATTTGATATTTTTCCAGGTGTCGCCCGGCTTGGCGTCGGTACCCAGCGCGCCGCTCGGGTCGTAGCCGCAGTGAACCATGCAATTCTCACAGCGCGGATCGCGGGCCACCCCATTGACGACGCCGTACTTGTTCCAGTCCACCTTATCGAGCATTTCCTGATAGCCGGCATAATGCCCATCGGTCATTAGGTAGCAGGGGGCTTTCCAGCCCTTGACGTTGCGGGTGGGGATCGCCCAAGCGGTGCAGGTCAGTTCCCGGCGCCCGTCGAGGAATTCCTGATAGACGGGCGTGCCAAAAATGGTGAAACGTTCGCCCCATTCCTGAATCTTGGCAAACTTTTGGCGGGTCATCTTGCGCGTGAGGAAGAAGTCTTCAGGCTGGCGGTTGAGCCGCTTGACCATGTCCTTCTTGGCGGCGTCGTATTCGTAGCCGGGCGAGATCGTGTGGCCGTCCACCGCCAGGGAGGAGAAGAACTCGAACATTTGTTCCAACTCCTGAACGTCCGTTTCCTTGTAAACGGTGGTATTGGTCGCGACCTGGTAGCCGAGCATTTTGGCCATTTTGACCGCCTCGACGCACTCTTTGAAAACGCCCTCGCGTTCCACGATTAAGTCATGGGTGAATTCCAAGCCGTCGATGTGGACGTTCCAATAAGCCCATTTGCTGGGTTTGATCGTGGGGCGACCGTCCTTTTTCCCTTTGCGAATTTCGTCCGCTTCCTTTGCGGTGATCAGTTTCGCCTCCAACAACTCCGCCAGCTTCGGCTCGACGGATGGTTGGTAAATCGACGCGAGGTAATCGCGCATCTTGCGGCGCATGAAGACGCCGTTGGTGCAGATATAAACGATCCGGCCCTGCTCCAGCAAACCTGCGACCAATTCCTCGATTTTTGGATAGATCAACGGTTCGCCGCCGCAAATCGATACCATTGGAGCGTCGCATTCCTGGGCGGAGCCGAGGCAGTCTTCAAGGGGCATCATGTCCTTGAGGCTGGTCGAGTATTCGCGAATGCGACCGCAGCCGGTGCAGGTCAAGTTGCAGGTGTGCAAAGGCTCGAGTTGCAGCACCAAGGCAAATTTGGGCGTGCGCTTGAGCTTATGTTTAATGATGTGCCCGGCGATTTTCGCCGTAAGCGCCAAAGGAAAACGCATATTAATTATTGAGCCTGAGCCAATTGGGCGGCCGCCGCGGGGAGCGGGGGCAGGCTGGCCGGCGGTAGCGCGGGAGGGGCCACGCGTCCAAGTCCTGGCAGGAAAAAGGTCGCCGGGGAAACGCTCTGGGTGGCGTTTAGCCCGCCGCAACCAGTCATCAAAACGGCGGCGATCGATAGGATTGCCAGCCGAAGCCAGTTGAATTTAATTCTCACTTGTCCAGTATAAGCGTCGCTGAGTTGATGGCAATAATTAATTCTGAACGGTGGTTTCCGCCGAGACGAGGGCGTTCCGAGGGGTGGCGAGGCCTGATTGGAAAGGGCGTGCTGGCCCTTGCCGGCGCGGTCGTTTTGTTCGTTACCGCGCAAAGCGAGGGCGAACGGCCGAAGCCGCCGGACGCTGCCCCGAATCCGAACGCCAAGGCTTTGGAGGCGTACATCAGGGCACGCGCCGCTTTTCGTGCCGACCCGGCCAAGAGCGAGGCGGCCTGGCGCTTCGGGTGCGCCTGTTTTGATTTGGCCGATTTCGCCACCAATAACGCGCAGGTGGAAGCGATCGCCACCGAAGGGATAGCGGTCTGCCGACAGCTAACGGAACGGGAGCCGCAACTGGCGGCCGGACATTACTATTTGGGGATGAATCTGGGGCAATTGGCGCGGTCCAAGACCTTGGGCGCGCTGGCGCTGGTTCGAGAAATGGAGTCCGAGTTCAAGGCGGCCGCCCGCGCGGACGCCGATTTTGATTTCGCGGGGCCGGAACGAAATCTGGGGCTATTATATCAGCAGGCGCCGGGCTGGCCGTTGAGCGTCGGCGACCGTGCCAAAGCGGAGCGTTATTTGATCAAGGCGGCGGACTTGGCGCCGAAACATCCCGAAAACGGTCTCTGTCTGCTTGAGGCCTACATTCAATGGGGTGACCTTGCCAAGGCCCGTCATCGCCTTGGGGGGGTGGCCGCCGCAATGCTGGCGGGCGAGAATAAGTCCACGCGGGATCCCGCGCTACCTTGGCTTGACTGGGAAAAACGCTGGGCGCAAATTCAGGCGAAGGTTGGGGCTTCGCGGGCGCCGTGATGAGCCAGCGCGGGTTTTGCGGCGCGCGTTAGCGCGGCTCGCTGGGCGGCCTTTGACGAATGCTTCCAATTTGACGGAGTGAAGGCGGCTCCGTAACCTTATGTCATGCGGATTCTCTTGTGCCTTGGTATCGGTGGCGTCCTTTTCGCCGGTTGCGCGGGCAAAACGGCGTCCGTGGGCAGGTCAAAATCATTCTCGGCCCCGGCGCTTGCCAAGGCGCCTGCGTCACCGGGCAAAGTCACTAATACGAATGCAGTCCCAACGGTCGCAACCGGGACCCGGCTCGCGGGCAAGGTGGCGGTCGTCAACCGTCAATTACAGTTTGTGGTCGTTGACTTTTCGTACCAGCGGTTGCCTCCGACCGGCACCGTACTGTCGGTTTACCGAAAAGGCCAAAAGGTGGGAGCTCTTAAGACGTCGGGCCAGGCGAATGCCGGCAACGTGGCGGCGGACATCGAGGACGGGGAAGCCGCGGTGGGGGACGAAGTGCGGGAGAATTAACCTGGATCCGATGACCTGGAATTCAGGGGCTTCGCTGTCGCTACCAAGCAAGATTACGTGACGGCGGCTTTGGCGGCCGGCTTCTTCTGATAGGGCGACGAGAGATTGAAATAAATCCCGCAGAGCGGTCGGTCGGCCTCGGTTTGGCTCAAGATCACGGTCATCTGCTTGTCCAGAGCGATGCCGTGACGCAGGTTGGCGCCGCGGTTAAGATAGGCTTTGATGGCCTTTTCGAGCAGGGAGCGCATGGATTCCTGGAATTCATCGGGCGTTTTGTCGATGCAGACAATGAACTGCTCGTAGGCTTTTAGGGCCTCCGCAGCCTCCTGCTTGAACATCTCGACCGTCAATTCCATGCGCGCAAAACTAAACGTTACCTCCCGAATGGGAAAGCAATTTTGCGGAGGAACTACCAGCTGGAGCGCGCCGCGTGGAGGCGGCTGGCGACTGAAATGCCTGTGCCGCGCGGCCCGTGGAGCGCGGCGGAACGAGGGCGGCGCCGTTTTTTTTGAGTCGGGTTGGATGGGTGAAATCGGTCACCGTTGAATCCCAACCAAGTTGGGGGTGGGGGAGATTTGCCCTGGCGACGGGAAGATTTTCCCAGCCCGATCGGCGTGGCAAACGGATGGAACGCCCCGGGAGTCCGGCGGGAACGTCTCTCGACTCCCCAAAACGAGCCTTTTCCGCGCATTATCGCTCAAAACTACGGGCATTTAGCATTAGTGATCCTGTTTCTGAAACTCTGGCACATTGTCTGCTCCGAGGCTGTTGTTGAAAAGTAACGCAATTCAGAACACGTAACGAAAGCACGCGTCAGGCGCAAAATCAGAGACCCCATAAAGCTATGGTCATCAGTTCCAACCCACCGACGGCAACGCCGAACACCTTGAATACGGCAACGGGCGCCACCGCGTCCGGGCGGACAAATTCTGATTCCACCGCGGTTGACGCTTTGGCGGGCGGGGGCGACGTTCAAGACGCGAGCTTGACCGACTCTCCAGATGCGACGTTCAATAATTTCCTATCCTCGCTGGCCGACGCAAGCTCGGCTGGCCAAACGCAGGCCGGCTATCTTAAGAGCGCCCATCGCGCGTTGCATCGGATGGAGAAGCTCGCGACCGAGGCCCAAGATCCGAATTTGTCGCCCTCGGATCGGGCTCGTGTCAGCCAGGAGTTTTCAAAGCTTCAGGACTATCTGAACGGCGTTTCGCAGAAGAGTTCAGACGGAACGCCCGTCTTCTCGGCGGCGCCGACCCAAGCGGTCGATGGCGCGAATGGCAACACGGTTAGCACGGGCGGAGTCGATCTGGCCGGGAATCCGGTTTATGCGGCAGCGCTTTCAAGCAATCTGTCGCTGGACAACGCGACGGATGCCCAGGCCGCCGCGACCGCGGTTGGCCAGGCGCTTCAGCAGGTTGGCCAGGACCAATCCCGCCTCGGTAATTTCCAGTCCCAAGTCGGCGCCGCGAGCGACCAAACCTTGGCCGCGCGTGACGCTGCTCAAAGCTCCGCCTCCACGATTTCAAGCGCCGGAGCGGCTCAACAGGCGGTTGCCTTTCTTTATAATTGGATATTGGGTAATCCCACCGATGCCATCGGCGCCCAGGCCAATGTCCAGCCTCAAACTGCCGCCGCCTTATTGGCGGCTTAGCCCGCCGCGAGGCTCAGCCTCCGTCCTCACTTGACGGCGATTCTGAAAAGCGCGTTCCGTAAGGTCGGCGCTTGGTTGGCAGTTTTTCACTTCACATGGTCGATCGCGAAGGCCACAGATTGGCCGCAATTCCTGGGGCCAACCCGTGACGGAGTCTATGCTGGCGATGATTTGGCCGACGCCTGGCCGAAAGAGGGACCGCCCGTAGTCTGGCAAAAGGAAATTGGCCAGGGGTTTAGTGGTCCAGTGGTGGCCGCGGGGAGCCTCATCTTTTTCCAACGGGTCAACGATCAAGAAGAAGTCGATTGTTTTGACGCCCGAACGGGTCAACCGCGCTGGCGCCACAAGTATCCGACCGCGTATCGGGACGATTTCGGCTTCGATGAAGGCCCCCGAGCGACGCCGACGATTGCCGATGGTCGGGTTTTCACTTTTGGCGCCGAAGGGATGCTGACCTGTCTCGACGCGGCAACCGGCAAAGTTAACTGGACGGTCGATACCAAAAAAGAATTTCAGGCGGCGAAGGGCTTTTTCGGCATGGATTGCTCGGCGCTGGTTGAAGGCGGTCGGGTTCTCCTTAATATTGGGGGCGCGGACGGCGCGGGAATCGTGGCCTTCGACGCGGCGACGGGAAAGCTGTCGTGGAAGGCGACCGACGATCAGGCGAGTTATTCCTCACCGATCGCGGCGACGGTTAATGGCCGGCGGTACGCCTTCTTCTTTACCCGCAGTGGATTGGTTGCGGTGGACCCCGCGAGCGGGAAGGTTTATTTCCGGTTCCCCTGGCGTTCCCGTATGAATGCCTCCGTCAACGCCGCGACGCCGTTGATCGTCGGTGACCAGTTGTTTTTGTCGGCGAGTTACGATACCGGCGCGGTCTTGTTACGGGTGAAGGAGGGCGGAGTCGAAAAGGTTTGGGCCGGCGACGAGATTCTCTCGAACCACTACGCGACCAGTGTCTATCGGGATAACTTGTTGTTCGGCTTCGACGGGCGCCAGGAGATGGGACCCAATTTCCGGTGCGTTGAGTGGAAGACGGGCAAGGTTCGCTGGCAGCAGGACGGTTTCGGAGCCGGGACGGTCACCCTCGCGGGTGGGCGCTTGGTTATTCTCAAAGAGGATGGTGAACTCTGGCTGGCGCCTGCCTCGCTGGATGGCCTCAAGCCAATCGCGCGCGCCCAAATCCTCCCGAGCCACGTGCGCGCGTATCCCGCGATCGCGGACGGATACCTCTTCGCGCGCAGCAAAGACAAATTGGTCTGCGTCGATCTTCGAAAATCGAGATAGCATTGGACTGACGACGGTGAACCTGCTTTGCTCGTGGGCGACCATGAGTGAAGCGAAAACAGCTACTCCCAGTGGCGCCGGCGGTGGACGACTGTTGGCGCTGGACGCGTTGCGCGGCTTCGACATGTTCTGGATCGTGGGCGCCGAGAAGATCGTCGATGCCCTTCATAAAGTGAGTGACAATGGCCTTGTGGGAGGGATCGCGACGCAGCTTACCCACAAGAAATGGGAGGGGGTCGCGTTTTACGACTTAATTTTCCCGCTCTTCGTATTCATCGCCGGCGCTTCACTCGTCTTCTCTTTGGGCAAGGCGATCGAGCAGGACGGGCGCGCCTCCGCGTGCCTGCGGGTCGTGCGGCGCGGATTGTTGCTCTGGGTGATCGGCATCATTTACTACGGCGGGATGAGTAAGGGTTTCGAGAATATCCGACTGCTCGGCGTCTTGCAGCGGATTGGTTTGGCCTATCTCTTTGCCGGGCTGATTTTCTGCAATTTCCGGTTGCGCGGCATCATCGCCTGTCTGGCGGGTTTGTTGATCGGCTACTGGTTGGTAATGAGCTTCGTTCCGGTTCCGGGTGTCGGGGCGGGCCATTTTGAGGAAGGCGCGAATCTGGCCAATTATGTCGATAAACAATACCTCCCGTTTAGGAAATGGGATGGCGATCACGACCCCGAGGGGCTGCTCAGCACCTTGCCGGCGATTGCCACTTGTCTGCTTGGCGTACTGGCGGGATTGCTTTTGAAAAACGGGTCGATTCCGCCCCATAAAAAGGTGGTTATTTTGCTTGCCGGGGGCGCCGCCAGCGTCGCTTTAGGATTCCTTTGGGGCTTCCAGTTTCCGGTGATCAAGAAGATTTGGACCTCGTCGTATGTCTTGGTCGCGGGTGGATACGCGGCGATCTTTCTAGCGGTATTTTATCAAGTAATCGAGATTTGGCGGCTCCAGAAGTGGGCTCAGCCATTTGTATGGATTGGGATGAACCCCCTGACAATCTATCTCGCGTTTAGTATCATCGACTTCGAGAATCTGGCGACGCGCTTTGTGGGTGGCGAAATTTATAAGGGATTGGGAGCTTACGGCGACGTCACGGTGACGATCCTGGCGCTGCTTTTTGCCCTGGCGCTGGCTCGCTTCCTATACCAGCGGCGAATCTTTTTGCGGCTCTGAGTCGCCAATCCTCTAAGCGGGCTTACATGTTCATATTTGACGCGCACCTGGATCTGGCGATGAACGCGCTGGAATGGAACCGTGATTTGACCCGCCCACTCGCGGAAATCCGCGCGCGTGAGCAGGGGATGACCGATAGAGTAGATAGGGGGAATGGGACGGTATCGCTGCCCGAGATGCGCCGGGCGGGCATCGGACTTTGCGTGGCCACTCAAATCGCGCGCTTCGTCAAGCCGTCGAATCCTTTGAAGGGCTGGCATTCGCCGCAACAGGCGTGGGCACAGACGCAGGGCCAGTTGGCCTGGTACCGCGCGATGGTGGAATGCGAGGAGATGGTTCAAATCACCGATCTCGCCGGTTTGGAAAACCAGGTCAGCTTGTGGACCGGCTCACCGCCACCGGATGCGCCGGTCGGTTTCATCCTGAGTCTGGAAGGCGCTGATTCAATTGTGACTCCCGCGTATCTCGAACGCGCCTACCGGGACGGGCTGCGCGCGGTTGGTCCGGGGCACTACGGCCCGGGTACCTACGCGCAGGGAACGGACGCGCGCGGCGGCCTCGGACCCCGGGGGCGGGAGTTGCTCACGGAGATGGAGCGGCTGGGCATAATCTTGGACGCGACGCACCTTTGTGACGAAAGTTTTGCCGAATCCATGGATCACTTCCGTGGCCCGGTATGGGCCAGTCATTCCAATTGCCGGGCTTTGGTTCCGCACAACCGCCAATTCTCGGACGAGCAATTGAAGCTGCTGATTGAACGCGGCGCGGTGATCGGCGCCGTGCTTGACGCCTGGATGATGATTCCCGGCTGGGTGCGAGGCCAGACGACGCCGGTGAATTCCGGCCTGAAACTGGACCGTTTGGTGGACCATATTGACCATATTTGCCAGCTCGCCGGCAATGCGCTCCATTGTGGCGTTGGTTCAGACTTGGACGGCGCCTTCGGCACGGAACAAACCGCAGCGGACCTCAACACGATCGCGGACCTGGCGCGGTTGCCGTCTTTGCTGGCGGCGCGGGGCTACTCAGCCGGCGACGTGGAGGGGATCATGAGCGGGAATTTTCTAAGGTTTCTGCGGCAGGCGTGGAGTTGAACGCTAGTTTGAAAGGAGAGATTGAAGCATGGATTGGTTGACGGTTGTTTCACTGTATGGTGTCCGATTTGTTTTTCGGAGTTCACTTTGGCTCACAACGGTCGCGCTCCTGATGGCGCCGCGGCCTGCCTCCGCGATCGACTTGCCTCGCGAGTCGAGCGCCCAATCTCGGCGGATACTTCTCGCCCAAAGCCAAGCTCCGGCCGCGGTAGCCTTGCCGGGGCCGGCAAACCCAGCGTCCAACGGGCCGGCGCCAACCGCCGAGGAAATCGAGCGCGGGAAGCAGCTCTTTTTTCAGAATTGTTTTATCTGCCACCAGCTTAACGGGCAGGGCGTTCCCGGCGTCTATCCGCCGCTGGCGAAATCCGATTTTCTGATGAGCGACGTCGAGCGTAGCGCGCGAGCGCTGTGCGAGGGCCTGAACGGGGAGATCACGGTCAACGGCAAGAAGTTCAACGGCGCCATGCCGCCGGTCATTCTCGACGACGGCCAGGTCGCCGACGTGTTAAATTTCGTGCGCAACAGTTGGGGCAATGCCGGCCCCATGGTGACCGCGGAAATCGTCAAGACGGCTCGCGCCAAGACCGGTTTTCCGACTTTTGAGAGTTTGCGCGAGGCTGGCGCTTACGCGCCTCTGCCGCCGTCGCCAGAAGGGTTCACGCTGCGGGAAGTCGTCCGGTTGCCCGCCAAGGCGGTCCGGATGGCCAGCGACGGACGGGGCGATGTGATCTATCTCCTCTCCGAGAATGGCGACGTGTGGCGTCTGCAGCCGGCGAGCGGCCAGATTCGGCAACTTTTCTGGGCCAAGAATTACCTCGAGAAACGGCCGGGCGATTTGGGCGGCCCGCTCTTTGTGCTGGGGATGACGATGGACAAGCAGGGCCGACTCTACATCGCGTCGAATCAGCAGAACAATTCGACGCTGCCGGTCCAAAACATCGTGACGATCTACCGCACCGCCGACTCTGAAAACGGTGATCCCGCCAATCCGAAACCGTGGTTCCAGACCTCGTATCCTGGCAATGCGGCCTACATCCACGCCGTCGAGAATATCGGCTTTGGCCCCGACGGCATGCTTTACGTCGGCAACGGGGCGCGGACGGATGGCAATGAGGCGGGGACCGACCCCAACTATTACCACGGCGGCGAGACGCCGGTGACTTCCTGCATCTGGCGGCTGAATCCGGCTTCGGAGAAGCCCGAAATCGAAGTATTCGCGCGCGGCATTCGGAACGCGTACGGTTTTTGCTGGAACGATCTAGGGGAAATGTTTGGCACGGAGAATGGGCCGGACGCCGACGCGCCGGAGGAACTGAATCACATTGAAAAGGGCAAGCACTACGGCTTCCCTTATACCTTCTCGAATTGGACGAAAAAGGCGTACGCTCATACGCCGGAACCCCCGCCGGGTCTGGTCTTCACGCCGCCGATTGCCAACCTCGGACCGGACGGCGGCTTCGCCGGTGAGCCGATCTACACGTTCGACCCGCATTCGTCGCCGGGCGGCATCGTTTTTCTCGGCCCGGATTTTCCGCCGGGCTATCGCGGGACTTTTCTGCTCAGCCGCTTCGGCAACTTTATCGAGACCCCGAAGGATAACGTCGGCTATGACGTGTTGCAGGCAGTTTTGCAGAAAAACGCGCAAGGCGTTTACGAGGCCCACATCAAGACTGTGCTCGCGCCCCTCGGCCGGCCCATCGACGTCCATTTGGCGGGCAAGGGCAAGGTGTACATTTGCGAATATTCGCGTCCGACGCGGAATCATCTGCCGTTTTCGCTGCCCGGGCGGGTGCTGGAGCTGGCGGTCAAACCGGAGGCGAAGGCGCCCTGAGTCGGGTTTAGTAGCTGTTCAAGACGTCGATCATCTGCCGCAGCCGCCCGTATTGCCGTCGGTCAAATCCGAACGCGATGCGTGGTAATTCCACGAAATCGTTGTCCTCTTTTTCTTCCGGCGTCGCCTCAATGACCTGGACTTTCGGGCTGGTCATGATGTCGGCAAAATCCTCGTTCAAGCCGTCAATCGCGGAAGCCGACGGGGCATGCTTGAGCCGGATGACGAAGAGGTCTTTGACGAAGCGGGTGGAGTGGTAATTGCGATAAAATCGAGTGATCCATTTGACCGCGGTGTCCGTATTATCGGTAATACTGTACAAATTGAGGTCATCCGGCGAAATTAGCTGATTGCGCAGCAGGTGTTCGCGGACCGACTTGTCAAAGGTTTTCCAATAGGTGCCGCCGGGCCGGTCAATCAAGATCAGCGGCATGAGCCGGCTCTTGCCCGTCTGCATGAGGGTCAGCGCTTCATAGCCCTCATCAAGTGTCCCGAACCCGCCCGGGAAGAGGGCGATCGCGTCGGCATTGCGCACAAAAATCAGTTTGCGCGTGAAGAAGTATTTGAAATTGATAAGCTTCTTGTCCTTCTCGATGATCGGGTTCGGAGTCTGTTCCCACGGCAGGCGGATATTGGCCCCGAAACTGTTCTCTGGTCCGGCGCCTTCGTGGCCCGCCTGCATGATTCCGGGGCCGGCTCCGGTGATGACCATGAATCCCGCCTGGGCGATTTTATGGCTGAATTCGACGGCCTGTTGGTACTCGACTTTGTGCGGTTGCAGGCGCGCCGATCCGAAGATCGTCACCTTGCGAATTCCCGAGTACGGCGCGAAGAGCTTGAACGCGTAGCGCAACTCACGCACGGCGGTCTGAATAACCCGCACGTCGCCGCGGTTTTCGACGTCGGCCAGGAGCTTGAGCGCGTTCACCATGATGTCCTCGACCAGATCGGTGTTAGCGCCGCCGCCCACTTCCGCGACGAGCGTTTGCACGCGCAGCTTCCAGTCCGCTTCATCCGTCGCTCTTGACATAGTCTTCCTAGTTTGTGTCGCGCGCCGCGAGAAAGCAATTTGTGAAAAACCAACCTCGCGGTTGTCCGGCCGTCGAGTTTGCGCTAGCGTGAAACCTCAGGGCCGGACTGAGCTGCGCGGCAAACCGTTGGAGCGTGAGCAGGCCGTGCCAAAGCATGAGCGATTGGTCGTTTTCGCCCGACCGCCAAGGCGCGAACGAAGAGCGTAAAGCAGACGGAAACATGGCACAGGAATTCATCAAGATTGGCGGGGCGCGCGAGCACAACCTCAAGAACCTCACGCTGACGATCCCGCGCAACCGGCTGGTGGTCATTACCGGGTTGAGCGGCTCGGGCAAGTCGTCGCTCGCGTTTGATACGATTTTCGCCGAGGGCCAGCGCAAATACGTCGAGTCGCTTTCGGCCTACGCGCGGCAATTCCTCGACCAGATGGGCAAACCGGAGGTCGATTACATTGAGGGACTCTCGCCCGCCATCGCGATCGAGCAACGCACCTCGGGCGCCAACCCCCGCTCAACCATCGCGACGGTGACGGAGATTTTTGACTACCTCCGGCTTTTGTTCGCGCACGCGGGCCAGCCTCACTGCCCGTCGAGCGGTCAGCCGATTTCCCAACAAACGACGACCGATATCGTCGATAAAATCCTGGCGCTTCCAGCCAAGACGCGGGTCATGCTCTTGGCGCCGATTGTCAGCGAACAGAAAGGTGAATTCCGGGACGTCACCGAACGAATGGCCCGCGAGGGTTTCGTGCGGGCGCGTATCGATGGGCAACTGGTCGAACTCGGCGCGCCGGTACGGGTGAAATTGGAGGCGAAACAGAAGCACACGATTGAGGTCGTGGTAGATCGTTTGGTCATTGATGACAAGGTGCGCGTCCGCTTGGGCGATTCGGTCCAAACCGCGCTGAAGTGGGGTGAGGGGCGTTTGGTGACGTTGCATCAAGCGCCGGGCGCCGAGCCAGACGCGGGGTGGCAGGAAACGGCGTATTCCAATCGCATGTACTCACCTGCCACGGGGAAAACCTTCGATCCGCCAACCCCCAAGCATTTCTCGTTCAATTCGCCGTTCGGCGCCTGTCCGGTCTGCCACGGTCTCGGTCAAAAATTGGTGTTCGACGAGGGACTGGTGATCCCCGATCCCGAGAAATCGCTCGATCAGGGAGCCGTGGCCGCCTGGCGGCGGGGCGGCAAGCGGATGGTGGTTTACTACAAGGGCCTCTTGCGCGGCGTCGCGCAACATTATCAACAGAGTCTCGAAGCCCCTTACCGCACCCTGTCCGATGATTTTAAGCGCATCCTGCTCTGGGGGTCGGGCGAGACGGAAATCGAGTTCAACCTCTTCCGCGGCGGCAAGGCGACCAAACTCAAGCGGCCGTTTGAAGGCGTCATTCCCAGCCTGCAACGCCTGTTCCAAGAAAGCGAAAGTGAATTCACGCGCAACCGTCTCAAGGCGTTGATGAGTCCCGAGCCTTGCGACGCCTGCGGTGGCCGGCGCTTGAAACCGGAGATGTTGGCGGTGACCATCGGCGGCGCCGAGCTGGGCGAGCGGTTTCTTCCCGGCAAAGCGGTCGCGTCCACGACCGTCCCGATTCCCGGATTGTCGATCATGGACGTCTGCTCCCTCTCGATCAGCGCCGCGGACGAATTCTTCACGGCGCTCAAGCTTTCGGACTTTCAAAGGAAGGTGGTGGGCGAAGTCATTTCGGAAATCCAGGCGCGCCTCCGCTTCCTGAAGAATGTGGGCTTGGGTTATCTGACGCTCGATCGGGAAAGCGGGACGCTGAGCGGCGGCGAGGCGCAACGGATCCGCCTGGCCACCCAGATTGGGGCAGGGCTGGTCGGGGTGCTTTATATTCTCGACGAGCCGAGCATCGGCTTGCATCAACGCGACAACGAGCGGCTGCTCAAAACGATGGAAGGCCTGCGTGATTTGGGCAATTCCGTGCTCGTGGTCGAGCACGACGCCGAAACGATCCGGCGTGCCGATTACGTGATCGACCTTGGTCCGGGCGCCGGCGTTCACGGCGGGGAGTTAGTCGCCGCGGGAACCTTGGCCGAGGTGTTGCAGAACCCAAAATCTTTGACCGCCAAGTATCTGACCGGCGAGTATTCGATTGCGACGCCCCGCAAACGGATCAAGCCCTCGCCCGACCGGGGCTGGCTGGAGGTGATCGGCGCCACCGAGAACAATCTGAAGAACGTGCACGCGCGCATACCGCTCGGGAGTTTGACCTGTGTCACCGGCGTCAGCGGTTCCGGGAAGAGCACGTTGGTCGAGGATATCCTTTGCCGCGCGTTGTTCCGCACGCTCTACGGCGGGAAGGAGCGGCCTGGCGCCCACAAGGCGATTCGCGGCCTGGAGAATCTGGACAAAGTGATCGTGATCGATCAAACCCCCATCGGCCGCACTCCGCGCAGCAATCCCGCCACCTACACCGGCATGTTTAATCACATCCGCACGTTGTTCGCCCAACTGCCGGCGGCGCGGGTCCGCGGTTACGACGCCGGCCGCTTCAGTTTCAACGTCAAAGGCGGCCGCTGCGAGAAATGCCAGGGCGACGGCCTGATTCGCATCGAGATGAATTTTCTGCCGCCGGTCTATGTGATTTGCGAAGCTTGCCACGGAAAACGCTACAACCGGGAGACTCTCGAAATCACGTACAAAGGTCTCAACATCGCTGACGTCCTGGCGATGACCGTCGATGAAGCCGTGAATTTTTTCCGGGCGGTTCCGCAAATCCATGACCCGTGCCTTTCCTTGGCGGAGGTCGGGTTGGGTTACCTCGGCCTCGGTCAGCAAGCCACCACCCTCAGCGGCGGTGAAGCGCAGCGGGTGAAGCTCGCCGCCGAGTTGAGCCGTCGGGCGACCGGTAAAACCCTTTACATTCTGGACGAACCGACGACCGGCCTGCACTTCCACGATGTCGCCAAGCTCTTGGAGGTTTTGTTTAAGCTGCGCGCGCTCGGCAACACGCTGGTGATCGTCGAACACAATCTCGACGTCATTAAAACCGCGGATTGGGTTATCGACCTTGGCCCGGAAGGTGGCTCCGGCGGAGGTTCGATTGTGGCCGAGGGTTCTCCGGAAACGGTGGCGGCGTGCGCGCAGAGCTACACGGGGCAATTCCTTAGCGCGCTCTTGAACACGGAGAAAAAGATCGCTTGAATGATAGCTGAAATGTCGCAGCCGTTTTTGCACCTGAACCTGTCCGGGCGCGCCCGCGTCGTCAACGGGCGCCCGGCGGAATCTCAGACGTTCCGCGGTTCCCATCTCCCGCGCCGTCGGCGGTGGATGATGGGCGTGGTTATCTTGCTCTGCGTTGGCGCGAGCCACTTTAACCGGCTCGTCGCGGCGGAAAGCGCCGTGGAGGAAGCGCAAAAGCTCGGGGCCGGGCAGAAGGCGTTTTATGACGGGCTTTACGAGCAGGCGGTGCGGGAGTTCGACGAATTCATCCAAAAATACTCCGACTCGAAACATTTGAACGACGCCAAGGCGCTTCGCGGCGTGGCCGATGGATACGGGCAATTGTTGCAGAGCAATTACCTGGCGGCCGCGGCGATTTTTGCCAAGGCCACCGCGGATTTTCCGCAATCACAATTCCGCCTCAACGCCACCGTGGGCGAAGCGGAGGCGCGGCTGCGGCTCGGTCAGCCGGAGCGGACGGTTGAGCTTTTGGGTCCGACGAACAGCGTCTTCCGCGGCGCCGTCGCGGAGTTGGCGGCGCAGGGAGCGACCAACCTGGAAGTCATCGTGCGCGGTTATCTTTTCTTAACGGAGGCCGCGGTGCAGTTTCAGAACTTTACCGTCGCGGCCGCCGCATTGGATCAGCTTGGCCGGCTCAAGCTGCCACTTGAGTCCGCCTGGCGGGCGGCGTTTTTGCGGACTAGACTGCAATTGAAAATGGATCAGCCGGGGCTGGCCCTCGCGACCTTGACCAACAGCCTGCTGGTCCTGGCGGCGCAGACTTCGTCCCTGGCCCGGCAGGCGGATTCCGTGATGTTGGAAGGCGAAGCGCTCGAACGTTTGGGCCGGACCGCGGAGGCGGTTAAGGCTTACGAGGGACTGCTGACCGAAAAGATGCCCAAGACCAGCCGGCGCCTGGCGCTGCTCAAGCTTATCGACCTGGCTTTGATCGAAAGTAAATCTGACGCAGCGATCCAGCGTTTGAGCGCCCTGATCGAACAGTTTCCGGGTGATCCTTCGCTTGATTGGGCGCATTTCACGGCGGGCGAGCTGCGGTTGAAGGAGCATTTTCGGGAGAGCGCCGAGGCCGCCAAAGGTGAGCCGAGCCTATCGGTCCTGACCAACCGGCTGCAACAGGCGGCCGCCGAGTTTTCGTTCGTCATCACCAACTTTCCGGACAGCCAGCTCCTCGGCTCCGCCTATCTCGACCGCGGTTGGTGCGTCTGGGAGGACGGAGAAGGCCGGAACAACCTGACCAACGCCGCCGGCGGATTGCCCGACTTCCAGGCGGCCACGGTGAAATTGCCGCATTCGGAGAATCAGGCGGTGGCGCGATTCAAGTGGGCGGATTGCCAGTTCGCGCTCAAGGATTACGCGGGCGCCGTGACGAATTACCAGCTGGTCCTGACTGACTACGCGGACTCACCGCGCGTGGCGAAATCCTTGTTCGACCAGGCCCTCTACCAGATTACGCGCGCGAGCATCGAGTTGACTAACCTGGACCAAGCCGAACGCGCGGCCGACCGGATTTTGCGGGACTACCCGGACAGTTTCTACGGCGACCGCAGTCTGCTGACCGTCGGCCAGGCCAGGAACCGGCGGGGGCTGCCGCGCGAGGCCCGCGCCCTCTTTGAGAATTTCGCCCGGAGTTTTACCAACTCGGCGCTGCTGCCGGAGGTGGAACTCGCGATTGCCCGCACGTACGTGCAGGAGGCCGACTGGCCGAAAGCGACCGCGCAGTATGACCGCTGGCTCGCCGCCCACGTGAAACACGTGATGCATCCGCAGGCGGAATTCGACCGCGCGTGGGTCAACTACCAGGCCGGGGCGGAAACCAACGCGCTGGCCCAGTTCAACGAGTTCCTCGATCGCTACCCCACGAACAGCCTAGCGCCGATGGCGGAGGATTGGGTGGCCAACTACTACTTTAATCAGGAACGATACGTTGAGGCCGAGACGCATTATCAAAAGCTTTTCCAATCGAAGAACGGACCGCGCGAGGATTTGGTCTATCCGGCCTACTTGATGGCCGCGCGCTCCGCCTTTGCGCGCGCGAGCGCCCGGGACGCGGAGGGCTACCTGACGAACTTCCTGTCCGGCGTGGGCACGAACGCGCCGGCGGACCTAAGGGCGGAGGCTTTGTTTGCCCTGGGTGACATCCGGGCGACCGGACGAATGGACCCGCCGATCAAGCCGGAAGAACAAATCGCGGCCGCGATCGAAGTCTTCAAGTTTATTCCTTCAACCAACCGCTTGGCGCCGATGGCGTGGGGGCGAATCGCCGGATGCTACGTGCTGTTGGCGGCGCTCGACGCCAAGGTTCCCGGGAAATCGGCGAAGGAGGACCTGGGTTACGCGGCCGATTATTTCGAACGGGCGATGAAGCCGCCCGCGGATTTGACGACTCGCAGCCTCGCGGAGATCGGTTTGGCGGGCGTCTTGGAGAAACAGGCCGAGGCTACCCTTCCGCCGGTAGAAAAGGCGCGCCTCCAAGACGACGCGCTGGATCATTATCTTCACGTCTTTTACGAGGACAAGGTGCCGGCCGGCGAGCACGCCGATCCTTTTGCGCTGAAGGAGGCCGGATTGGCGGCGGCTAAGCTGGTGGAGGTCCGTATGAATTGGGCGGTGGCGATCAAGTTGTACGAGCGTCTCGAGGCGGCGCTGCCGCAGTTGCATAACCGCATCGCGCCCAAATTGAAGGAGGCGCGCGCCAATCTCGACGCCGCCCGGGAGTGACGGTGATTTGACAGGCGTTCCGTCGAGGTATAGGCTGGAATCGTCACGAAAATATGAGCGACGTTGCCACCGAATCCGAACCCGTTGTCCGATTGACTGAAAGCGCCATTGGGCAAGTGCGGGTGTTGCGTGAAAGCGACCAGGCGAACGCCGGCAAACCCTTGCGCGTTTACGTCGAGTCGGGCGGTTGTTCGGGGCTGCAATACGGCTTGGTCTTCGACGAAAAGCGGGAAAACGACTTGGTCGTCGAGGCGAGCGGGGTGCAGGTGCTCATTGATGCTTTCAGCGCCAATTACCTGCGCGGAGCGGTCGTCGATTTCCTGGACGCCCTCAACGGTGGGGGATTCAAAATTTCCAACCCGAACGCCCGCCAGAGTTGCGGGTGCGGCAAATCATTCGAGGCCTGAGACCGACGAAAGTTAATCCAGGCTGATAAACGCCGTTCCGTGCGATGCGGAACGGCTTTTTCTTATGTCGGCAGCCAATGACTTCAAGCGAGTAAACGTGTTGGGCGTCGGATTGAGCGCCATCAATCTCGATCTGGCGGAGACGGCAATCGCGCGAGCTTTGGAACAAAAAGCGAAGGGCTACGTTTGCGTCACCGGGGTGCATGGCGTGATGGAAGCGCAAGCGGATCCAAAATTGCGGGAGATTCTGAATCGATCGTTTTTGAACACGCCGGACGGGATGCCGATGGTCTGGGTTGGCAAATGGGGTGGCCATCGTCAGATGGATCGTGTTTACGGACCCGATTTGATGCTGCGCGTGTTCGAGCTTACCCGCGATACCCCGTACACCCATTTTCTTTATGGTGGCGGCGACGGTTTGGCGCCGGAATTGCAAAGCCGGCTGGAAGCCAGATTCCCCGGCGTGAAGATCGTCGGCTCGTACACGCCGCCTTTTCGCCCGCTGAATCCGCAGGAAGAGACGGGACTGATTGAATTGGTCAGGGAACGTCGGCCGGATATTTTTTGGGTCGGCCTGAGCACGCCGAAACAGGAGCGCTTCATGTCGCAATACTGGCAAAAGCTCGACGCCACCTTGTTCTTTGGCGTCGGCGCGGCGTTTGATTTTCACGCGGGCCGCGTGCGCCAGGCGCCCCGCTGGATGCAGCGGAGCGGCATGGAGTGGGCGTTCCGCCTCGGGTGCGAGCCACGCCGGCTGTGGCGGCGTTACTTGCGGAATAATCCGCGCTTTGTGTTTCGGATCATGTGCCAGCTCATCGGCCTCAAGAAATATGCCCTTGAATAAACGCCCGGCCCGGCTAGGCTTCGCCGCTCAACTTTGGAACATGATCGTATGAGCTCTGGCTTAACTGTGGTTTGCGGCGGCGGTGGCTTCATCGGGGGGCACCTGGTGGCGGAATTGCTACGACAAGGGTACACGCGCGTCCGGTCGGTGGATTTGAAGCCGCCCGGCGAGTGGTACCAGCGCTCCGAAGGCGTCGAGAATCTGCAACTGGATCTGCAAGACAAAGCCGCGTGTGAACAAGCCCTGGACGGCGCGGAGACGGTTTACAACCTGGCGGCGGATATGGGGGGGATGGGTTTTATCGAAAACAACCGGGCGCTCTGCATGCTCTCGGTTCTGATTAATACCCACCTCTGCATGGCGGCCCGCAAGCACGGCGTGCGGCGTTATTTCTACGCCTCTTCCGCCTGCGTGTACGCGGCGGACAAGCAAACGTCGCCCGAGGTCGTCGCCCTCAAGGAAAGTGACGCGTACCCCGCGATGCCGGAGGACGGTTACGGTTGGGAAAAGCTTTTCAGCGAGCGGATGTGCCGCCATTTCCGCGAGGACTTCGGACTCCAGACGCGGGTGGCCCGCTATCACAATGTTTACGGCCCGCTGGGCACCTATGACGGTGGACGTGAAAAGGCTCCGGCGGCGATCTGCCGCAAGGTGATTCAAGCCAAGCTGTCCGGCCGCCATGAAATTGAAATCTGGGGTGACGGACACCAGACCCGCAGTTTCATGTATATCGATGACTGCCTCAAGGGCACTCAGGCGATTCTGGCCAGTGAGATTTTGGAACCGATCAATTTGGGCAGTAACGAGTTGGTTACGATCAACGGCTTGGTTGATATCATCGAGGGCATCGCGGGGATTCGGCTCAAGCGCTCGTACAATCTTGCCGCGCCGAAAGGGGTGAACGGTCGCAACAGCGATAATACCCTGATCCGAAAACACCTTTGCTGGGAGCCGTGCGTTCGCCTGCGGGTCGGCCTCGAAAAGACGTACCGCTGGATCTACGACGAGATCAGCGCGCGAGCCTAAGGCCCCGCCGCGCCGCCCGCGAGTCGCGTGGAGCGCTAAGGATCGCTTTCCGGCAAGAGTCCGGCGTCGCGATACACGCCTTCGATCCGATTGAGCATTTCACCAATCGAAAAGCGCCGCGCCAGTCGTTCGCGTCCCGCGTGCCCCATGCGGACCCGCAACTCGGGGTCTTCCAGCAGGCGTTTGACGCGATCCGCCATGGCCGCTGAATCCGCCGGTGGGATCAAGTAGCCGGTAACTCCGTCCTCAACCTGTTCGATCGATCCGCCGATGGCGGTGGCGATCACCGGCAATTTCAGGGCCATCGCTTCCAGCACTACGCCGCCGAACGGCTCGGGTTGAGCCGAGGGCAGGACGAAGATATCCATCGCCGCGTAGGCGGCGCGGACATCGCTCAGCTCACCAGCCAGGATGACGTCTTCCTGGAGTCCGAGGCGCTGGATCAGCTCCCGCAGGCGCACGAGATGATCTTCGTAGCCTGGAGCGGTCGATCCCACGATCAGGTACTTGGCCTGGAACCCGGAGTCTTTAATCCGCTTCGCGGCTTCGACCAAGACCTCCTGGCCTTTGCGGACAAATTTAATGCGGCCTATGCAACCGACCACGGGCAGGTTCCCCAGTCCGTGTTCGCCGCGAAATCGGGCGCGCGCCGCTTCCGAATCCAGAGCGAATTCATCCAGGTCCGCGCCATTGTGGACCACGGTGACCTTGGGGCTGGCGGGGAACTGCGCGGCCGTCGGTCCGGAGACCGCGATGATCCGCCGCGAGCAGGCGAGCATGTAGCTGGAGTATGGCTTCCACAGGGACCGGAATTCCTCAAACGATTCCCGCACGTGCCAGACGTGAGGGACTCCGGCCAGACGAGCCGCGAGGGCCGGGGAGAAAATCACGCCGCTGTTGGTGTGGACCAGATCGATGCGTTCCGCCCGAATTCGCCGGCGCAGACGAGCGACCGACCGGACGAAACCGGCCACAAGCAAGAGCAGGCGCCAGGATTTGAACGTTGTCCGCGTGATGATCGAGAGGGCAGGATCGATATCGACCTTCACGCCGAACGATTCCAGGCGCTGCTTCAGGGGGCCGTCCTCAGGCACCAGGACCTGCACGTTCCAGCCGCGGCTTTTCATCCGCGGGACCAGGCGCAGAAGGGAGCGGCTGGCGCCATAAAGGTCCGCGCTGTTGTGGACGTAGAGAATGCGGTTGCCGCGGGAATCGCTCATGCTGCCTCAAGAAGTGGCCGAGTTTACCAGATTGCGGACGTAAATGAATTTTCCGCTGGCGCTCTCCGGGATGCTTTCGACGCGCTGGCTTTCGATGACCGCGTCGGCGCCGAGGACCGCCCGCAAGTCGCGCTCGATTTGCGGCCACGTTTTGTCATGAAATCCCGGCCAATTCTGCGCGCCGACTTCGAGCAGCAACTCGTATCGACGCGGCTCGGACTGCGTCAATTGGAAGCGGCGCAAATGGCCCACCGGGTTGTGGACGACCCCAATCAGGTGCCGCAGGTAGATCGGTGTCACAAATCCACCGGAGGTGTCGCGGATGAATTCAAGCGAACGGCCTTCGACGGCTTGCAGAGTCGGGAAAGGCAGCCCGCAATCGCAACCGCCCGAGTCCAAGCGCCCTTGGTCCCCGATCTCATAGCGGATCATGGGAAAGCTGTGGTTCCCGAGGAGAGTCACCAGGATTCGGCCCGAATTCCCCGGCGGCGCCGGTTGGCCGTCCGCGTCCACGACTTCCAACCGGACGTGATGACTGTAAATATGAAGTCGTCCCGCCGCGCATTCGCAGGCCATGTCGGTGCAATCGCGGCTGCCGTATTTGTTGCGCACGCGGGTGGAGAACGCTTGCTCGATCCGTTCCCGCGCCGCGTCCGTGACGGTCCCGGCGCAGGCCATGACGGAGCGTAGCGGCTTGGCGCGCCGTGAACCATCCAGGACGAACTGGGCCAATTGGTCGCACGCGTCCACGTAAGCCATCATGTGCTCCGCGGGCGATTCGTTGATGAGGCGCAGGTAATCCGTCATCTTGGCATCAGTCATTTGAAATGCGTTAAGCGTTCGGACGTTGAGCAGCAGGTTCATGACTCGCTTCGTCCAGGAATCGCGCGCCGCGGTGATCTCCCGCATCGATCCCCACAGCATAAAATAGGGTGTGCCGAGCGGAAAACCGCAGAGCTGCTGCGAAAACAATCGGCTCGCGCGTCCGCGGTCGCGAAACTCACGATCGTGAATGACGCGAGTCGGTTCGCCGGTCGAGCCGCCGGTTTTCACCTCGACCCAAGAGTATCGCCGGCGCGGTTTTCCGGTTTTGTACTCCGCGCGTAACGGATCCGTCATGAGGTCCGTGAATCGCTCGCGCACGATGGCTTTGGTCAGAATTGGAAAGTCAGTCAGATTACTACCGCGCGCGCGCGGCTGCTCGCGATAATAAGGAACGTTGGCCACGGCGTGCCGGAGCAGAGCGTTCAATCGTTCCGTCGTCACCGTCTGTAGTTTGGCCGCCGAGACCGACTGAAAACGCAAGAATTCCTGATAGTATTCCAGCGCCTGCGACCCGATCAGGCGGTGCAAGGCGAAGAATGCGTTCGAACGCCAGTTCATCACGGCCCCTCCAATTCGATCTGCCCGGCCCAGCCCGGAGGCGCGAGAAAACGCTTGATCGGAGAAATGTCGCGCAGGCCCCCATGCGACGCGACGCCGTCGATCGTCACCTCAAAATCCTCCGGGTCGATTCCCCCCCAAGTCGCGTCGGGAAACAACTTGAGCTGCGCAAGCTGGCGAATCTTTCGATAGTCAAAGCCCATCAGTTTGGCCATCGCCAAATCGATCAGGAAGGGATTGTCCGACGCGGCGACGACGTTCGCCGCCACGGGGATCGGTTGCAGCGGTCCATTGCCTTCCGCGGCGATCAGGCCGTCCAGGATCGCGACGTAACGGCGTTGGGGCGCCTTTTGCAGCGCTCCGCCGGCGGCCGACGCGAAGAGGATGATTCGATTGAGGTCATACACCATCCGCCAGATCGAGTCGTTGCCGTGCCACGAGCCGGAGCCGAGATAAAACTTCCCTTGCAGCCGATCGGGCGTGCCGACCGTTTGAATGCCGCGGAGACGCTTGATGGCGCGCCAAATGAGACGGAAGAATCGGAAGAGGAAACGGGATCGCTTTTGAAAGAATTCACGGAACCGGGCTTGGTAGTAGAACAGTCGGTCCACCGACTCGGGAAATTCGTCGCCACCTTGGCTGGGAAGTCCTTTCCGGTGGTGGACCAGATAAGCCTTTGCGCCGTTGATGCCCACCAGATTCTTCAGCGCGCCGGTCAAGCCCGCCTTCTGGTGCGTTTTCATCTTGGGCAGGTTGATGAACAGGTCAGACTCCAGGACCGACCGGGCGATTAGATAGCGGTGCTGCTGGCCGGAATGGACGCTGACCGTTTCGGCAGGGTCGTAGTCCGAGACGCGAAAAAGGTGTGCTTGACCGCTCACCGGGTCCAGGAGGCTTTGCCGGTCCAGGATTACCTCGACGTACCCGGCCGGGTCGCCCGGGGCTTTATCCGACAATTCCAGGTAACCATCTTGCGGCCGCCAGCGCTCGCGGCGCAGGTCGAGGAATTGCACGCGAGGGGAAGTCTGCCCGCGGTACTTTTCGATGAGGCGGTCGATCCCGGCCTGCCGGACCAGCAGTTCCCAGTCACACGATTGCAGCGGCACATCGCCCACAATGATCGATTCGGCGGCCGGGTATTTGCGCAGGCAGCCGGCAACCGTGGCGTCGATGAGGGCGCTGCTGGTGACCAAGGCCGCGATGGGAAACCGTTCGTCTTCCTGATGCTTGACCCAATTGGGCTTGATCACGATTCGCTTGAACGCCCCGTCCGGCAGGTGGCGGTCCACGATGGCCGCCAGGGCGTTCGCCGGATCGTGAATAATTTCAAGGCGGTTCATGGCTGGCCTAATCCACTCGTTGCAAAACGAGCGCGGCCTGGGTTGGTTTTGATCGAGTCAATATGCCCAAAGCCTTGCCCAACGCAAACCAGCGTTCCGGTCCCAGCGCCTTCGCCACCGGCCCGATCGCCATGCTCAGAGCTTGGGCGGTCCGGTGGCGCCAGCCCGATTCGTATGTGAAGAGCGGCTGGACCCAGTAGAGCGCGGGGTCAGATTCCACCCAGCCCTGCAACCGAAGGACGGTTCCGTTTAGCCACGATTGAACCGCCGGTTGGTCAACAATCTGAACATGGTGCGAGTCCTGCCGGCGTTCGTTGATCGGCACCAATCCAACGAACTGACCGCCGGGCAAGAGGCAAGCTTGGATGCGGCGCAAAAAGCCCGCGGGGTCCGGCAGGTGTTCCAAGACGTGGCTGCAAATCACCAAATCGTAGGATTGTTGGAGCAGGGGATGATTCTGCCAGGTGTCCAGTGGCAGCGGCTGCAGATCAACGTGGGTGAATCCTTGGGCGGCCAACATGGCGGAGACCTCCGCCACGCACACGGGATCAAGTTCGACGCCGAACAACTGGCTCGATTTCGGGCAATAACGGAAGAACGTCCCGGCGCCAAAGCCGTAGTCGAAAATTCGTTTGTCCGCCAACTCGATCGCGAATCGCCGCAGGACGTGCTGAATGAGCAGCACCTTTGACATGCGCATATACGCCGAATGTCGGAGCGCCCCCTGATTCCCGCGGTAAACCGTAAAAAAAAGATTCTGGCTTGGCATGTCAGCTTAAGACGTCCCGATAGACTTGGGCTGTCTCTCCGGCGCAACGGCTCCACGAGAATCGGCCCGCCCGCGCTTTGCCTTTACCGATCAACTCATCCCTCAATCCAGGGTCGGAGATCAGCCGGCGCATCGCCGCGAGGTAGGCGGCCGGATTCATCTCGGTCAGCAGCGCGGCGTCGCCGCAAACCTCCGGCAGGCTGGCCACGGGTGAGCAGATGACTGGGCATCCGACCGCCATCGCTTCCGCGACCGGGAGACCAAAGCCTTCATATTTGCTCGGAAAGACCAGTCCAAGCGCGCGCTTGTACAGGTAAACCAGCGCTGAATCAGGTTGGCGGCCGAGGTAGCGCCATTCGCTCACCGGCTCTCCTTCATGTTTCACCCCCGGCCAACGTGCGCCCACGATCAGCAAGGGCGGCAGGCGGCGTCCCTCGGCCTCCGCGGCAAGATAGGCGGCGCGTGCCAGCGCCAGATTCTTGCCCGGCTCAAGCGAGCCAACGAAAAGGAAAAACTCGTCCGGTACCGCAAAATCAGGCGCGCTTTCGGGAACCGCGCCTTCGGTCGGCTGAAAATCGCACCCGTTGTACACGACCGTTATCTTGCTGGCGGGCAAAGCGAGCAATTCCATCGCTTCGTCGGCGGTAAATTGGCTGATACAGATCACGCGATCAGCCGAGCGAATGGGAAGCAGGTTTTGTTGGCCGGACCACTTCTGCCAACGGCGAAACCGCTCCGGGTGACGGATAAACGCCAAGTCGTGGAGCGTCACCACGTTGGGGATCGATCGTGGGTGGCGCGCCATATAGCCCGTAGTGGAGTGCAGCAAATCGGCCCCCTGTTTCAATAGGAGCCTCGGGGAGAGAAATCTGGCCCAGATCAATTCGCGGTACGCGGTTCGGATCGCGCGAAGCGGTTGTTGATAGCCAAAATTCTCGACCTTCCAGGCGAACTCGAAGAGGTCGATGTCCGGGTGGCTGATCCGCGAAAGGCCGCCTAGCAAGCCGCGCACGTAGCGCGCCACTCCCGCCTGGGTCACAAAGAGCGCGTTCGTTTCGACGGCGACTCGCATTCCGGCTACGACTGGCGCGGTAATCAGGGCGCTTTAGGCGAGGACGAGATCTTCGCGGGGGGCGCTTTCCGACTCAATTTGAGCTGATGACCGCACGCCGCCATTGAGGGAAACGCTTAACCCAACCACCCCGGTGAACGACATCAAGTCGAGGTCGAACTGACCGTAGAAAACGACGTAAAAGAAAAGTTTGGCGACGAAAAAGGCCAGCAGAAAGCGATTTACCAACTCCAGTTCTGGCGGGCCATGATAGTAGTTCGCCCGTAGCACCTTGAGGGAATTCCAGCTGAACCACGCGAACCCGATCAATCCAAAAATCCCGAACGGGATGATGATCGTAAGAATCCCCTGGTGGTAATTGCCACTAATCAGCGTGTCTTCGTAGGCCGAGTAGTAGCCGCGGCGGACGGCCTCGGTGGTCAACGTAAAGTCCGTCCCGCTGAAGGCGTAACCTTTTCCAAGCAGGATATACTTCGGCACGTCCGGCAGCAACGTCTTCCACATTTGAAACCGCCAATCGAGCGTTCCGACCGCGTCCTGCCGCGCCTGTTGACCGACATTGAGCGGGAGAAAACTCAAGCTCCGCTGCACCGATAGCGGCATGCGATCGACAAAGGCGACGACGAACACGCCCACCAGCAGGCCACTCAGCAGCAGCGCGGGAAAAAGGATCGTCCGAAAAAGGCGCTCGAAGTAGAACAAAACGACAAAAATGAGGGCTAATAGAATCACCGAGGACCGAAAGCCGCCAAACAAGGCCGCAGCGACGAGGGCGATGAAAAGCACCGGCCGCCAGAGTTTTCGTGAATTCAATATCCCGCGAATACCATAGACCGCCAGCAGGGCATAGGTGATGGCGAGGGAGCCGAACGATAAGCCGGCCAGACGGTTCAGTTCACCTTGGCTAAGCGCCTGTGAAACCGCGTAATCAGTCGGAAAGACAATGAACAGAAAGTAGAAGGCCGGTCCGGCGGCGAATGCCAAGTCGCTCACGATCATGGTCGCACCCGAAAAAAAGTAGAGCGCGACCGCCAATCGTCCGCGATTCACCGGAATGGCCTGCGCCGTCATGGCAAAGTAGCCGATAATGGCGCCAAAGACGCCGAGGTACCGCTTGGCTCCCCACGTATCGCTTCCGAACGCTCGGCCGCCGATGCCCCCGGTCGCGTACGCCGTGAGAGCGACTAGGATGCCCAAAAAGATCAGCGGCGCCGCGACTGAAGGCACGCTGATAAAGCTCGCGCCTTTGCGCATCGTCCGGTTTATTACCGAGAGGAAGAGACTGACGCCGGCGAAGACGGTCCCGAGCGCTGGCTCCCCGGGCAGAAAGAAAACAATCAGGGAGGCGTTCCACGTGAAGATTAGAATGTTGTGATGCCATTTCAACAACAGCGGAATCGATAGCCCGCAGAATAGGAGTCCGACAAAGGTCAGGCTCGTCGTGGCGAGCGGGGTGGAAAGGAGGTAACCGGCGACCAGCGCCAGCGGCAGGCACAGCGCATAGATCAAAATGGTTTGGGGCAACCCAATGTCACGATTCATTCGCTCGGCAGAATCGCATTTCCAAGCAGGCTTAGGCAATCAAATTCACGGTCCTGCGCAACGTCGTTTTGACTCAGAAAGACGCTTACCAAAGTCGGGGAGAGGGCCTTCTGGCCGCACTCGGCGCGTTGCCGGCCTTAACCGTTGTTATCGGTCTTAGCGGACGCCTTGGATCGGTCCGTGGAGGTAGGATTCCGCAAACGAACGAAACGAACTACGAGGCGGGCGGCGACGAAATTGTAGCCAATTCTGGGGCAGGGCGTTACAGTCGAGCGGTGCATTGGTTTCGTTATTTGGGTGACGTGGTCGCCGCGTATTTGCTTGGCTCGATTCCCACCGGTTATCTGGTGGCGCGGGCGAAGGGGATCGATATTCGCGCGGTTGGGAGCGGGAACATTGGAGCCACGAACGTTTTCCGGATTCTGGGCAAGACGGCGGGCGTGCTGGTACTACTGGCGGACGCGCTGAAGGGGTTTCTTGCGTGCCGTCTGATCGCGGCGCTGGCGGGAATGGCGCCGGCCGGAGTCGGCGCCGACGGGAGGCCGACGCAGGAACATCTAGCGTTGGTGGCCGGGGTGGCGGCGATTTTGGGGCATAATTATCCGGTTTGGCTGAAGTTCAAAGGCGGAAAAGGGGTGGCGACGACGGCAGGTGTTTTCGTCGGGTTGGCCCCGTGGGCGCTGTTGGTGGCGTTGGGAGCTTGGTGTCTGACGCTGGCGGTGAGCCGTTACGTCTCCCTGGCGTCGATTGCGGCTGCGATTGCTCTGCCCGTTGCGGTCTGGGCCTGCGGCGGGAGTCAATTGATGAACGCAATTTCCGTAATCCTCGGCGCGCTGGCGATTTATAAACACAAGGCGAATATCCAGCGGCTGCTGAACGGGACGGAGCATCGCTTCGGATCCGCGAAGCGCGCTGCGAATCCTCCGCCATGAAGATTACCGTTTTGGGGGCCGGCGCTTGGGGAACGGCGCTGGCGCGTTTGCTGCACCGACCCGAGCGGCCCGTCACGATTTGGGGCCACAACGCTGAGCGGCTGCTGGCGCTACTTGCGCTCGGTCGAAACGATCGTTACCTGCCCGGGATTGAATTGCCGCCGGATTGGTTGGTCGAACCGGACTTGCTGAAGGCCGCGGCGGGGAGCGCTTGCATCGTGTTCGCGCTGCCGTCGAAAGCGTTTCGTGAGGTCGCGCAACGACTGCCAAACTTCAATGGCATCGCGGTGAGCGTGACGAAAGGGATCGAGTCCGACACCGGGCTTACGATGGGTGGGGTCCTGCGCGAAGTGATGCCAGACGCCAGGGCGGTGGCGTTGTCCGGGCCAACGTTGGCGATCGAGGTCGCGCGCGGCATTCCGACGGCGATCGTCGCGGGTGGCGAAGACAAGGCGGCGTTGATTGCCATTCAGGAACTCCTCCATCGTCCCGCGTTTCGGGTTTACACGACGGCGGATTGGTTGGGAGTGGAATTGGGTGGCGCGCTCAAAAACGTGATCGCGATCGCCGCCGGGGTGGGTGATGGGCTGGGATTCGGCGACAACGCGAAGGCGGCGCTGGTCACGCGGGGCATTGCGGAAATTCGCCGCCTCGGCGTGGCGTCCGGCGCGCAAGCCGAGACGTTCGCCGGATTGAGTGGGCTGGGTGATCTAACGGTAACCTGTTTTTCGCGGCTGAGCCGAAATCGCGCCTTCGGCGAGCGGTTGGGCCGTGGGGAGAAGTCGGCGGAAATTCTGGCCACTTCCGTGGGAGCGGTAGAAGGCTATCCGACGGCGCGCTCGGCGTGGCAATTGGGGCGGAAATTGGGCGTGGTGACACCGATCATCGACGAGGTTTACGCGATGCTTTACGAGGGGAAGGATGTCGCGCTCGCCGTGCGCGATCTGACCGGGAGAAGTTCGAAGGCGGAAGATTGAATCGCGGGGGGGAGTTGCTCGCGACACGGGGCGTCGGCGATCAACGCTGAACTAGGCGACGGCTTTAATCAAAGCGAGCAAATCGGCGTAGTGTTCCACGGCTTTGAATTGCGAGAATTCGCGGCGGACATTCTCGGGGGCGCGGAAAAGGAAACCGTGATCGGCTTCGATGAGCATCGCGGTATCATTGTACGAATCGCCGGCGGCGATGACCTGATAGTTCAGGTTCTTGAGCGCGGCGGTCGCCTTGCGCTTCTGGTCGGACTGTCGGAGTTGATAGTTGACGATACGGTCATTCTCAACCACCAGGCGATGACAGAGCAGGGTCGGCCATTCGAGCTGGCGCATCAGCGGTTGGGCAAACTGCTCGAAGGTGTCGGAAAGAATGATGACCTGGGTGAACCCGCGGAGGGTTCGCAGAAACTCGAGCGCGCCGGGCAAAGGGCCGAGAGTGGCAATGACGGCCTGAATGTCCGAGAGCGTTAATTTGTGGGCGTCGAGGATTTTGAGCCGGCCCTTCATGAGCACGTCGTAGTCGGGCACCTCGCGAGTCGTCAGCCGCAACTCCTTGATGCCGGTCTTTTCGGCCACGGCGATCCAGATTTCCGGCGTCAGGACGCCTTCCAAATCCAACGTCACAATTGATTGTTTCACCCGGCGATTGTTCCGAAAACCACGCGGGCTGTCGAGCGCCGCGTCGCGTGGCGCACGGAAGTTGCAATGTTGCCAGGCGCCGCGTATCGTCGGGCCAACCTGAACGAACGCGCATGCCTGAAACTTCCCACCGAGATGCACCAACTTCCCGGGCCTTCCGTGATGGCGA
The DNA here is from genome assembly GCA_964522665.1 of uncultured Verrucomicrobiota bacterium. Lineage (GTDB taxonomy): Bacteria > Verrucomicrobiota > Verrucomicrobiia > Limisphaerales > CAZFVY01 > CAZFVY01. Next base: position 29,824 of record CAZFVY010000009.1, on the reverse strand, counting down.
CGGTTTGACTCGTTTGGTTGTGAGCGCCGCCGGTAGGTGTCTCAAATCACCTGGCCAAGGCGACCACCCGCTGGAAGTGTGGCTGACGGCGCAACCTTTTGAACCACCGAAGCCAACCCCATTTCAATGAACCCTACTGATCCACGCGAGGAAGCGCTGTTTGAAGCGGCGGCGGAATTGCCCGCCGACCGACGGGAGGCCTATTTGAACCGGGTTTGTGGGAGCGACTCGGCGCTGCGCCAGCGAATCCTCGCTCGGCTGGAGGCTCCCGCCGTGGCGGCGACCCCAGCCGCCGTACCCCCGCCTGCGGCGGCGCCTCCCGCGAACAAGACGATGGTTATCGCCTTGCCGCCGGAAGAGCAGGCCGGTGACCGGATTGGCAGATATAAGCTGCTGCAAAATATTGGTGAAGGCGGCTGCGGCATTGTTTACATGGCCGAACAGGAGGAGCCGGTTCGCCGCCGTGTGGCACTTAAGGTCATTAAGCTCGGGATGGACACCAAACAAGTGGTGGCCCGTTTTGACGCGGAACGGCAGGCGCTGGCGATGATGGATCACCCCAATATCGCCAAAGTTCTCGACGCCGGCGCGACCGAGGCCGGACGACCGTTTTTTGTGATGGAGTTGGTTCGCGGCATCAAGATCACCGCGTATTGTGACCAAAACAAACTGTCCACGCGCGAGCGAATTGAACTCTTCATTCAAGTCTGTCACGCCATCCAACACGCCCATCAAAAAGGGGTGATCCACCGGGACATCAAGCCGTCGAATATCCTGGTCACCCTGCATGACGGCGTGCCGATTCCGAAGGTGATTGATTTTGGCATCGCGAAAGCGACGCAGGGCCGGCTGACGGATGACACGCTGTTTACCGCGTTCGAACAGTTCATCGGCACACCGGCCTACATGAGTCCCGAGCAGGCCGAAATGAGCGGACTGGACGTGGACACGCGCAGCGACATCTATTCTTTGGGCGTGCTGCTCTACGAATTGTTGACCGGCAAAACGCCTTTCGATTCGAAGGATCTGATTCAGAGCGGCCTCGACGCCATGCGGCGCACGATTCGGGAAAAGGAACCGGAACGACCGTCAACGCGCATCAGCACGATGTTGGATGGCGAACTGAGCGCCACGGCGAATCAGCGCCGGGTCGAGGCGCCGCGCTTGATCGCGCTGCTGCGTGGTGATCCGGATTGGATCGCGATGAAGTGCCTGGAAAAGGACCGGACGCGCCGCTACGAAACGGCCAGCGCGTTGGCCGCGGATTTGACGAGGTATTTGAACAACGAGCCGGTGGAAGCGCGCCCGCCGAGCAGTTTGTATCGCTTTCAGAAGATGGTGCGTCGCAACAAACTCGGTTTCGTGGCGGGCGGCGCGGTCGCGGCGGCGTTGATCATCGGTTTGGGACTCTCGACCTATCTCTTTGTCCAGGAGCGCAAGGCACGCAAACGGGCCGACGAAGCGGAGCGGTGGCAGGCTAGTTTGCGCCAGAAGGCCGAAGAAATGGTCGTGAAGGAGGCGCAATTCCGCAAGCAGGCGGAGATGGGCGAAAAAATCTCACGTTCCGGCCTGTACCTGACCCAAGGGGCGTACGAAAAAGCCGAACAATTGGTGAATGAAGTCCCGCCCATACCGGTGATGGCGAGTCTTTTCAACGCCTTGGGTTCGATCCACCTGCAGCGGACGGAATTCCCCGCGGCGGTTTCAAATTTGACGAAGGTGGTCGATCTGGCGCCGGACGATCATTGGGCGTATCATACGCTGGCGCCGATTTTAGTGCAGGTGGGGGACCTCGACGGTTACCGCCACCTTTGCCAGCGAATGCTGTCGCAGTATGGCTCGACCACGAATCTGGTGATCGCCGAGCGGTTGTTGAAGGATTGCCTGCTCGTCGCCTCCCCGGACCTCAATCGGGAAGCGGTCGCTAAATTCGGCCCGGCCAACGCGCGGTTGCCCACGCTCTACGCGGTCTTTTCGGCCGCGTTCGGCGCCTACCGGCTCGATCACTTCGCGGAAGCCATCGAAGGGATGAACAAAGTTCTGGTAAAGCCGAACGTCGATGTCACGCGGGATGTCGAAGCCTATATGGTTCTGGCGCTGGCGTACCAGAAACTGAATCAGCCGGACGCGGCCCGCGCGGCGCTGGCCAAAGGGAATGAGGTCATGCAGAAAAACCTGCCTAAGCCCGGCGCGACGAGGCTCGGCGACAATCCTTCCGACGTGTTGATCGACTGGGCGCTGGCCCGGGAGGCGACCGAGGCGCTGGGCGCCGGGACGAAGCCGAATTAGCGGGCGCGGCGCGTTTACTCCCAGCCGATCGGGCGGCCCTTGTTTTGCTCCGCGAGCCAGGCGGTCAAGGGCTTGAAATACTCGACCATCGCGCGGGTCGAGAGGTCCTCGCCAGTCGCTTCGCGCAATACCTTCCGCCAGTCTTCCGTGGCGCCCTTCGCCATGATTTTTCTTAGGAAATCGCCGACCTCCCGACTGTTCGCGTAATTGCAGCTTTGAGGCGGCTGATGCAGAATGTGGCGCGCGATGTAGTCGTGGAGTTGGAACTTGAAGACCGTCGCGATGGCGTACGAGTAATAATAGGCGGGGGTGTCGTTGATGTGGGTCTTGGTGGCCGGATCACAATACGATTCATCGCGGGGCGACGGTGGTTCGACACCCTGGAAATCGCGGACATATTTCCACCAACGGGCGTTCCACTCGGCGGGGCTGAGGTTGTGGGCGTAGAGGTCGGCCTCCCAGTGGGTCATCGTGCCCGAGCTCCAGAAAATGAAGGGCACCGAGCTGGCCAGGGCGTCGTTGAGGAGAAACGCCGTCTGGTCGGCTTGGAAGTCGGCGGGGAGCACGCCGAGCGACTGAAGATACGGAACCTGCATCGACGCCAAAGAGATGAGTTCACCCATCCCTTCGTGAAAAGCCGGATTGGCGCCCAAGCGCAGCAGAGGCGGCACTTCGGGGCGCGTGTAGCTCATGAAATAGTAGGCGTGGCCCAACTCGTGGTGGGCGGTCTTGAACCACTGGGTATTCGGTTCAACGCTCATCAGCGAGCGGATATCGGTGTCCAAATCGACGTGCCAGCACGAGCCATGAGTGTTCTTTTTGCGAGTGTCGCCGGGCTTCAACGGATAGAGGTCCGAAAGGGTCCAGAAACTGGCGGGGAGCTTTTCGAAGCCGAGACCGGTGTAAAATTGTTCCGCCGTCTTGACGACCCACTCATCGGATTTGCCCTTGAAGCGGTCGTCGATATTGGCGGCCTCGACGATCCCCGACCATTCCTGGCTCCAACGATTGTTGAGCCAGTGCGCGGGGATCAATTTCGGCGGTGGCTGGCCAAACTTCTGCGCCAATTTATATTTCACCCAAGTGTGCAGTTGGAGGTAAAGCGGTCGGAGGTCGCGCATGAAGTCGTCCTGCAGCTTGACCATCTCGTCGGTGGTCATGCCGTACGCCGCGACTTGCAGCGCGAAATAGTCGTGGTGGCCAAGTTCCTGGGCGACGCCGTTGCGCAGGCGTTGCAATTGGATTAATCCGGATTTGAGGGCCTGTCCCGATTGCTTCGAGGCTTCCCAGACGGCCTGACGGTCGGCGAGGACGGTGCTGGTTTCGAGTTGGTCGTCAATTTCGTTGGCGGTGATCGGCTTCTCATGCAAATGGAAAACGAACGAGTTCATGACGGAAGCCTGCTGGGTCTCGGCGGCGATGCGGTCGGCGACCAGTTTCGGATTCGTCATCGGCCCTTCGGCGGCGTTGAGCAGGGCGTGCTCCAATTGAAGGGCGGTGATCGGTTTCAGTTCGCCGCGTTTCTCGAGGAGCGATTTGGCTTCCTGAATCAGGGCGGGATTGCCGGCGAAAGCCGCGAGCGCCTTGCCGGCGGTTTCGGAAGCGGCGTCGTGCGCGGGCGTCACGTCCGTCGCGGCGTCCCACTGGGCTTGGCTATTGACCCGATAGAGCGCTTGGTAGCCGGCGTTGACAAGCTCAAGGAATTGATCGGCGCGTTCCTGCGGCGTGACGGCGGCTCTGGCGTTCAGCGCGACTAAAAAGCCGAGGGCTAACGCGAGCGCCACAACGGCGCGGTGGCGAGTCTGCGTCCATCTCCGGGGTGAACTCGAAGAAAGTTTGGCGAATTTCATCGCGCGCCATTGTAGGCGCGCCTGCGGAAATTGCCAAACATTCGTGAGTCAACGACCAGGGCGCGAACGGTGGAAACCAGCGTAGAGTCTCATAAATGACCAGTTATTTATGAGACACTACACTAGCGGCGAGGCTCCGAATTCGTCTTCCCGACTCATCCGTCAAACCGACTTCCTCAAATGTAAGTTTCAGTCACTCAATGGCATGTAACATGCTCGTTTTTCTTGCCCACGTTGCACCATGAATTGTCTTGTCCATCCAACGCCGCTCAATTTGCGCTCACGTTGCGCGTGGACGAAGGCGTTTAATTTGGTCGAATTGGTCGTGGTTATCGGCATTCTCTCGGCGCTAACGGCGTTGATGTTGCCGGCCGTTTCGCGCTCGAAGAGCGCGTCGAAATCGGTCGCGTGCAAAAACAATCTGCGTCAATTGGGGATTGCGCTCGCGCTCTACGTCGGCGACGCGGAGAGCTATCCGTTGGTTTGCGAGGGAAACCCCGGCCCGGGCATCGCCTTTCACATGTGGTACGATCGCTTGGTTCCCTATGCTTCGGGGAATTGGGGCGCGCTAAATTGTCCGGCGGCGCCGCTCGTCTTTTGGATCACGAATTCTCCCGCCTGGCCTTCTTCGCGCCGCTTGAGTTACGGCTACAACGCTGAAGGGACTGCGATTGTCGATCCGCCGGCCCACTTGGGGCTTGGCATGGCGGTGAACGGGCAGCCGGGATATTCCTATCCGAACGGCAAACCCTTTGATTCGTCGGCGCCGGAAACGGTCGAATCTGACGTTCGGTTTCCCGGCGATATGATCGCTATCGCGGACTCGTTCGGGGGATTCGCGCCGGATGACTCGTCGATTTACGATTATCTGATCACGCCGGGCGCGAACTATGGCCTGCAGAAATGGCCGGGCAATCGTCACCAAGGCGGAGCGAACGTCGTTTTTTGCGATGGTCACATTGAATTCTCAAAACAATATGCGCTCGTCGAGAAGACCGACGAGACGCGCCGCCGCTGGAACAATGACCACGAGCCACATCGGGAACTCTGGTAGCCGTCCTACGCTGGCGAAGCGGCGAGCCTTCGCCATGCTTGCCAAAGCGAGCAAACTTCGCGGAAGTTAACGAAGGCCACAGCGGTTGGCGCGACCGCCTTTTCCTTCGGCGCGCGATTCGTGGTGCCGCCCGAAAACCGAAGTTGGTTAGTCCCCGGAACCTTCGGACGGCGGTTCAGGGAGCCAAAACGAAGCGACGAGGCCAATGGCATAAACCAAGAAAGCCATCAGCGCGGCCGCATAAGCTGTTTTTACAAAGCTGGTCGGGCCGGACATCATCGGCGCGAACCAATTGGTCGTCACAAACGCCGCCGAGGTCCCGATCATGCGCCCGCCGACATTCGCCGCGAAACTCTCGCCGGTGCCGCGCAGATGCAAGGGATAGGCGCGCGGCAGATAGTTGCCCCAATAGCTGAATTGCGCGACCGTCAGGAAGCCCGCCGCCGCCATACCCCACTTGAGCAATTCGATGTTGTTCGTGGCCGGATACAAAAACACCAGCGGGATGATCACCAGGCCGGGAATCTGGAAAATGCGCAACAACCAGCCGCGGTGGACGATGTAGATCGCCAGGAAGGCGAGCACGATACGTCCGACCAAGCCGCCCATTTCTTGATAGAATTGGACCTCATTGGGCGCCTGTTTTTCCTGGGCCGCCAGCTTCTTCTCGGTCGCTTGAAGTTTGGTCAATTGGGCCTGCAAGTCTTGCTTTCCCGGATCCCCGGCCGGCAGGGCTTGGAGTTTGGTTTGGACCGCTTTTTCTTCCAGTTTGACGGCGTCACCGTCCTTGTGAATCTTCGCCACTTCCGGCAATCCGGGAACAATCGACGAGGGGGTGAGTTGGATCGCGCCGAAGGCCGCCCCGTACGCGCAAGCGAACAGGATCGTTGCCACGATCGTGGTGCGCCGTAAGGCAGGCGCGAACAATTCCGCGATGCTGGGCCGCCGCAGCGTGCCCTTGGCGCGCTTCTCCCGCCACACGGGCGACTCGGGGAGCATCGGCAGCAATACAAGCAACGGAATCGCCGGGATCAAGCCGGAGATGAGCGTATAGCGCCACGGGGCATGCGCGCCGAGGATCGCGGGCAGGCTGGCCGCGTATTTCACCGACAGGATGCTCGCGCTGGTAACGAGCAAGCCGCCAACGGAAGAAAACGCCTGCGTAAAGCCCAGAACCATTTCGCGCTTTTTGGGTTGCGGAAATAATTCCGCCAGCCAGGCCACCGCGGCGACGAATTCGACGCAGACCCCAATGAACGTAGTGCAGCGAAAAAAGAGGAGCATCGGCGCCGTTGTGCTATACGCCGCCGCGACGGGCGAGAGGGAGTAAATCATGATGCTCCAAACCAGGACCCGGCGTCGGCCAAAGCGATCCGTCAGATAGCCCCCGATCAGACCGAAGATGCCCCCGGAAACCGCGCTGCCCCAGAAAATGTAGCCGATCCATTGCCGGATCTCGGGCGAGCCGGGCTTCGCGTGCAGTAACTCGGCGAGCGCCGGTCCGGCGATCAGCGGCGCCATCAATAGCTCGTAAGTGTCGAAGGCGAAGCCGATGATCGCGACCAGCACCACCAGCCATTCCGTCAGGGTCAGTCCGGGTTGTCTGTCGGAGGAATTCATGGTGGAAATCTATCGCATTGAAAGAAGGCGTTGCACAAGGATTTTATTCCGTGAACGTATCATTTCCAAATGGGAACGCCGAGAGGTTTGAGGCCCCGCCGGGCGGCGCCCAGGCCCAAAGGCTAATAGTATTTGATCTTGTCCCGGCCGGGGAGCGCGACCTCGGCGACTGGCAAGGGACCGAATTCATACTTGGCCGGCGACAAATCGACGGTCGAATTCAAAGCGGTGTCCCAGGGCACCGAGTGGCCGGAGTAAGCGGCCATGCGGCCGAGGATGGCGGTTAACGTGCTTTCGGCGGCGCTGGACGCCTGATTGAGTGGTTTTTCCTCCCGGATGGCGGCGATCACCTCGGTTTGTTCCCGCACGAATGGGTCGGGGTCTTTATCGGCGTGGCTCCAAGCTTTTTCACCGCGGACCTGAATGGAATCTCGGCAATTGCTCACGCCGGTCGCGCCGATGACGGCTTCGCCGATGTTGCTCTCGCCACCTTCGATTTGACGGCAGGCGCCGAACACGCGGATGCCTCCGGGGTACTCGTACTCAACGTTGAAATGGTCATAGACGTTTCCGTATTCGGGGCCGGTCCGCACCTGACGACCGCCGATGCCGCTCGCCTTGGTGGGATGGCCCTTCAAGACCCAATTGATAATGTCGAGATTGTGGACGAGTTGCTCGACGATTTGATCGCCGGAAAGCCATGTGAAATACGGCCAATTGCGAAGCTGCCATTCGGAATCGGTCCAACCCGGCAGGCGTGGCTTCAGCCAAAGCCCGCCTTGGTTCCAAAACGCGCGGCCGACCAGAAGGCGATCGATGGCCCCGTCCTGGAGGCGCTGAATCGTCTCACGATAGCTGGGGAGGAATCGCCGCTGCAGGCCGGCCCCAATGACGAGCTTTTTTGATTTGGCGACTTCGCCAGTCTCCATGATGGTGCGAACTCCCGGCGAATCTACGGCCACCGGCGCTTCCATAAAAACATGTTTGCCGGCGTCGATGGCGGCGCGCGCGTGCGATGGCCGAAAATGAGGCGGGGCCGCCAAAATCACGTAGTTGACCTCGCTGACGGCCAAAAGCTTTTGATAGGCGTCAAACCCGCTGAAGCAAAGATCATCGCGGAGAGTGACGTCGCCGCGCTTGAGTTGCGCGCGGCAGTGGTCGAGGCGGTCGGGAAAAAGATCGGCCAGCGCCAGCGTCTTGACGTTTGGCGCCGCGGCCAACGCGTTCTGAACCGCGGCAGTCCCACGGGCGCCACAGCCAATGAGGCCGACATTGATCGCTGCGTCCGGCGCCGCGCGACCACTCAGGACGAACGGGCCGGACGAGGCCAGCGACGCTCCGGCGACGACGATGGAGCTGGACTTGAGAAAGTGTCGCCGCGTGAGGGAGGGCGTTGGAGTGGCCGGAGTCTGGTCGGTTTTCATTTTACCGGTGCGTATGGCAAATCGGAATGCAAAAAAGATTGCGGCGGAGCGGCCGAAGCCGCAATGAAAAACCAAGTGTTCGTGAGCGCCGAAATCAACGTGTGACGAGTTGAGGCCAACCCTCAATCCGTCACCAGTTGCCATTCTGAAGCTAAGCCGAGGCGGCTCAGCCAATCCTGCAAGGCGCCGTGATCAAGCAGATCGCCCGACACCGCCAGAATCGCGCGGATGTCGCGCAGGTGCTTTTCCGAGCCGCCCTCACGATAATATTCTAGTTTGCGTAGAATGACGTATTCTGGTGGCGCCACGACAATGACGTTCCCGCTAATCTCGTAGTGGCGCGCATGGCGAAAAGCCCAAGCGTGCAATTCGTCACGACCAGCTGTGTAGAAGTCAGCTTTCAAGCCGAATTCGGCATGGATTAGGTTAAAATGACCTCGTTGTTCCCGCGCGATCTCTTGCCGGATTACGGTCGGTGGTGGAACGTAGAACTGTGACGATGGAAAGATCATTTCCAAGCGATGGATATCTTCGTCACGGAGAAGGACTACGAAATCAATGTCGAGGGTCACACGTGGTTCGCCGTAGAGCATTGCCGCGACGCTGCCGCTCACCAGATACCGGATTCCTGCTTGATTAAGCGGCAGGGCAAAAAGTTCGATGAGGTCAGGTTCGAGCATTGGAGAAAATCGCGCGAACCTCGGCTTGAACCCGCGGCTCGAGCCAATCTGGATGCCGGCTCCGAAGGAAGGCGGCTTTGTGCCTGCGGGTTGTCCAATACAGCTGATGGGCAACTCGCCAGCGCTGCTCCGGCGTCATTCGACGAAACACGGCGAATTGTTCGGGACTCGTCTGCTCGTCCGTCAACATATACGCGCGATGTTAGCCTTTGCGCCGTACTCGGCAAGTGGTATCCCTCGGGAGCGAAACGCGTTTGCCTGGTGGCGGCCGCGGGCGATATGAAGGTATTCAATTGCCTAAAAGTCTGCCAGAATCTCGGAGTGAAAATGTCCATTACTATCGCGCGGCGGATGTTGTTTTGGACCGGCGTTGGGATGCTCTGGTCTAATCTCGCTGTCCGGTGTCTCGCGCAAGAGCGCTTCGAATACACCCAGCCCGAGATGGGGCTTCCGTTTCGGATCGTGCTTTACGGCCCCGATCGCGCCACGGCGGATGCGGCGGCGGCGGCGGCGTTCGGGCGGGTCAAGGAACTCAACGACATCATGAGCGACTACGACGCCGAGAGCGAACTGGGGCGGCTGTCGCGCAGCTCGGGCGAAGGGCGCTGGGTGAAGGTGAGCGCTGATTTGTGGAAGGTGCTGCAATTATCGCGCGCGTTATCCGAACGGAGCGGGGGGAAGTTTGACGTCACGGTCGGGCCATGCGTCAACCTGTGGCGCAAGGCGCGGCGCGAGGGGCGATTACCGGATCCTGAGCGCCTGGCCAAGGCCCAGCGCTCGGTCGGCTTCCAAAAAATGTTGTTGGACCCTGAGAATCACGCCGTCAAATTGGTGGCGCCTGAGATGCGGATTGATTTGGGCGCGATTGCCAAGGGGTACGCGGTGGATGAGGCGCTCGCGGTTTTGACCAGCCGGGGGATCCACCAAGCGTTGGTGGCTGGGGGCGGGGATATGGCGGTGGGTGATCCTCCGCCCGCTAAGAAAGGGTGGCGCGTCAAACTCCAGCCCCTTGACACGACCAACGCGCCGCCGGCCAAATACGTTCTGCTGGCGCGCTGCGGCCTGGGAACTTCGGGCGACGCGTTCCAAAAGTTGGAAATCAATGGCAAGCGTTACTCCCACATCATCGATCCGTTCACCGGCATCGGCTTGACCGATCATAGTTTGGTCACGGTGATTGGCCCCGATTGCTTCACGGCCGACCCGTTGGCCACGACGGTTAGTGTCCTGGGCCCGGAGGCGGGGGTGAGGCTGGTGGAGGCGACTCCGGGGATGGTGGTCCGCGTCGTGCGCGAGCCGGAGGAGAGGATTCAATTGTACGAATCGAAGGGCTTTGCGCGGTACTACGAGCCGGAATGAGCGAACTCGGGAGTGGCGGCCTCAGCCGCGAAAGAAAAGAAACCAAACGACCACCAACATCGGGAGCATGTACGGCAGCGTGAAACGGGCGATGTAGCCAAGGAACGTCGGGGTATGGACCTTGCTTTGTTCGGCGATTGCTTTGACCATGAAATTTGGACCGTTACCGATGTAGGTATTGGCTCCGAAGAAGACCGAACCGGCGCTGATCGCGACGAGGATATTGCTGAGCGTGGCGTTGCCGAGGAGGTACGCCACGCGGATTTGTTCGAGACTGACCGTTCCTTGCGAGAATTGCGCCCCAAAGTATTGTTTTAGGACGGCCAGGGTTTGTTGGATTTCTTCGGCGTGCGCGGCCCCGGCGCCAGGGGCGAGCGGGGCGTGGGTCTGCAGCAGATTCTGAACTTGCGCGATGACTTCTGGCTTTACCGCGGCGCCAAGGAGCGCGCTGAAAAAGGTCAGGTAGGTTGGCGCATTGTCCAGCACGCTGGAGAGCGTGCCGCTGCCGAAATAGAAGACACCTGCGTTTGGCGCTCCGAATCGAGCGGCGTTGGCTAGGAGCCAATCGAGCGCCGGCATCATCGTCGCGAAGATGCCGACAAACAGAATGGCTACTTCCCTGATCGGCGCGAAATTGAAGTCGTTGGAATGATGAACGCGCCGCGGCGTGGTGAAATACGACCCGGCGGCGGCCGCCAGCATGAGCGCCTCGCGCAGGAAGGGCGGATGTTCGAGGAACGCCGACGCGAGGACGACGCCGAGGAAAAAGAGGTTGCCCAGGCCGTCGAAATGAAAATGGTCCGCGGGTTCGGCCAGCCGTTCCCGAACCGCTTTGGGGGCGCGGCGATAGTTCCCCCGATCCGCAAAATAGAACATCACCAATAGGAGCGCGACGCCCGTAAGCCAGACCGGCCAGCAACGTTGCGCCACCCACCAAAAGGGAACGCCTTTCAGGTAGCCCAGGTAAAGTGGTGGATCGCCAATTGGAGTCAAACATCCGCCCACATTTGAGATCAGGAAAATAAAGAACGCGACGTGGTGGCCGGTGATTCTGTAGCGGTTCATCCTAACCCAGGGACGGATGAGCAGAATCGAGGCGCCGGTCGTGCCCAGCACATTTGCCGCCAAAGCGCCGACGAGCAGAAAGCGGACGTTTTCCCACGGCGTGGCCTCACCCTTCACGGTCAGGTGAATTCCGCCCGTGACCACAAAGAGCGAACCGACCAGAACGATAAAGCGGACGTAATCACGCCCTACGGAAGTCACTTGCTCGACCGCATCCAGGCCGAAGAGGTAGTAGGCAATGGTGACGGCCGCGAGGCCTGTCGCCACCTTGGCGTAGTGTCGGCCCCACCAAGCGGAGAAAAAGAGGGGCGCGAGAGCGATCAGGAGCAGCAGCAGCCCGAATGGCAGCGCCATCCATATATTGGGTTCGATCATGTTTTCGTCGTACTAGGAAGCGGCGACTGACCTAGGTGGAAAGCAAATACCATGCGCAGACCCGGAATATGAACAGGAGTATTAAAAACTCAAGCGAAAGCGTTATGGATGTGTTAAAAACCATGTCGAGCCGGTGCGAAAAAGAGCGCAACTTGCTTAAAACGCAACAATTCCGCGGCGGCTCGTTAATGAAATGAACTCAACATTCCGGTGAATTGAATTCACGTCGTGAGCCTTTGATCGACGTTCCTTCGGCCACTGGCCTTGGGCGGTGACGGGGCTGACCGGCCCGCCACGAATGACTTGTCTGCTCCGTTACGGTCGGAGACGCCCTTGCCGAGAGGTCGGCCGAGCCTGACTCACATTTGTCCAACTGCCGCCGCTTTTCTCCTTGGCATCTTGGATGCTTATGCCCAATCGAACCGGCTTAATGCCATCTATGAACCTGATTCATCATCGCTTACGGGGACTTGCGCTTGGATGCTCGCGGTGTACGACGAGACGTGGGCCTGTCAGTGGAGTCTGCGCCTGCTGGTTACCGGCTAAAGGACCATGAGCGGTGGTGGGGAGGTTTATACCCAAACATTATGAAAAAAATCGAAGCTATCATAAAACCATTCAAGTTAGAAGAAGTAAAGGAAGCCTTAGGAGACGTGGGAAGCTCCGGCATGACCGTGGTCGAGGTCAAGGGATTCGGGCGCCAAAAAGGGCATACGGAGATCTACCGTGGAAGTGAGTACACGGTAGATTTCCTGCCCAAAGTGAAAATCGAATTAGTGGTGCCCGATTCCCAGGCGGAAGCCGCCGTTGCCGCGATTATCAAATCGGCCAAAACCGGAAAGATTGGTGACGGAAAAATATTCGTCAGCCCGATCTTGGAGGCGATCCGCATCCGAACGGAGGAGAAAGGAGATCAAGCGGTATAATGCGCAGCCAACCGTCAACCAATATGAAGCCTATTATGAAACGATTTACTACCATTCTTTCCATCCTTTGCGTCGCGTGGGCGGTCACCGCGCGCGCGGCGGACACCAACATGTCCGCGATGTCCACCAACGCCCCGATGGCCAGTACCAATGCGCCCGCCGCGGACACGACGCCGAAGCCCGATCCCGCGGGGACGGCGACCGGCATGGCCGTGGACGCACAATCGCCGGCGGGACCGTTCGTCGTCAGCGCGCCGGCGGACCTGAGCGCCGACGATCAAAAGGACCCGGCCAAGGTCAAAGCCTTTCAGGACGCGAAAAAGGCTTTCGACGAGTACACTTCGCAGGCGAAGACGGAGCCATTGGCCGTCAAGCTGGCGGATTCGGTGGGCCACAACCGAGTCTCGATCAACTTCATGTGGACATTAGTGACCGGGTTCCTCGTCATGTTTATGCAAGCGGGTTTCGCGTTGGTCGAGACTGGCTTGTGTCGCGCGAAGAACGCGGGCCATACGATGTCGATGAACTTTATGATCTACCCGATGGGCATGTTGGGCTTCTATGTCTGCGGCTTTGCCTTCATGTTCGGCGGCTTGGGAGCTATTACAACCATGGGTGGCTACGGGGGCTTGAACAACGAGTTCACCGTCACGTTGTTCGGCAAGCCATTTGGGTTATTAGGCTTGAAGGGCTTTATGCTGCAAGGCGCCGGCTATGACACGGCCGCGTTCGCATTATTCCTTTTTCAAATGGTATTTATGGATACCACCGCGACGATTCCGACCGGGGCGGCGGCGGAACGTTGGAAGTTTTCGGCGTTTATGATTTACGGATGCTTTATCGGCACGATCATGTATCCGGTATTCGGAAACTGGGTTTGGGGCAACGGTTGGCTCGCGAATCTCGGCGCTAATTTCGGGCTGGGACACGGCCACGTCGATTTCGCCGGCTCGTCGGTGGTGCACATGCAGGGCGGCGTCATCGCGTTGATCTTCGCGATGCTGATCGGTCCCCGGCACGGAAAGTACGACAAGAGCGGAAAGCTGGTGAATCCAATTATGCCACACAGCATCCCGATGGTCATGCTCGGGACCTTTATTCTCGCGTTCGGTTGGTTCGGATTCAACCCTGGGTCGAGTTTGGCGGGTACCGACCTCCGTATCGCGGTCGTCGCCGTGAACACGATGCTCGCCTCCGCCACGGGCGCCTTGGCGGCTACCTTGTGGATGTGGTGGTTCCGAACCAAGAAGCCGGACCCCTCGATGATGTGCAATGGCATGTTGGCCGGACTGGTGGCCATCACTTGTCCCTGTGCGTTCGTTAGCGCGGGCGGAGCCTCCTTGATCGGCCTAATCTCGGGTGTGCTGGTCGTGGAATCGGTCTTCTTCTTCGACAAGTTGAAGATTGACGACGCAGTCGGCGCCATCTCGGTGCACGGCGTCAACGGAGCCTGGGGTTGCTTGTCGCTCGGATTGTTCGCGGACGGTACCTACGGGGACGGGTGGAACGGCGTCAGTGGCACCGTTAAGGGATTGTTTTACGGCGGCGGCCTGAGCCAGTTCTGGGCCGAAGTCGTTGGCGTGGTGACTTGCTTTATCACGTTGTCGATCCTTTCCCTAATCGTCTATTACATTGCGGAAGTTCTGGTTGGCAATCGCGTCTCGCTCGATGTCGAGATCGAAGGGTTGGACGTTCCGGAAATGGGAGTCACCGGTTATGGTGGCATGGTAATGGACAAGGGATCCGAAACTCCTAGGACGAAGGACTAAACAGATAGTGTTCGCTTGGTTCAGGTGGCCGCCGGGGCGACAATTGCCCTGGCGGCCATCGCGGATCGCGGAACCCAAAGAGAATTGAGCAATTATGGACTACAGAATGTTAGATGTCTTGAGGCCGACGGCGGCGGTGGTGGTCGGCGCGGTCGTCGGGCTCTTCTTCGGCGCCTTGCAAAACACGGCGCGGCGGCGCCACGAGGAGCGCGAACGGAGCGGGCAATTTAAGAACGCCTGGATGATCATGCCTGGCTCGGGTGGTCGGATAGCTATGTTGATGATTGGACTGGCGCTGGTTCAGATCGGGTGTCCGGCGTTTTTTGGGGACTACGTCAAGTGGTCCGTCTCAGGTGGGGTGGTTTTGGGGTACGGGATCATGCTGTTCCGGCAACTTCAGGAACGCCGGCGTGCGAATGGCTGAGCCGCGTCAGAAAGCAAAGGGCCGGCGATAGCCGGCCCTTGCTTCGACGAAGGAGTAAAACGGCGCCAGTTGGCGCGCGAAGTCTTAGAGCGCCACGGAGTCGCCGGGGACGGCGTACGGATAGTTGCCGTCCGGCCCCGGGAGGATTTTCGGGAGGGCATCCCAAGCGTAGCTGGCCGGCGAGAGATCGAGAGTCGAATTCAGCGCCTCTTCCCACTTGATAATCTTGCCGGAATAGGTGGCCATGCGGCCCATGATCGCCGTCAAGGTGCTGTAGGCGCCGCGTTCGGCTTCGTTGTACGGCTTGTCTTCGCGGATCGCGGCTTGGAGCGGGAAATGTTCGACCTGCCAGCCGTCATTCGAGTCGCCGGGCGCGGGCTTGTAACGCCATTTCGTATCACCATCAATGCGATGCCCGCTGACGTCGGAACTGCCCTTGGTGCCGCGCACGTGCTCGGTGACGGCGCTCCAGCATCCGGGGATTTGCTGGCATTGGCTGAAGAGGTGCGAGCCGTCCGCGTATTCGTACTCGACGGCGTGATGATCAAAGATCTCGCCGCTGTCGGGTCCTTTTTGAAAGGCGCGACCGCCCAACCCGTGGGCGCTAACCGGGAAACCGTTCTTGATCCAGTTGATGACGTCGAGATTATGGATATGTTGCTCGACGATATGGTCACCGCAGAGCCAGTTGAACATGTACCAATTGCGGAGCTGATATTCCATCTCAGTCGGCGGACGACCGAGACCCTTCTGGAGATCGGCGCGGCGGGCCTTCGGACCGACGGGGCCGCCGTTCCAGTAGGCGCGCATGGAGACGATTTCACCGATGGCGCCGTCTTGGAGGCGTTTGACCGTTTCGAGGTAATCCGGCTGATGCCGGCGTTGCAGCCCGACGCCGACCTTGAGGTTCTTTTTCTTGGCCTCCGCGGCGGCCGCAATAACGCGGCGGACGCCCGGCCCATCGACGGCGACCGGTTTTTCCATGAAGATGTTTTTGCCCTGGCGGACGGCTTCTTCGAAATGAATTGGGCGAAATCCGGGAGGCGTGGCCAAGATCACCATGTCGGCCAGCGCGATCGCGCGCTTATAGGCGTCGAAGCCGATGAACTTGTTGTCCTCGCTCACTTCGATGTGGTCGGCGTGTTTGACCTGAAGTTCTTTCAGGCTGCCATCCATGCGATCACGAAAGGCGTCGGCCATCGCGACGAGCTTCAGGCCGGCCCCGCCGGCGTTGAGGGCCTGGTTGGCGGCGCCGGTGCCGCGACCGCCGCAACCGATGAGCGCAACCTTGAGGACATCGCTGCCGGCCGCGTGGGCGCTGCGTTCGATCGAGAGGCTGCCCAGCACGGCGCTGCCGGCGAGGGCGGTGGAAGTCGTTTTCAGGAAGTCCCGCCGCGAGGGCTGCGGTTGGGAGGGGGCGGCATTCGGCTCTTTCATGGTCAATTTCTGAGTTAATCTGGTTTTGCGTTCGACAACCTTCCCACCCGACGCCGGTCATGGCCGGGCCTGGCACGGGCGCCATTTCTCGGATGGAAACAGCGGCAGACTAATCCCTTTCCACGCCGCTTGTCCAATATTTCTGCAACTCTTCCGGGGGCGGCACTTTCAGCGGGCGGACGATGCGGAAACCGAGGAATTGCGCGTCCGTATGGTACCAGATGCTCTTGGGCAATTGCGGGTCCTGTTGCTTCCACGAGCGGTCGGAGGCGCGGCGGGCGGCGCTGCGAAGTTTGGTCGGATCGTCGTCCCAGCTACCGCCGCGAACGGCGTGCGGGTACGGCTCGGTGGCCTTGACCCACGGATCGGCGATCACGCCGGTGGCGAAGCGGTTGTAGTTGGTTTCGTATTGATCAAGGCACCACTCGGCGACGTTGCCATACATGTCGTAAAGACCCCAAGGGTTCGGCTTCTTGTGACCGACCTTTTGGTATTTCGAGTCACTATTTTTCTCGAACCACGCGTATTGCTCGAGCTGCGCCGGATCATCGCCGAAGGAATAGGCGGTGGTGGTCCCCGCGCGGCACGCGTATTCCCATTCGGCCTCGGTGGGCAGGCGGTAGAAATGGCCCGTTTTGGCGCTCAGCCATTCGCAATATTTGTTCGCCGCGTGTTGGGTCATGCTGATCGCCGGAAACCCGTCTTTACCCATCCCGAAGCTCATTTCGACATACGGCTTCGTTGGCCGGGTAACGGCGTCGGACGTTTTGTCGATATAGACCTCGGCGTTGATCATGGCGGCGACCTTTTTCTCCTGGTCCGGATACATGAACAACTCGAACTCGTTCCACGTTACTTCGCATTTCCCCATCCAGAAGGGAGAAATCTTGACCTTGTGCTGCGGGCCTTCATCGGCGGAACGTCCCGCTTCGGAATCCGGGCTGCCCATCACGAACTCTCCCGAGGGAATCGGCACGAGCGCATAAGGAACCTGACTGCCGGGGACCATATTGGTAAATGGCTTCATCTGCGCCTCGGCCGTGATCGTGAGATTCGTCACGATCTTATTGTAAATCGCGGTGATGACTTCGCGGTCGTCCTCGGCTTTGACTTCTTCGGCTTTCGCAGGAACCAAAGTCAGGTTTTCGGGCCAGCTTGCGCCTTGGGAAATCCAGTCGCGCAGCAGATCGGTCACGTCTTTCGCCAGCGGGCCGCCTTTGCTTTTGGGCGGCATCAACTTATCGTCGTCCGCCGCCGCGGTGACACTGGTATAAAGCAAGCTTTTCGCCGGGTCGCCGGGAACGATGACCGCGCCATCATCGCCGCCCTTCATGGCGCCCGTCCGATTGTCGAGGCGCAGGCCAGCCTTGGCGTGGCCTTCCCGATGGCAGGCGACGCAGTTCATTTCGAGAACCGGTTTGATTTGTTTGACGAAGTCAATCGGCTCGGCGGCTTGGCTGGAAGCCGACGCCCAACCACCGCCCAACAGCGCGGCCGCGAAGTATGCAATACGAGTTTTCATCAGATCAGAACGATGGGCGACACTGTTGACCCGGAGGTTTTTTTTGTCAATCTGTTCCCCGAATTCAACCCGTTATGGCGAACTATGAAATCAGCCAATTGGATGAACTGAGAATAACACGGGGATCTGGTTTTCGTGAGGCCGCTGACGGCCGTCGTGATTAAGCCGGGCTGCCGACACCGCGCGATGGGCAAATTGCAGTTCATCAATATTCCAATTCCGGCGTTCGACGCGCTAGACGAGTGGTTCGACCCCGAACCGGCGGCTAATCACGCGGTCCGATGAACCCGTAATACCGACCCATCCAGTAGGCGTGCAAAAAGTCGGCGCCCCCGGTTTCTTGCTCGCGCCAAAGTGGCGCCTCAGTCCAATGCGTTCCGTCCGTCGTGCGGTAGGCGCCACCGACTCCGCTCGCCAAGATACCCCAACCAGTCGCGAAAAAGGAGGACGCTTTGGGAATGCGCCAACCATCCATGCACGCTGAGCTCGTTTGGCCGGCATCGCGACTCAGGAGCAACTTCCCGGTCTCGTCGATTCGCATCCATAGTCCTTCGGCGACTCGCCGCCAGTCGCCGTAGGACTGGGCTGGGAACGTCGTCACGTCGTCGGCCGCGGGCGGGCGCCAGCTCATGCCGCCGTCGCGGCTCACGAAGACACCCTGGTCGGTCCGGGCATGGAGGATGAAGGTCCGATTCGTGGACGCCGCGAGGTTTTGCAGCGAAAGTCCGCGCAGTCCGACCGAGACATCGCGCCAAGTGGCGCCCGCGTTCAAAGTCATGAAAACCTTCCCGGACGTATCGCAAAACCAGGCGACCTGCGGATCATCGCACGAGTTTTGGAACATGGTTACGGACGGTTTGAGCCAGCCGTCCAATTGGTAGGGATTGCCTTTCCAGGCGTATTCGTTATCGAGCGGGCGTTGATTGATTGGCAATGGACGCGCGCTTTGGGTTTCAGCGCGCGAGAAAGGGTTTTTCTCGAGGTCGCTCCGGGTCGAATTCATCACCGGATGCATGACGCGGTCCAAGGGATAAAGCCGCAGCGTTTCCAAGGCCTCGCGTTCCGCCTCCTGGCCGTGAGGAATCAGCCCGGGCGCGCTCGCGCGTTTCCCCGGCCGGACGGGCGCGCGGTATTCAGGCTGCAAGGCTACATCCATCCACGTGAAGAGCGAATTCCCTTCCATCCAATTCATCTCCCAGAGGTCGGAAACCCACGACTGGTAAATCTTAAGCAACGCGGGATCGTGCTCATACCGAATCAAGTTGTAGAGGGCCTCGTAGCTTTGTCCTTCGCTGCTGTGATTGACGCGGGCGAGGCGTTCGAGGCTGAACGGGCCGCGGCCGCGCCGGGTGTCCGGGTTATCCTTGAAGCGGGCAACGACGCGTTGATAAAGGTCGAGATAACGTTTTTGCCCCGTGACGTGATGGGCGATCAATAAATCAGGCAGCAGCATCAGCGAGGCGCGCAGGGGAGGGCGCCAGGTCGGCCCTTGGGCATCGGCTTGGTCGATATAGCGGGCGTAGATCTTGCGATAGTAATCGTCGTACGCGGGATCGGGATCGATGCCCACGTGGCCCCACTGCGTGACTTTGTCATCCACATCGACGATGCGGCAATGATTGTCCACCAGATGGGTCATCAACCGGTCAACGTCGTGGGCGATGAATTTTCGCTGTTCATCGGTTGCCGCCAAATCATAATAGATCGCGTAGCCGTAGAGCACGGCGTTGAAGTTGTCCACACTGACGTCTCCGTGCCAACGGTAGTTGGCGTACGCTCCCTGTCCCTGATGCCACTTCGGGGATTCGCGCCCGTCGCGTTCCCAATCCTCCACGGGGCCATGACCCTGGACGTAGCCGCGCGCCAGCAGGCCCGGCTTGCCCGTCACCTCCTGCTGAATGCGCAGGGCTTGCAGGATTTGGCCGCCGATCGCGCGCGCTTGCCGATCATGGGACGCGGCGTACTGATAGCCGACCCCCGCCAGGTATCTTCCGGTCCAAACGCCCGAGTGAATGACGTTGCCCGGCTGATCGACCGTATGGGGAAACTTGACTCCGCTCGGACCCGCCGGGACGATGCTGACGTAAAGTCCATTCAGCCAATGCTTGTCGAGCAGATCTTGCTGCAGGTAAGCCGCTTTCTCACGCAGTGGACTCGCGTCCGTCAGGGGCGCCGCCGCCTTGAGTGGGAGCTCCGCGAGCCGAACGCCCGCGAAAAGCGCCCCGACGACCAGACACCGAACCGCTCTCCCGAGGTTAGTCATGAGGGCAATGAGCCGCGGGTGAATTCCTTCACCCGCCAGAACTCCCGTTTAATGTTTGATTAACCGGAAGAACTGCGCCGCCTTGGTGGTGGCGTTGGTGGTCTTCTGGTTGGTCGTCGCGATGTCGGTCCAATTCGTCGAGGCGAGATTCGTGTTTGATTGGAGGGTGTAAGCGCTGAAGTCGGCGGACCAGGAGATGACCACGCCCTGACTGCTATTGGTGACGGCAAGCTTCGGCGAGCCGGTCGTACCACCAACCGTCACGGTGACGTGAATCGGTTGCGAGGTCGTGTAGGCGCCGTCGTCGTCGGTGGCGCGCGCGGTAAAGGTGTAACTGCCTGCCAGCGCGGGCCAGTTAAAGGTGAACGGGGCTGAGGTCGCGGTTCCGATCAGGAATGATTCTTCGTAGAAATCGACGCTTACCACGGTCCCGTCGTCCGCCGCCGTGGCGGCGAGCGGGATCGTGGCGGTGGAACCGGCCGGGTAGCTAAACGTGGCGCCGTTCACGGGGCTGGTGAGGCTCACCGTTGGCGGGTTGTTCGGATTCACGAATAGATCGGCCGAATCAGACGTCGTCGTGCCTCCGAGGTCGTCCGTCACGATTGCGGTAATGGCATTGTTGTTTGCGCTGACGTAATTTCCGGCCACCACGTTTGACCAGACCAGGCTATAAGGCGCGTTCGTTACCGTCCCAATGAGCTTGGTTCCGTGGTAGAAATCGACCTTCTTGGCCGCCCCTTCGGTGACGGTCACATCAGCCGAGAACGGGATGTCATCACTGCCGAAGTAGGTCGCGCCGGAAGACGGGGCGGTCAGGGTGATTCCGGGCGGGTTGTCGATGATGATCGTCGCGGGGCTGGAGACCGTGACCGCGCCGGCGTCGTCCAACGCTTGCGCGGTGATCTTGTAAACGCCGCGACCCATCCCCAGCGCCGTGGCGGAATAAGGACTAGGCCCATTCGTGGCGCTGGCGACTTTCACGTTTCCGGTCGGCCCGTTCGCAAAGAAATCGACGCGGACTATGTTGCCGTCCGAGTCCGCGGCGTTGGCGGTGAACGTCACGTCGGACGGATTTGGCAGCACGGTTTGGTCGGTCGGGCCCGTCAATTGAACCGTCGGCGGCTTGTTCGAGGAGACCCCGATGGAGCCGGTCAAGGTCAGGTTATCGAAGTCGCCGATGGTTGAACCTTGATCTGAAATCGAGGCCCAGACGGCGGTGTAACCGACCTTATGCTGGTTCGCCGGGGGCAAGGGCAGGGTGGTCAGCAAATCGATGGTGTGGCCGAGCTGAACCGGGGCGTTGGTGCCGCCCGGGCTTTGCATCGCTTTGGCCGTGACGTGCGCGGTAACGGTTCCATTGGTCACGGCGGCGATCTCACCGGCGGAGGGCGCGGTAAACTGGAGCTGCAAGGTGACGAGGTTGGTGACGGCGTAGCCCGTCCCCAAGTCTGACCACGCGGAGGTGTAATCGCCGGTGGCCGGCGTTCCATTGGTGTTGAAAAGAAAATTGACGCTCTCATTCCCGCCGGCGTCGCTGGCCAGGAAATCGATGACGGCGACCTGAAATCCGCTCGACGGGTCCGTGGGAGTGACTTGAAAGGCGATGCCTTTGGCGACCGTCGGGTTGAGCCAGGCAATCACCCCGCCGCGCGTTTCGCTGTCCAATTCGGCCGGCATGAAGTCCGCCGTGACCGTATAGACTCCCGTAGTGGGGAATTGATTGTGGGCGTACCACGCGGAATGGAGGGCAAAAAAGGTGAAATCCGGGGACTGCGACGCGACCAGAACAGCGTTGGTTCCGATCATGCCGAAGCCCAGGGAATCAACGGCGCCGAGGGTCCCGTTGGTATTGGAAATCTGGATCAGGTTGATGATCGAGCCGTCGTTAAGCGTTGCCGCCCGCATCGATGGCGCGCCGCAAGCCGTCAGCAGCATCGCCACCGTCAGTTTGAACATTTTCTTCATGGTCATTAATTGCTCGGAAACTCTTGCTTTCTACCGCAAATACCTTGCCAAGTGGAGCCAAATATCAAAATTTGTTCCGCCTCCCTGCTGACCGGCCTGGGCGGCGATTAATTGGCGCAGAATCGCTCAAAAGCGCCGCCCAGCAGGTCATACACGTCGCGCTGGATTTCGGCCTCCGTCACCTCCCAGCCATTGTCGATCAGTCCCAGGTACTTCTCCGCCAGGACTTTCGCGATAATGCGGCGCGTATGGTCCCATTTATAAATCAGTTGGTCCAAGACGCGGGCATCGGATTGCTGCGCGGTCAGGCTCAGCCCGACCAATTCGATCCGCATGCGGGTCATTTCGTCGATCAAATACGGGATATTGTTAAACCACCAACAGCCGAAAATGTGGAGATTCCGGAATTTCCGGGCGGCGACGCACAATTCCTGCTGGTTCTCCCGCGCCAAAACCGTGGCCAGGAATTTGTTCTCTGGGAAGCTGGCGCAAAGGTTTTCCAATGCCTCGATCTTGCTCCGACCTACGCCATCACCCGCCAGGCGAAGTTGAGGGTTCACGCCGCGGCGGACCCCGAGCATGAGCGCGAACGGCAGGCCGTGCTCGCGGCAATGCGGGAGCACGATTTTCTCGATGATTTGCGCGCTGAGCGTCTTGGCGGGAAAGTCGAAGTCGGGCGGGAGTGACACCATCAAGTACTTGGCGTCGATCCGCTTGGACCAGTCGGACAGAAAACGGCGCGCTTCCCGCTGGGTCCGGGCGGTGAGAGTTGGGGTCACCGCGTAACCCCATTTGGACAGTTGCGGCGTCGCCGTTTCCCACGCCAAAATCATCGGATCGATCCGCAGCGCCGCTTTGAAGCTTTCGTCCCGGTCGAAACCCTTCTCCCAAACGGGACGCTCAAGGTCATCAAACGGCGAATTCGTCATGCAAATCGTTTTGACGTTCGCCAAATTCATGCAAAGCCGGAGATAATCGTTCACGCGCCATTCCGCGAACCAACGCCGGATCAGCGGCAAATCGCGACGCTTGGCGTCCAAACCGAGCAACCGTAGCGTCGTCAATACGCCTTGGCACGCCTCACTGATGGGGGAGTGACGGATAAAGAGTTGGTCCCAAATAAGATCCGCCTGTTGCGATTTCGAAAGCTCCCAGAACTTCTCGTACGGCATGTCGAGGTAACGAAACACCTCGGCGATCAAATAATGATACCCCAGGAGGTCGTCGATCCCCCACAAAAGCAGGCTGCCGAAAGCGGGGTCGTAGAGGTGAGTATGGATGTCATAAACCTGCGTGGTCATGACGATCTCCTCGACCCGTTCGATCAGGCTCGCCTTTTGGGCTTCGTGCGCGGCGCCACTCATGTGCTTCGTTTTACCCGGTTTACTCGCGTTGACCCTACCCGACCCAACTAGTTGCCCGCCATATAAAAATGCGCGCCGTGGACGGCGTGGGGTGCAACTTCGAGTCTTTGCCTCGTCGGGACCGTATGGTCCGACGCGTGTGGTCAGAACGGGCTGAAAGCCCCCAATGGGATAGCCTGGGATGGAGCGAAGCGAAATCCCAGGAAAACGTCCCCATTCTTAATTGCTCCGGTCTGTAAGACCGGGACCGACCCACCTTTCCCCGCAACCTCCACTCCGAAAAACCGCCCCAACCCGAACTCACTCCCGCGCGGCGCGGATGCAAGTTCAGGTCATTGCCGCATTGGTACGGTATCGCCCGAAGCGTGTGGTCAGAACGGGCTGAAAGCCCCCAATGGGATAGCCTGGGATGGAGCGAAGCGAA
>CAZFVY010000009.1:0-5914 GCA_964522665.1 uncultured Verrucomicrobiota bacterium | reverse complement strand
CCCAGGAAATCGTCCCCATTTTTGATTGCTCCGGTCTGTAAGACCGGGACCGGCTCGCCGTTCCCCGCAACCTCCACTCCGAAAAACCGCGACAACCCGAATTCACGCCCGCGCGGCGCGGTTGCGCCGCCCGCGGCGGTTGGAAACTGACGCCAGAAGCATTACCTATTCGCTGGTCGAACATGGCGCCAATTTACACCGGAGCCGCCTTTTGTATTTCCCGCGGCGGGTATTATCTTCGCGGCCGAACCGCTTTAGGCTCAAAGCCGACGCAACAACGCCCGGGCCTTGCGCAGCCAGGGTCGGTCGCGCTTGCGTTGAAAGCCGGGCGCGTGGGCGTCATCCGCGATGACTTCGTTCAATTCGGCGCGGGCCAGTTCGTTGCGCTGAAGGCGCGCGTAAAGCTCCGCCAATTGCACGCGGGCGCGGGCGTAGGAATGTAGTTCCAGGACCCGACACCAGATCGTGACCGCCGCCTCGTTTTGGCCCAGGGCGCCCAGTGTTTCGGCCAGCGCCATCATTGAATGGCCATAATCGTGGTCGGGATTCTCGGCGCAGACCTTCTCCAGCAGCGCGCGGGCTTGGTCGGGCTGGCCTTGACGGAGAAGGCACTGACCGAGATGAACGCGGGTATCGATGTCCTCCGCGTCGCGCTCCAGCGCCGCGCGATAGCAGGCCTCGGCTTTGGCCAGCTTCCCTTGTTGGAAAAAGATGTCGCCGAGCTGCGAATGGTGGTGCGCCTTATCGAGATTGTGTATCTGGGCCTCGAGTTGCTTGATCCGCTTCCGGCTATGCGCGCCCGGCAATTCGAAACCGGACGTCGCCGATCCCTGCGCCCGATAGACCAGGAAAAAATAAAGCAGCGCGTTCGGAAACGCGAAGACCACCATGAACACGACCCAAAGCCATTCCTCGCGCCGCACCGCGTCAAAGACCATCCAGAGCCAAAACGCTCCGTAAAGCCACGCCATCGGATGATGCAGCAAATCGCTCATCGCGGCTCAGGTCTGGCGCGCCGCGGGAGCGCCAGGCGATTGGATTGGAAGTCCATTCAGATTGTCGTTTCGGTTGGATGATTTAATAATTTCACGATGGCCAACGTCAAATCTTTAGCCCGCGAATTGCGGCGCGCGTACGAACTCATGTTCGCGCGGCACGGGCATCAACGTTGGTGGCCGGGCGAAACCCCATTCGAGGTCTGCGTCGGCGCGATCCTGACTCAAAATACGAATTGGAACAACGTCGAGCGGGCGATCGCGAACCTGAAACAATCCGGCGCGCTGACGCCGTCCACGCTGCACGAACTTCCCCTGGCGCGCCTCGCGGAACTCATTCGCCCGGCTGGCTACCTAAACGTCAAAGCCCGGCGCTTGCGCGCCTTCACGCGCTGCCTCATCGAGGAGCACGGCGGCGAATTGGCCCAGTTGTTCGCCGGCGAGACGGCAACCGCGCGCGAACGGTTGCTGGCGATTCACGGAATCGGGCCGGAAACGGCCGATTGCATGTTGCTCTACGCCGGCGATCACCTGAGCTTCGTGATCGACGCCTACACGCAACGAATCTTCGCGCGGCACGACTGGCTTCCCGCGACGGCGACCTACGCGGAGGCGCAGCGCGCGTGCGCTGGCGCGTTGAAAAACAAACCGCCCGCGGAATCGCTCGACTACTGGCAGGATTACCACGCTCAAATAGTAATGGTCGGCAAGTCGTACTGCCGCCCACGCGAGCCTCGCTGTGATCAATGCCCGCTCAAACCACTCTTGCCGCGCTCGGCGCCTTCAGCTGCGGAGGTCTGAATTTCACCCTGGTGGGGCGAGGCTCCGCCGAGCCGTGAAAAGCGTCGGTCATGCCGCTGCCGTCCGATCCTTATCAGGGCTCCCCAGAGTGTCGCCCCACCACTCGTGCCGGTCGCGCGTTTCGCACGGCGCGATTCTGACCCTTTCCTTCTTCGTCAGGCGCCACGTTACGAAATTGGGCGCAACTTCGATCCGTTAACGTATTTTGGGACGGGATTACACGAAGCTGCTGCTCGGACCGGGCTGAAAGCCCGTGATTGGATAGCCTGGGATGGAGCGAAGCAAAATCCCAGGAAATCGTCCCCATCTTGTAATTGTTCCGGTCTGTAAGACCGGCGCCGATTCGCCTTCCCCGCAACCTGCGATGCCAAAAACCGCAACCATCCGAAGTCGCGCCCTACAAAATCCCCCCGCGGTTTTTCCGGTTGAAGTTTTCAGGGTTGTGAGTTTACTTTCCGGGCGCGCAAGCAGCTACGATGGAAGGAAAAGCACTGGTTATCGTACCGACGTACAACGAACGGGACAATCTTCCGCCGTTGGCGCAGCGGCTATTGGCCTTGCCCGTGCCGGTCGATCTGTTGGTGGTCGATGACAATTCGCCCGACGGCACCGGCCAGATCGCCGACGAATTGGCCGCCAAAAATCCGTCGGTCCACGTGCTCCATCGCGCCGAAAAAAACGGCCTCGGCCGGGCCTACTGCGCCGGTTTCGCCTGGGCGCTCAAGCGCGATTACGAGTTCATCCTCGAAATGGATGGCGATTTTTCCCACAACCCCGACGACGTCCCGCGCCTGATCGAGGCGGCGACCGGGGCGGACCTGGCGCTCGGCTCCCGCTATTGCAACGGCATTCGCGTGATCAATTGGCCGCTCAAGCGCCTGATGCTGAGCATGAGCGCCGCCAAATACGTTCAGATCATCACCGGGATGCCCTTGAGCGACCCGACCGGAGGGTTTAAATGCTTCCGGCGCCACGCGCTTTCGTCGATCGATTTGGCTTCGGTCTGGTCGAACGGCTACAGTTTTCAGATCGAGATGACCCATAAACTTTGGCGGCAGGGGCTGAAGGTCGTCGAGGTTCCGATCGTCTTCACCGACCGCTTTGTGGGCACGTCCAAGATGTCGAACAAAATCGTGCGCGAGGCGTTGGTAATGGTCTGGCGCCTCTGGCTCCAAAACGGCATGCGCCGAACGCCACGGTCACGCGGGAGTTGATCGGTCGATGATCGGAAGGTAAGAGTGGTGGCACGGTCGGCTGCGGCGTGACACGACGATTACCTTGAAGCGGATAGGGCAACGCCTGTCGTCGGGCGGCTGGAGCAATGTGTCCAACCTGCCCTGGGCCGAGCGCGCGAAATCGAAAGAGAAATGTCAAGAGTGAGGCCTGACACCTGCTCGGAAGGCGGCGGGGGTGGGGGCGTGGCCGGGGGCGGCGGGGGCGGCGGGGGTGGCGAGGCGGAGGTCGCCGCCAGCGTCACGGTCGCGGTGTTGTACTGCCCGCCGTTGTCGTACGCGTTGACCGTGTAGGCCCGCTGAACTGGCTGGCCGCGGACCGCGTACGTCCCGTCCGCGTACAAACTCCCGCTCGTCCCGCCGATGCTGACCGAAGTCACCGTGGCGCCCTGCACGGACCCGGCCACCGTCGCCGTGCCCGCCGCGCTCAACGAGCTAAACTGATTCAAATTGTTCGCCGTCATCACCTCGGTCAACCCGTCCTCCACCCGTTGCGTCAGGTTGCCCGCCGGGTCATAGGTGTAGTTCAATTGCTCGTTCCACCGCGTGGCGTTGTTCGCTTCCTTGCCCACGGCCGTCTTCAACTGGCCGATGGCGTCGTAGGTGTAATTGACCGTGTCCCCCAGGGTGCGGGTCTGCTGGAAGCGCTGGCCGCTGACGTTGTACTGATACGCGTGGCTGTTGAGCGTGCCGCCGCCGTTCTTGAACACGGTCGAAGTCAACCGCGCCACGTTGTCATACCCGTAGGCGATCGTCAGCGCGTTGGCCAGCGCCAGGCCCGACGGCGACCGCGCCCCCGGCGGCAGGCTCCCTCCGCTATACGAATAGGTGTACGTCCCGCCCGAGTCGGTGACCGTCCGGAGCCGGTGCGCCTGATCGTACCCGTAGCTGACCGTCATCAACCCCGACCCGTCGGGCTTCTGCGCCGCGACCGATTGCCGCGCCCAGGGCGTCAGCCAGACGTTGGTCACCAGCGTGTAATCCGTATAGTTCTGGCAATATTCCCCCTGCAAACGCCCGTCCGGCGTGTACGTGAAATGCGTCGTCGTCCACCCGTCCGCCATCGTGGACAACCGCTCGTTCACGTCATAGGTGTACGCCTCGTCCGCCGTGGCCGTCACGCCGCCGACGATCGAATAATGCACGCCGGTCACTTTGCCCATGTTGTCGGGCGTATAGTGCGTCGTGTTGCCCAGCCCGTCAATGCGGTCCAGAAGCCAGCCGGTCGTCCCCGGCAACAAGCTCGTTAGTTCGACGCGCCCGGATATTCATTTCGTTCAGGCGGGTTGACTGCCGCCGGGAGTTCCATGATGGTTTCCGCCGAAATAGCTTGGGCGGTCGCACACATTACCGAAGCTCGAACCGGAATGGCGGGAATGAAAAAGTTCCCCAAGCCATTCCTTGGTTTACCGGGATCCGCCTTCGCACTGTTGCGACCGTGGACAGGCCGCGCCACGAGGCTGGCAAGGCGTTTGGATGTTCACTCGGATTGTGGGCGTGCCACGTTCCACGTTGCGACCTTTGCTTCCGATTGGGGAAGCAGTCATTGCCAACCCGTCCGCCGAAGCCTCGGCGAAGGTGGAGAAGCCGTTCCCAGGCGCCCCTGTTCTTTTCCTGGCGCCGCGGATGCTTTGGTTTGTCGCGTACAAGTTCAAATCTAGTGTTGCCGAAAGAATGACCGGCATACCTTCTCCAACGCGATCACCTGTTCAGCAGACAAAAACACTATGTCGAGATGTTCATGATTGCCAAACATTGCAGCGAAAATCATCCCAATTTTCTCTGCTAGCCCGCGATCCGGACCAAAACGACTCTGAAGGCAAAGTGCAATACTCCCACCCAAGTTGGCACCGTAGTCAACGACCGCAAGAAAAGCAACCTCGACTGATCGATCTCGATTAAAAAAGTCCACCAATTTCACCTTCAATTCACGTTCCGGAATGCCGTCTTGTTCGCCAAGGAACTGCAGTTCTGGAACTTTGATTTCTTTAGGTTTTCCTTTCGTGCCACGTTTCATCCTATCCATATATGCGAATCGTATTTTTATGTTGTACAGATCGTAACGTAATCCGAATTGCGCCCTGGCCAACGTTGATAGACGTAACAGGGACAATGACTTGCTATCTGAGAGTGCGTTTTCGGCATAACGGTATGCTTACTTGTTGCCGATGATTCCAATATCCACTCCCGGAACCGGCGGTGCGTTAAAAAGGAGCTCAGGCACTACGACGGCACCCTGTGGCGTGGTCGGGCCCGGGAGGGCCGGTAGGTAACTTTGTACGTTGTTGACGCTGAGTAGTTTAGCACTTATGGTGTTCGCACCGGAATTCCCTTCAAACAAGCCGGCTGCAGCGCGGAAATCCGTAACTGCACTGGGTTTGACAGTCGTCCATGACTGACCCAAGGGGCCAGCTTTGCCGGCGTAAACTCGATATATTGTGGCACCCTTGTTTGGCCAACAATCCGGGATTGGACGGGGTGTTATTGAAGGAGATCCTGTAAGGGCGGAATCCGCTGCCCCCAAAACGCCACCCGAAATGCCGCCAGCTAAGGCACTGGCACCGATCTCGCCCGGTGAAGTCGGAGGGTAGGTCTGATCATCTGGTCCTGGTGCGTTCGCGTTATAGGGCGTCATTATCGCGCCCCAGATCGCTCCGGCGAGAAGGCCGATTAAGATTGGATTCTTGCCGTTGGGATCAACGTACTGAGGAGGAGCATCATAATTGAAGCGATACAGATTGACATCAAAAGCCTCTCCAATCGGGTCCTGACTCAGCCAGCGATGGAAATGCGGGTCGTAGGGCCGGAACGGATACAGGTATACCCCGGCGTTGACGTTGTACTCCTTGCTCGCGTGGCGGATCAGGTTGACGTCGGCGAAGGAGC
>CAZFVY010000008.1:2706-107113 GCA_964522665.1 uncultured Verrucomicrobiota bacterium | reverse complement strand
ATCCCCGAGGGGACCGAAGCAGGCGGCGCGCGCGCGCCGCCTGCTTGATTTTAAATCCGGGCGGCGCGTCGCGCCTGGCGGAAGAGTACGAACTTGAACTGAAAGCTCCTTACGCCCGGTGGAAACGCTCAATTGAATCTCGCAATCAAAGGGGCGGAGCGGAGCGCGGGTTTACAACCCGCAGCGGCGGCTGCCGGAAGAACGTCCCCAGAGTTGTCGTTAGCGGCCTGACGTTTGGACGCGCTGCGGTTCACAGAACCGCGCTCCGGGGTCGCGGGCGAGCCACAGCGTTCCGGGTTCATTGGAAAAGCTTGCTCGCGACCAGAGTCCGTCGTCAAAATGGGAGCCTAGGCCAGGAGCGCGGGTTTACAACCCGCAGCGGCGGCTGCCGGCGGAACGGCCCCAGAGTCGCCGTTCGCGCCCCGACGTTTGGACGTGCTGCGGTTCACAGAACCGCGCGCCGGGTTGCGGGCGAACCGCAGCGTTCTGGTTTTATTGGAAAAGCTTGCTCACGAGCGGAGTCCGTCGTCGAATGCGAGTCCGCGCCAGGAGCGCGGGTTTACAACCCGCAGCGGCGGCTTCCGGCGGAACGGCCCCAGAGTCGCCGTTCGCGCCCCCAAGTTTGGACGCGCTGCGGTTCACAGAACCGCGCGCCGAGATTGGAGCCGCGCGAGCGGTGAGGCCCCTCCCTCTGCCGCTTTAAGGCCTAATAGATACAGTCGAGGGGAATGACCTCACCGCAACGGCATTCAATCGTCACGTGAGTCACCTTGTCACCGTCCTTTTGGAGGGAAATGTTCGGCTTGTCATGGGAGCCGCCGAGCGAGGTGTGCAGGCGATCGTAGTGCACCGCGTTCGAGTGGCCCACGCCCGCGTGGGAGAAAGAGTCGAGGGCGGCCAGATCGCCGAGGTATTGTTGGACGACCTCGGGCGCGAGACCAAGAGCGACGGCATTGCGAAGATCACCAACGAGCCGCGCGCGCAGGCTTCCCCGATCGATGGGGGGCGCGGTCATGGTCGGCTTCAGTTTAATCACCGACGGCTGGTACTGCGAAAACTGAAATTCCGGCGAGGCTTCAACCTCGGAGGTTCGCTTTAGGAAGGGTACGAACTTCTCGGCCATCGCGCGTAAGAGCATCCGGAGGGTTAAGGTTGATCGACGCCCGAGCGCAGCAGAATCGTGACGCGCCGGTTGGTGGGGTCGTCCGGCGAGCCAACCTTCTTCATCGGTGTCGTCCCGCCCAAGCCGGAAACCTTCTTGATCTGGGATTCGCCAACGCCATTCTCAACGAGCAATTTTTGACAGGCCAAGGCGCGCCGGGTTGAAATCTCCCACGCTCCCGGTCCGTCTTTCGCGCTCGGCTTGTAATTGCGTTCGGTATGCCCGTTTAATTCGATGGCGTTCGAAGGGTACCGCGCGATATTCCACGCGACGGTGCTAAAGACCCACTTGCCGTAGTCGGTGAAATCGGCGCTGTCCCGGTTGAAGGTGGGCTGGCTCGGATTGTCCAGAAAGTTGATGAGCAGGCCTTCGTCCGTCACCTCGATATTCAACGATTTATTTTCGCGAAATTCCGGGCTTTCGACGAACGTCTTGACCAAGTCTTCGTCGTTGATGCGTTTGACGAAATTGAGTTGAACGACGGAGGGACTCTCGTTATGCGACTTCGACGACTGGACGACATCCGCGTTTTTAACGGGGATGATGCCGGTAGAATCCTTCAACGGGGATTTCCAGGGATTCTTAAAGTAAGACTCGACGGCGCCTTTGACTTTTTCGCTCTGATTGGTGATCCAGAGGACGAGGAACAAGGCCATCATGGCGGTGACGAAATCCGCATACGCGACTTTCCATGATCCACCTCCGCCTGCTGCCATAAGTTATCCTTCGAGTGGTTTTGCGCGCGACGTTATTTGCCGGTGGCCATGGTCTTGAGCATCGTCTCGAGCTCCTCGGCGTTCGGCCGGTTGCCTTCATCCAAAACCCGGCGCCCGATTTCCGCGGCCACCAAGGGCGGCAGGCCGTTCGCGAAACCGACCACCGCGGCTTTGATGCAATTCAGATACTCCATGATGCTGGAGTTGTAAAATTCGATGTTGGTCGCCAGGGGGCCGACGACGCCGTAGCACATGAACACGCCGATGAACGTTCCCGTGAGCGCGGCCGCGATGCTTTCTCCGACCTTGCTGACGTCACCGCTAATCTTACCCATTGTAATCACGATACCCAGCACGGCCGCGACGATCCCGAACCCCGGCAGCGCATCGGCGGTCTTGCTCAGCACCAAGGGTGGCAAATGTTTTTCGTGCTCGAGCGCGGCGAGCTGGTTGCTCATTAACGGCTCGAGTTGGTCCGGTTTGATGCGGCCGTCCACGATCGGGCGCAGGCCGTCGCAGAAGAACTCAACGGCTTCGTGGTTTTTGTGAAACGACGGATACTTTTTGAAGAGGCTGCTTTCGGCCGGCTTCATCACGTGCTCTTCCAAAGCGATCATGCCGTTGCGGCGACCGAGGACGAACAATTCATACATGACTTTGAGCAGTTCCTCGTAGTCGTTTTTCTTGTACGGAGCGCCCTTCATGACCGCGAGGGAAATCTTGAGAATGGCTTTGAGGACCTTGAGGGGCGACATGATAATGAGCGCCCCGATCGTCATGCTCCCGATCGTTATGATCTCCGCCGGATGAATCAGCTCAGCCGGTTTGCCGCTGCCAATCATAAAGCCGGTCAGCGAGCCGCCCAGTAACACCAGTAGTCCGACGATGATTACCATAAGAGTCTGCTATTGAACCAAACCACAACCGCGCCACAATTTGGATGAACCAACAACGCCGCCACCCGTGCCGAGCTCGGGCGTCTGAGGCCGTCTATGTCCCACCCGCGCACGGCTTTCAAATCGGTTGCGCTAGTTATTGACTAAACTCTCTTTCCTGTCAAGGTATGCTCGCAGGGCCAGAATGGCTTCGGTATGAATTTGGCACACGCGGGACTCGCTCAAGCTCAGGAGCATGGCGATATCCTTGAAGCGCAAGCCTTCGTAATAGTAGAACGCGAGGATCTTTTGCTGTTGAGGGGACATCTGGTGAAGGCGATTCCGGATCAATTCCTGAAGGTCTAAGGCGGCGACTTGTCCCGCCGGATCGACTTGATTGATATCCTCCGCCTGGAAAGGGGAGAAATCTTCCGATTCACTCGGGGAGGAGATTTCATCCAAGGAGACGTAAGCCACTGGACGAAGTTCATCGAGCAGTTCCCGATACTCATCGACGCTGATCTCCAAGAGGGTCGCCAACTCGGCCTCCGTCGGCGGTCGTCCGAGTTTTTCTTCCTGCTCCTGAATAGTTCTTTCGAGTTTTTTCCACTTGGAATAGATCGAGCGCGGAACCGGATAATTCTTACGGAGTTCGTCGAGGATGGCGCCACGAATTCGCGTCCGGCAGTGGACTTCGAAGGCGACGCCCAAAGTCGGATTGAATGAGCGGACGGATTGAACCAAAGCAAAGTAGCCGACGTTCTTTAGGTCTTCGAAATCCACGACGGAGCGAGTCATCGGCGCGATTTGGTGAACCAACTTGATCACCAACGGCGTGTACTTGACGATCATCTCATCTTCGGTGTACTCGAGGATGCCGACCTTCTGGTAAAGTTTTATGGCTTTGCCGCAGAAAGCATCGGCGCCGCGACTTTCCGCGTCGGGCGCCGGAGCGTCATGGTTTTCTGAGTTCACCTGGTTTCAATTGAGACTGCTGGCCTTTGTCCGCTTCTTCGGAGGAGCCGAGCATCGCGATCGCTTCGTTAGCCTGGCTGGCCTGCTGCCAATTCGAAAGCCAGACTTTCATCCACCAGCGCGAGAGTACGGCCGAGACCAGGGCCACCAAGACCCCGCTGACAATGCTCTTCTCCACCGGCTTGCCCCAAGCCAGGCTCACGATGACAACGCTGAGGAATCCGAGGATCCCGGCCAGCACGATGACTAAACGCATACTTGAAAAGGGTAGTGAAGCAATTCTTAGGCCGACTTCGCCGCTATAAAGCAATTACTAAAACGGTTGCCATGCGAACCTTAAAAAGCATCTCGTCCCGTTTTTCCTCGACGCCCGATTTCGAGCTGACGACCGTTGGTTTGACTTCAGGGATGGTCGCCAGAAACGCGAGCAACTGATCGCTCTTCATGGCGGATTTGATGTGGTTGGTAGGGGCAACGCCCGCTTCGGTCGCCGACTGGCTCTCTTCCAAGGCGCTCAAACTCATCATCACACCGACCGCGAAGCCCCGGCGATTAACCACGGCGGCGCCGCCAAAAGTCGGCGCGATTTCCGGGTCCAAGGTGAACTTGCGGGGATCAGGCCCAAGCACATCGGTGATTTGGCCTTCGACAAAGGTCGGCTTGAATTCCGTCTCTTTCGGGTTGTCAAATCCAACCACCATGATG
The DNA here is from genome assembly GCA_964522665.1 of uncultured Verrucomicrobiota bacterium. Classification (GTDB taxonomy): domain Bacteria; phylum Verrucomicrobiota; class Verrucomicrobiia; order Limisphaerales; family CAZFVY01; genus CAZFVY01. The sequence continues at coordinate 102,680 of CAZFVY010000008.1, read as the reverse complement.
CCGTCTCCGACGGTGGCATCCCGGCTTGATGTAAGCGTCAGCGGCTGGAACGTTCCATCGATCTTCAAAATCGCGAGTTCCTTGAGCAAGTCGGCGCGCACGAGAACGGCGGAAAAGCTGCCTCCTTCGGTTAGAACCCGATAGCTTCCGTTTGGGCTGATCGTGTGGGAATTGATGACGACGTAGCCGTCGGCGGTAATGATACAGCCCGTGCCGACGCGTTTGATTTTCTCTGGTTTCGGGACGGCGTCGCTCAAGTATTTCGGATCGTCTGTCGGCAACTCTGCCGGCACGAAGTCGATGGCCAATTGCTGGCCTTTGGCGATCTCGTCTTGTCGCATGAGCGATGCCAGCATGACCAGATTGCGACCGGCCAGTTCCCGCACCTCGCCGTCGGTTCCCTGGGCGGCGGCCAAGCTCCACCACTTAAAGGCCTGAACCATGTCAGGTTTCGTTCCGATACCGTTATAGTAACAAATACCTAGCTCGTACTGCGCTGGGGGACTGCCCAAGTTAGCCGCTTCGGAGTACATTCGCAACGCGGCTCCCGGATCCGCGGTTACGATGGTGCCCGATTCATAATACTTCGCCAGGTTGTAGAGGGAATCCGCGAAGCCCTGGCTCGCCGCCATCTGATACCATTTCATCGCCTCCTTATCGTTTTTCTCCCGCAGTTTCCCCGTCTGAAAGATATACCCGAGCGCGTGCTGGGCTGGGGCGTAGCCGGGATCGTCGCCCGACCTTTCGGCGGCCTTGCGGAACATCGTGAACGCGTTGGCATAATCGGGGTGCGTCTTGTCATTCGCGTAGCCTTGGCCAGCGCAGAAGTAGGCCTCGACCAAACCTTGCTCGGCCGCTCGCAAAAACCATTTTTGAGCTTCCTTCGGGTCGGCGATGACGCCTCTACCAGACAGGTATTTTTTTCCTAAGTTGTACTGGGCCAGCGCGTTGCCTTGCCGGGCCGCTTCGAGATACCACTTGGCGGCGATCTGCGGGTCTGCCCGGACGCCAACCCCGAAATCGTAGCAGTAGCCCAGATTCGCCTCGGCGGGCGCGTAGTTCTTGAGGGCGGAAGCCAAATACCATTTGAACACGTTCGTGGCCTGGTTGGTATCGCCGGTGCGTTGATAGGCTAATCCCAAATTGAACGCCGCGCCCGGGTCGCCATTCGTGGCCGCGCGCTCGTATTCGGCGAGTTCCTCGGGCGTCGGTTTCTTGAACTGTGTTCGACTGGCCCGGCGCGATTTGTTTCCGAGCGAAAAAAGGCTCGGGAGGTTGGACATGTTCGTGGCCACGTTCTGGGCCGCGGCGGCGGCGGCCTCATCGGTTTTGTCCAGTTCGGCGATTGGCTTTTCGGGGGCCACTTCCACCGCTTTTGCCGGTGACGTTTCACCGTTCTTGGCGGCCGGGTTTGTGCCAGGCGCCGTCACGCTATTGGTGTCGGACTTGGCCAACTGCGCAGGGGGGAGATTCGTCAGAGATCCAGCCACGCCATTCGTCGCCGTCGAGGCCATCGGTTTGTCGGTGGCGGAGGACGGGAGTTTTCCCGTGCGAGCGGACGCGGGCCGGTTATTGGTCGTGGCCGTCTTTTTTTCCGGCGCCGATTGGACCACTTTGTTCGTCGTCGCTGGCTTATCAGCTTCCTTTGATGGCGACACGAGTTTCGCCTGGGGGGCGTTGGTTCCAGTTGCGGGTAATGCGGCAGCCGCTTTGTCGGCGCCCGATTTGGTTGTCGGCGACGGCGCTAACTTCGCGGTTGCCCCGTTCGTGGCGGCGGCGTTTGTCGGCGCGCCCGAACGGACCATCACCGCCGCCAAACGGAGAAGTTCGGCGATCTTTTCCCGCAATAGTTTGCGCGCTAATTCAAGTTGTTCCGGCGTGACGTGCGGCACGGACGCAACGGCGTTGGTCGAAGCGTTTGATTGACGTGTAATTTCTTCAGGTTTAGGTTGTTCCGATGCCTTCGGTACGATTTGAGCGAGGCCGGTTTGAGTCGTCCCGAATCCCAAGGCAATGCCCGCCACAAGCGCGAGCGTTTGGGCGCCGTACCAACGCCAGGCGCCAGCGCACAACCGGCCTCCGAGCAAAGCTCGTCGATTGGCCGGTTTCTCGCTCGCTTCGGCGGCCCAGAATGATTTTAGCCAGACTCGGCTCATAGGCAGCATCCTAGGGGTTGGGAGGCCTTTTTGCAATGCTTTAATGCGCTATGGCAATATTTTCCCTGTTCAAACTCTGACCCTCTGGAGGTTGGGAAAGATTTACCTCATCGCTTGGGCAGCGTGGTCGCTGGGGTCCTCGCCACGAAATCGGTCCGAATTCTCCCTCGCCTGTGGCGGGGCCAGGATTGATGGGCGGATTGGCGCTCCTCAGTTGCCAATCGGCGGACAAAACGAGTGGTGGCACGTTGGCTGCTTGTGTGAGCTTGGAATTTTATGGTTAACGGACTATTTGCCAGCCCCAACTACCAAGGGCTAAAGAAAATGCTCGACGCGACCGTGATGCGCCAGGAGGCCATCGCGAGCAATTTGGCTAATCTGGAGACCCCGAACTATAAGCGGATCGACGTTGAGCCAAGTTTTGGGTCCGAATTGAGCCGCGCAATCGGTGAGCAGAGCGCGAGCGACATCTCTCGGGTTCAGCCCCGGCTGGTGGTCGATAAAAACGCCGGGGCCCCGAACCGCGACGGCAACACCGTGCAACTCGACACTGAGTTGCTGAAACAGCAAGAGAACGTGCTCACGCACAACCTCGAGACCCAGTTCATCAGTGGCTCGCTGGCGCGTTTGCGATCGGCCATCTCCGGCACTGTCTAACTATGAACCTTTTGCCCGGCCTTAAATCAACCGCTTCGGCGCTCGAAGCCGAGCGTATCCGTTTGGAGGTCATCTCGCAGAATATCGCCAACGCGAACACGACCCGCACCGAGAGTGGCGGACCTTACCAACGGCAGGTGGTCAAATTCGAGACGGTTTTGGGAAACCAGATGGGGGAAGACTCGGAAGCGGTTCCGCAGTCGGTTAAGATCGGGCGGATCATGAACGCTTCCAAACCCCCGAACATGGTTTATGAGCCGGGTCATCCGGACGCCAATGCCCAAGGGGAGGTCGCGTATCCCGCGATCAATATCCACGAAGAAATGGCGGACCTCATCGCCGCGTCGCACGCGTTTGAGGCCAACCTGGCGGTCATCCGCAATGCTCGCACCATGACGTTGCAAACTCTGTCGATCGGGAAACACTAATTTAATACGCCATGAATCCCGTCGGTCTCAATAGCGTTTACAGTTCCTACCTCAACTACGCGAACGTGCGTCCGAACCCCTTGCCGGGCAGCGCGACGGATCCGCTCGCGCAGGCTGGTGGGGCGGGCGCGATTGCGGACCCGAGTCAGACGCAGGCCGCGCTGCCCTTTTCGGGAGTGCTGGGCAAGTTTGTCGGCGAAGTCAATGCGAAGCAGACCACCGCCGCTGACGCCGTCTCGGGGATGCTCGCCGGACAAAACGTCCCTCTGCATCAGGCCATGGTTTCGATGGAAGAGGCAAACGTCTCCTTTCAGCTGATGGTGCAAGTGCGGAACAAGCTCCTGGACGGCTATCAGGAGTTAATGCGGCTCCAAGTTTAAGCGGGATGATAAGAATTTTACCGGCGCCGGGCGCGTCGGTCGGCAATTGAAGTAAATCTTGGTTCGACTAAACGGCAATAAGAATGCAGGCCTTTAAGCAACTCTTCGCGCAGCTCGGCAAAATCTGGAGCCAGCTCGGCATCAATCAAAAGGTCATCATCGTTGCCTCGGGCGGAGCGATCCTGGCTTGTATCGGCGCCTTGGTGCTCTGGTCCGGGCGGACCGACTACGGGCTTTTGTACGGTCGCTTGGAATTAAGCGAAGCCGGCAAGATCGTCTCCACGCTCGAGGAAATGAAGGTGCCGTACCGCACGGCCAACGGCGGCACGTCGATTTACGTCCCCGAAGACAAGCGTTACAGCGTGCGCGCGTTGTTGGCTGCCAAGGGCATGCCCAAGAATGACGGCGTCGGCTTTGAAATCTTTGACAAGCCCAGCTTCGGGTTGTCGGATTTCGTGCAGCGCGCGAACTACATGCGCGCCTTGGAAGGGGAACTGGCCCGGACGATCGGCAAATTTGAAGGGATCGAGGCGGCTCGGGTATTGATCGTCGAGCCGGAAACCCACCTGTTGGTCGATCCCAGCAAAAGCCCCACGGCGTCCGTGTTCGTGAATTTGCATGGTCTCCGCCCACTGGAGGCCAACACGATTGCCTCGATTCGCTTGCTGGTTGCCAACTCCGTCGAGGGACTGAAGGCGAACAAAGTTGGCGTCGTGGACAACTTGGGCAACACGCTTTCGGATAACGAAGAGGAGAATTCGATTGGAGCCCTCTCGTCGAATCGCTTGCAGGCGCAGCGCAATCAGGAGGATTACCTTACCAAGAAGGTCGAGAAAATGTTGGAGAAGGTGCTTGGTCAGAACGAGGTCGTCGTCCGGGTGTCGGTGGACATCAATCACGATACGATCACCAAAACCGAGGATTATTACAACACGAACGGCATCGTTCCGCGGACGACGAACGTCCGCACCGAAACGACCGATTCTGGCACCCCGACGCCCGGCGGTGTTCCCGGGGTGACCGTGAACTCAAGCACGGACACGAATGGTCCGGCCTACAGCACCACGAACAATCACTCCCGCAAGAATGACGAGCAGACCGAATATGCCATCAGCCACGCGACAACTAATATGGTACAGATGGCCGGCGGCATCAAACGGGTGACGGCTTCCGTGCTCGTCAATACCCGCTACACGGGGACCGGCGCCGCTCGCACGCCAGTACCGCGGACGCCCGCCGAATTGGATGCCCTCCGGCGCATCGTCGCCAGCGCCTTGGGTATGCAAGCCCCCAACGATCAGGGCGACCTAGTGATGGATTCCACGAAGGTCGAACTGCAAGAAGTCGCGTTCAATCGTCAACAGGTCGAGGAGCTGAAGCTCGCCGACAAGAAGGATCGGCAGGTCGAGATGTTCTGGGATATTGGCAAGAACGTCGTCTATGTTTTGGTCGCTTTGATCGCGCTCTGGGGCTTCTGGCGCCTAGTGCGCGGCTCGTCCGAGGAACTGTTGCCGACCGGTGTGCCGGTGGGCGAGTTGGTCGGGGGCCAATTGGTCTTCCAAGGCGCCGGTTCCGGTGGCGTCATGATGTCCGCGGGAGCGTTCCCGATGTCGGGTGGGACGGCGGTCATGGGTGAGGAGCCGGGCATCGGCGAGGCCGGCGGGGCCGAGGCTGAGGATGCCCTGGCGGAAGCCAAGAACAAGATGGTCATGGATTTCGGCCTTGGACCAACCCAGCCCGAGAGAATTACCATCGAAGTCTTGAAACAGCTTATTCGCGAGAACCCCTCCAAGATCAGCCAGGCTGCGCGCAATTGGTTAACGGCCGGCAAGCGCGCCGAATAAGGCGTCGCCCACTCAAGTTATGCCGCCGAGAACAGACGCCGCCGCGCAGCGGGCCGCCGATAGCAAGTCGATGACCCAAGTGCAAAAGCTGGCCGCGCTGATGATCCTCCTGGGAGAGGAAAGCGCGAGCATTCTGCTCAAGAGCTTTGATGACCACGAGCGGGAGTTGGTTTCGGCGGAAATGGCCAACCTTCCGTTGATGGATCTGGAGCAACAGACCTCGGTCCTCCGGGAATTCACCGAAATGGCCCTGCTGGCCAATTCGGCGTTGGGCGGCTCGGTCGAATACACCCGCAGCGTCCTCGAGAAATCGGTCGGCATGTTCAAGGCCGCGGAAATCATCGGCCGCGTTTCCACCAAGCGCACCTCCGTCGCCGAGATGCAGCAGATCATCGACATGGAGGCGGTGGCGATTACGAATTTGATCAAGGAAGAGCAACCGCAGACGATCGCGCTGGTTCTGAGCTATCTCACCGCGCAGAAGGGCGCGGAAATCCTCCTGCAACTTCCCGACAATGTGCGGGAACAAGTCGTCGAGCGGCTGGCGACCCTCGCTTCGACCCCGATCGAAGTCGTCGAGACCGTCGGCAAAGTCCTTTCCCGCAAGATCGGTCCCAAGATGTCCCGCGCGCTCAATCAGACGGGCGGCATCAAGTCCGCGGCCGCGGTGCTCAACGTCATGGGCAAGAATCAACGACAGGTGATCCTCAACAAGCTGGACGAGCGCACGCCGGAATTGGTGCGCGCGATCCGCATGAAGATGTTCACCTTCGACGATTTGGTCACGCTCGACAGCCGCAGCCTGCAGAAGATTCTCAAGGAGGTCGATACGGCCAAGCTGGCGGTCGCCCTCAGCGCGGCCAACGAGAATCTGACCAAAGCGCTGTTGGGCGCGCTCTCCAAGCGCGGCGCCGAGAACGTCCAGGACGAAATCTTGAATTTGGGCCGGATCAGCCTTCGCGAGATCGAACAGGCGCAGGACGGGATCATCGATGTCGTTCGCAAGCTCGAGGCCGAAGGCCAAATCACGTTGGAAGCCGGCGGTTAAGATTCGAGTTATGGTGAAAATCGCGAATGACGTGTCAATACTTGGACCATTGAGGGACATTCGCCTGGGCGGTTTTAAGCCGCAAGTCAACGGCAAGGCGCACGCGGGTGGAACCGGTGGGCAAAATGGCAATGGCAACGGCGCGGGCCAGGGAAATCGCGGCGCGCCGAATCATTCGCCTCCGAAACCCGCGCCCGCGGCGGCGGCGCCCGTCCGCGTCGTGCCGTCCGTGGACGAAGAAACGGTTCGGGCTCGCGAACAGGCTGCCTACGAGCGCGGCGCGCGGGAGAGCGAAGAGCGGTTTGCGCGTCAAGTTGAACAGCTCAAAGCCGAGTGGGAGACCCAGCAAAAAGCCGAAGTGCGCACGGTCCTCGGCGCCATGCAACGGGGTGTCCAGACTCAAATCAATGAAGCTCTGAAGCTGCTGGAGCGTGAGTTGACCGGGCTGGCCATGGACGCGTCGGTCAAATTGGTGAGCGGTTTGCCGATCTCGGTCGAGATGGTCGAGGCCTGCATTCGCGAGATCATCGGCATGGTCGAGCAGGGATCGGACCTGACGATTGTGCTGCATCCGGCGGACCTCGTTTTGCTCGAGCAACATAATTCCGCGTTTCTTGACCAGGACGGCGGCGCGCCGGTGATTCGCTTCCGGCCCGATCAAAAAATGAGCCGCGGCGGCTGTCTGGTGGAAACGAAGTTCGGTGAACTGGACGCCCGCCGCGAGACCAAAGCCGCCATGCTGAAGCGCGCGGTGACCGAATGACCCAACTAATCGATACGCAGCGCGCCGCCTCTCCGGGGATCGGAAAGGCGCGTTCGCGTTTGAGCGCGGCCTGCCTTGTCGAACGCCACGGACGCGTCGTCCAGATGATCGGCCTCGTGATCGAGTCGCGCGGGCCGATGGCCGCGATCGGTGATATTTGCCGCATCGAATCGTCTTCCGATCCGGCCGGCGTGCTGGCGGAAGTCGTCGGCTTTCGCAGCGAGAATCTCCTTTTGATGCCGCTGGGTGAATTGCACGGAATCTACCCCGGCAGTCTGGTCGTCGCGACCGGCTCGCGGCTGCGCATCCCGGTGGGGGACCAACTGCAGGGCCGGGTGGTGGATGGCTTGGGCAATCCTCTGGACGATCTCGGGCCGATTCCCACCTTGCCGTTGGAAGAGTTGAACCTGGTGACGCCGCACCCGTTGAAGCGGGACCGGATTCGGCACCAATTCCAGACGGGCATCAAGGCGATCGACACGTTTGTCCCGTGCGGGCGCGGCCAGCGTTTGGGTATTTTCGCCGGCAGCGGCGTGGGCAAATCGACATTGCTCGGCATGATGGCCAGCCAGGCCGAGGCCGAGGTCAACGTGATCGCGCTGGTCGGCGAACGCGGTCGCGAGGTGCGCGAATTCCTCGAGAAAGACCTCGATGCGGTCGGCCGCGCGAAATCGGTCGTCGTGGTGGCCACTTCCAATCAGCCGGCGCTGGTCCGGGTCAAGGCGGCGTTTCTTTCCATGACGATCGCGGAGTATTTCCGGGCGAAGGGCAAGAAAGTGCTGCTGATGATGGATTCAGTGACCCGCTTCGCCATGGCGCAACGCGAGATCGGGCTGGCGGTTGGTGAACCGCCGACCTCACGCGGTTACACGCCCTCGGTGTTCGCCATGTTGCCGCAGCTCCTGGAGCGGGCCGGCAACGACCAATATGGCTCGATCACCGGCCTCTTCACGGTTTTGGTCGAAGGCGACGACATGAATGACCCGATCGCCGACGCGACGCGCTCGATTCTCGACGGCCACTTGGTTCTGACGCGGGAACTGGCCTCGCTGAACCATTACCCGGCGATCGATATTCTCGACAGCGTGAGCCGTTTGACGCGCGACCTGCTCAACAACGAGCAACTCGAGATCTCGGGCCGCGCCCGCGAGATGCTGGCGGTTTATCGGAAGAACCAGGACTTGATCTCGATCGGCGCCTTTGTCCCGGGCAGCAATCAGGCGATCGACCAGGCCATTCGCTTTCAGAATCCATTGATGTCCTTCTTGCGGCAGCCGGTGACCGAAACCAAGACGGTGGCGGATAGCTGGCAGCAATTGACGCGGATCTTCGCCGCTCCGCCCGCCCCGGCCCCAGCCCCGGCGGCCAAACCCGGTTCCGCTCCCGGAGCTCCCAACCGAACGCGTCCCCGATAAACGGCGACCACCGCGCTTATGAGAGCCTTTCGATTTCCCCTGCGAGCGGTGATGACGTTGCGCGTGAACCAGGAGGAGCACGCGCGCGAGCTGTACAGCCTGGCGCGGGCCGAGTTGCAACGCTGCGTCGCGCGGCAACAGGCGATCGTGGACGACATCAACGGCGCGTTTGGCCGCCAGCGGGACTTGTGCGGCGGCTCGGTCCGCTCGGAGGAGATTCAGCAGATTCGGCGCGGCATGGTCGTCCTGCGGGAACGTCTGCGTTTGGCCCAGATTCAGGTCAAGAAACAGCAATCGGCGGTCGATGACCGCTGGCGGGAATTGGCGGCCGCGCGGCAGAAGCGTGAACTGATGGAAAAACTGCACGACAAGGGCCGGGCCGCCCACCAACTCCACAGCGCCCGCGCCGAACAGAAGGCCCTGGACGACATCGCGACCCTAAATAGCTCTAGCAAGTTCGCCCTCCGTTGGAGATGATACGCTCATGAATAAGCTCTTTAAATCGGGATGGTTTGCCGCGCTCATCGGCATGGCCGCTTTCTCCGTCACGCTGGGCGTGCTTTGGAAGCTCCGCCCGCCCGTCGCCGCCGACGTCACCGCGCCGGGCTCGACGAACGTGGACGCGACCAAGCCGGCGAAAGCCGCGGGAACCAACGCGCCGCCGATGGCCCACGGGACCAACGCGGCCCCAGCGGAGGACCAAGTCAAGGCGCCGCCCGCGGAAACGGCCAAGGCGGAAACACCCGCGCCGGATAGCGCGCCGAAATTCACCCGCAAGCAACTGGGCGAGGCCGGTTCGCTGGCGTTCAACAATCCTGAAGTCGCCGATTTGGTCGCCAAGCTCCACGCGAAGGAGGCCCGGCTGAACGAGCAGGAAAAGCGCATTCGCGATCTTAAGATGCAGGCGGACTTGGAACTGCAGGAGATTGCGTCGATTACCCAGGCCGTTCACTCCGCCAAAGCGCTGTGGGAAAAAGAGACCAAGGAGCAATTTGATTTCGTGAGCTCCGGTCTTACCAATAAACTCGCGGAAATGGCCGCCACCTGCACGAACATGACGCCAAAAAAGGCGGAGGCCTGGTTGAAGACTTTCCCTGCCGACACCATCGCCAAAATGATGCTGTATATGGATAAGAAATTTGCCGCGGACGTCATCACCGAGTTCGAGAGCGATGACCCGGAGTCGAAGAGCTTGGCGGGGGAAATTGGCCAGCGGCTGTTGCACACCAGCTTACCCAAGCCCCAGACCGGCGCCAAGAAACCGGCGGCCCAGTGATCACTTTCTCAGCCCCGAGCAACCCATGAATATCGCTTCGCTTAGCGCCCAAGGCGCCGCCCCGGGACATGCCAGTCTCTTGGATATCCTTGCGCCGGCTCCGGCGGCGGGAACTCCGCAGTCTGGCTCCTTCGAAGAGGCCGTCGGCGGTTTTACCCGTGAAGCTTCGGCCTCTGGCGCGGAGAAAACCGCGATTTCTACCGACGCTGGCGACGATGGGGCGACCCCGGCGCCGGTGACATGGTCTTCCGTGAATCATCCTCCCACGGGAGAGGTGAAATCGGCGGATGAGTCAAACCCGACCTTCGTTGACGACCATCCTACGGCGACGTTGTCGAGTTCGACGCCCCCGATGTCGAGCGACCCCGCGCCCGCAGGCGCGAAAGCCCCGACCGCCGGGTCGGCCGCTTCACCCGCGCCGAGCTCGCCCCAAGGCGCGATGATCCACGGGACTCGCCTTACCGGCGCGGCCTTGCGTCGGGCCGAAGCGAAACGAGCCGCCGCGAGCGCCGCCGATCCGGCCGCCACGTCGGAAGCCGCCTCGGAAGCCCCGGCGAGCGAGACTGACGCCGCGAGTAACCCCGCCGCGAACCTTTCCACCGGGGCGGGTACCGCTTCCCAGCTCGCGGGGCTTGCCGTCTCCGGAAAATCTCTCGTGGTAAGCGCGCAATCGAAGCTGGCGGACCTTTCTCAATCGTCCGCGTCGGACCCCCCCAGCGCGACCGCGACTCCGCTCGTGGTCGTCGTCGCCACGGACGAATCGCCTGCAGCCGCCGCCGCGCCCACCGACGGGGACGAGGCCCCACAGTCGGACGGACCCGCCGCTCCGCCGGCCGCCAGTTCGGCGAGCGCGACGGCGTTGATTCAGCAACAGGCGCAATTGCAGATGGCCGCGCTCCAGCCTGGCCTGCCGCCGCCCCCACCGGCCGCTCCGCCGACGTCGAAGCAGGAGACCCCGGTCACCAAAGACGATTTACTGGCAGCCTACGCTATTTCCGAGAAAACACCGAAATCGCCAATCGGTCAGGTCCGCCGCGAAGCGGGCGGTCGGCGCGCGCCTGCCAAAGGCGCTGGCGCTGGCGGCGGCGCCCCCCTGTTGGCGTCCCGTCAAGCTGGCTCCAACGCTTCGGCGGCTGGCTTAAATGACTTAGGCGACAATCTCACCGATACCACCGGCGGTGGGAGCGCCGGCGCTGATAGCTCCGAGGACGGTTCGACAGTTTTGGATGCCGCAAGCGTCGCTGATTTCGGCGGAGCCGTTGCCTCCAATTCGACGGCGACCACGCCTACTAGTCTGCTGACCGCCGCCGCCGCGTCAACGTCGGCCGCCCAGGCTCAGGTTGCGTCCTTGTCGGCGACGACGGCAAATGCCTCGGCCCAAGCCTCGATGCAGATGAACGTCGCGGCATTCGCGGCTAACCCGTCAACGGCTGGGGTTAGCCCGGAGCGGGCGATCTCTAGCGCCGCGGTCGGCAACTTGGCGGCGGCTCGCGCGATGGCGATGAGTTCAACCTTCCGGCCGCCGTCGGCCGATTTAGGGGCTTCAACGTCGGCGGAAACTGAATTTGACGGCGGCGATGTCCAATCGGATGTCGGCCAAGGCCCAGAGGCGATGTTGCGCCGCGCCTTGGCGGATGGCTCGGTAACGATTTCGCCGGATTTGTCCACCGGCGGGGCGTCAGCCGGACCACTGGCTCAAGCCGCGAGCGAGGCCGGGGGGGCAGCGACGTTGACCGTGGGCGCGAATTCCCTGCAAAGGGGAGGCGAATCCCGCCTTCAATCCGCCGCCGATTTTGCCCGGGCCAATCGGTTGGATGGTAGCAAGCTTTCGGCCCCAACCTTCAACTCGCCGGTGACTGCGCCGCCGGTTATCGCTCCCTCCCCGGTAACCGTGGGCGAAACGCCGGTGGTCGCCGCGCCGCTGAATCCTCCCGCTACTGGGATGAGCCTCGCGTCGAATTCCCCGGCGAACCCGCCAGCGAATCTTGAAGGCCAAGCCATTGTCGCCGCCTCACCCGCCTCACCCGCCACGCCCGCCACGCCCGCCACGCCCGCCACGCCCGCCACGCCCGCCACGCCCGCCTTAGCGGAGCGACCAGCGGCGTCGGCTGGCGCTCATTTTGCAGCGACTAATTTGGTGGATGAATCCGCGCGCGCTGGCACGAAGGCCGTCGCTGAGTTCCGAGGCGGACTGCGGACGACGGTGGCCAACCCGCCGGTCGGTTCCGCCGCTCTCGCGACAGAATCTCAACCTTTGACCACCACTGCCGCCGCAGGAACGTCAAATAGCATTTCGAATCCGGTGGTGACCCCGGGCGTTTCGGCGTCGGTGACTCCCGAGAAGCCTCTGGTGGCCGCCGCCGCCCGACCAGCGGGGTCGGCCAAGGCCGCCGAACGGGTGGCGGAGCAAGCTAACGCTCCATCCACTGTGGCTTTGGCTGGGGGCCTGCCTCGCTCGGATGCCGCATCAGCGGACGCGGACGGCTCCGGCCAGAATTCCGCGGTGGGAACCGCAAGGGCCAGCGAGATCGCGAAGGCGTCAGCGCCTGCCGCCAAGCCCGAGACCGTGGCAGAATCAGCCGGTTCGACCGATGGCATGGCAGATGCTCAACACCCAGAAGCGATGGCAATGAGCAAAAACGGACAAAATAACCCTGATTTTTCTCGGCAAAATATGCCCTCTGGGGGCAAAAGTAACAGCGCCGAGAAAGACAGTGGGGAGATTTTGCCTATTCGCTCGACTAGGGCTGCGCGGGCTGATTCAGTTTCCGTTGGACCGCGAGATGCCTCGACGGCGGCCCAATTTTCTTCCGCCAATCAGGTTGCCGCGCCCGCCGAAGTGGCCGGAACGACGGCTCGAGAGGGCGCCACTACCGGGGCGAAATTGGCCGAGCAGGTTTGGTCCACCGTCGAGAGCTTTCGGGCCACCAGCGCGCATGATTGGGTGGTCAAGCTCCGTCCCGATGACGGTACGACGATCGATCTGCGCCTGAAACTCCAAGATAACCAACTTCAGGTGCAGGCGCGCCTAGAGAAGGGGAATTGGGAGACCGTCGGCGCCGGTTGGGGCGACCTGCAAAGCCGCCTGGCCGACCGCGGCGTGACTCTTAAATCGCTCGAGAATGGGACGGGTTCCCAATGGGGCGCGGATAGTTTCAATCAATCGAATCCAGGAAATCCACAGCAGCGGCAGACGGGCGAAGAACTCGCCATGCGCCAGGAGTTCCGGCAGAATTTTGGCGCCGCTGGCGCGGTTAGCGCGCCTCCCGCTCCGGCCGCTCCTACCGTGACAGCCACCCCGGCGACGGGGGATAAGCGGCTCGAAACTTGGGCTTAATGTTTTTGGAATAAACTATGTCAACCACCACTGATGCCCTCGCGGCCGGGACCCTGCCAACCGGCTATTATCCCGCCAGTTCGGTCTTCCCGAGCGCCTCGACGAATTCGACTTCAACCTCGAGCACGTCAACGACCACGGGCGGAACCGCAGCCGCGGCGCCCTCGTCGAATCAGCAGCTCTCGCAGAGTGACTTTCTGAACCTGCTGGTCACGCAGATGAAGAATCAGGACCCGTTAAGCCCGCAGAGCGACACGGACATGGCCGCGCAAATGGCCCAATTCACTTCGCTCTCCACCGCCCAGACGACGGAGGGGGATATCAAGACGATGAGCGGCAATCAGCAGATCCAGGAGGCGATCTCGATGATCGGCCATCAGGTCGCGATAACGGTCGGCACGGGCGTCACGGCCCAGACGATCACCGGGCCCGTCACGGGCATCGCCATGAACGGGACGGCCGCGCAATTGACGGTGAATGGGTTCAATTACGATTTGAGTTCAGTTGTAAGCGTTGATCCCAACGGCGCGAACAGCGGCACCCCCAGCACCAGCAGCAGTAACACGACTACCAATCCTCAACCTTAAGTTAAATTATGGAACGTTCACTCGAAACAGGCGCCTCTGGAATTCGGCAATTTCAGGTCGCGCTCGACACCATCGGCAACAACCTGGCGAACATCAACACCACCTCGTACAAAGCGGGCCGGGTTGATTTCTCGGATACCTTGCTTCAGACCCTCAAACCGGGCACGGGCGACACCGCGAACGCTTCGGGCACCGCGCCGATCCAAGTCGGTAATGGCGCTCAAGTCTCGAGCATCGAAACTGACTTCAGCCAGGGCGCCATCGACCAGACCGGCGTCTCCACCGACTTGGCAATCAATGGCGATGGCTACTTCCTCGTCAAAAACACCGCGAGCCCCAGCCAGGAGGTTTACGCGACTCGCGCCGGTGATTTCCACGTGGACGATAACGGCTATTTGGTGAATTCGCTCGGCTACCGCGTCCAAGGCCAGACTACGCCGCAGGCTAGTAACACGCAGTTCCCGACCCTAAATGGCCAGTTTGTTTCCGCTAGCTCAGACATCCTGATGTCGAATGCTTCTTCGGCAGTGCTGCAAGCCGCGCCGCCGAATGGTCCGGGCTTACCCCCGAGCTCCGCGACTGCTGGCATTTCCGCGATCAATATCGACTCCAGCGGTAATATCAACGTGTTGTTGACGGACGGTTCGCAATACATCCGCGGTCAAATCGCCTTGGTCCGGTTTAATAATCCGCAGGCGCTCTTGAAAGAGGGTAATAACCTTTATTCGGGTCTTACCGCGGGCGGTCCCTCGGTCGCGATTAGCAATGGCGCGCCAGCGCAGAGCGACAGCCTCGGCAAGATCGAGTCTGGCTCCTTGGAAATCTCGAACGTCGATATTTCCCGCGAGTTCACGAACCTCATCACCGCGCAACGCGCCTTGCAGGCCAATGCGAAAGTTGTCACGGCGAGCGATGATGTCTTGCAACAGGTCATCGGCGTAGTAAGATAATCTCAGTTTCGATATGGCCGCGGAAAATCCACAACCAGCAGTCGCGCCGACGGGCGAAGCCGAAGGCGGCGGGGGCCGCGGCCTGCCCGCCTTCATCCCGCTCGTCGCGACGATCGTCCTCATGCCGGTCTTGGCGTGGGTGACGTTCAAGCTGATCCTGCCCCGTTTGGGCAGTGCGCCCAAGACCGCCGCCGTCGCTAAAAAGACCGAGGCGACGGAGGCGGCGAAGGAGAAGCCCGCCGAATCGAGCGAAAAGGCTGAGCCAGCCGCCGAGGGCAAAGCGGAGGGCAAGTCCGAGGGTAAATCGGAAGGCAAATCCGAAGGGAAGTCCGAGGGCAAATCGACGTTCAGCGAGTCGGTCTGCGATGGCTTGGCCATCCCGCTGACGAGACGTTACGTGACCTGCTTCATGCGCAAGGAAAGCAACCCGGAAAAGGGTGAGGCCAAGGTCGCGAAGATCGTCTATGAAGGGACCACGGACGAGGCGATCGCCGATAAGGTCTCGGTGAACATTGCCGGCACCGAAGGCAAACGTTATTGCGTCGCCGAGATTTATCTCCGCGGCAGCAACACGTCTGATCTGGTCAAGCGGATGAATTTGAATAAATACCGGTTGTTTGACGCGACCAGCCGCGTGCTCTCGAGCAAATCGATGGAAGAGCTTCATTTGCTCGGGTTTCGGGAGCTGCTGCGCC
This sequence comes from uncultured Verrucomicrobiota bacterium, assembly GCA_964522665.1. Lineage (GTDB taxonomy): Bacteria > Verrucomicrobiota > Verrucomicrobiia > Limisphaerales > CAZFVY01 > CAZFVY01. Next base: position 87,144 of record CAZFVY010000008.1, on the reverse strand, counting down.
GGGAACTGCTCGGCGAATATAACCAAATCTTAGGCGGAGGAGCGGTCGGTGAAGTGCTCATTACCGAGATGCTTATCCAATAGGTCTCGCCATGACTCCTCGCGCTGGTCCATCGACGGTCCCCCAAGCGGCGGCGGCTGACCGCCCTATTGGGATCTTCACCTTTCGCGGGGCGAAGACCAACGTTCCGGCCAGCCGTATCCGCAAGTTCGGCTTGGGCCAGCCAGCCGCCCTCTCAGCGACCGATCTGCATCGTTTCAAGGCCCACAACGAGGGGGCCATTCGCGGCTTGGGCGCGCGCCTATCGCTTTTTCTCCGCATCGATTTCACGTTGGAACTGATTTCGGTGGACACCACCACGCTGCCGAAATTCGCCGACGCCGCCCCAGCCCCGCGCCACATGGTGATGTTCAAGATCGAGCCGTTGCGCGGCATCGGTTTCTTGGATGTGCCCCAACCGCTCGGCTTGGTGATCGCGGATCGCATGCTCGGTGGCAAAGGATTCTCGGTCAACGCGAACCGTCCCTTGCGCGAGGTTGAAATCGCGCTGGTCAACCAGGTGGCGATGATCGCCATCAAGGAATGGTGCACGCACTGGAAGAGCATGGACGAGTTGCGCCCCGGCCTGCTGGGCGTGGAGAGCAACCCGCGTTTCCTCCAAATAGGGCCGCCCGACGAAATTTTTTACGTCCTCAAAATGGAGGCTGGCATCGGCGATTGCATCGAGCAGATGCAGATGGTCATGCCGATCAAGATGCTTGATCCGCTGGTGCGCCAGTTGACGATCGACACGGATTTGATGAAGAAGGAGAAGCCGGTCAAGGAACTGGTGACGCCCCGGTGGAATCCGGCCTACGATGACATCCGCCTGCCGGTCAGCGCCGAATGGCGCGGCTTGGAAATCTCGACGCGCGATTTGATCAATTTGAAAAAAGGAGACATCATCCCGGTCAAGACGAACCTGCTGAATCAGGTGGAGGTTCGCCTGGCGGCGGTGCCGAAATACGTCGGCCGCTACGGCAGCGCCGGACCCAAGTGCGCGATCGAAATCACCAAAATTCTGACCTCGGAAGGGTTGCGATAAGATATGACTACTGCGATTGAAAACCCGTCAACGTTGGAGTTCCTCCTCGATGTGCCGATCAAGCTCACCGTCGAGTTGGGCAGTTCGCAGATCACGATGCGCGACTTGCTGGCGCTGAACATCGGCTCCGTCGTGCAATTGGATAAATCGGCGAACGCCTCGGTCGATCTGTACGTGAACCAGAAACTGGTCGCGCGGGGCGAGGTCGTGGTCGTCGAAGACAATTTTGGCATTAAGATTACCGAAATCCTAGGCAAACCGACCGGGCCATGAAGATGCATCGGCGCCTCGGTCTGGCGTGGCTGCTGCTCAGCGCGCCGGCTTTCGCCGCACAGTCGGCCAGTAGCCTCACAAACGTTCCGTCGTTCGGCGATTCCTCGACTGGCTCGATCGAGATGTTTCTTCGGGTCATCGGCGCGCTGATGCTGGTCACGGCGCTGCTGCTGGGTGGGGCTTGGGCATTCAAAAAGTCGCGCTGGTTTCCACTCTATCAAGCTGGTCCGGCCCAATTGCGCATTCTGGAGAGCAAGCCGATGGGCCAGCGCAACAATCTGATCGTCGTCGCATACATGCATCACCGTTTTCTCGTCGCCGTTTCAGCCACGGGGATCAATCTTTTATGTCCCTTGCCCGACGAGCCGGAAGGTTCAGCGCCGAGCGGAGGCCCGACCTTTGCCGAGAAGCTGGACGCCACGCTCCAGAAAGGGCCGAAGGCATGAGCGTGGCGTTGGCAAATTCCACCGCGTTCGACAACGGTCCCGGTTCCGGCGAATCATCGGCCCGCGTTCAAGTGTGGCCGCGCGCTCTGCCCGCCGTTTTGCGGGGCCGATGGTTCCGGTTGAGCTTGATCGTCCTCGGTTGCCTGCTGGCCGGCGGGGTCTCGGCGTGGGCGCAGGCCGGCACCAATAGCATCACGGGAACTGATTTAAGCTTCGGCTTTAAGCTGCCCAATCAGCCGAAGGACATCGATATTGCGATTCGTGTCCTGTTCATCATGACGCTGCTGACGGTGGCCCCGTCACTGGTGATGATGATGACCTGCTTCACGCGAATCGTGATTGTCTTTTCGTTTCTGCGCACCGCGCTCTCCCTGCAAGGTTCGCCGGCGAGTCAGTTGATGATCGGGTTTTCCCTCTTCCTGACTTTCTTCATCATGGCGCCCACGTACGACAAGATCAACGCGGACGCGCTGCAACCGTATTCGGCGGGAACAATCACGAGCCAAGTCGCGCTCGAGCGGGCCACGGGCCACATGCGGGAATTCATGCTGCGGCAGGCGCGGCCGAAGGACGTCGAATTCTTCGTCGGCCTAGCGCGGCTCGCCCCGACGACGGCGGATAAACTCCCGCTGCAGGTCGTCATCCCGGGGTTCGTGCTCAGTGAAATGCGCACCGGGTTTCAGATGGGCTTCTTGCTCTTCATCCCGTTCATCCTCGTCGATTTCGTGGTCGCAATCGTGCTGATGAGCTTGGGTCTGCTCTTCCTGCCACCGGCGACGATTTCCATGCCGATCAAAATCCTCCTGTTTGTTCTGGTGGATGGCTGGTCGCTGATCGTGCATTCCCTGGCCGTGAGTTTTGGATTCTGACCATGACGCCCGATTACGCGATCGAAGTTCTCAAGAAAATGATGACGGAGGCCATCATTCTGGCCGCGCCGTTTCTCATGACGGCGATGATCGTCGGTATCCTAGTGAGCTTGTTTCAGGCGGTGACGTCGCTCCAGGAGCAGACGATGACGTTCGTGCCAAAAGCGCTGGCGGTCGTCGGCGTCTTGTTCATCGCGCTGCCGTGGCTGCTGCGTTCGCTGCTCGACTTCACGGTCGAAATGGTCAATCGCATGCCCTTAATGGTGCACTAATCACCGACGCCTGGCGGCGTCAAACCTGAAGACCTCGGCTCGTGCTCGCTTTCCTGAACTGGATGCTGGTGTTCGTGCGCGCGAGCGCCTTCCTCGCGGCGCTACCCGTCTTTTCGGCGACGAATATGCCGACGCGCCTCCGAATCGTCGTCGGAGCGTTGCTCGCGTTGTTCGTCTCCGCGACCCTGGGCGATCCGGTCGATCTTTCCCGGTTGCAATTGAGTGAATTGGTAATTCTTGTCCTGAAGGAGGGGACGGTCGGTTACTTCCTCGGCTCGGTGGGGAGACTTTTATTTTGGAGCATTCAAGTGGCCGGGCACTTCATCTCGACGGAAATCGGACTGCAAATGTCCACGCTCTTGACCCCGACCGATTCGGTGCCGGTCGAGGTCCCGGCCGCGATTCTTAACTTGTTGGCTATGATGCTCTTCCTTTCGCTCGACATCCATCTGCAAATCCTCGCGGCCTTCCAGCATACGTATGATGTGCTGCCGATCGGGAAGGCGGTTTTGAGCGACGCGTTGCTGCACGATTTAACGGTGCGGGTGAGCAAGATTCTGCTGCTCGGCGTGGAAATTGCTGCTCCCTTGATGGCGGTTGGTTTTTTGGTCAGTATTGTATTGCTGATGCTCGGGCGAGCCGTGCCACAAATGAACATTTTTGCCGAAAGCTTCACGATCCGGATCATCGTGGGATTGGGGTTGTTTGGCTTTAGCCTGACCTTGGCGGCCGAGCGCATCGCCGACCAACTTCGCCAGCTCCCTGGCGACCTATTGAACGTGGCCAAGTTGCTGAGCGGAAGTTAACGGCATGGACGGCGAGAAGACAGAAAAACCGACATCGAAGCGCGCCGGGGAGGCGATGGGCAAAGGTCAGTTTGCCCGCAGCCCCGAAATCCAGACGGTTTGCGTGCTGGGGGCGGGGTTGATGACGCTTAGCTCGCAGGCCCACACGATCTCGCAGACTTTAAGCGGCTCGATGATACAAATCCTGGGTGAATTGGGCCGCCTGACCGTTTCGACCACCTCGGTCGAAATGTATTTTGCGGTCTTTATCGGCTGGCTGGGCGCGTGCGTCTTCCCGTTGCTCGTCGCGGTGCCGATTGCTGGCATCATCGCGGGCGGCCTGCAAAGCCGTTTTCATCTGACGACCAGCGTGATCGGCTTCAATCTGGATCGATTGAACCCGGTGGCGAACGCCCAGAAATTCTTCGCCCCGCTGCCCTCGATCGTCCGCCTGGGAATTTCGCTCATGAAATTCCTGGTAATTTTCGCTTTTACCTATTCGGTCATCCGCGGTTTGTTGAACCATCCGATTTTTTACTCGGCCACCGACTTCAGCCAGGTGGTGCAGTTCATGGTGACGACCGTGGAGTCGATTTGCACCCGGGTGCTCGTCGGCATGATCTTCGTCGCCGGCGCCGACTACGCCTACAAATTTTGGAAGAACCAGCAGGACCTGATGATGAGCAAGGAGGAAGTCAAGGAAGAGTCGCGCAGCACGGAAGGCAACCCGCTGGTCAAAGGTGAAATTCGCAAGCGGCGCATGGCCATCCTGCGCCAGAAATGGACGCAGGAAGTTCCGAAGGCCGATGTGGTCATAACCAACCCGACGCACTTGGCGATCGTCCTGCGTTATGACCGCAAAACCATGAAAGCGCCGCGCATCGTGGCGAAAGGCGCCCGTTTGAATGCGTTGCGCTTGCGCGAGTTGGCCGGAGAATACAAGATTCCGATTGTGGAAAACAAACCGCTCGCGCAGTTCTTGTTCAAGCACTGCAAAGTGGGGCAGGAAATCCCGGCGGCGATGTACACGGCGGTGGCCGAAGTGCTGGCGTATGTTTATCGCGTCAACCGGTTCCGGTATTACGTTGAAGGGCAGAAGGTGACGCCATGAGTTCGGCCTCCCTCAGCGCTCCAGTCAAGAAATTCTGGAGTTACGGCGATCTGGGATTGGTCGTCTTCCTGTTCGGCACCTTGCTGTTGCTGATCCAGCCGGTGCCCGCGTTCCTGCTGGACCTCCTCTTGAGCTTGAGCATCGCGTTGTCGATGCTGATTCTGTTGGTCATTCTGTACCTGAAGGAGGCCTCCGCGTTCAGCGGATTTCCGACCTTGCTGCTGGTGATAACGCTGTTTCGTCTGGGGTTGAACGTCGCCTCGACGCGACTGATTCTCCTCAACGGTTATGCCGGCCAGGTCATTAACGCCTTCGGCAATTACGTCGTGGGCGGCAATTACGTCGTGGGCGCCGTCGTCTTCCTCATCCTGACGGTCATTAACTTCATCGTCATTACGAAGGGCGCGGGCCGTATCGCGGAAGTCGCCGCTCGGTTTACGTTGGACGCGTTGCCCGGTAAGCAGATGTCCATCGACGCCGAACTCAACGCCGGCCTGATCAAGGAAGATGTCGCCCGCGCCCGCCGCATGGCGGTGCAGCAGGAAGCCGATTTTTACGGAGCGATGGACGGCGCCAGCAAATTCGTCCGCGGGGACGCCGTCGCCGCGATCCTGATCACGATGATCAACGTCTTGGGTGGTTTCGGCATCGGGGTATTGCAAAAGGGGATGCCGCTAGTGGACGCGCTCCAACGCTACACGATCCTCTCCATCGGTGACGGTCTGGTCTCGCAAGTCCCGGCGCTGATCACTTCGACCGCCGCCGGTATCCTGGTGACGCGCGCGGCCGCGAAGGAAAACCTCGGCTTCAGCCTGACCAAACAGTTGTTTTTCTATCCGCGCGTGCTGGCGATTCTCTCGGCTTCGATGTTGGTCCTTGGCTTGGCGCCCGGGCTGCCGTTCCTGCCGTTCGTCACGTTGTCGGGCGTTTTTTACGTGATGTACTACTTCCTGAAGCGCAGCGGGCTGGCGACCAACCCGACGGCGCCGATGGATTTTGGTCCCGCGGCGGCGGGGGCCGGAGCCGCGGCCGGAGACGCGGCGGGAGCCAAACCGGCCGACGCGGGCGCGCGTCCCGCTCAGCCGGAGAAGCTCGAGGCTCTGCTCAACGTCGATACCCTTCAGATCGAATTGGGCTACGGGTTGGTCTCGCTCGCGGATTCACGCAAGGGCGGCGACTTGCTCGAGCGGGTCACCGGCGTGCGGCGCAATTTCGTCCAGGAAATGGGCTTCGTCATTCCGCCGATTCGGTTGCGCGATAACTTGCAGTTAGGTTCCAACGAATATCGATTCCTCCTGCGCGGTCACATGATCGCCCGCGGGGAAGTGAAGCCGGGCTATCTGCTCGCGATGAACACCGGCAACAGCAAAGTCGTGCTCCACGGTATTCCCACGACCGAGCCGGTGTTCCAACTTCCGGCCACCTGGATCAACGAAGTCGAGCGAAAGAACGCGGAAATCGCTGGTTTTACCATCGTCGATGCCGCCTCGGTCCTCGTGACGCATCTCAGCGAAACGATCAAACGCTGCTGCAATCAGGTGCTCAGCCGTCAGGACGTCCAAGTGCTCCTCGAAAACCTCAAGACCAATCACCCGGCGCTCGTCAACGAATTGGTGCCGGCGCTGCTGAACACCGGACAGATTCAGCGCATCCTGCAAAACCTCCTCAGTGAGGGCGTATCGATCCGCAACCTGGTCGGCATCCTCGAAAAAGTCGCGGACTCGGCCGCGGTCACCAAGAATCCCGACGAGTTGGCTGAGCAGGCGCGCCGCGCCCTCGGTCCGCAGATCGTCAAGAATTACCAGAACGAATTGGGCGCCTTGCAATCGATCACGATCGACCCGTGGCTCGAGGAAGAAATCGCGAAAGGCATCCGGCAAACGCCGAATGAAACCGCGCTTTTCCTCGACCCCAAGATGGCGCAACACATCACTTACCACCTGACCCGCGCCGTCCAACCGATGCTCGCCGAAGGCCGTCCCCCAGTACTGATCTGTTCCGCGGTGATCCGCCTCGGTCTGCGCCGATTCTTCTCCGCGAATTTCCCCGAACTCGCCTTTCTCGCCTACGAAGAACTGCCCCCCCGAATCGACCTGCAGTCCGCGGGATCGATTCCGGCGATGGGGTAGGCCGCGCAGAGGCAAACGCTCCATTTTGACCGTGAAACGACGCCTGCCGCGATTGACGCTGATCGACGCAAGGTGATAGGCTCCGCCTGTGTCTAAGACAGTTCAACCGTCGTTGTTCGAGGAAGATCGTCGGGCCATCGCCGACCGTTTCGATGCGACCGCTGAAATCGTGTTTGCGGTCGGTGAATCTTTCGACACGCTCAGAACTTGCCCGGACGGATTCGCAAAGCTCATAATAACTTCCCCGCCGTACAATATTGGCAAGGAGTACGAAGTCGCGGTGAAGTTGGAACGCTACCTCGACGAGCTCCAGCCAATATTGGAACAGTTGGTTCGTGTTTTGGCGAATGGCGGTTCACTTTGTTGGCAGGTCGGAAATTACGTCGATAAGGCGGAGGTATTCCCGCTCGACATTTGGTTTTATCCGATATTTAAGAAGCTCGGACTCCAGCTTCGTAACCGCATTATTTGGACATTCGATCACGGTTTGCATTGTTCCGTAAGGTTTTCTGGTCGATACGAGACTTTGCTCTGGTTTACCAAGGGAGAAGAGTACACGTTCAATTTGGACCCGGTTCGAGTGCCTTCCAAGTATCCGGGCAAAACCAATTTTCGCCCAGGCCCCAATTACGGACTGCCGTCTGGAAATCCCCTTGGCAAGAACCCTAGTGACATTTGGAAACTGATGGCCAAGGAATGGGAAGTCGGCCTCTGGAGTATCCCAAATGTTAAAGCCAATCATCCGGAGAAAACCATTCATCCGTGTCAATTTCCAATCGAACTCGTGGAACGGTGCGTTCTGGCCATGACAAACGAGAGTGATTGGGTCCTCGACCCTTTCTCAGGGGTCGGGTCGGCGATGCTAGCCGCCGTGCGTCATAAACGGAGGGCGATGGGTTGCGAACGCGAACAGAAATACGTTGACGAGGCGAGGTACAGAATGAACCTCCTCTTGAGCGGGGACCTTCCCTACCGACCGCTGGGCAAGCCAGTGTGGCAGCCTAAGGGAACCGAGAAAGTGGCACAGATTCCCAAGGAATGGTTACAGGAGGAGAAAACGTGCGAATAGCCGGAATTTATTCGTTTAACGATGGGCAGAGCGTAGTTGAATCAATATATCCAGACCTCCTTGTGGAGGTCAAAGATGCGATTAAGGCTATCGATGCCTTGGCGTGCAGAACAAAAGAAAGCAAAGAGAAATCGATGCCCGGCACGATGCTTTTCTCTCCCGTCGCCCTCAATGAATGTTTCAAGGAGATACTTTTCAAGCGTGAATGGAAATCTCTGCGGGTAAAATGTGACTATCCGACGAGGTTTTACACTCAGGGCTACACGCCAAAGGACCTTCGGCGAGGGGCATTCCGAGAAATGGACTTTATTAAGCGCAGACTGGGAATTGAAGTGCAGTTCGGCAAGTATTCTTTCATGGTGTATAACGTCGCGGCGAAAATGACGATTTTCAAAAACCTTGGACACATCGATACTGGTATTGAGATCGTCCCGGTCAAAACGTTGGCTGAAGAGATGAGCAGCGGAGTGAGCTACTTTGAGCAGTTCGTTTGGGACCTTGAGAAGCGGGGCGTTTCAAACATCGATATTCCAGTGTTGATCTTGGGGATCGACCAGGATTTAGACTCAAGCGGCCCCGGAAAGGGAATTGCTCGACGAAAACGCCAAGCGGGTCCGTTAGCCTAATTTGGAAACGCAATTCATTTCATTCGTGAGGTGTCCTTATCCGATGGAAGAGTGTGACGGTTTCTTCGTCGCAACGGAGCGTCGATGCGCGGTCGAGGGGACGGCGCAAGAACTGCGGGGACGGCGATTCCGATGAAAATCGTCACCATTCTGGCCAATTCGGCGGCGGAGGCGCTGGCGGAGATTCACCGCCGACTGGGACCGGACGCGATCATCGTCAACATTCGCAAGACGCCGGCGCCGGGATTGAGCCGCATCTGGAAGAAGCCCCAGATCGAGGTCCAAGCCACCGTTCCCGAACGTCCGAGCGCTCCGCAAGAAACGGAGCGGGAGACGTTTGCGCGGCTGAATCGCAAGCTGGACGCCTTGCAACGGCAAGTCGCGGCGCCGATCCCCGAGGCTCGGGCGATGGCGGAACCGCCGGCGCCCGCGCGTCGTCCCTTGACCGCCGCGGAGCGGCCGACCGCCCGGCCGATGCGGTCGCCCATCCCACACCCAGGGCGCCGGGCGCCGGAACCGCCCGCGCCCGTCGTGGCGTCCTCGCCCGGACCGGAATGGGAATTAACGCGCATGCTGGAGAATCTCGGCGTGTTGCCGTTGCACGCGCAGTGGCTGGTGGATCAGGTGCATACTCAGTCGGGCGGGGCGCGGCCCGGCACTTTGCGCGAGGAGTTCGCTCTAGTGCAGGAATTCCTACTCCAATACTGGAACCGGCTGGCCGCGCGGGCGCAAATCGCGCCGACGGGCGTGCGGGCGCTGGTCGGCGCGCCGGGAGTTGGCAAGAGCACCTGTCTCTGCAAATGGCTCACGCAGGAAGCGTTGTTAGGCACCCAGTCCACGCGCGTCTGGCGTCTCGACGGCCACACCGCCAACACCGCCGAGTTTCTCAGCATTCACGGGGAAATTCTCGGGATTCCGGTCGAGCGCGTCTGGAACCCGGAATTGGCCGGCGGCGATCACGGCATCCAATTTGTGGACCTTCCCGGGGTGCCCACGGACGACGCCGTCAGTCTCGAATCGGTCGGCAAGCTGCTCCGCGAAATCGGTCCCGCCCAGGTCTTTTTGGTGTTGAACGCGGCTTACGACCTAGGTCACTTGCTGGCGCAATCGCGCATCTTTAGCGCGCTGCCGATCACCGGGGTCATCCTGAGTCACCTTGATGAAGAGACGCGGTGGAGCAAATTCTGGAATCTCCTGCTCGGAGCGCAGCTTCCGATCCTCTACCTTTCCGGCGGCCAGAGCATCCCGGGCCAATTCGCCCCGGCGTCCCCGCAATCGTTGTTCAACGCGTTGATGGAGGACCCGGTGGAAGCGCAGTAAAATCTAAATACGTCGCTCGCTGGGGAAGTTGTCGCGGCGCCCCCGGCGACCCGCGTGTCGGTAATGGGGGTAGAGAACAGTCTCACCGCCGGTTCCTGCTCGCGAAAACGGAGTAGTATGCGGTTTGTCGTTACGGCGCTTTTTCTTCCGTGCGGAAGGGCGACGCGGGCAAATCAGCTTTGTTGTAAAGGTTGCAAACCGGATTCTCAGCCCAGGCGTAGCGAACGGAAACCGGGTTGGCCACCTTGGGTGAAGAGACGATGACGGTCGAGCCGTCGATCGTGGCGTCCGCCCAGACATAATGCCGATCACTCCCGGCGATCGCAAAACCCTCGAGTTTCGCGCCTTTAGCCACCAATCCGCCTTTCGCATGATCAAATCTAAGCCGGATCATGTTCCCCTTGATCTTCATCGAACGATACGCCGGCCCCGAGTATTCGACGTGTCTGCCGTAAGCGATCGCTTCCGCGGTCAACGCAAGCCTCCGGCCGACTTCTTGTTTGTTGCGGGGATGGATGTCAACCGCGTTGCCAATGTCGATGGCGATCGCCAAACCGGCATTAGGTTCATTTTGCGCGGTCATCGATTGCGCCTCCCGCAATTCGGCCCAGGACGATTCGGCGGGTTCGGGTTTCACGCGTTGAAAATTGGCCAATTGGACGATCAAGAACGGAAAATTGCCGACCTCAAAACGATCGCGCCAATCCCGAATCATCGTCGGCAGCAGCGTGCGGTATTGCTTAGCCCGTGAAGCGTTGGACTCGCCTTGATACCAGATCGCCCCTTTGATGCCGAAGGGGATGAGGGGCGCGATCATGCCGTTGTAAAGCACAGTCGTGACGTTGGGATTATTGTTGGTGACGGGTCCGGTCTGCCCCGCCGCCGCTTCCTGAAACTGCGTCACGGCGGACCGGAAGTCGGCCATCGTCTTCAATCCCTCGGCGCTGGTCCAGGCCTCGGCGGGAGTGCCGCCCCAGGAACTATGAATGAGTCCAATCGGCACGCCTAAATCCCGGTGGAGATCGCGACCGAAGAAATAACCGACCGCCGAAAATCCGCCCCAAACTCCTTTGACGATCGTCTCCGGGCTGCAAGGGAGCCAGCGCCCATTGACGGTGGATTGAGGCGTCCGGGCAATCACTTTCGGGACGGTGAAAAGACGAATGTTCGGATGATCGGCCTGCGCGACTTCGTTCGCCGGGTCGAACGCCTTTTGGACGCCCATTTCCATATTGGACTGGCCGGAACAGAGCCAGACGTCACCAATCATGACGTTGGTCAGCGTTACCGATTCCAGCCCATCGACGGTCATCGTATAGGGGCCGCCCGCGCGAAAGCGGTTTAGCTTGGCCATCCATTTGCCGTCCGCGTCCGCCACCACGGTCGTCGCCCGACCGCCCAAGCGCACCGTGACTTCCTTGCCGGGCTCGGTCCAGCCCCACACCGGGATCTGGATGCCACGTTGCAGGACCACGTTGTCGCTGAATAACGGGTGCAGGAAAGGTTGGTCTGCCGGGCCCGCGGCGTTGACGGCCGGCGCGAACAGGCCGGCGGCCAGGCAAGTGAAAAGCAATAAGGAGAGAGATTTGCGTATCATTTTCAATTCCGTGATGCTCGATCTTGGAAAATTGGCGCTTTAAAGTCAACCCGACTTGCCGGCCGATGGGGGCGAGCGCGCTCGGCGTCGCTGGCAGGCCAACGATCCGTCATCAGTTCGGCCACCGTCCGCTACTCATTCTTGGCCGGAGTGAACAGCGCCGTGCTAAAGTAGCGCTCTGCCCGGTCGCAGAGAATCGTTACGATTCGGCCCTTGGGGCCGATTTGCCGGGCGACCTCCAGCGCCGCCGCGACGTTTGCTCCGGATGAGGTGCCGACGAGCAGGCCAAATTCGCGATGCAACCGGCGGGTCATCGCCATCGCCTGCTCGCTCCCGATCTTTACTTCACCGTCCAGCGGCGCGTTCCGCAGCAAAGGAGGAATGAAACCATCGGCGACGCCTTCGATGAAATGACAGCAGGGACATTCGCCCGCCAGCAACGCGGCTTCGGCCGGTTCCATCGCCAGGATGCGGGCTTGCGGGTAGCGCGCCTTGATCGCCCGGCCACAGCCGGCCAGCGTCCCGCCGGTGCCAAAGCCGGCGACGAACGCGTCGATCGGGCCGTCCGCTTGCGCGAGGATTTCCTGGCCGGTGCCGTGTTCATGATCCTCGACGTTCAACGGGTTTTCGAATTGGCGGGGCAGAAAATACCGCATGTCCGCTTCCGCCATGCGTCGCGACATGTCGATGCCGGTTTGGTAACGCCCCTCGCTCTGGAAAAGAATCAGTTCGGCGCCGAGTTGGCGGATCAGCCGGCGCCGTTCTTCGCTCGCGCCCTGCGACATCAAGATCGTGACCCGATAACCCTTCGCGGCGCCGACCATCGCCAGGGCGATCCCGGTGTTTCCGCTGGTGCATTCGAGGATGATTGAGTCGGGGCGGAGCAGACCGCGCTCCTCAGCGTCGAGAATGATCGTCTTGGCGAGACGGTCTTTGACGCTGCCGCTTGGATTCCGGAATTCGCATTTGGCGTAGATCGTGACTCCTTCCGCGCGGAAGACGAGCGGCACGAGCGGAGTGTTCCCGATGAGTGACAAGACCGCGTCGGCGCGGTTGGGCGAATGCGTGGGTGAATCGATGGCCTTCATTTTTCGTAGCGATCCGGTCGAAGCGCCTCGATGCCGATGCTGGGCGGCTGGCCCGAGAGCGCCTCCGCCGTCAACTTGCCCGTGATCGGTCCCAAACTCAACCCCATCATGGAATGACCGGTCGCGACGGTTAGGTTCGCGTAGCGCGCCGAACGTCCGAGATACGGCAGGCCATCGGGAGAGCAGGGGCGCAAGCCACGCCAGGCTGGCGCCTGGTCGAAATCAGCCGGCGTAAACTCCGGGTAGTATTTGACGGCCGATTTGATGATGCCTTGCACTCGCACCGGGTTGATTGTCTCGTCGAGGCCGGCAAGCTCCATCGTGCCGCCGAAACGTAGTGCGCCACCCATTGGCGTGACCGCCACTCTGGCTTCGCACAAAATGGCGCAAATGGTTGGCAATTTGCGGGGCTGAGTCAAAGTAAGACTGTAGCCTTTGCCCGCCTGCATCGGCAGGTGCATGCCCAGGCCTCGCGCGATGAGCGGCGACCAGGAGCCGCCGCAAATGACGTATTCGTCAGCGGTCTGTTCGCCGCGGTTGGTTTGCGCGCCGTTGATCCGCGTGCCCGCGCCGTTCACTCGCCAGCCGACGACTTCCGTGTGCCACTTAAATTGAACGCCGGCCGAGTCGAGTTGATTTTTAAGGCAGGCCATGAACCGCGCCGGCGTCAGGTGGCAATCCTTGGGGAAGTAAACCGAGCCGGCGATGCTCATCCGCACGTTTGGCTCGAGCAGCGCGGTTTGTCGGGCGTCAAGTACCTCTGCCGGCACTCCGAGGCGGCGTGCCTGTTCGGCGGTCTTGGCCTCCTCGTCCAACGCGTGCGCGGTCTGACAAAGCATCAGCAGGCCCTTCTGGGTTAAACCAAAATCGGCGCCGGGCAGCTCCGCCAATTCCTCGAAGCAGGCGCGACTGGCCAAGTGCAGATCGCGCAGCAGCGGCGCGCTGCGCGCCACGTGAGCCGCGTTCGCCGCGCGGTAGAATTTCCAACCCCAGCGTAGCAGGTCCCAGTCTAACCGCGGTTTGACGTAAAAGGGACTCTCGGGATTGCCCATCCATTTCAGACCGAGCGCGACCATTCCCGGCGCCGCGAGCGGCACAAAATGACTCGGAACAATCATGCCGGCGTTGCCGAACGAGCAGCCATCATGATCGCTCGCTCCGCGCTCGATTACCGTCACCCGATGCCCCGCTCGCGCGGCGTAGTACGCCGTGCAGAGACCGATCACGCCGCCGCCAATGATGAGAACTTCCTTCGACATGTTCAGGTTTTGGCGAGCCGTCAGTCGGACCGCTTTCGCCTGGGCACAAGGGCGTGCCCGCGGCCGCGATTCATGACCGAATGCCCCAACAAAAAGGATCGCGATGGTCCAACACGAGCGTGGCTTCGCTCGTGATGAACGCGTTTCCGACAATCGTCGCCATGATCTCGTCTCCCACGCGGTGGTAGTGGCCGGTGAAAGCGCTGCCGATGATGCTTTCCTGCACCCACGGCTCCCCTTCACCGAGTTTGCCGTCGGCGGCCAAACAGGCCAATTTCGCGCTGGTGCCCGTGCCACAAGGCGAGCGATCATAAGCCTTGCCGGGACAGAGCACAAAATTCCGAGAGTTTGCGCCGGCCATCCGAGGTGGGCCGAACAGTTCGACGTGATCGACCTCGGGATAGCCTTGGGCGTTTACGGCTTGCCGAACCCGCCACGCGTAGTCGGTAAGCGTCTCGACGTTGGCCAAATCCAGATTCTGCCCGTGGTCTCCCACGAGAAAGAACCAGTTCCCGGCCCACGCGACGTCTCCGGTGACCGGCCCGATTTCGGGGACGTGAACGACTACCGCCTTGGCCTTCCGATAGCTCGGTACGTTGTTCACCGCGACTTGGCCGTCCGCCCGAAGCGTCGCGGTCACGATGCCAACCGTTGTTTCGAGACGATATTCGCCCGGCTCGATGCGTCCGAGATGCGCGAGCGTAACCATGAGACCGATGGTCCCATGTCCGCACATGCCGAGGTAACCGACGTTGTTGAAAAAAATCACCCCGGTGACGCACGAACGGTCACGCGGCTCGACCAAAAGCGCGCCTACCATGACGTCTGATCCGCGCGGCTCGTTAACGATGGCCGAACGAAAGGCGTCGTGGCTCTCGCGAAAGACGTTGAGTTGGTCAGCGGCGCTACCGCCGCCGAGGTCCGGCCCGCCGCTGACGACGACGCGGGTCGGCTCGCCGCCGGTGTGGGAGTCAACGATTATTACGCGTTTGACGCTCATTTGGGAAATTTGGGCCGCCGCGCGATGCAATCGTGAATCACTTTCAAGACCTGTTTCCGTTCGGCCCCGATCAGCGGCAGGCGGGGTTGTCGCACCCATTCGGTTCCCAGCCCGCATTCCTGGACGGCGAGTTTGATGTACTGCACGAATTTGACGTGCGTATCCAGATGCATGAGCGGCGTGAACCAGCGGTAGATTTCGCGCGCTTTGTCCCATTGCCCCTTGCGGGTTAGCTCCCAAAAATACTGGTTCTCGCGCGGCATCGCGATGCCCGCTCCGGCCACCCAACCGTCAATCCCGAGGATGGCGCTCTCCAGCGCAAGGTCATCCACGCCGGTGAAGATCGCGTATCGATCCCCGACCGTATTGCGCAGGTCGGTGATCCGCCGCACGTCCCCCGAGCTTTCCTTCAGCGCGACGAAATTCTTCACGTCGGCCAATTCGGCGAAGCGCGCGGGCGTGATGTCGTTCGCGTAGCTGATCGGGTTGTTGTAGATCATGATCGGCAGCCCGGTCGCTTTGGCCACCGTTCGGAAATGGGTCGCCGTTTCGCGCGGATCGCCTTTGTAGATCATCGCCGGCATCAGCATAAAACCGGTCGCGCCGAGTTTTTCGCAATCGCGGACGTAACGGCACGCGCTGGCGGTCGTTGTTTCCGCCACGCCGCTGAGCACCGTCAGACGGCCGTGGGCCTGCTTCACCGTCGCTTCGATGACCCGTCGTTTTTCGTCCGGCTCGAGCGTCTGATTTTCTCCCAGCGAACCGAGCATGATTAATCCGGAAACGCGGGACTCGATCAGCGCCTCGACGTGCCGGGCGGTGGCTTCCAGGTCCAGCGATTGATCCTTCTTGAGTTGCGTGGTGACGGCGGGGAATACGCCTTGCCAGTAAGGTTTCATAGTTTCGATTTGCCGACTACTGTCCGCGGTTCATCAACTCTT
Organism: uncultured Verrucomicrobiota bacterium; assembly: GCA_964522665.1. Taxonomy (GTDB): domain Bacteria; phylum Verrucomicrobiota; class Verrucomicrobiia; order Limisphaerales; family CAZFVY01; genus CAZFVY01. Next base: position 71,275 of record CAZFVY010000008.1, on the reverse strand, counting down.
CAATTTCGTCGGCTTCGATGGGAATACTCGCCATTAAATCCACCGGTCCATCATTGGTTAACAACACGTTGTTCTCGAGGCGAACGGCGAAGCCTTCTTCACGGATATAGATCGCCGGCTCGACCGTCATCACCCAACCCGCTTGGAATGGCTCCGTGGTAAAACCGACGTCATGCACGTCTAGTCCCAGCGGATGGCCCAGGCCGTGCATGAAGTAGCGTTTCACCGCCGGATTGCCCGGGTCTTGCCGCTTGACCTCGCGTGGCGTCAGCAGCCCCAGCGCGAGCAACTCCTGCTCGACCATTTGTTCGCCTTCCTTCTGCCAGTCCTTTGGCTTTTTTCCGGGCGTCAGGCCGACGATCGACTGGCGCAGGACTCGCAGCACGGCGTTGTACACCTGCTTTTGTCGGCGCGAAAATCGGCCGCTGACTGGAATGGTGCGGGTCATGTCCGAATTATAGTTCGCATACGCGGCCGCCACGTCGAGCAACAGCAGATCGCCTTTGCGGCAGACCTCGGAATTGGCGATATAGTGCAGGCAAAGCGCGTTCGCCCCGCCGGCGACGATCGGAGAATACGCGAACCGCGCGCCACTGCGGATGAATTCGTGCGCGAATTCCGCCTCGACTTCGGTTTCGGTGCGGTCGGGTTCCAGGAATTCTAAGACCCGCCGAAACGCGCGCTCGGTAATGCCAGCCGCCTCGCGGATCAGATCCACCTCGAAATCGCTCTTCACGGCGCGCAACCGGTGCATGACGCGCGCCAGGCGTTGGTAATCGTGCAGAGGATACCGCCGTTGCGTTTCCGCGACGAAGCGGGCGTCCCGGGTCTCGACCTCGACCACCGCGCGCTTGTGCTCGTTCGTATTCAGATAGACATGCTCGGATTCGCACATGAGCCGATGGAACAGGCGCGGGAAATCGGACAACCACTCCACGTTTGCGACTCCCGTCAGCTTGCGCGCTTCGTCCTCGCTCAATTTGTGGCCTTCCCACAACTCCGCTTCCGGCGCCGGCTCGCGCAAGAACAGGACTTCGCGGTGCTTCTCCTCATCCGCGTCAGGGCAGAGGACCAGCATCGTTTGCTCCTGTTCCACTCCCGTGAGGTAGAACAGATCGCTGTTGGGCGTCATGATCAAGCTCCCGTCCGCGTTGGTTTGCGGAATGTCATTGGCGTTGATGACCGCGAGTGAATTGGGCAGGAGCAGGCTTTTCAACCGCTGCCGGTTGGTTACGAACAGCTTTGGATCAATCGTTCGGTGGCGCATGTTGCGTTGAAGATCGCAGAAATGGTCGACCGATTCAACTTCTGAACGACCTCGAACGTCTCCGCTCCGACGCTCGAGTTTTCTCCCGAACTGGGCGCTCGAAAAATCTACCGACCAACTCAGCCGACGGTCGCCAGAAACTTCGGCGGCCGCCGATGGCGAGTGGCCTGCTCGAAGGCGTACGCGAGGCGAAGGAGCGTTGGCTCACTGAACGCGCGGCCGAAGAAGGAGATTCCCGCGGGCAAACCGGCGACGGCTCCGGCGGGCACGGTGATGTTTGGATAGCCGGCAACCGCGGCGAGTGACGAGCTGCCGCCGACGCCGCGGTCACCGTAGATCAAATCAGTCTTGCCGGCGGGGCCGCCGGACGGTCCGACGAGGGCGTCGAGCCGCAATTCGGTCATGACGGCGTCGATCCCTTCGGCGCGGGCCAGGCGATGATTCTTCGCGACGGCTTCGAGATAGGCCGGCTCCGTGAGTGGTCCCTTCGCTTGGGCTTTCAGGAAAGTCTCCTGCCCGAAGAAGGGCAGTTCCTTCGCTTTGTTCGCCTCGTTGAACGCGATGATTTCTTCGAGCGTGCGCACCGGCGCGCTCGGACCGAGTTGGGCGAGATACGCGTTCAGGCCCGCCTTGAACTCGTAAAGCAATACTTCGAATTCCGAGTCCCCAAATTGACCAAGCGTCGGAATATCAGTTGGGTCGATGATTTCGGCGCCTTGCTCCTTCATCGCCGCGATCACCGCCGTCATCAGTCCTTCGGATCGCGCGCCCGGTTGAAAAAGGCGCCGCACGACGCCAATGCGCGCGCCGCGCAGTCCGTCCGGACGCAGGAACTTGGTGTAATCGCTCTCCATTTTCCCACTGCTTAGCGCGGTGGCCTGGTCGCGCGGATCGATGCCGGCGATCGCGCTGAGGAGAATGGCCGCGTCGGTCACGGTGCGCGCCATCGGGCCGGCGGTGTCCTGGCTCGCGGAGATTGGAATGATGCCGGCGCGGCTGACCAAGCCGACGGTTGGCTTGAGGCCGACAATGCCATTGACCGTGGACGGCGAAATAATCGAACCATCGGTTTCAGTGCCGATGGCCACGGCGCACAAGTTCGCGGCGACCGCGGCGCCCGAGCCGGAGCTTGATCCTGACGGATTGCGGTCAAGCGCGTAAGGGTTCTTGGTCTGGCCACCCCGTCCGCTCCAACCGCTCGACGAACGCGAGGAACGAAAATTGGCCCACTCGCTCAAATTTGTTTTTCCGAGAATGACGGCGCCGGCGGCGCGCAATCGTTCGACCACGAAGCTGTCCCGCGCCGGCCTCGAGCCGAGGAGCGCGAGGGATCCCGCCGTCGTCATCATCCGGTCATGGGTGTCGAGATTGTCTTTGACGAGCACGGGAATGCCGTGGAGCGGCCCACGCGGGCCTTTGGCCTTGCGCTCGGCGTCCAGCGAGCGGGCGATGGCCATCGCGTCCGGGTTCGTCTCGAGCACGGCCTTGAGTTCGGGTCCGCGTTGGTCGATTTCCGCGATGCGATGGAGGTATTTGTGAGTCAGCGTGGCGGCGGTTTCGCGGCCAGCGGCAAGGGCGGTTTGAAGCTGCGCGATTGTGGCTTCATCCCACTCGAACGGCCTCACCTCGGGCGACCGCCGCGCTTCGCCGAATACGTGCCGCGCCAACCCGAAGGGGCCAAGCATGGCTTGCATCCCGCTCAGCGCGCTCGCCCGCAGAAAATCTCGCCGATTCATCGCCAGCGCGGATGATGACTAAGACTCGGCGTAAATGCAATTCCGGCCGCCCAATTTTGTTGGGTCACTTCTCCCACAATTCAAGCTCGGTCAAGCCAGTTCGCGATTTGCCTTGGTGGGTGAACGTGACCCGCAGCTTGGATGTTTTGACGGCGGGGAAGGCGGCGGTATTGATCGTGCCGCCGATCGGCGCAGACGGAGTCTTCGCAACGCCTTCGATGTTCTTCCAGTTGTCGCCGGTCCAGTATTGCAACTCGTATCCGGCCGGCGTTTGGACGCCGCCATGATCATCGTAAATGTAGAGGTCCGCGTGTCCGACCGTTTTTTCGGCGCCGAAGTCGATTTCCACCCAATCAGTTGGGTTCGGCGAGCCATACGCGGTCCAGCGATTGTCGGGCGGCCCGGTTAGAAAGATTCGACCGTCGTTCACCATTTCCACGTGGTCGTAGTCTGACGTGAACGAGGCCGAAGCTTTCGGATAGCCCTCGCCGGTCGAGTTTAAGGCAAGATTGCCGACCGGCGCCGGCGGCGGTTGATACCGGGCGACGTTCGGTCCCCACGCCTCAAACTCGCTCAACCCGGTGGCGGCGCCCTCGCGATGGTTGAAAACCGCGCGCACTTTATCCGTCTCCACCGCGGCGAAAGTCGTGACGTTGGCGCGGTGGCCGGTGGGCGTTGACGGGATATGTTGGTCGTCCGCGACCGGCTGCCAACGGTTCCCCGCCCAGTATTCGATTTGAAAGCTGGCGGGCGGCGCGACGCGGTCGCCATCGTCGAGGAGATAGAGTTTTACGGTGTCGATCCGCCGTTTGGCGCCGAAGTCGATCGCGCACCAATCGGTCGCGTTGGTCGAGCCTTCAAAGGTCCAACGGTTCGGCGGTGAAACGTGGTACCAATAATTGCCGTCGTTGAGCTTGGCCAGCGGGTAGCGCGAGTTCGAGTAGGAGGCGGTCACGACGGGGAAATGAGTTCCTTCGTTGTTCACCGCAAAATTCATGGACGGCGGAGGCGACGCTTGGCGCGGGCGGGAAATCCTCGGCAGCGTCGCGACCAGCGGCCCCAAGTCCGCGGTCGAGACGATTTCCGCGCCGTCCGCTAACAGATGTAAACCGGCCCCGAGGCCGTAGCGCGCGCCAGTCTTGTCCCAATAAATCGCCAACTCGCGTCCGTGATAGGAGACGTTATCGAGGGCAAAATAGTCCCACGATGCGGGCGCCAGCGGGCTAACCTCGATCGTCTCATCATCCCGTGGATGCAAGCCAATGAGTCCCGTGATGATCAAATCGGTGTAGCCCGAATGGAAGTAGTGCTCGCTGTGGTCGTAGCTGTCGTGGTGTTCCCACGAGCCGGTGTCCGGGTAGCACGCCTCCGCGATGTAGGGCCGACCGTCCTTGCGCTGGGTGGCGGTATAGACTTTCAACAGGCGAAAATAATCGTCCTGGTTGATCCACTTCTGCTGATAATTGTTTAGCAGATTCGCCAGCGCTTTGAGGGTCTGGGTCGTCGCGTAAGGCCAGGATTGTCCGCTCCAGTAGCAGCAGGTGTCGGCGAGAAAAAACATCGGGTCGTGGCGCTCGACGGTGGTCGGGCCGAAATCGGCGAAAAAGTAATCGCGATCCATCAGGTATTGCCACGCGGATTCGAAGCCGGGGTCGGGCAAGTTAAACTGCCACGGCACGTAGCCGTAAAGTTCGCGCCCGTGCGGGTCCCCGGCGAAACGGCCGCTTTGATAGGTCAACGTGCCTGCCTTGATGTTAGACCCGTCGCGGGTCTCGTCCTGGCGGTACATCTCGAAAAAGAAATTTCGTTTCGGGTCCCACAACTTGGCCTGCAGGTTCGTCTTGATGAGCGCGGCCTTCTCTGCAAATCGTTGGGCCGTTTCGCGGTCACCGGCGAGCGTGGCGGCGCGGGCGATGGCCTGGGCGCCCGCCCAGAGATAGCTGTTCAACGTGACGCGGTAGCCGGGCGCGCCCCGCACGGGATCCTGCGTCTGGCGGCTGTTGATGTTATACTCCATGCCGTCATCGTGCCCGGTCTGCCAGAAGAGGCCCGCCTCGGGAACGAACTGGCGCCGTTCCCAAGCTTCATAATCCCGGACCAGCTTGGGGAGCAGACTGATGATGAACCGCGGGTCCGGTTGGACCGAGTGGACGGCCCAGGCGGCGTCCGCCAACCAGACGCTATACCGATTGGGCTGCGCCCCGGGCGTGTCAAACCAGTAGCGCGTGTAGTCGCGCGCGTAGCGGGGATCGCGCAACCAGCGCAATTCGTAAAGTTGGTGTCCGGCGGGACAACTGATCGAGCCGTACGCCCCGGACCAAAACGGCCGATTGATGAATTCCGTGAAATTATAGCCTGACGCCGGCGAACCGTACACCATGTGTTTGGTGACCAATTCCCACCGGTAATAGTAGGTCGTATTGATCTCCGCGTCAGGCGTGTCGAGGAACGGGATATTCGCCAGGTACCAGTCCCAATCGCGATTGTCCCAGAAGGTTTGCGCCTCCAGGAGTCGCTGGTGATCAAGGGGCGCGGCGACGCACCGGTCGCCGCCGGCCGTCCACAGGAACGCCAAGGCGGCGAGGCGACAGAGGCGGACGGCCCGGCGTAACATCGGCGTCTAACGATGAGAAGCTATCCGCTGGGCGGGCGGTCACCGCGCGGCTTACGCGGGCTTCGCCCAATTATGATGGCGGGCGGCATTATACATTGCCTCCATCACGCTGACGCGCGCGGCGGCTTCGCGCGGCTTCACCAGCGGCTGGCTCTTGTCGCCGGCGACGGCGTCCACGAACTGATGCATAGGTTCCCGCAACCGAGGCGGCAGTTTGCGGTAGGCTTCCTTGCCATCGGCTTCGGGGACATGCTTGGTGTTGTAGTAAAGCTGATTGTTCATGACGACCGCGTGGCCTTCGGTGCCGCTGATCAAGAGTTGCACCGGATCATCCACGTCCACCCAGCCGGCCGCGAGCGTGCCGAGGACGCCGCTCTTGAATTGGATCAACGCTTCGCCCGACTCATCGCAATCGCCGTAGTTGCCGGTCACCACCTTGACCTGCGCGGTCACGGAATCGATGTCTCCGAGCAGCCACATCAGGATGTCGAGTTTGTGCGTGCCGAGGTCGCCGAACGCGCCGACGCCGGCGATCTTGGGGTCGGCCATCCAGCGCCATTCCTTGTCGAACCAATGGCCGAGCGAGCCGCCGTGGCAATTCGAGCCGCGCGCCCGGGTGATTTTGCCAAAATGACCCTTCGCGATTTCCTCCTTGAGAAAGAGGTGTTTCGGGTCGGTGCGCATGAAGTAACCGGTGGTGAAAAGGACGTTCGCCTTCTCGATGGCATCCGCCATCGCGAAACTCTCCTTGGCCGTGATGCCGAGCGGCTTCTCGGCGAACATGTGTTTGCCCGCCTTGGCGGCCGCGATCACCAAATCATGATGCCGGTTGGTCTCCGAGCAGATGACCACCGCGGTGATTTCCGGGTCGGACCAGATCGCCTCGGCCTGGGCCACCGTTTGCGCGCCGAGTTCCTTGGCGTTCATTTCCGCCCGCGGGCCGTCGTGATCCCAAACCGATTTCACCTTCACGTCCTTCCGATTCTTCAGAATGCCGACGTAATTCGGCGTGTGAATGTGCGCGCAGCCGACGAGGCCGAAGGTCAGCGTTTTCGTTTGCGCCAGAACGGCGGGCGTGGCGGCGGCGAGCGTGGCAACGCTGGCGGCGCGGACAAAATCTCGGCGGGTCATATTCGAGTTCATGGGATAATGCTAAATAAACGGCGCCAAAACGATTTTCGCGGTCGTGGCGCGCATGATTCGCGCTACGCTAGCGCTCGGTATGGCCGGGCGCCAAGGCTTCTCTTTCGCCGGACACCAAGGCGGCGTTCGTCGCCGCCGGCCGCTTGACGTTGGCGATCACGGGCCCGTCCGGTGTCTCGGCGGACTCTTGCAAATGATGTGCTTTTGACGTATGGGTAGCACGCGCCTCGAGAATAAGGGATACTTTCTGGCATTGGGTATGAAGATGGAAAAATATATCGCGCTTATGGCGCTGAGCTTTCTCACCATCCTTTTAAGTGATTCGCCGAGCTTCGCCCAATCCAGCTACACGCCGTACGCCATCACAACTTTGCCTGGCCCGGCGGGTCCGGGGGGCGCGGACGGCCCCGGCAGCACGGCTCGCTTTTATGACGTCATCGGGACAGCCATGGACCGGGCTGGCAACGTGTACGTGGCGGACTCCGGCAATAACTCGATACGGAAGATCACACCCGCCGGAATCGTGACGACCCTGGCCGGCCTAAGCGGCCACCTTGGCGCCGCGGATGGGACCGGCAGCGCCGCGCGGTTTTACATCCCGGCCGGTTTGACGATCGATCGAGCGGATAATCTCTACGTCACGGATTGGACCATCCACACGATTCGGAAAGTGACCCTGGACGGTGTAGTCACCACGTTCGCGGGCTTGGCCGGACATCCCGGCGACGTGGATGGGGCGGGCAGCGAAGCGCGCTTTTATTTCCCCTCGGCCATTGCGGCGGATGCCGCCGGGAATCTTTTTTTGGTCGATCAGGCTGCGCCCGTCATTCGAAAAGTCACGCCGGCGGGAGTGGTGACGACGCTAGCCGCGCTCGCGACCGAGATTGACCCGCAGTATTCCATTCCTACACCTGGTTTGCCACCGGATTATCATTATTGCGGCGTGGCGGTGGATAATGCGGGAAACGTCTATGTCTCGGGCGCGGGGAACAACACCATCCAGAAGGTGACGTCGGACGGTGTGGTGTCGGTGTTCGCGGGAAAATTGGGCCAGTGGGGTAGCGCGAACGGGCGGGGAAGCGAAGCGCGATTTCAGTTTCCTACCGGAGTGGCCGTGGATTCGAACGGGAACCTCTACGTTGGCGAGTTGCTGAACTATACGATCCGCATGGTAGCGCCGTCCGGCGACGTGACGACGCTGGCGGGGTGGCCCGGGGCCTATGGCAGCACGGACGCATCCGGTAGTGAAGCCCGGTTTTTCGGTCCGCGCGGCGTCGCGCTGGCTGGTTCGGACGCCCTCATCGTGACCGACGAGGATTCCGTTCGTCGCGTTACTCTGGCGGGTGACGTGACCACTTTAGCAGGGAGGGACAACGGTGATTCGATCGGGGGATTCAAAGGTCCGTCTGGCGTGGCCGCGGATGCCGCTGGCCATCTCTACGTCGCCGACGCGGGCCACAACCTCATCACTGAGCTATCCACGGCGACCGGACGCGTCACCAAGCTGGCGGGGAGTGGAAATGGCCTTCCCGGTATCGCCGATGGATTTCGCACTGCCGCTGGATTTACCGCTCCCGCGGGAGTGGCGGCGGATCCTTCGGGAAACGTTTACGTGTCCGACTCGGGCAATAGCACGATTCGAATGATTGATCCGTTCGGCGCGGTAACGACGCTGGCCGGTTCACCCCGCGTAGGTGGCAGCGCCGACGGCGCCGGACGTGCCGCCCGATTTCTCAATCCCGCCGGGCTTGCGTTCGACGGCGTCGCCAGCCTCTTCGTCGCCGATCTTGGCAACGATACGATCCGGCAAGTGACCACCGCCGGCGTCGTGACGACCGTCGCCGGGCTGGCTGGCGCTCCGGGCAGCGCCGACGGCACCGGCGCCGCCGCCCGCTTCAACGCCCCGTCCGGCGTGGCGGTGGACGGCTCCGCCAATTTGTACGTGGCTGATTCGGGCAACCATACGGTGAGGAAGATCACCCCCACGGGCGCGGCGACGACGCTGGCCGGCTCGGCGGGGATTTCGGGCGATTCGGACGGGGTGGGGAGTAGCGCCCGGTTTTCAGCGCCTTACGGCGTGGCGGTGGACGGCGCCGGGAATGTCTATGTGGCCGAGCTTGGCGCCAGCCGGGTCCGCAAGATAACGCCGGACGGAATCGTTTCGACCCTTGCCGGAAGCGCCGGGAATCCCGGCAGCGCGGACGGCGTCGGACGAGCGGCGCAGTTTTCGGGGCCGCGCGGCATCGCCGTGGACGGCGCGGGGAACATTTACGTCGCCGACACGGGAAACAACCAAATCCGCATGGGCCAGCCGGTGGCCGTGCCGAGTATCGTGACGGGACCAACGTTGGGTTTCACGGCCAGCGGATTTGGTTTCAACGTGATCGGCTGGGAAGGGGATGGATTGGTCATCGAAGCCTCGACCGATTTGACGCACTGGCTTCCGATTTCCACCAACAGCCCGGCGGGTAGCCTCACGTTCGGCGATCCGCAGAGTGGCGTTTACTCAGCCCGATTTTATCGGGCGCGTACGCCGTAGTGGGGCCGTCGGTTATTTCGGAGGGCGAATCATCGCGGCATCCGGGTGGGTGATGCACGAAGGCTGCGCTGGCCGCTTGTATTTGAGCCAAGGTTGAGGTATAGGTTGATGACACTCTGGAAAGGGAATTGTTCGTCTTCCGGGTAATCCAATGAAGAAACATTTTGTTCTGGCGGCTCTTGCCGTCGCTGTTCTTCCTCTGTTCGCCCTTGAATCCGTCGCCCAAACCAACTACCCGGCGCCTTACGTCATCACCACGCTGGCGGGAAATACCGGTCCGGGAAGCGCGGACGGGACGGGCGCGGAGGCGCACTTTAAGAGCATTACTGGCCTCGCGGTGGATAGCGCGGGTAATGTCTTCGTGGCAGATAGCGGAAATTTGACGATCCGAAAAGTCACGCCTGCGGGCGTGGTCACGACGTTTGCCGGAGCGGTAGGTAGCCAGGGGAGTGTCGATGGAACCGGCAGCGCCGCTCGATTTTTTAACCCCGACGGTTTGGTGATCGATGCCCAAGGAAACCTCTATGCGACGGACGAGCATACCGTTCGGAAGATCACGCCGACCGGCGCTGTCACGACCTTCGCGGGTCGGTTCGGGCCTCCCGGATACGTCGATGGGGTGGGAAACGAAGCGCGGTTTAATTCTCCCAGCGGAATCGCGATGGACTCCGCCGGAAACCTGTTTGTTTTGGACCAAGCGCCGCCGGTGCTTCGGAAGGTTTCCCCAGACGGAGCCGTGACGACCGTCGCCGCCTTGGCGACCAACGCCGATGCGATCTTCCTGTTTGACGGTATTGAAATCATGAATGAGGCGGGGGTCGCGGTGGACAAATTGGGAAACATCTATGTTTCCGGCGCGGGCAATAACACCGTCCAAAAAGTGACGCCAAGCGGCGGGGTCTCATTCTTGGCGGGAGAAGTCGGACATCCCGGCGCCGCCGACGGCGTGGGAAGCGCCGCGCGGTTCATTCTGCCGGCCGGCGTGGTAACGGACCCAGGTGGCAATCTCTACGTCGGTGACTTCATGAATGGGACTATTCGCAAAATCACGCCTGCGGGCGCCGTAAGCACTTTCGCGGGACTCGCGGGGGATCAGGCTCTCAAAGACGGCGTGGGGAGCGAGGCGCGGTTCGGAATCCCCGGCGGCATGGCGATGGATGCCGCGGGCAATCTTTATGTGGCGGATGAGGACACGATCCGAAAGGTAACGCCGGATGCCGCAGTGACCACGTTGGCGGGGTCGGATCCAGGTTTGGGAATCGCGGACGGAACCGGGCGAGCGGCGCTGTTCTCCGGCCCCGACGGCATCGTGGTGGACAACGCGGGGAGCATTTTTGTCGCGGAGTACGAAAGCAACACGATTCGAAAAGTGACACCGGCCGGCGTGGTGACCACCTTGGCTGGTTCGGCTCAATTCAATGATGTTGGCGTCGCGATTGGCGGCAGCGCCGACGGCGCCGGAAGCGCCGCGCGATTCAATTCACCCCGGGGCGCGGCGCTGGACAAGGCGGGCAATCTCTATGTGGCCGACGCCGGCAATCACACGATTCGGAAGCTGACACCGGCGGACATCGTGACCACCGTGGCTGGCTCGCCGGGCGTCGCGGGCAGCGCGGATGGGACTGGCAGCGCCGCGCAGTTCAACACGCTCCGTGGCCTGGCCGTGGACCCGGCGGGGAATATCTACGTTACCGACTTGGATGACGCGACGATTCGCAAAGTGACGCCCGCTGGTGTCGTGACTACATTGGCCGGTCTGGCGGGCCTCTCTGGCAGCGATGATGGGACCAATAGCGACGCTCGCTTTTACAAACCGATTGGCATCGCGGTCGATGGCGCGGGGAATCTCTTCGTCGCCGATTCCGGCAACCAAACCATTCGTAAAATAACCTCGGCTGGGGTGGTGACGACCTTGGCCGGATTGGCCGGCTCGACCTACGGCCCGCCGGATGGGATTGGAATTAACGCGCGCTTCGAGAGTCCGCAAGGCTTGGCGGTGGATGCCTCCGGCAACCTCTTCGTCACTGAGGCTCTCGGGCGGATTCGCAAGGTCACTCCCGATGGCGTGGTGACGACCATCGCAGGCGCCATGGCCTTCGGCAGTGAGGACGGCATCGGGAACGCCGCGCGCTTTGTGGACCCGGTCGGCATCGCGGTCGATCGGCTCGGCAATATCTACATTGCCGACACGGGAAACAACCTGATTCGGAAGGGTTATCCGGTCGCAGGGCTGGCGACGCCGCCGATAATCGTGAACGGGATCGGCCTCGGGTTTGACGGTGGCTCCTTCGGCTTCAACGTTTCGGCGCCCGCCGGCTCCTCCGTGGTCATCGAAGCCTCGACCGATTTGGCGAGCTGGCTCCCGATCGAAACCAACCTTGTGATCGACGGGCTGAGTTTTATCGACACGCGGAGCGCCACGTTTTCACGGCGTTTCTATCGCGCCCGATCCCAATAGCCGGATCGCCTGCAGTTTGTGTCGCGTGCGGCTAACCGGGAAATTCAATTGGGATCGACCGAAGTTGCCGTTCGATTTGGATTTTGCGAGGATATCAAGGCGGGCGACCGAGCGTGTGGCTCAAGCTTGAAATAGCGCGGGAGAGTGGTATGGTTGCGCGTTGGATGGGATCGACTGAAATCATCAAGGTTAATCACGCTCGTACCGCAGCCTCGGCGTCCGAGCGCGCGCGTTTCCGGGCTGCCTTCACTTTGATCGAGCTTCTGGTGGTCATCGCGATCATCTCGATCCTGGCGTCGCTGCTTCTTCCGGCGTTGGCGAAAGCCAGATCCGCGGCCCGGAAGGCCGCGTGCAAGAGCCAGCTACGCCAATACGGTCTGGCTTTGGCGATGTACTCAGAAGACAATCGGAGCTACCCGCGATTGCTCGAAACCGATCTCGATCCGAATGGCGGCCCTGAGTTGTTGTTCTCATGGCAGCAGCGGCTTCGGATGTACTCACGGTTTACAACCGACGGGCATTACCCGGCGTCGGGGATGGTCTGTCCCGAACCGAGTCCGCCGAACCCATACGGCGAAAGCGCCAAGTTTGGCCTCTATGGTTACAATGCCTATGGCGTCGGGCCGACAAAGGCGCAGGTCTTCGTCGGACTAGGTGGGCTGTTGTATTGGGGGCTCGATAAGGCGGACCAACTTTACGGGCCAGCCGTGACCCCGGATATGATTCGAGTTCCCAGCGCCCTGATTATGGTCGGAGATGGCGAGGAGGGAGCATTGGCGCCGTACCCACTCAATTTTAGTATTCGTGTTCAAGGCGGCCCCGCACAGAATACCGGAATACTCTATCCTTTACCGAGCGCGCGGCATCCAGGAGGCGCGAATATGGTGTTTGGCGACGCGCACGTGGAGAATGCGAAGCTGACCAATTGGGTAATGGCCACCGAGCTGGCCCGGCAGCGATGGAATATTGATCACGAAGCCCACTTGAACGGGAATTAATCGGACGTCGCGTGATTGGAATGCAGAATTATACAGAGCGTCATAAATAAATACGCATGTTAAGCAACGCCGCACAACCTTCTGAGGGTTTCGTTGGGCTGTTTCCAGCATTCAAACAGCCCCTCGAATTTTCAGTGGCTTCATAGCCACAATGAAACACATCAGAGCTGTATGCGCAATTATTTATGACGCTGTGTATAGTCTGCGTGCTCGACCCGTTCGCTGCTTGAATGTGAGCGTGGGTTGAGGTATGAGTTGGCAACGCTCTGGAAAGGGAATGGTTCATCTTCCGGGTAATCCAATGAAAAAACATTATGTTTTGGCGGCTCTTGCCGTCGCCGTTCTTCTGGTGTCGGCGCTTCAATCCTCCGCCCAGACCAATTACCCAACGCCCTATGCCATCACGACGATCGCCGGGAGCGCGGGGTATGGGAGCGTGGACGGCACAGGCGCAACGGCGCGCTTCTTCGGCGCTCGCGGCATGGCCGTGGACGGCGCCGGTAACGCGTTTGTCGCGGACTCACGGAACTGCACGATTCGCAAGGTCACGCCGGCGGGCGTCGTGACTACCCTGGCGGGCGTCGCCGGGGCGCAAGGCAGCGTGGATGGCGCCGGTAGCGGCGCGCGATTCTATGGCCCAACTGGTATCGCGATCGACGGCGCAGGCAACCTCTACGTGACGGAATTCGGCGATCACACAATCCGGAAGGTGACCGCGACGGGTACGGTCACGACGTTCGCCGGGTTGGCTGGCCGCCAGGGGAGTTCCGATGGCGTGGGTTCTGACGCGCGTTTTAATCTTCCGTCAGGCATCGCGGTCGATCGCCTCGGCAACCTGTTTGTACTGGATCAGACCAACAACGTCGTCCGGGAGGTGACCGCGGCGGGAGTCGTGACGACCCTGGCGACTTTGTCGCCCCAAATCGACCCGCAATATACCGAGCCCCCGATTCCGTATGGTGGCGTCGGGGTGGATGTCAGTGGAAATGTCTATGTCGCGGGGGCGAACAACAACACGATTCAAAAGGTGGGGACGAATGGGGAAGTGACAGTATTTGCGGGCACGCTGGGCCAGTGGGGCTACGTTGATGGCGTGGGCGCCGACGCGCGGTTCGTGGTTCCGTCCGGCGTGGCGGTGGACGCCGCGGGCAACCTCTATGTTGGAGATATTTTCAATAACGCGATTCGCAAGGTCACTCCGGCGGGCGCGGTGACTACGCTGGTTGGGGGAGGTGGCCAAGGAGGCACGACGGACGGTCCCCGGAACGTCGCGCGGTTTTCGATCATCGCGGGTTTGGCATTGGATCCGTCTGGCGCGTTAATCGTGTCGGACCAAAACGCGATTCGGAAGGTGACGCCCGCTGGGGCCGTGACGACGTTGGCGGGGAGCAACGAGACGGTGGGTTACGCTGATGGACCGGGGAACATCGCGCTCTTCAACCTACCCTTCGGCATCGCGGTCGATAGCTCTACCAATCTCTTCGTGACTGACTCGGGGAACAATACGATCCGAAAGATAACTCCGGCCGGCGTCGTCTCGACGTTCGCCGGATCGCCGGGAAACAGCGGCAGCGCGGACGGGGTCGGAAGCGCCGCGCGGTTCACCTCGCCCCAAGGCGCGGCTTTGGACAGCGCCGGCAATCTCTACGTGGCGGACGCCGGCAATTACACGATTCGGAAAATATCGCCGAGCGGCGTGGTGACTACCCTCGCCGGCTCGCCGGGCGCCGCCGGCAGCGCGGATGGAAGCGGGAGCGCCGCGCAGTTTAACTCACCGCGGGGCGTCGCGGTGGACGGCGCTGGCAACGTCTATGTCACCGATTTTGTTGACCACACCATTCGGAAGGTAACGCCCGATGGCCTGGTGACAACGCTGGCAGGCGTGGCCGGCGTCTTTGGCTGGGCTGATGGAACGGGCGATCAGGCGCTCTTCAACCGGCCCTTCGGCATCGCGGCCGACTCGCCCGGCAACCTGTATGTCGCCGATTCGGGCAGTCAGGTCATTCGGAAGATCACCGCGGCGGGAGACGTGACCACGCTGGCCGGCCAGGCGGGTGTAACCGGGACGAAGGATGGGACCGTAGCCGACGCGCTCTTTTGGGAACCGATTGGGGTGGCCGTGGACCGATCGGGGAACGTTTACGTGACCGAGAGTCTTGGCGCCAAACTTCGCAAAATCACGGCGGACGGCCATACGTCAACCCTCGCGGGACTCACCGCGAATCTCGGTGACGCGGATGGCGTCGGTAGCGCCGCGCGGTTCTCTTATCCGACGGGCGTGGCCGTGGACGCCTCGGGAACAGTTTACATCGCTGACGACGGGAACAACCTGATTCGGTCGGGACACGAGGTTCCCCCGCCGCCCGGGTCGCTGGCCCGGCTGATCATCACGAGCGGACCATCCTTGGGCTTTTATAATGGCCAATTCAGATTCATGCTCGCCGGGCCGGTCGGCGGATCAGTGGTGGTCGAAAGTTCAACCGACCTGGTGAATTGGACCCCGGTTTGGACCAACAACGCTTTCACCGACCTGATCTTCATCGATCCGCAATCCAGTTCGCCCGGCTCCCGTTTCTTTCGCGCGTACTTGCCGTAGGAGTCCGCAAGTGACGCCAAGCACGCCCGGCGCTAAGTGCGGCATTATCTGAAATACCGCGCGCCGCGTGACCACTCAGGCGAGGACTTCGTGAACCACGCGGGCTTCTTCGACGCCCGTCAGGCGCTGGTCTAGCCCCTGAAAGCGGAAGGTGAGATTGCGGTGTTCCAAGCCGAGCGCGGCCAGGATCGTCGCGTGAAAATCGCGGACGTGGACTTTGTCCACCGCGGCCTTGAAGCCGATCTCGTCGGTCTCACCATAGTGGGTTCCCCCACGAGCGCCGCCGCCGGCGAGCCAGACGGTGAAGGCGTGCGGGTTATGATCGCGCCCCGGTTTGTCGCCTTTTTGGGAAAGCGGGAGGCGGCCGAATTCACCGCCCCAAATGACCAAAGTGTCTTCGAGGAGGCCGCGCTGTTCGAGGTCGGCTAACAGCGCGGCGACCGGCTGATCCGTCTCGCGGGCGAAGCCGCCGTGATTGCCCACGAGATCTCCGTGGCAATCCCAACTAAGCTGGTTGTCCATCCCTCCGGAATAAATCTGCACGAAGCGGACGCCCCGCTCAACCATGCGGCGCGCCATCAGGCATTGCGCGGCGAAGTGGGCGCAATGTTTTTGGTCAAGGCCATAGAGCTTCTGGATGTGCTCCGGTTCGCTTTTTACCTCGAACGCCTCGGGCGCCGCGGTCTGCATCCGGTAGGCGAGTTCAAAACTTTCGATGCGCGCCGCCAGTTCGCTTTCGACCGGCGAGTTCTCCGCCTGACGTTGATTCAGCCGGGCCAGCAGGTCGAGTTGCGCCCGCTGCCGCTCGTCGGTCAGCGCCGCGGGACGTTTCAGATTATCGATCGGCTCGCCTTGCGGGCGCAGCCACGTGCCCTGATAGACGGTCGGCAGGAAACCGGCGCCCCAATTCAGCGCGTTGCCTTTCGGCAGGCCGCGATTGAGCGGGTCGCTCATCACGACGAAGCTGGGCAGATTGTCGCATTGGGACCCGAGGCCGTACGTCACCCACGAACCGACGCAGGGATAGCCCATGCGCGTGACGCCCGTGTTCATCATGAAGAGCGCGGGGCTATGATTGTTCGATTGCGTCCAACAGGAGTGAATGAACGCCATCTTATCGACGTGCCGGGCCAAGTGCGGAAACAGACTGCTGACCCACGTCCCGCTTTGCCCATGCTGGCGCCAGTCGAATGGTGATTTCATCAACGGACCGACCGCGTCCTGAAAGAAGCCCGTTTTATTGTCGAAGCCGTCGAGCTTTTTGCCGTCGAATTTGGCCAGCCCCGGTTTGTAGTCGAACGTATCAACCTGACTCGGGCCGCCGTTCATGAAGAGCCAGATGACCGCCTTGGCCCGCGGCTTGAACCGCGGACTTTTCGGCGCCAACGGATTCAGCGACGGCGCCGCGGCGGCCACCAATCCCGCGCGATCAAACATCGACGCCAGCGCGAGCCAGCCCAATCCGCCGCCCGCCTTTTGCAGAAGTTCACGCCGGCTCATCGCGGCGTGAAAACCGTGGGGCAGGGTCGGTTCAGTTTTCATAGATGAATTCGTTCAAGCCGAAAAGGACTTGGGCAAAATCGACCAGCGCCAGCGCGTTCGCGTCGGGCCGCGAATCGGCGGCGTAGCTCCGGGCCTGCCGGCGCAGAAACTCGGCGCTTTCCGAGAGTTCGTCCGGCGTCGGCGGCCGGCCCAGGGTCAAGGCGTAACCGCGACGGGTGAGCGCCGCGAGATCGTTCACGTCGGCCGTCTCCCGGCGCATCCGCCGGGCAAGCGCGTCCGCCCAATCGCGAACTTGCGGGCTGTTCATGAGCAACAACGCCTGGGGCGCCACGGTGGTGGTTGGCCGGGCGCCCTGGCTGACCAACGGCTCGGGTTGATCAAAGACGACCATCGAGCCGACCAATTGGCTCCGTTTGATGGTGAAGTAGATGCTGCGCCGACGGCTCCGTTCGTCCTTGGTCCCGGGACCGAACATCGCCGGGTCAAGTTGGCCGGAAACGGACAGCATCGCATCGCGGATCGCCTCGCCCTCCAGGCGTTGGGGCGCGCGGCGGACGAACAAATGATCGTCCGGGTCGGCGCTTTCTTTGCGCGGGTCATGCACGCATGCCTGCATATATGTCGCGCTCGTCATGAGCAGACGGTGCATCGATTTGAGCTTCCATTGGTGATCGATCAATTGACCCGCGAGCCAATCGAGCAACTCCGGGTGCGACGGCGGGTCGCCCGCGTGCCCGAAATCGTTGGGCGTCGGCACGATTCCGCGCCCGAAATGATGTTGCCAGAGGCGGTTGACGGCGACGCGCGCCAGCAGGTTACCCGCGCCGTGATCGGTGTCAGTCAGCCAATTGGCAAGCGAGCGCCGGCGACCGGAGTAAAGCGCGCCGGGTGGTGGGTTCCATTGCCACCGGGACGGGCCATCGGCGCCGCGCATCAACGCCTGGAGAAAGCCCTCCGTCGCGACGCCGTCTTTGAGGTCGGTGTTTCCGCGTTTGAGATAATACGTCTCCTTGAAAAAGTCGGCGCCTTGCGAATGGTAACGGAGCGGTTCATGCCCTTCGGCGCATATCAGCGCCTTGGTCAGGCCGGTCGGCTGCGTCGCGCGATGGCGCTCGAGACGGGCCGAGCGTTCGGCCCAGCCCGGATCGGATCGCTTCCACCAACCGAACAGGCTCGCCCGTTCGGCGGCCGACCAAGTCTCCGCGGCGCCGCCCGCCTTGGCCCGCGCCAGCAGGGCGGCGATCGACGCCGGGAGCGCCTCCTCTTTCAAGCCGGCGTCCTCGCGCGCGGACGTCGAAACGCGAAAACGGCCGAGGTTGTGGCGGGTGTTGACGCGAAACTCGAGCGTGACGGTCAGGGACGCGCCGGTCGGCGCGTCGATCGGCCGCTCGAACTTAAACGCGGCCGCATGGTCTTTGCCGATTTGTCCATCGACGGCCCAACCGCTGGACGGATTATCGTCCAACGAACTGGCGATCGACAGGTTCGACGTGTTCTGCTCAAAATCAGCTCGCGGCCCCGTCAGCGGTATCTCTTGCGCTTCGTTCGTCCCGCCCGCCGCGCAGAACACGCGGACGCGGCTCAGGCCGAAGTTTCCGTTTTCAGCGCGCCCCGGGCCAGACTTGGGGAGTGAGGCATCGGCGAGCGCGTCGAGCCGCAACCCGGCCAACCGCGGGCCGGAGGCTAAGCCGGTCAAAATGTATTCGTCCTGGTCGCCGTTTTTACCTTCCGCGAGGAACGAGCCGTCCGCGAGGCGCTTGAAGGTGGCGCCTGTTTTCGAAGTTAGGGTGGTGACGTTGAGCGTCGCCCACCGCGCTTCGGCCAAGTTCCGCGCGCCGCTGGCCAGCCAAGCCTCAAAGCGCGGCTGTAAGGCGGCTTCATAATGATTCAGGTCAGTCAACAGCGGCACATAATCGGCCGCCCATTTCTCCACGAGCCGGTGGGTCCGCCCAGGCTCAACGTCCAGGTCAACGACGCTCCGCACGGTCGCCGTAAAGGCGGACAACATTCGATAGTAGTCGCGTGTCGGAATTGGATCGTACTTATGGTCGTGGCAACGCGCGCAACCGATTGTCAATCCGAGGAACGCCGAGCCGGTCGTCGCCAGCATGTCGTCGAGCGCGTCGTAGCGCGTACGTTCGACCTCGTTGGCGGTGATCTGGGTCGGAAAAACGCCCGCGCCGAGGAAGCCGGTCGCCGTCAGCGCCAGCGGATCGTCCGGCGCGAACTCATCCCCGGCCAGTTGCCAGCGCGCGAATTGGTCGAACGGCAGGTCGTCATTCAACGCGCGGATGACGAAATCGCGAAATTGAAAAGCTCCCGGTCGATCGTAGTCATGCTCAAAGCCGGAACTCTCGGCGAAGCGAGCCACGTCGAGCCAATACCGCGCCCAACGTTCGCCGTAGCGCGGCGAAGCCAGGAGTTGGTCAATCAGGCGCGGCCAGGCGTCCGGCGATTCGTCGCGCGTGAAGGTCTCCACTTCGTCCGGTGACGGCGGCAGGCCCAACAAGTCGAGATAAGCGCGGCGCGCCAGCGTCCGTCTGTCCGCCACGGGCGACAGCGCCATCCCCGCCGCCTTGGACAGAATGAATTGGTCGATCGGGTTTTGGGGCTTAACCGGCGCCGCGTCAATCTGGGGTGGCTTGGGCCGAGTCAGCGGCTGGAAGGCCCACCAACGGCGGTCTTCGTCGGTGACGACGGAGCGGTCGCGCGTGAGCGTTGGGCGATCCACGAGCGGTTTGTCGTAGGGCGCGCCGTCGTCGATCCACTCGGTGATTTTGGCGATCTGCTCCCGGGCGAGCGCCGCCTTTTTATTCGGCATGTAAGGCTCTTCTTCGTGGCGCAACAGGCGCAGGAGACGGCTTTGATCCGCGTTGAAGGGAATAATCACCTCGCCGTCGTCGCCGCCCTTGAGCAACCCTTCGCGCGTCGAGAGATCAAGACCGCCCTTTTTCTTTTCGGCGCCGTGGCATTCAATGCACTTCGTCGTGAGGAGTCCGCGGACGTATTGTTGGAAAAGCCGCAAGCCGTGCTCGATCCGGCGAGGATGGTCTTCCGGGACGCCGATGCGATCGCGCGCCCGCGCGGCGGTGGTGAACAGAGCGGCCACCGCCAGCGCCACGCCCAGGTGGCGCCGATTGAATTGGCGGATGGTTTGGGTCATCGCGCCGTTTATATCATGCCAGAATCGGTTTGACTACCTCTCCACTCACGTCCGTGAGCCGAAAATCGCGTCCCTGAAATCGGAAGGTCAACTTCGTGTGATCGATCCCCAATTGCTGCAAAATGGTCGCCTGAAGGTCATGCACGTGGACCGGATTATCGGCGACGTTGTAACCGAAATCATCCGTCGCGCCGTAGGAGATGCCGCGCTTGATTCCGGCGCCAGTAAGCCAGGCGGTGAAACAGCGGGGATGATGATCCCGACCGTAATCGTCCTTCGTCAGTTTCCCTTGGGAATAATTCGTCCGGCCAAACTCGCCGCCCCAGACTACGAGCGTCTCGTCGAGCAACCCGCGCTGCTTGAGATCGGTGACCAGCCCGTAGGCCGCTTGATCGACGTCTTTGGCCTGGCGGCGGATCCCGTTCGGCAAGTTGCCGTGATGGTCCCAACCGGGATGGTAAAGCTGAATGAAACGGACGTTGCGCTCGGCCAGACGCCGCGCGAGGAGGCAGTTTGCCGCAAACGTCCCCGGATTCTTCGCGTCCGGCCCGTAAAGTTCCAACACGCTCGCCGGTTCATCCGCGACGTTCATCACGTCCGGCACGCTCGTCTGCATCCGGTAGGCCATCTCGTATTGCGCGGCCCGGGCGTTGATTTCGGGGTCGCCCAAGTCCTCGAATTGCAGACGATTCAACTCCGCCAGACGGTCGAGCATCTGGCGCCGGCTGGCGCCGGAAACGCCGTCCGGGTTTTGCAGGTAAAGCACCGGGTCCTTCCCGCTGCGGAACTGCACGCCCTGGTGAATGCTCGGAAGAAATCCGTTGCCCCAAAGCCGGGCGTAGAGCGGTTGATCAATGCGGTCCTTCGAGATCAGGACCACGAAGGTCGGTAGCGTTTCGTTCGCGCTGCCCAGCCCGTAGCTCAGCCACGCGCCGATGCTCGGACGTCCGGCGAATTGGGAGCCGGTCTGAAAAAATGTGATCGCCGGGTCGTGGTTGATCGCCTCGGTGTGCATCGATTTCACGAAGCAGAGGTCGTCCGCCATTTTGGCCGTCCACGGCATCAGTTCGCTGATCCAAGCCCGGCTGGCGCCGTGTTGGGCGAACTTGAAGATCGACCCGGCCATCGGCAGCGTCGCTTGATTCGCGGACATCCCCGTCAGACGTTGTCCCATGCGGACGCTGGCGGGGAGGTCCTGCCCGTTGCGTTCGTTCAAGACTGGTTTGTAATCGAACAGGTCGAGTTGCGACGGCCCGCCACTCATGAAAAGGTAAATGATCCGTTTCGCCTTCGGGGTAAAATGCGGCTCCGTCAGAATCCCGCGAAACGGATTCGGCGTGGCGGGCGGCGCGGCCAGCAGCGCGGAATCGAACAACGAGGAGAGCGCGGCCCCGCCCAGGCCGAGCGCGAACCGGCCGAAGAAGTCGCGGCGATTCATCGCGAAATTAATGTGCGAGCAATTCATAAGGTCGTTCTCAAAGTGGCTAGCGCTCCATGATCGCGTCGTCGTGGTTCAGCAGCGCCTCCGCCAGCGCCGTTCCGGCGGCCAAATCCGCGGGCGGCAGCGAGGGGTCGTTGGCGCTTTCGCCGACCGCGAGCAGGCGGGCGGCGGCTTGCGGATCGGCGGCGAAAAGCTCGCGCTGTTCGGCGAAAAGCCGTTTGAGGACGGCCAATTCCGCGGGCTTGGGCTGCCGCGTGGTGACGAGCCGGAATGCCCAGGAGATCTGGTCGTCCAAACTGGCGCCACCCGTCGCGAGCATCCGTTCGCTCAGATGGCGCGCGGCCTCGACGATCTGCGGATCATTCAGCAGCGTCAACGCCTGGAGCGGCGTGCTCGTGCTCTGGCGATTGACGCTGCAGACATTTCGTTCCGGCGCGTCGAACGAGATCATCGCGGGCGGGGGAATCGTCCGGCGCCAGAACGTATAGAGACTGCGCCGATGCAGCTCGTCGCCGTGCCCTTGGTCGTAGTGCGGATTGCTCGCGGCGATCTCCCACAACCCGGCCGGTTGGTACGGCTTGACGCTGGGACCGCCAAGTTTCTCCACGAGCAAGCCGCTGTCCGCCAGCGCTTGGTCGCGAATCATTTCGGCGGTCAAGCGGCGGGCCGGGCCGCGCGCCAGCAGCCGATTGGCCGGGTCGCGCGCGAGCGCCTCCGGGCTGGCCTGCGATGATTGGCGGTAGGTGGCTGACATCGCGATGCGCTTGAGCAGCGCCTTGTAATTCCATCCCGAAGTGGTGAAATCGCGCGCGAGCCAGTCGAGCAACTCGGGATGCGTCGGCAAGGCGCCTTGCGCTCCGAAATTGTCGGCGGTCTCGACGATCCCGCGGCCGAACATCATCTGCCAGGCGCGGTTGACGGTGACCCGCGCCAACATCGGGTTGTCGGCCGAAATCAACCATTGGGCCAGGCCCAACCGGTTCCGTGGGGCGGCCGCGGGCAACGGCGGCAGGATTCCCGGCGTGTTCGCCGTTACCGGGTCGCCGTGCGCGTCGTAGGCCCCACGCTTCAGGAGATAGGCGGGCTTGGGTTGCGGCAATTCCTCCATGACCATGATTTCCGGAAGAGGATCGACGACGCGATTCTGCTCGACGCGCAGACCGGCCAGTTCCGCCGCGTGTTGGCGGCCCGGTGGATAAACTTCCGCGGCGTAGTAATCGAGCAAGCGTTCCTTCTGTTCCGGCGACAGCGCGTCGGGCTTCGTCGTCCAGGCCAGTTGCAACTCGTTCCGTCCGGCGACTTGCGCCATCTCAATCGGGGTGAGAGCGCGATTGAAGATCTGGAAGTCGTCCACCGCGCCCCCCTTGAAACCGGCGTCGCGAAAACGAAAACCAATTTCCAGATCCGGCTCGCCGCCGTTGTAGGTGATGTCCTTGCGAAGCTTGTCGCGAATAACCTCGGTCTCCACGGGCCGCCCGTCGAGGTAGATCCGCACGCCCGCCGCGTGGCTGGAGCCGTCGTAAGTGAAAGCCACCTGGGTCCACGCGTTGGTCGGCAGCGCGTTCTTCGCCCGCACTTTGAGCGAACTGCCCGGCCACTGGTGGTGGATGCCGACCGCGGGCCGGCCGTCCTCCAGCAGCAATTCGTAGCCGCGGCTGCCCGCGTCCACCGGCGCCTTGGTGTGATGCAGAACAACCTGCCGCTCGGCCGCCGCCGGCGGTCGCAGCCAGAGCGACATCGAAAAGGCGTCGGTCCGATTGAAGTGTCCCAAACCAGGAAAGGTAAACCCGCTTTCGCCATCAAATTCGGCGGCTTGTCCCGCGTGGCCGGCGATGAGCGTCGGACTTTCGTGGGCGTGCCCGGGTTTGGCGGCATCGACGCGATTCGTCAATACGCCGTCCTTAAGACCGTCGAATGTGAACGCCGCCATCGGCTGGGGCAGGGGAGGCGCCGCCGGCTTGGTCTTGACCCATTCGCTGAACGCGCTCCGGGCCGCTTCGCGCAAGGCTCCGATTTGGCGCTCCTTGGCGTCGATTTGCCGAGCGAGGTCGGCCAGCCGGGCGTCGGTCGCGTCGTCCGTGAGCAACAACGACGGCGCGGGCGTCGTGACGACGAAACCCGTGTAGGGATTCTGCCCCGACTCATCGATATTCTGAAACATCGCGAAGAGCGAATAGAAATCGCGCATCGTGAGCGGGTCGAACTTGTGGTCGTGGCAACGGGTGCATTCAAACGTCAGACCGAGAAAAGCCGTGCCGAACGTATCGACGCGATCCACCACGTAAGCCACCCGGAACTCCTCCTCGACCACGCCGCCCTCTTCATTCTGCAAGTGGAGCCGATTGAACGCCGTGGCGAGGCGTTGCTCCCGCGTCGCGTTGGGCAGGAGGTCGCCGGCCAGTTGCCAGGTCACGAATTGGTCGAACGGCAGGTTTTCGTTGAACGCCTTGATGACCCAATCGCGATACGGCCACATCGGCCGCGGCGCGTCCATCTGGTAACCGTAGGTGTCGGCGTAACGCGCAAGGTCGAGCCAGCGCGTCGCCATCCGCTCGCCGAAGCGCGGTGAACGCAGCAGGCGATCCACGATGGCTTCGTAGGCGTTGGGCGAATGATCCGCGAGGAACGCTTCGCGCTCGCCGGGCGTCGGCGGCAATCCGGTGAGATCGAACGTGACGCGGCGCAGTAGCCGCTCCCGATCGGCCGCGGGCGACGGCGCCAGTTTCTCGCGTTCGAGCCGGGCCAGGACGAACCGGTCGATTGCGTTGACCGGCCAATTCTTGTTTTTGACGCTGGGTGGAGCGGTGACTTGGATCGGATTGAATGCCCAATGCGTCGCCCACTTCGCGCCTTGATCGACCCAGCGCCGCAGGAGGTCGATCTGCTTCAGTGTCAATTTGCGGTTCGAGTCCGGGGGCGGCATCAACTCGTCCGGATCGTGGCTGGTGATGCGGCGGACGATTTCGCTCTCCGCGCTCTTGCCGGCGACGATCACCGTCTTGCCATCCTTGACGCGGAACGCGCCCTCCTTCGTATCGAGCCGGAGCTTGGCTTTCCGGGCCTTCTCGTCCGGGCCGTGGCACTTGTAGCAATTGTCCGAGAGGATCGGCCGGATGTCGCGGTCGAACTCGATCTTGCTAGTGGCCGCGGGCTTGCCTTCCTGCGCCGAAAGCCGGCCTGCCCCTGCCGCGAGGAAAATGACCGAGAGCGCGATCGTCGGCAGCGCGCGCGAGCGACGAGCGGCGCGAAGAATCGTCGCGAGCGACGGCGGCGCCACGGGCGTCACCGACCGCGCGTCGGTTTCAATTCGATCCATCGGCATCATATCATGGTCTTAAGTATCCGACGCTTCCCGACGCGGTTCTCTTCGGAATCATTTCCCGGCGAGACTATCCCCGTCGCTGACCGGCGGCAACCGGGTTTCGGGCCACCTTAGAACCTTGCTTCGGCCAACGCCGTGCCTCAAGCGGCCGTAATTCACAAGTTATTCAAGTTGGTGCTGGTCGTTCACCGTTGACCGCCGAGCGAGAGTCGAAGATCGTCAACGATACGAATTATGGCGGGGCGAATGGGAATTATTGGTCGGATGGCGCGAGCGGCCGTCATCGTTCCGGCGCTGCTCGTCGTTGGCTTGATCGCGTTTAACGGGTTTTCGTCCGCGCCGACCGATTTGGGGTTGCAAGGCGGAAGACTCGCTGGCTGTCCCGATTCGCCGAACTGCGTTTCGAGCGAGAGCGAGGACCGCCGACACTTGATCGAACCGCTCCATTTTACCGGCCCCTCCGCGCCGGCGCTTGCCTCATTAAAAGAGGTGCTGCGCCATCAACCGCGGGCCACGCTCGTCCTCGAAACGAATGGCTACCTGCGCGCCGAATTCCGCAGCGCGTTTTTTCGATTCGCCGATGACGTCGAGTTTTTCGCCACGGGCGCCGTCATTCAAGTTCGCTCAGCCTCCCGCGTGGGAACTTCCGACTACGGCGTCAACCGGCGGCGAGTTGAAGCGATCCGGGAACAGTTCAACGCGATTAAGAAGTGATCCTTTTGTTAGCCGATTTTGCGGTCGATTCTGCTGGCCAATACTTGCCCCTTCCGGTAATGATTACCGCACTCTCCTTTATGATGCTGAACCGCGCCAATTCTGACGGCGGCAAGAGGCGTTACCTCCGCCGCGATGGGTTTACCCTGATCGAACTGCTGGTCGTGATCGCGATCATCGCGATTTTGGCGAGCATGCTGTTGCCCGCCTTGGGCAAGGCCAAGACAAAGGCGCAGGGGATTCAGTGCATGAGCAATTTGAAGCAGTTGCAGGTGGTCTGGATCATGTACGCCGACGATAATAACGGCTACGTGACGGCGCCCGGCAACACGGGGACCGAGCCGCATGCCTGGGTCTGGGGTTGGCTCGATTATTCGAGCCCCGATAACACGAACATCCTTTATTTGATCGACCCGAAATACGCGGCCTTCGGCCCTTATTTGCACGCCGCCGGGGTTTACAAGTGCCCGGCGGATCGAAGCACGGTAAAATTTGGCGCGAACGTCTATCCCCGCGTGCGCAGCATGAGCATGAGCCAGGCCTTCGGTGGGCCGGGCGGTTGGCTGGCGCCACCAAACTACAACGACCAGCAAAAGACCTACCAGACCTACCTGAAGACCAGCGACATGACCACGCCCGGACCCTCGGGGCTGTTCGTGTTGCTGGACGAACATCCGGACGGGATCAACGCTGGCGGTTTTGCGAATCAAATGGTCGAAAATCCGGCCGCGGCGCGGGTGATCGACGTTCCGGCCGCCTATCACAACGGCGCGGCGGGCATCTCCTTCGCCGACGGCCACGCCCAAATTCGCCGCTGGCTGGACGCGCGCACCAAACCGCCCATTCATTATAACAACAATCTGCAGTTGAACTACGCCTCACCAAATAACCCGGACGTGATTTGGCTCGCCGAGCGGACCTCAACCAAGCGGAATTGACGTATTTTTGAGGGCCGCAACCGGAGGCAACCGGCGGAACCTATGGGTGACTCATTCCGCCCTGCGTTCCCTCTCCTCCCGGCGCGCGGTTCTGTGAACCGCAGCACGGCCTAACCCCGAACGGGCATCTCGCTCGAAGGACGCCGGCTGCGGGAAGCCGCCACTGCGGGTCGCAGACCCGCGCTCCGTCCCCGCGCTTGCCGATTCGCCTAAGCTCGTCCATCTTCGTCCATCTTCGTCCACGCTATGTTGCGTCTAGCCGCCTGCCAAATCTCCGTTTGGGGCTGCCTTTCGACATCGCTCCGGGTAAATCTATTTTTGTGAATCTAAATCCGTTCCCTCATCAATGGCTCGCCCTTGTCTTGGCCTTAGCCTCGGCGCCGCTCGTGGCCGCCGAACCCGCGGCTCTCCCCAAGCAGGGCGCCGCCTTGTTGAAGACCGACATTATGGCGGTCTTCGCGCATCCCGACGACGAGACCGGCGTCGCGGGCGCGCTGGCCTGGTACGCGCGCGGCAAAGGCGGGGTCGTGGCAAACGTTTATTGCACGCGCGGGGAAGGGGGCGGCAATATGGTCGGGACGCAGTGGGGCGCGGCGCTGGGCGTTCTGCGAGAAGCGGAACTGCGCGACGCGCTCAACACGATTGGGGTCCGTTATTGCTTCTTTCTGGACCGCCTTGATTGGGCTTACACCGAGAGTCTCGCGGCGACGTTTCAGAATTGGGGACGGGAAGAAACGCTCGGCAAATTGGTCCGCTTGGTGCGAACGCTCCGCCCCGAGGTGATCGTGACCATGAATCCCGCGCCGCGCCCTGGTCAGCATGGGCATCATCAAGCTGCCGCTGTGTTGGCGACCGAGGCCTTTAGCGCGGCCGCGGACGCGCGGCGCTTTCCCGAGCAACTGACCAAAGAAGGACTCACCGTCTGGCAACCGCGCAAGCTGTATTACGGGGGCGACAGCGGCGGGGTCCTCGTCCGCATCGCGATGGATCGTTCGCTGCCGGATGGGCGAACGCCCGGCCAAGTGGCGGCGCTGGCCGGCTCGAATCATCGATCTCAGGGATTCGGCAACTTTGCGAACGCGCCGTGGCTGCGGCGGCCGCAGACGCTGACGTTGGTCAAGAGTTGCGTGCCGGTTACCGGCCTGGAGGAGGACGATCTCTTGCGCGGGTTGCCCATTCCTGATGCCGCTGCGACCCCAATCGCATTTGTGGCGCCGTCCAATCCACCCCCACTCGAACTCACCTTTGTCCCACGTCCCGCGGTCGCGGAGTATCTGCGCTGGGTCAAAGCGCAGCGGATCGAACACGTCGCGGCCAAATTCCAGGCCGATCTGCCGCTGGTCGCCGGGCAGGCGAATGTTTTGCGCCTCGAGTTGGCGAATCGCGAGTCCACGCCCTTGCGCGGTGAGATCGCGCTGGCCGCGCCGGCGGGCTGGGTGGTCGCTCCGCCGCGCCAGGCCGTTCGCGCGGCGGGGCAAACCAATGTCAGCTTTCAATTTCAGGTGACGCCGCCGGCGGGCTCCCACCAAGATGTTGATCTTACTGCAATATTGACCCTTCCCGGCGCGGCTCGCCAGGCGGTCGCGCGCGTGCATCTGGTTCCCCGCGCCACGGTCGCGCGCGTCTCAACGGCGCCAGCCATCGATGGAACCGATCGCGGCTGGGAGACAATTCCGGCGTTGCGCGTGAACCCGACTGATCTCGCCGAGGGCAAAGTGACGGGCGAAGCCGACAGCAGCGCGGTGTTCCATCTGGCGCACGATCGGCGGCGTTTGTTCGTGGACGTGATCGTCAAGGATGACGTCGTGGTCTCGAACATCGCGCCCAACGACATCAAAGGCCATTGGCGTAGCGATTCCGTCGAGATCTGCCTCGACCCCGTCGGTGGCGCCGAACACACGATGGGTTGCTACAAACTGGGCATCTTTCCGTTCGATTCGACCGGCGCCGTGCGCGGCGCGCGCGACGCGGACGCGCGGCAGGGACTGGTTGAGGAAACCGCGCCGCGCACGCGCTTGGCGTCAGCGCGCACGCCGGATGGCTACCGCGTCCAGGCGGCGATACCGTTCGAGGAGATCGGTTTCGTCTATCGCCCGGGCAAAACGCTCGGCTTCAATTTAATCATCTACGACGGCGACAAACGCGACGCGGCGCCCGGCGAAAACATCAACAAATCGCGCATCGCCTGGTCGCCCCGCCCCGGCGTGCAGGGTCGTCCGGAAGATTGGGGCCGCCTCGAGTTGAAGTGACAAATTGGCGCCTTTGCTTCTGCTTGCTTGCGCCCGGGCGGCGGTGAGAACTACGTTTCCGCCGTTGTGAAAATGAATTTTTCTGGACCGCCCATTCACCGGCGTCGTTTCCTCAAGCTCACCGCGGGGGCGGTCGCCGCAGGCTCCGCGCTGTCACTCATCCCCGTCACGGTTCGACGGGCGCTCGCGGTGCCCGCGAACAACGCGACCGGCTCGATCATGGACGTCGAGCACGTCGTGATCTTCATGCAGGAGAATCGCTCGTTCGACCACTATTTTGGGGCCTTGAATGGCGTGCGCGGTTTCGGCGACCCGCGCGCGATCCGCTTGCCGGGCGGCGCGTCGGTTTGGCGGCAACCCGGCGCGCAGCACCCGGACGGCTACGTGATGCCGTTCCACGGTGATTCGTCCGCGACGCGATCTTTTCGAGTGGATGGCTCGAACCAAGGGCATCAGGCGAGTCTGACAATTCTGAATGGCGGCAAGTTTGATCAATGGGGCCACAGCCAGGAATTGCACCAGCGCATGGTCCATTACACGGCGAAGGACCTGCCGTTCTACTACGCGCTGGCGAGCGCGTTCACGATTTGCGACCACTATCATTGCTCGACGTTGACGCAAACCTATCCCAATCGGATGCACCTCTGGACTGGTTGCAACGGCGGCGGCAAGGCGCTCGGCGATCCCGAGATGGACAACTATGGCGAGGCCCAAACGCCGACGTCCGACATGGCGACCGACAAGCCGCTCCCTCGTGGTCCGTTGCCCTGGAAAACTTACCCGGAGCGGCTGGAAGAGCGGGGGATCAGTTGGAAGGTATATCAGGAATACGACAATTTTCAGGACAACCTGCTTTCCGTATTCGCGCCTTTCCGGGGAATGAGCGATAAGAATTCACCGCTCTACCGCCGGGGCCGCTCATGGGTGTCGGAGCACATCCCCAACGGCCGCGACTGCAAACGCTCCGACGGCGAGCAACTGGTCGCCGCCTTTCGCGCGGACCTCGCGTCGGGACAACTTCCGCAAGTCTCCTGGATCGTTACCGCGGCCGAGCTTTCTGAGCACCCCGAGCACGAGCCGTCAAAAGGCGAACACATTTGCGCCCAACTCATCGAGGCGCTCGTGGACCATCCCGAAATGTTCGCCAAGACCGCGTTTATCATCAACTACGACGAAACCGGCGGGTTCTTCGACCACCTGCCGCCGCCGCTGCCGCCCTTGCATCCAAGCGAAGGTTACAGCACGGTTTCCGTCGCCGGGGAAGCGAAGGAGTACCGGGATCGCAAATTCTCCAACTTAGGCGCGCATCCGGTCGGCTTGGGGATGCGGGTGCCCGCGATCATCGTTTCGCCGTGGTCGCGCGGCGGGTGGGTTTGCTCGGAGGTCTTCGATCACACTTCCACGCTGCGGTTTCTGGAACGGCGCTTCGGCGTGCGCGAGGAGAACATCAGCGACTGGCGCCGAACCATTTGTGGGGATTTGACTTCCACGTTCGATTTCCACACGCCCAATCAGGATTGGACCGGCCTCAATCTGCCCAGCACGGCGGACTTTCTCCAACGCGTGGCCCGGTCGCGCGCCGCGGCAAAGCTGACGATTCCGACGCGACAGGCGCCGACCGCGCAGGACGCCGCTCAACGCCCCGCGCGGCCGCTCCCCTACGAGCTTCACGCCCACGGCCGCGTAACCGACGGCAAATTCTGGATTGAAATGGCCAACGCTGGAACCGCCGGGGTCGCGTTCCAAGTGTATGATAATACCGACCGTGGCGGACCGTGGCGTTATACCATCGGAAGCGGGCAGAACTACTCGACGAGCCAATGGCACGACGCTTCAACGCTTTCGGCGCTCGATCTCAGCCTGCACGGCCCCAACGGATTCTTCCGCCGCTTCCGCGGTGATGTTGCGGCGGGCGCCGCGGTTCAGAGCGCGGACATCCGACTCGAATACGCCGCCGCCGCTGGGCAGGTGACGCTAATTCTGGAGAATCGCGGAGCGTCCCCGTGCGATTTTGAAATCACGCTGGCCGAGCCATATCGCGTCGCAGGCGGCCAGGCGTGGCGGCGCGCGATTCGGGTCGCCGCGGGAGCCAGTGCGCGCGACATCTGGGACTTGGCCGCGTCCGATCACTGGTACGATCTGTCAGTGACGCTGGCGGGCGACGCTCAGTTCTTGCGGCAGTTTGCCGGTCACCTGGAGACCAACCGCCCCAGCAAAACCGACCCGGCGATTGGCGCGATGCGAGCGTAACGCCGCCGCCGGCGACACCGGCTCAGCGGTTGAAACGAGGCGACGCTCGCCCGTTTTAGAGAACCGCCGACACCCCACCCGAGCTGCTCGGTGACGGTGTCACTTTCCTTCCAGCCCTTTCAAATACGCGAGGATCAATTCCGGCAAATCGCGGCTATATCCACCTTCCAACAGACTAAAGGCCGGTACGCCAAGGCCGCGAATGGTTTGGCCGAGCCAATGATAATCCTCCGCCTCCAGCGTCTCCTGCGCGAGCGGATCGCGGGCGTAGGCGTCAAATCCGGCCGAGACCGCGATCATGTCCGGCTTAAACTTCTTAAGGTCGTCGAACGCGCGCGTGAGAATCTTTCGATATTCGTCACGCGGCGTCGCCGGCGGAACCGGATAATTGTGACAATTGCTCCCCACGTCCGCCGTCCCCGTACCGGGATAACAGGGATGTTGATGTATCGAATAGAAGGCCACCTTCGGGCGGTCGAGCAGGATGGCTTCCGTGCCGTTGCCGTGATGCACGTCGAAGTCGAATACGGCGACGCGGTTCGAGCCGGTCGCCGCCGCCTCGAGGACCGCGATCGCGATGGAGTTGAGGTAGCAGAAGCCCATCGCCCGCTCGCTCGTGGCATGATGCCCTGGCGGGCGCAGCAGGCTGAACGCGGTCTCGCTCGCCCGCGCCGCTTTCAAAGCCTGCAAACCGCCGCCGACGGAACGGGTGGCATGGTCGAAAATCCCGGGGTGCGCCGGCGTGTCACCGTCGAAGGCCGCGTGGGCCGACTTGACATGCGCCAGGTGTTCCGCGGTATGCGCCCGCAAGATGCTTGCTTCCGGAACCTCCAGCGGCTTGTCCCAAGTGATCGGTAATTCAGTCTGCCGCCGCAGCAATTCGAGCGTGCCGGTGATGCGCGCCGGGCGTTCGGGGTGTCCCGGCGATGAATAGCCCACGCAGCGTTCGTCCGTGATGATCTTCATGGCGCGAGCCTACTCCAACCCACGCGGATTTGCAGCTTGAAGTTGGCGGGAGTCGCCCGGCCTCGCCGGGGAAGCAATGCGAGAGAATGCGAATGGATGGGACGGAATGGGATGAACGGCAACGCGAGCGTGCGTCTGGCGCTTGCCGCCTTCCGAGGCGCACGCGCCGAACTCGGACGCTGGGCTGGCGCTGCGGGGTATTGCGAGTTATCGGGCTTTCTCGCGTCCGCCACGGGCGCGCCAGACCCGCGAGCGGAAGAAAGGCGTCCTTTTCGATTTGAACC
This sequence comes from uncultured Verrucomicrobiota bacterium, assembly GCA_964522665.1. Taxonomy (GTDB): domain Bacteria; phylum Verrucomicrobiota; class Verrucomicrobiia; order Limisphaerales; family CAZFVY01; genus CAZFVY01. The sequence continues at coordinate 39,094 of CAZFVY010000008.1, read as the reverse complement.
GAACGTCAAATTATGCTTCAAATGATAGCGCGATTTGAATGCGATAAACTTTTTGAGGATGAGGCGTGGCGTGGGCCTTTCGTCCGCCCAATGGAAGTTAGATGGCGGCGCAAAAGTCCTGCCTTCCCGACCGCGGCGTGGCGGCCGGCCGGTTCTCGGGCTGAGGCACTTTTCCCTAGCGGCGGTCGTCGTCATTTCCGTCTGGCTGCTCGCGCCGCCCGCCGCTCTCGCGTGGGACTACGAGGGGCATCGCGCGGTCAATCAGTTGGCGCTCGCGGCATTGCCTGATGATTTTCCGAAATTCACGCGGACGCCGGAAGCGCAGGAGCGGATCGCGTTTTTAAGCGGTGAACCGGATCGGTGGCGCAACGCGTGGGATTTGCCGCTGCGCAACGGCAATGGGCCGGACCATTATTTCGACCTCGAAGAGTTGGAGCTTTGCCACATTGAGCCACGCGCGTTGACCCATTTCCGCTACGAATTCGCCGCCCAATTGGCGGTCGCCCGCGCGACTCGTCCCTCCGCTTTTGCGCCGATCGATCCGTTGCGTAATACGGACCACACGCGCGAGTTGATTGGTTTCCTGCCCTGGACCATCACCGAATACTACGCCAAGGTGAAGTCGGCGTTTTCCTATTTGAAGGAATACGCCGCCGACGGTACGCCCGAAGAGGTGGCCAACGCCGAAGCGAATGTGATTTACCTCATGGGGGTCATGGGGCATTTCGTCGGCGACGCGGGCCAGCCGCTCCACACCACGAAACACTTCAATGGCTGGGTCGGCGAGAATCCGAACGGTTACACGACGAATCGCACGATCCACGCGTGGATCGACGGTGGCTTCTTCCAAAAAGCGGGCCTCGACCTCGCCGCTCTCAAGGCCAAGGTAACCCCGGCGCATCTGGTGTGGCCTGGCGATTCGCAAATTCGCCACGAAGATGTCTTTCCGGTGGCGCTGGGTTTCATCGCGCAACAACAGACCAAAGTTGAGCCGCTCTACCGGTTGGAAAAGGAGGGCAAATTGACCGGCGAAGGGCCATTGGTGGTGGACGGTCGTGAATTCCTCAACGAACAATTACTTGCGTCGTCGCAACTGCTGGCTAATCTCTGGCTCACAGCCTGGAAGCAAGCGCCGCCAGACCTTTATTTGAAAACGCAGTTGGAAAAGCGCAAGCAGTCTCACGGGGGAGACGCGAAGCCGTAGGCGCCGGGACATTTCGTCCTCGAGTTTGGTTGATGAAGTCGAATCCTGTGAACAGTGAATTTCGCGCGACCCGCCCGGTCACGTGCGCGAAATGCCATCACGTCAACCTGTCCACGGTCAAGGCATGTGAAAGTTGTGGTTCGCGCTTGTTTATCACCTGCCATCATTGTGGGCGCCGCAATGATCGAGTGGCCCCGGCCTGTTCTCATTGCGGGCACAGCTTCAGGCGCTCCGCCTGGCGTCGGCTCTGGAAGAAGCTCGCGCCGGCCGGGCGGCGTCGGTTGACCGTCTTCCAAGGCATGTTGCTCGTGCTGGCGGTGTGGGTCGTTTACGAGGTGATTGTCCGGCTGGCTGAGTTTAACTTCAGCCCCGCTTCTCCATAGCGGTCGGTCGTCAATTTTTTACCGCGGCCAAGGCGTCTCATGGCCAACTATTTATTTGCGTCGCTGGTTTGGGGTTCGCTGGGCGTGGCCATGATCGTTTACGCGAAGAAACAGGCCGCGATCCTGCCGTTTCTCGGAGGCTTGGCCATTTTGCTCGCGTCGTATTTCGCGCCCAGCGCTATGACGATGTCGCTGATTTGCGTTTTCGTGATGCTCGCGATGTACGTGCTCCACCGGATGGGAATGTGAATCGAAAATCGGCGGTGGGAGAGCTGAGATGGAAGAGGAGTTATGGTGATGGCCAGCGGGTCAAACCCGCGCCGTTCCCCCGCGCGGCTCGAAGGCCGCTTCGTAAAGTCCGGCGAAATCTTCCGCGGTGACCTTGCGCGGATTAAATCCGGCCGTCCATTGGCCAGCCGCTTCCAACGCCATCGCCGGAATCATTGACCGTTCCACGCCGCAATCCGCGAGTGAGCGCGGCATCCCGATCGTATCGAGAAGCGCCTCCAAATGGCCGATCAAGGCCTCCAGCGCCACCTCAAGACCGTCGCTGACGCAGGCGATTTCAGGAGCGGAGGCGAGTTCCGCGTACGCTTGCAGCGCCGCCGGGTCCTCGCCGTTAAAGCGAACGACCGCCGGGAGCATCATCCCGACGGCTTGACCGTGCGCGATGCCGTACCGGGCGGTCAAGGGATTCGCCGCCGAATGAGCCGCCCCCAACATACTATTTTCGATGGCGATCCCCGCGAACGCGGCGCCGAGAAGCATGCGGCCCCGGGCTTCCAAGTCAGTCGGGTCGCGAAACACGCGCGGCAGGCTTGGGACTGTAAGCTTGAACCCTTCGTGCGCGCACATGAGTGAAAACGCGTTGCGTTTGATCGTGACGGCCGTTTCAACGACGTGCGCGATCGCGTCGATCCCGGTGTAGGCGGTTACCCGGGGCGGCTGCGAAAGCGTCAGCGTCGGGTCGAGAATGGCGATCCGGGCGGCGGCTTTGGGGTCACCGCAGGCCATCTTCTGATGGGTCTGCGCGTCGGCGATGAGCGCGAACGATTGGCATTCGCTGCCCGTCCCGGCCGTGGTGGGGATCGCGATCATCGGCAACATCGGCAGCGCCGCCTTGCCGACGCCCCAATAATCCTGCATCCGGCCGCCGTTCGTGAGCACGAAATTGCATCCCTTGGCGGTGTCCATGCTGCTGCCGCCGCCCAACGCTACGAGCGTATCGATGCCGGCGGCTTTGGCGGCCGCGACGCACTCTTCGACGCAGGTCGTGGTCGGATTCTCCTCCGTGCGATCAAACATCGCTACTTTCAGCCCCGCTCCCTCCAGGATTTTGAGGGCGCGCGCCGCGTGGCCAGCCGCCACGATTCCGGGATCGGTCACGAGCAGGACGCGGCTCGCGGAGAGTTCGCGGGCCAGTCGTCCGAGGCGCTGCAGGCTCTCCACGCCGAAGACGAGCCGGGTCTGCGATTGATGGTCAAAGGCCTGGAGGGTCGAGAATTGGGGCAGTGAAGGTGCGTGGATCATGCTCGCGTGGGTTAAAGCTACTCAATCACATCAGCGTCGGCAATACTCTGACGCCCGGAACGGGCCGCATGTTCAATTCGCTCACCGTCGATTCCAGGCCGTTCGATTCGAACCGGCTGTGGACGCAACCGATTTCTCGCCCCAAGCCGCGGGTTTACGGCGCCGCCCACGGTTGAAGCAAATCGCGTTCCTCCGGACGGAGGCGGTCGGCGGGGATGGCGCGCGCCAGGCGCCGGGCTTCGGTCGCGTCTCCGGCGCCGCCAATGATCGCCGCGCGGATCGCCTGCCAGCCGGCCGGCGCCGTGGACCAATCGTTCGTCGTCGCCGCCAACAACCGTTGGGCGTTCTTGGTTTCCTTTAGCTCGAACAGCGCGAGCGCGCGCGTCACCCGATAAGCGACGAAATTAGTGTTGCTCTCATAAAGCTGGCGGCTCACCTCGGCCGCCGCCGGCACGTCGTCCCCGAGCAGCAGATTCAGATACGCGAGATCGGCGCGCGCAAAGGCGTTGTCGGGCGCGATCCGCGTAAACTCCTTGACCAGATCGCGCGCGGTCCGGGTCGAGCCGTTGCGATCCGCCAATCGCATCAGGCCGGCGTAGGCGTCCGCGGCGCTTTCGGGCAGCTCGGCCAGGCGGCGATACGCTTTCGTGGCCTCGTCAAGCTCGCCGGTTTGTTCCGCGTATTGAGCCACGTAGCGCAGGGTCGCCGCCTTGCGCGGCACGTCCAATTGCACGCGCCGCCACTGCAATGCGGCCTCTTCCGTCTGTCCGGTTTGCTGCGCGACGCGCGCCCGGTAAAGTTCAGTCACCCAACCCTCCAAAGGGGTCGGTTTGCTCTCCAACGTTTCGCCGATTTCGGCCCAGCGGCCGAGCGCCGCTTGGGCGTCCAGCCGGAGCATGTAAAGGTCACGATCCTGCCGGGCCTCGTTCAACGGAATCCAGTCGAGCAAACGCCCGTATTCCTTCTGCGCGTTGAGCCAGCGCGCCAGCGCCAGGCGTTCCTTCGGCTCGGCGACGCGGTACTCGTTCAACAGGCGATCGATGAAGCGCGTCCGTTCCGCGGGGCGTTGCCGAATCAACAGTTCCGCCGCCTGGGTTTGGTAATCGACCGTCGTCAAGGGATGCCGCGTGAGGCGTTCGACGAGAAAAGTGGCGTCCGGCCAGGTAAGGTCCCGCAGACGCGTCATCAGAATTAAGGCGTCCAACGCGTTCTGGTCCCGGCCGGTGGCCAGCGGCAGGAGCAGGCGGCGCGCCTCGGCCTGGTCGGCGACGTTCGTTGAAGCAAGGAGCAGGCGGCCGAGCGCCAGTTGCGGCGCCGGTTGGCCGGGTTCGAGGGCGGTGGCGCGCCGGGCGTATTTCAGGGCGGCCGCCAAATCGCCTTGCGCGGCCGCCACGTCCGCCGCGAGTTCCAGAGTCGGGCCATCGTCCGGCGCCAATTCGAGCAGCGGGCCAATCTGCTTGGCGGCCGGTTCCAAGCGGCCCAGTTGCAGCGCCAATCGAACCAAGGCACGACGATCGTCCGGGGTGGCTTGGCCCATCGCGATGAGACTATCCCAGAAACTGAGCGCGAGTTCGTTGCCCGAGTCGGCATACAGGCGCGCGACGACGCGGAGCGTCCGTGGGTCAACGGGATTCAATTGGTAGGCGGCTTGCGCCTTTTCAGACGCTTCTTTCCATTTTTGCGCGAGGAGAAATTTTTCCGCCTGATCCGCCAGGCCGCGCGCGCGCCACCGCTTGACCGCGCGATAAGTCGGCCGGGCCGCCAGCAACGCCGCGAACGCCAGCACTCCGACCAGCGCGAGCGCCAGCCAGGATCGTTGCAACCGAGGCGTCGCGGCTGGGGTGGGATAGGCTGGGGGCGGGCTTGACATCGTGGCCGCGGTCTTCGCGATTCACCGCAAATGGATCATTTTCGGCAGTTCCGCGCGCATTTGCGCCATGGCGGTCGCCGGGTCGTGGGCGCCGAGGATGGCGATCTCGAGCACCTCCTGGCCGAGATGCCGGCGACCGTCGAGCACGGCCTTGAGCCGGCTCCAGCGCCCGAAATCGCCGCCTCGTTCCGGTCCGTTTTGCACGGAAAACCGATCCTCCCAAAGGCAGAAATAGACGTGCCACGGCTCACCATGGTTATCAAAAACATACCCGTGAAACGGCAGCTCTAATCCATCCGCGGCGACCTTGCGCCAGCCGTCCTCCGACACCAGGGTTAGGCCGCTGGCCGGCAGGCAGGCGACCGGCGAATGGTTCGCCGCCAATTGCGCCGCCGCCCGGCCGGGCGACCATTTGAAATAATACATCAGCCACCGGGTTCCGTCTTTCCGGTCCCAGACCCCATTCTGCCCCGTGTTAAAGCGGAGGATCAACCGCACTTCCTCGGGGATCGGCTCGAAATGAAACCCGGGGTCCTGCTTCGGCCATTCGAGGGTCCACGCTCGATTGAGCACCAGCCCCGACTCGTGCGAGCGATACCAGGCCGCGGTCAGCCCCTCCACGGCGAGCAGCCAGACCGCCACGGTGATCAGCGCCAGAGCTGGCAGGCGCCGCGGCCGGCTCCCGCGGACTGACGGCGCCGGCATCACTTCGAAGCGCGCTCCCCGCCAACGCGCGGCGATGATCCACAGGACAAAGAAGGCCAACATCCAGACAAAATAGCCCGCCGGGTCGTGCCAGGAGAGCAGGCTGCTGGTTCCGTTTCGAACCCCAATCCAGGTGAGGGCAAAGGTCCGCACGAAGTTGAAGACGAGCGCCATCGCGGCCGCCAGGAATACGAAGAGCAGCCGCCGCCTTCGGCCAAATCGATACAGTTCACCCAGAAAAATGCCGGACATCAACGTCGCCTGAAACGACCGGACGCCACTGCAGGCTTCGCTCACCCCAATCACGCCGGACGGCAGCTTGATCAAATTGCCTTGCTGCACCGCGGGGATACCCAACCAATTGAGGGCCTCGACCGTCGCCCCGGCAACGTCGCGCATCAACCCCTGAATGAAATACTCTTCAATTGGCGTGGGCCACGGGACCGCCACGAGCATGAACACGATCGGCACAAAAAAGTGCCGTCCCCACGCCCGCCCGCCGGTGTACCAGACCGCCAGCCAGGTCAGGCTCGTGACCATCAGGGCATAGAGCCAGCTTACCGGCCGCCAATCCGGATTGGCTTCCTCGATGAGTCGGACCGGCAGCAAAAGGGAGAGCAAAACGAGCGCCGCCAAGGCCGCGCTGGTCGGCGTGGGGCCGGGTTGCGGGTCGGGCCGGCACTGCCAGCGTTTCCAAAACAGATAAAGGCCCAACAGCGGCACCCCCCAGCCGTAGCTGTATTGCGAGTTGATCGACCACTCGACCCGAAGTTGGTTGCACAACCCGAGCCAGAGCGCCGCCACCAGGAGTATCAATCCAGTTCTGAGGCGCTTATCGGAGGCGTCGATTACGGGCATCGTCGAAATCCTGCCAGATTCTGGCGGCAAACGCAGCTATTTCCCACGACTGCGATTCCGAAGACATTGCGGCGGCGTTGATTTCCGTTTAGGCCAAGGCAGCTCACCCAAGTTTAACTCTTGCCTTGCGCCAAGCCAATCCGGTAGAGACAACAACGATCAATCCACCGCGTTCGAGGGCGAGCGGGTCGGATTTTCCAAGCAAGACTATGATTGTTACGAGAACTGGCGGCGATGAAAAGTAAAGCGAAGTCACGCAATGGGCTATTGGCCGGCGGCAACTGGATTATCGATCAGGTCAAGATGATCGACGTCTATCCGCAGGCCGAACAACTGGCCAACATCCGCGGCCAGAGCCAGGGAACCGGTGGCGCGCCCTACAACGTCTTGATCGACCTCGCCAAATCCGAGGCCGGAATACCGCTTTTCGCCGCGGGGTTCGTCGGCAAAGACGCCTTGGGCCAGCAGATCATCGACGATTGCGAAAAGCGGGGCATCAGTACCCGGAACTTGCGCGCGAGCGCCGCCGCGCCGACTTCCTACACCGATGTCATGACGGAGCTCAACGGCGGCCGGCGCACGTTCTTTCATCATCGCGGCGCCAATTCCCTCTGGCGCGGTGAGGATCTGGATTTTGCGAAAATCAGCGCGCGCATCTTTCACCTCGGCTACCTCCTGCTTTTGGACGCGCTCGACCTGCCGGACAAAAAATACGGCACCCAGGCGGCGCGCCTTCTCGCCAACGCACAGTCCGCCGGCCTGAAAACCAGCGTCGATGTGGTCAGCGAGGACAGCGACCGGTTTGCGAAGATCGTCAGCCCGGCGCTCAAGCATGTGGATTATTGTATCTTGAACGAGATCGAGGCCGGCAAGACGACGGGATTCAAGATCCGCCGACCCGACGGCAAGCTCGACACCGTGGCTTTGCGCCACGCCGCCGGGGCGATGTTGCAATGCGGTGTGCGCGAAGTCGTGGTGATCCATTTTCCCGAAGGGGCCTTCGCGCGGACGCGCGATGGGAAGGATTATTGGCAATCCTCATTGAAGTTGCCCGACAAATATATCGCGGGCACCGCGGGCGCCGGTGACGCGTTCTGCGCGGGAACCCTGCTCGGCCTGCATGAAGGTTGGGACTTGACCCGCTGTCTGCTGACCGGTGTCTGTCTGGCGGCGGCCTCGCTCTCGGACGCGACCTGCACCGGCGGCGTCAAATCTTTGAGCGTGACGCTCGCCCTGGCGAAGAAATTTGGGGTTCGTCCGGCGTTGACGCCGGAGGCGTAATGCTGCTTGGGCGGTAACCGGGGAACGGCGCCAAATTAGGCTCGTTCCATGTATTTGCCGGTCCGTGTGTCGATCTTGATCTTCTCGCCGGTCTTGATGAAGAGGGGAGCTTGAACGCTGATCCCCGTCTCCAGGACAATGAGCTTCTGCACATTGTTCGCCGAGTCGCCGCGGATGCCTTCGGGCGCGTCGGTCACCTTCAGAATGACGTTGGACGGCATTTCGATCTGCACCGGCTTGTCTTCCACGAACGTCATGGTGACCACGGCGTTCTCAATGAGGTAGTTCTTCGCGTCGCCAACGATCTCAGGCGAGACCGTCACCGTTTCGTAGGTGTCCGGGTCCGAAAAGACGAAATCCTCGCGGTCCTTGTAGCTGAAATCCATCTTGCGGGTCGTCATCGGCACGACGTCGATTTTTTCCGTCGAACTGAAGCGGACGTCGAACGATTTGCCGGTGCGCAGGCTGCGCAACGTCGCCTGGACGAACGCGCGCAGGTTGCCCGGCGTGCGGTGCTGGCTTTCCAGGACGACGGCGATGTCGCCGTTGTAATTCAACGCCATGCCTTTTCGAATGTCATTTGCAGATGCCATAAAATCAATTGCCGCCGACCAGAGTTTTCCCGGCAGCGGAAGCCGGAAGCTAGCCGAACATTGGGGAAATGCAAGCGCGGAGTTGCGACCGGCCACGCTCACTTTTTCGCGCGGCGCAACTTCGAGTGGTTGACGTTTTGGGTCGCCATCGTCCGAAGCGTCAGTTCGCAACGGGCTGAAAGCCCGCAATGGGATAGCCGGGGATGGAGCGCAGCGAAATCCCAGGAAATCGTTCCCAATTATAGTTCTTCCGGCCTGCAAGGCTGGGACCGATTCACTTGTCCACGCAAGCCAAAACGCCAGAATCCCGCAACATCTCGAGCTCGCCCCTCCCATCGCGCGCGAGATACTTTGGCGGGCGAGATCGGAGCATCCCTTAGAAAACGCTGATTATGCGAGAGGTAGCCGCGTCGGATCAACGGCCCGATTTTCCTTTCAGAATACCAGTTGCCCGACCCGCTCCAGCAGTTGCGCCGCCCACCGGCGGTTGTAACTCAGGGCGCGATAAATTTCTTCGGCTCGGTTCAACGGCAGCGACGAGGCGCGCTCCGGGGAGCCGTCCGGCGGGGCGGATTGCCAGACCGCGTTCATCTGCTTTAGCTCGGTCGCGAGGCTCGCAAAATCTTCGTTGAGGCGCCGGAGGGCCGCGCTTAGGCGATCGCTCCATTCCATGCCGCGCTCGAAAAACCGGACCTTGAGCATCGGGGATTGGACGTTGGCGCGTTCCGCGAGGAAGCGATCGACCTCGCGGCCGAGTTGATTGATCTCGACGAACGTGTCCATGAGTTCGGGCGTCACTCGCTCGAGTCCTTGCGGCTTAGCTCCAAGTTCCAACGTCAGAAGGTGGCCCAGGCGTTCTTTCGGATCGCGCAGGCATTGGTACGCGGCGTTGAATTCCGCGTAGCGCCGATTCGCTTCCGCTTTGTCCGCGGCGCTCGCTTCGTGGACGCGATCGGGATGAACGTCGGAGGCGAGGCGAAGGAATTTTTCCTTAAGGGGTTCCGGGTCGATCCACGGCCGGCGTGGTTCATCCAAAAGCGCGAAGTAATCGGTCATGGTGGTCAACGATCCGCTTGTGGCGTTGTCCGGAGCAAACGCCGCCGGGCGCGGGGAAGCAGCGACGCGGCGGAGCGGGCGCGGTTACGCGCTGAAACTCTCGCCGCAGGAACAGGAGGTCGCGGCGTTGGGATTCTTGACTTTGAATCCGCCGTCCTGCAAGGCATCGACGTAATCCAGTTCGGAGCCGGTGACGTAAAGCGCGCTCTTGGGATCGACCACCACTCGGATGCCGCTGGTCTCGACCAGGATGTCGCGATTGGCCGGACCGTCCTGCAAGTCCATCTTGTATTGCAGCCCGGAACAACCGCCACCAATCACGGCCACGCGCAGGACGCCCGCGGGGCGGCCTTGCTTGGAGAGCAGCGTGCTGACTTTGCGGGAGGCGCTGGCGGTGACCCGAATCAGGCGCTCGTCGCCGACGCGGAAAGTCGGCGTCGTGCTGCTGTTTTTAGTCGGTGTGGCAATCATAGTTCACTTGTGGATTGAAACTACGCTGAAAGCACGGCACCGTCAATCGCGCTCGCGGAGGCCCGGGGCCGCCGCCCGCGATCTGACGCTTGAAAAAATTCGACCTGAGTTTATCGACTTGGCTGTTCGGGGGATTGTTGCTGGTCTTTTTCGGGTTGTTTCTCTTCTACCCGCTGAGCTTCATGCTGCGGCACGCCTTCGGGGCGAAGGGCGAGTTCACCGTGGAATACTTCCGCTTGTTGCTGGCGAGTCCGTTGCAGTGGGAGGCGTTGCGCAACAGTTTCATGGTCGCGCTGCTGACGACGACGTTGACCACGCTGTTGTCGTTGCCACTGGCGCATTTGATGACCCGGTTTGGGTTTCCCGGGAAGGGCTGGCTCAACGGTTTATTGCTCGCCCCGATGATCTTGCCGCCGTTCGTCGGCGCGATCGGATTGAAGCAACTTCTGGCGCGCTACGGCTCGCTCAATCTCCTCCTGATGCACACCGGACTCGTGCGGCCGGATCATCCGATCGATTGGCTGGGGCAGGGCGGGGTGGCCGGCATCGTGATTCTGCAAACGCTCAGCCTTTATCCGATCATGTTTCTGAACGTCTCGGCGGCCATGGCGAACGTCGATCCGACGCTCCGCGAAGCCGCGCAGAATCTCGGCGCGAATGGCTGGCGACTGTTTCGCACCGTGACGCTTCCCTTGATCCTCCCCGGATACTTCGCGGGCGCCGTCATCGTTTTCATCTGGGCGTTCACCGATCTCGGCACGCCGCTGATCTTCGGGTTCTCGCGGCTCGTGCCGGTGCAAATCTACGATTCGATCACTGACCTGAACACGAACCCAATGGGCTACGCGTTGGTGGTGTTCGTGCTGGCGTTGACCGTGGCGCTGTTCGTGATCTCGAAACGGGTCGTCGGGGGACGGCGATACGAGATGCTGGCGCGCGGGCATACGGCGGATTCCGAAACCCGCGCGACCCGGCGGCAGACCATCGGTCTTTGGGCGGTGACGCTCGGCGTCATCTTCGTGGCGACGCTGCCGCACCTGGCGGTGGTAGTGCAGTCTTTCTCGCGCCATTGGTTTTTCTCGATCGTGCCGGGCGAATGGACCACCGCCAATTACGGTGAGGTCTTCAAAACGGGGCTGACCGCGTCGAGCATCCGCAACAGCCTGTTTTATTCGAGCCTGAGCGCGGTCGTTGACTTGGTTTTAGGGGTGGCGATCGCGTGGCTGCTCACCCGGCGCCGCGTGCCGTTCGCGGGCCTGCTCGACGCGTTGGCGATGCTGCCGCTGGCGCTGCCCGGGTTGGTGCTCGCCTTCGGCTATTTGGCGGGCTTTGATTTTCCGATCAAATGGTTGAATCCGCGGGATAATCCGACGCTGCTATTAGTCATCAGCTACAGCGTCCGACGTTTGCCCTACATCGTGCGTTCGGCGGTGGCCGGCTTTGAACAGACCAGCATCACGCTGGAAGAGGCCTCCGCCAATTTGGGCGCTTCTCCCTTTCGCACGTTTCGCCGGATCACGCTGCCGCTGGTGATGGCGAACCTCGTCGCGGGAACGATCCTTACTTTTTCGTTTGCGATGCTGGAGGTCAGCGACGGCCTGATCCTCGCGATGCGGGAGCGTTTTTTTCCGATCACCAAAATGATCTGGCAACTGATGGGGCGGCTCGACCCCGACGCGCCCAGCGTGGCGTGCGCGCTCGGCGTGATCGGGATGCTGATCTTGACGGTGAGTCTCCTCATCGCCGCGCGAATCCTCGGCAAAAAGCTGGGCCAACTCTTCCGGGCGTAGCGGCCCGCAGTCGCCGCGCCCGCTCCACCCGCCCAGCGCGCGACCCGACGCCCGCGGGAGGCTGGCAGGGCAAACGCCGCCAAGTGTGGAACCCACCGACGGTTGTTACCAATCCCACGGGATTCTCGATTCGACGAGGTTGTCGTCGCGAGGAACTTCTTGTCCTAAACCGAAAGAAAAATGCAGGACAAAAGGTCCTTTTGCTTACTACGAAGACTATAAGCAACCGAGCCTTTTGCCTGACGCCTGGCGACTCGACCAGGCGCAATGATTAAGAGAGCATCGGGAGCGCCAGCCCTGGAGTGTTTTCTTAATCCACTACAGTTCAAAAGGATACGACGATCAATTCCTGAAGAAACGCTGGGGGGCGGGCGGGGTTGGGTGGGAAATCGCACCCACCGAAACCGGCTCGATGATTCGTCGCGAGGGAACCCAGCGCCCGCATTAAACGAAATGGCTCCTTGTTATACTGGTCGTGGCAACGTAGCGTGGGACGATGCTGCCCACACTTGCAAACGGAAGAATCTGTCACCTTGAGATGCGCGCCACGGATTTGCGCGTCTCTTCCGAATTTTACGAGAAGGTATTTGGCTGGCGGATTCGGCCGCAGGGCGACGGCTCCGTCTGCTTCGACGATCCCAGCGGTGAAGTGAGCGGTTCCTGGGCGTTGGACCGGCCGCTGGCGACGCCGTCGGACCTCATGATTTATCTGACGGTCGAAAGCGTGTCGGCATCGATCGATGCCGTACTCAAACAGGGTGGCAAATTGGTCCAACCAATTAACGCGGACGCTTCCGAAATCACCGCTCGCTTCAGCGATCCGGCCGGGAATGTCATCGGTCTGTGCCAGGAGCCGAGTCGGTCGGTCACGTTGAGCGCGTGACGAGGTCGGGCGCGAGCGGCCGAACGGCGCCACTCAGGAACCGTTAGCAACCACTGTCAGCAAGGCCGTGCGGTTCGATCCGCCAAACCGCTCCTCACTCAAGGCGACCGCGAGAGTCCCGTTAGAGTAAACCGCGACGGCGGGCGATATCCGCCGCTTCCGTGCGGTTTTGCGCCTGCAGCTTGCCGAGGATATTCGAAACGTGATTCTTGACCGTCCCCTCGGCGAGGTGGAGTCGGTCGGCGATGAGTTTGTTCGGAATTCCTTGGGCCAGCATCACCAGCACTTCGCGTTCGCGTTCGGAGAGGGGTTCGATCAATTGCCCAGAGGAATGCAGCGCGGCGCGCAAGGTTCGCGACGCGATCTCGGGCTGGATGAACACTTCACCGCCGTGCGCGCGCCGAACCGTCTCGATCAATTGCTGCGCCTCCCGATCCTTCAAGAGGTAGCCCACCGCGCCCGCCCGCACCCCTTGGAAAACGTAATCGTCGCGGTCGAAAGTCGTCAGGATTATGATTCTAGCCTCCGGCCACGCCTGGCAAATCGCCTTGGTCGCTTCGACGCCGTTCATTTCCGGCATCTGAACGTCCATCAGAATGATGTCGGGGCGCAGTTGCAGCGCCAGTCTAACGGCGGATTTGCCATCTTCGGCTTCGCCCACGACGCGCAAGTCTGACTCGAGTTCCAAAATCGTCTTCAGGCCCTGGCGCATGAGCGTCTGGTCTTCCGCCAATAGAATTCGAATCAGTTTCATCATGTGAGGCGCGGGACGCGGGCCGTAATCGTAGTCTCGTGGTTGGCGGCCGTCGCGGTAAAGGCGCCGCCCAGGCCCTCCACTCGCTCCCGCAAGCCGCGCAGTCCATAATGCCCCGGCTTCTCCTCCGCGCCGACCGGCAGGCCCGCGCCGTCGTCGGTCACCCGCAATACGAATTCTTTGGCGGTCAACTCAAGCTCGACGCGCGCGCGCCGGGCGCCGGCGTGTTTTTCGACGTTCGTCAACCCCTCCTGGGCGACGCGCCACAAGACCTCCGCGACCGCCGCTGGCGCCGCGTCCGCGTTCTCCGCGAGCCGGCATTCGACGGCGACGCCGAATCGCTGGTTCGCCGCGGCGCACAGGGCGCGCAACGCGTCCGCCAGCGACCCTTGGCCCAACTCGGGCGCGCGCAGATTCGCCAACGACCGGCGCAGGTCCTCGGTGGAGCGGCGCGTGAGTTTCTGCATTTCCAGCAGCATTGGTGAGACCCGCGCCGGATCGGCGGCCAGCAACCGCTGGGCGGCTTCCAGTTGAACCGTCAGCGTGACCAGGGAATGACCGAGGTTGTCGTGGAGATCGCGGGCCAGCCGCTCGCGCTCGCGCAGCGTGGCCAATTCAACGTCGCGATCCCGCGCCAGTTCAAGTTGGCGCTTCGCGGCTTCCAGTTCCACGATGAGAACCGCGCGCTGCTCGCTGGTCGTAATGATTCGCCGCACGAAGACTGGAAGCAGAATCCACTGCAATGTAATCGAGGCGTGAAACGCCCACTCGCCCGGCGATCGTTGCGCCAACTGCGTCCAGCCGTAAGCCGCCAGCTCGGCGCCCGCCACCCCCGCCAGCGTCAGCGGGACCGCCGAACGCGCGGGGAGAACTCCGCACATCGGCGACAAATAAAATGGCGCCAGCCAGATATAATCCGGCGCCAGCAGGGACTCGAGCAGGCAGCAAAGATAGCCGCCGGCGAAATATATTATCCACCACCACGGCGCGAGTTCGAGCGGGGTCAGAATGAAGCGCTTGACGTACAGGCCGGCTTGAATCAGCAGGAGCGCGATCAGCGTCAGCTCCCGGTGACCCAGGCGCGGCCAGTTCCAATAGAGGATCGACCCCAAACACCAAACCAGCGTGCCCACGGTCAGGACATGGAACCAGACCAGGAATGGATTCGCCGTCCGTTTCACCGCCGGCGCTCTCGGGCCGGAAGGCTGAATGCCCGGATTCTGGTTCATCGGAGAACAATAACGAAAGGTGACGCCGGTTACAGTCGATTTCGGGCGGCGGCTATTGCCCGGCGCCGAGTTTGGCCTTTAATCCCGGGTCGTTCGGAAACAGGGACGCGCCCCGTTGCCAAACCTGTTTGGCGTAGTCGGTGTTGCCGGCCTTTTGGTATTGATCTCCCAGCCACGCGTAGGGCAGGGCATACTGCGGTTCGGGCGGCAGCGTTTGCTGCTGTTCGATCAGCGCTTGGAATTGCGCGATGACCTCCGGCCCTTTGTTCATTTGCGGCGGCCAGTAGGAGAGCGCCACGGCCTTCGTGTAACGCGCCTCCCAGTTCGACGGATCGAGGCTCAAAGCCGTGTCAAATACCTGGTCCGCCTTCATTCCCAGGATGCCCATTTCGCGCACGTCCTGAAGGGTCGCGGATTTTTGGAGGTACGCCTGTCCCAGCGTGGCGGGGATCACGGCTGACCGCGGGTCGTTGGCCATCCGCATCTCGAGTTCGGTGATCGCGTCGCTGAGTTTATCGGTCTCCCGCAACTGCTGCCAGGCCGCCTGTTTCTGCGCGTAGGTGACGCGTGGCGACAACAAGGTTTCGAGCGCCTGGTTGAAACCGGAAGGAACGATCGGCGCCGCCTCGCGCGACGATTGCCGCGCCGGCGCGGGCCGTGTGGCGTCTGGTTTCACCGGGGTCGGCGACGACTCAGGTGGCGGGCGGGGCGTCGAGACCTGCGCCGGTGGCGCAGAACTGACTTCCGTCGTAGCGGTCCGGCTGCGATTGAAGGCGATGACGGCGCCAAGGACGGCGATGCCGATGATGGCGTAAATGACTCGTTTCATAGGTCGTGCTTCCATTCGTTCACGCAGGCCGCCGAGGCGGCGCGTCTCAGTTCAATTTCCGCTGGGGCGTTCAACCCCACGGTTGACCCAGCGCGCCGAGTCTGCGTCATTCTTCCGCCGCGCGAATAGACCCCAAAGTCACGAATTGAATAGGCCAAAAGTCATGGCGCTGGCTCGTTCGAAGAATGAACATGAAATGGCCAAGCCGTGTCCGATCGTCCGCGCGGCGCGGCGTCGCCGCCGCGAGGCAGGTCCGCTGTGCGGCGGAAAATGGGCTGTACGAAATACTCCTTGAGCAGCGATCTCGCCGCCGACGATTACCGCAAGCTTAACTTCAGCGTTTAGACTTTAGCCTTGAGCCTTCGTTAGCAATCCGCCGAACGCCTTGCGAGCCGACCAAAGCAAATAGGCGGCGAGCACGGTAATCATGACGACCGGGGGTTGCGTCAGGCCGACTCCTTTATTGATGAAGATCGTAAACGCCAGAATGTTGACGATGATCGGGCCGAGGACGAGCAGACCGAGGTTGCGGGTTCGCGGAACGGCCACGAGGATGCCGCCGACCAGTTCCAGAACTTTCACAAAGTCGAGGTAACCGGTCGGATACATCGCGGTCATGAACGAAGCCGCGGGCGAGCCGGCGGGCGGCGGCGGCATTGGGACCAATTTAAGAAAATAGACGATGGCTCCGGCGGCAAAGACCAAGCCAAGGAGGATTCCGGCGATGGTGGGTACGTATTTCATGTGGGTATTGGTTGAGACTTAGGGCGGACGATCGCTTCGGGCAGTCGGTTTTTTACATGGTCGGCAAGCACTCGGCAAGGCGTTCGAGGGTTTGTTCGGCGCTTTCGACCGCCCCGAATTTCACCGCGACGTTGTTCCGCTCCGCGGCCGAGTTGACTACCATCCGCATCGTCAATAGTGCTTTTGGGTGGCTCAGGCCCTGGCCAACAAATCCGACAAGCGATCCAGGCTTTGCGACCAGCCTTCGGTCATGCCGAGCGCCACCATCGCGTCGCGAATCGCGACGGAATTGAACAGCGTACGCACGGTGAGCTTCGTCTTGCCCCGAAGGTCTTCAAACGTGACGGTTTGAACCATTTGGCCAACCGCGTCGTCCTCGCGCCGCGCGCGGTTGGGATTTACCAAGTCGTGCCACTCCGGCGGGTGACCGGAAACATCCATCGTCATCACCAGGCGCTCCGATGCGACCACTTCCAGAAAAACGCCTCGAATCGGATACTCGTGCCCATCGGGGGAGCGCATCACGATGCGGTAGGCTCCGCCCGGCCGCGCGTCCAACTCGCAAATCGGGTTAGTGAAATCGCGCGGACCCCACCAGTGGGTCATCTGTCGGGGATCAATCCAAGCCTGGAACACGAGCGCGCGGGGCGCGTCGAATACCCGGCTAATGACGAATTCGCGCGCAGCGCGGTCGTCCGTTGAATTTTCGCTTGAGGGCATGCTTTGTTTCGGTTGAGTGTTGGTGTCTCTTTAGTTATACGCGACCTGGCTCTCTGAGGAGGGATTTGCCTCACTGTTTCTTGCGTCCATGGCGCTTTCCCTTGCTTTGAAGTTCCGCCAGATAGTCGTCCAAGCGGTCGAAACTTTCTTCCCAGAATTGCCGGTAATTCTCGACCCAGCCAGCGACTTCCTTCAGTGGCGTCGCCTTGAGCCGGCAGGGCCGCCATTGAGCCTCGCGTCCGCGCGCGATCAACCCGGTTCGCTCGAGCACTTTTAGGTGCTTCGAGATGGCGGGCTGACTCATGCGGAACGGCTTGGCCAGCTCTTTGACCGAAGCCACGCCAGTCGCAAGCCGGGCCAGAATCGCCCGCCGGGTGGGATCGGCGAGGGCCGCAAACGTCGCGCTGAGATAATCGACAGCCATAAGTAAGTAACCCAATGGTTATATAACTGTATGGTTATATATCGTGAAGCTGAAAACGTGTCAAGCGTTTTGGACCGAATTCCTGAGCGGGGGCGCGACGTCGAGCAAATGACGAATTTCGGCGCTATGGTCCGCAGGGCGCATCTCATTATTTTGACAGGTCGATAATTTGGGAGGGAAGCGGGAAGAGGGGAAATCAGCGTCGATTGCGCCAAATCCGCAGCAGACCGACAAAAAAACGAGATGCGCCCTGGTCCGAAACCGCGAGCCGGAAGGGCTGAAAGCCCGGGATGGGATAGCCTGGGATGGAGCGAAGCGAAGTCCCAGGAAATCGTCCCCATTTGTAATTATTCCGACCTGTAGGGTCGGGACCGATTCGATTGTCCCCGCGACCCACGGCGCCAAAGACTGCCACAACTCGGTGTCGCGCCCGTAAGCACGCTTGACACCCCCGAATTAGTCGCTGGGCAAGACCCGCGACGGCGGGGCTTTGACGAAGGTCGTTTCCCGCAGATAGATCGGGGAGAGCTCTTCGCCATTGACGAAATGGGTCGCCGCGGCGGCGAGCCGGGCGAGGGTCGTCGCGCTGGGGGCGAGGTTTCGGCCAGCCGGAGTCCAACGCGTGGCCTCGGGACCGATCACCAGATCGCCGGCCTCAACGCGGCGCTCGACCTCCGCGGCCGCGGCCAATCGCAGAGGTTCCAACAGATTGACGCCGCCCTCCCCGACATGGTATTGGGCGAGGTAAACCTCGTGTCGTTGGGCGTCGATGACGACGCTCACGACGCCGAACCAGCCGCTCTCCCGCGCCTGTTCGGCGAGCGTGGCCGCGCTGCTCAGGCCGAGCAATTTGATTTCACGCGCAAGTTGCCAGCCTTGCGCCACGGAAATGGCGGAACGGATTCCGGTGTACGAACCCGGGCCGAGGCCGACGACGAGCGCCCCGATTTCCTCCCGCTCCCAGCCCGCGGCGGCCAGGGCTTGTTGAATCAGAGTAATCGGGTGTCCCGCGCGTGACGCCGTTTCGGTCGCCAGGCCGCGGGTTTCCCCATCGAGCAGGGCGGCGACGCTGCGGTGGGCTGATGAAAATTCAAGCGCCAGCGTTTTCATGGAAATCGCGGTAGTGGATCAAACGCTCGTGCTCGGCAACGTGCTCGAAGATGACCTCCCGGTAGCGGCCCGGAAGCGCGAGCGAGGGCGAATGCGGGGTAAACCACCGTTCGGCCCACTCGATGGCGACCAACCCGGCGGGGTGAAGCCAGAATTCTTCGAGTCCGGCGGCGGCGATCTGTGCGGTCGTTTCGAGGCGGTAAAGGTCGATGTGCGCCAAAGGCAGGCGTCCGCCCCGGTATTCGTTAACGAGTCCAAACGTGGGCGATTGGACGCGGTCGGTGACGCCCAATCCGCGGGCCAGGCCTTTGACCAATTGGGTCTTCCCGGCGCCTAAATCTCCGGTGATGCCGATGACGCTGCCGGGGGCCAACTCTTGCGCCCAGGCTTCGCCCAACGTCACGGTGGCTTCGGCGCTATGAGAAATGAACGTAGCCATGCGCGGCGAGCGGACGGATGCCATGTTTGTTTCGAATCGTCAAACCCGAGCCGGGGACGATTTTGCCGACGCAACTCAGGCGCGTTTTGGGGAAGCGCAGTCTCCAGGCGTCGAGCAGCGTGACGGCCTCGCGGCTGGGGAGGGTGAAGAGAAGTTCGAAGTCTTCGCCGTCCGTGAGAGCGGCCAGCAGCGGCGGCTTCTCGGAGACGCGGTCACGCGCGCGGGCCCGCGCGGCGGGGCTGATGGGAATGGCGCTGGCAAGCAGCTCAGCGCCGACGCCGCTGGCATGCAGAATATGCGGCAGGTCGCCGGCGAGGCCATCGCTGAGATCGATCATCGCGTGGAGTGGATAATGTTGCGCCAACCAGCGGGCTTCTTCCAGTCGTGGCTCGAAGTCGAGGTGCCGGCCCGCCAGCGATCCGCCGAGCTGGCCGGTCACAAATATCGCGTCGCCGGCCTGGGCTCCCGAGCGGCGCACGCATTTATCACGCGCGACCGTGCCGAGCGCCGCGATCGAGATCAAGATGCGCTCGGGGTTGGTCGTGGTTTCCCCGCCGACGATGGCGACCTGGTATTTCTGGGCGAGCGCGCCCATACCCGCGTACACCGCTTTGACAAATTCGGGGTCGAACCCTGGCGGCAACCCGAGGGTGATCAGCGCGCAACTAGGCGTTCCGGCCATCGCCGCGATGTCACTGAGGCAACGGGCCAGCGCTTTGTGGCCGACTCTCTCGCCGGCGTCCGACTCCGTGAAATGAATGCCCTGCACGATCGCGTCCGTCTTAAAGAGCAGCCAGTGATCGGGCACGCCCAGGTCCAGGACCGCGCAGTCGTCGCCGGCGCCGACCACGACCGAGCGATTCGAGGGTAGCTTGGCTGTTAGTTGGGCGATGAGTTCGAACTCGTTCACGCGGCGGCGGCGGTTAGGAATTTGACTGATCCCACATCAACCAGAAGAAATTCGCCAGGTTGAACAAGCTGTGGCAGAGGATTGAAGCCAACAGATTATCCGTCGTTTCATAGAGCCAGGTCAGCGCCAGGGCGAGGGCCAGGAGCGGAACAAACGTCATCACATTGACGTGAAATAACGCGAACAGCAAAGACGTGCCCCACAGTGCGATCCGGGGAAAACCGCTCTGCTTGACCGTCGGATAGATCACGCCGCGAAAGAGCATCTCTTCGCAGACCGGCGCCACGAATACCGCGATAAGGCCGAGGTAAAGTTTCAGCCCAAGCGAGGACTCCGATTGCAAGGTCTGGACGGCCTGCTGCGCGACCGGTTGCATATGGAGGAAATTCATGACGATTTCCGAAAGTTGACCCAGTCCCAGGGCAATCGGCAACGCGACGAGGGCGGTCAGCGCCGAAAGGATCAAGGCGCGGACCGGGCGCGGCGCGCGGAAGCCGAACGCCTGCGACCAAGTCACTTGATGTTGGCGCAAGAACCAGGCGAGCAGCAGGAAGGCCCCGCCTTGGACGCTGATTGTCCCGATGACGAGGGATACCACTTTTTGTTGCTCGTCGTTGAGGCTTCCGGCGATCAGAAAGGTCACGCGGATGAGCAGGCCGCCGGCGAAGATGCTCGCGAACAGGCCGGCGATCAGACTCAAAACCGCCTCGGGTCTCCAGCCCTTTTCAGAGAGCATAGCCGTGGGGCATCGGGATCGCCAGCGGGCGTTGTCGGCCAACCCACAAGTTCGGGCGCGTTTTCATGGTCTCAGACAAAAACGCGCTTGAGATAAGCCAGGCTTTGATCGGCGATGAGCTCGGGGCCGCCCTCGAAATTGAAAACCTCGACCGAGACGACTCCGCGGTAACCGACCTCCCGCAGCGCCGCGGCGATCGGAACGAAATCGACGTCGCCAAAGCCCGGCCCTTTGAGGTTGCGGTCATTGGCGTGAAAATAAGCGAAATGCGGCGATGACTCGCGGATGATCTGCGGAATTGTCTTCGCTTCGGAGCACATCGCTTTGACGTCGAGAATGATCTTAAAGTGCGGCGTGTGAAGTTGAGTGACAAACGCGATCGCCTGTTCCGCGGTATTGATGAAATTGGTCTCAGTTGGCGCCAGTGGCTCGAAGCAGATCGTGACGGCGCGCTGCTCGGCGCGCATGACCGGCTCGCGAAAAACCGCCGTCGCCCAATCCCACGCCTGCTCGGCCGTCACGCCGGGCATGACGTTGCGTTGCTTGGGCGAGCCGACGACGATCGTCTGGCCGCCAAGATCGGCGCAAAAATCGACGAGGTCGCCGAAGTATTTCGCCGTACGGGCGCGCACGGCCGGGTCGGGATGCGTCACGTACATGCCATCGGCGTTCACGAGCACCCAGTGAATCCCGGAAATGGCCAGGCCATTGCGTTGGGCCGCCTCACGAATCTCCTGCCGAGTCGAGGCCGGGATTTCGGTCACGTAGTTCGCCAGCGTAAAGGGGGCAATTTCGATGGCGTCGTAGCCGGCCTTCGCGGCAAAGGCCATCGCGTCAGGCAATTTCCAACCCTGGAAAATCTCGTTGCAGATGGCGAACTTCATCGGCGGCTATTTGAACCAAAAGCGCCGCGGTTTACCAACCAAATCAGCCCGGCGACAGCCGGCGGCCGGTTGCGGTAAAAGACTGAATCGGCGGCGCTGGAGACTCGGGATTTGCAGTTGCTGGCTGGGAGAAACCTTGTTAAGCCAATTTGTCATGAACACCCTGCGCCGATTCCTCTTCGTTGTCATCGGGATCATCTCTCTCTCGGTGGGCGCCGCGGAGGCTCCGACGCCGACGCCTCCTTTCCTCGACGCGGCCGCGCGGGAGGAGAAGATCGCGCAAGCAGCCGATGCGCTTCGTCCCAAGTTGGTCGCCCAACGCCGTGATTTCCATATCCATCCAGAGCTTTCCAACCGTGAGGAGCGCACGGCGCGAATCGTCGCGGAGCAATTGCGGGCGCTCGGCTTCGACGACGTCAAGACGGGCGTCGCCAAGCATGGCGTGGTGGGGATCCTGAAAGGCGCCCGGCCCGGGCCGGTGGTCGCCGTGCGGGCCGACATGGACGCGCTGCCAATCCAGGAGGTCAACGACGTGCCGTACAAGTCGCAAACCCCGGGCGTCAAGCACGCCTGCGGGCATGATGTGCATACGACCGTGCAATTGGGCGTGGCGGAAGTCCTCAGCCGGATGCGCGATCAATTTCCGGGCACGATCAAGTTCATCTTTCAACCGGCCGAGGAAGGCGCGCCGACCGGTGAGGAAGGGGGCGCCTCGTTGATGGTCAAGGAAGGAGTTTTGGAGAATCCGCGACCTCAGGCGATCTTCGGCCTGCACGTCTGGCCGGCGGCAGAGGTCGGAACTTTGGTCTATCAATCTGGGCCGGCGTTGGCGTCGTCCGACACTTTCGAGATCACGATCCACGGGAAGATGGCTCACGGCGGCGCCTATCCGTACAAGGGAATCGACGCGATCGTGGTCGCCTCGGAATGCGTGACCGCGTTGCAGACGATTCGCAGCCGGCGGATCGACACTCTTGAACCGATGGTCCTATCCATCGGCACGATTCACGGAGGCAACCGCTTCAACGTGATCGCCGATCTGGTGAAGATGGAGGGCACGGTGCGGACGCTCAACGAGGAATTGCGCGCCCGCGTTCAGGAATTAATGCGGCAAACCCTCGATGGTGTGACCCGAATTTATGGCGCCAGCTTCGAATTGAAGTTTACGGATGGTAACCCGGTGACGTTCAACGATCCGGCGTTGGTGGCGGAAACGTTGCCAGAGTTGCGCCGGGTAATCGGCGCAGAGCATCTGGCGTCGCCGAGACCGTTGATGGGCGCCGAGGATTTCTCATTTTATCAGCAGAAAATCCCGGGCTTTTACTACTTTCTCGGCGTGGCGAATCAGGCGCGGGGGATTACGGCCTTGATTCACACCGCGGATTTTGACGTCGATGAAGACTGCCTCGTGATTGGCGTCAAGGCGATGGCCAACGTCCTCGTTGATTATTTGCAGCGCCACGCCGCCAGATGAGTTCCAGCCTAGCCAATTCCAGTGACCCGTGCCGAGCCACGTTCAAAGTTGGAGCTAACCGCCGACGGCGCTCGAGAGGAGTTTGAGGGCGACTTCGGGCAGAGTGACGGCCCGGCTAAGCATTGTCGTCGCCGTGCTGACCAGGATTTGATTGCGGGCGAATTGGGTGGACTCGGCGGCGACATCCACGTCTTTGATCCGACTGGAGGCGGCCGCGAGATTCTGTTTTTCGATGGCCAGTGTATCCAAACGCATGGTTGTGTCGCCAATTTGCGCGCCGACGGTCGCGGTAAGATTGGCGACCCCTTGGATGAGGTATTTCATCCCGCCGACGTCCTTCACGGTCGTCCCGTTCAGGGAGGAACCTTGGAGCGCGATGCCGGTTTGATTCCCAGCGGCAATCTGCGTCACCCCAGAGAGACCGGGCGGGACATCGGTCGCGCCAAACGTGTCGTCCTGCCAGGCTACGACCGTGCCATCGCTTTTCAGGGCGAGGTTGTGTTGGTATCCGGCGGAGACGGCGATGACGTCGTTTAAGCCCGCGGGAATATTGGTTTCGCCGACCCCGTTGGCGCCCCAGCCGACGACGGTGCCGTCGCTCTTGAGCGCGAGGCTGTGATTGGCGCCCGCGGAGATCGCGGTGACGCCGGTTAATCCCGACGGCACGGTGGCTTGGCCTTGGGAGTTGTCGCCCCAAGCGGCGACGGTCCCATTGCCCAACAGCGCCAGGCTGTGGCCGGCGCCAGCCGAAATCGCGGTGACAAAACCGAGCGACGGGGGGACATCCGTTTGCCCGCTTGAGTCGAGTCCCCAAGCGGTGACGCCGCCGGCGCTGGTCAGGGCCAGCGCATGAAATTGGCCGGCCGCGATCGCCGTCACGCCGGTCAGTCCTGCCGGAATCGTAGTCTCACCGGCTCCGTTATCGCCCCAAGCCACGACGGTGCCATCGCTCTTTAGGGCCATGCCAAATTTGTCCCCCGCCGCGATGGCGGTGACATTCGTTAGGCCGGCGGGGATGTTCAGTTCGCCGGCGCTATTGTCGCCCCAGCCGACGACCGTGCCGTCGCTCTTCAAGGCGAGGCTGAACCCGTCACCGGCCGCCACGGCGGTGACGTTCTTCAGGCCCACCGGGATTGAGACCGCCCCGGCGCTGTTATCGCCCCAAGCGGTCAGCGTGGTGTTGGCCAGCGTGTTGGTCAAGTCCGCCGCGGTGATGGCGCGAGTTTTGCCCTCGCCGTCTGGCAAGCTGAGCGTACTGGTCCCAAATAGGCTGATGCCGTTGTAGGTCTTCCCCACGACATCATCAATGTACTGCTTGAGTTGGTTGAATTCTTGGGAGTATTCGGCTACATCGGGCGCCGTTTTGGTAGGATCGTTCGCGAGGACCGACAGTTCGCTCATGCGGTCGAGCGCTTTCGTAACTTGTTGCAAATAGCCCGCCTGCGTCTGCTGGTAGGAAAGGACATTTTGCGCGTCGGACATCGCCGCGTCCGTCCGGGTCACCTGGCTGTCGAACTTCATCGACTGTGCCAAGCCGGCCGGGTCGTCTTCCGGGGACACAATCTTGGACCCGGAGGAGAGGCGGGCGATCGACTTCGTCAGTCTCGCCAGGGATTCACTCAAGAACCCGGTGGACTGCAAGGCCGACAGGTTGGTATTGACCGTCATCGGACGCTGTAACTGCCACTGCGTTATGGACTTGCACGTGTTCTAGCTGCGTCCGCGCTCCCCGGTATCCCTCGGGCGCAGCAAACGTACAAATGATCCCGGCCGCGACGGGAGGCAAAAAACCGCCACCGTCCGGCACGTCATAGAGAATAGTCGGGCGACTACCACCTTGAGCAAGCGGGCATAGCCCTGATGCTCAATCACTTATCAGACAAATCCTTTCGTCTAGGTTGATTGAATTGATCACCCGCAGCCATCCATGGCCTTGGGGAACGTCCGCCGCGGGTACAACTGCCTGCCCGCACCTGCCAGAGGTTCGTATCTAATCCTATAGTCGCCAGAATCGGCCGATTCTTTAGGGCTTTCTTTGGTGGGATACGTGGAACCTTAGCAGATACCGTTAGCTGCGAGGGCTGAGGAAAAGCCACCAGGGGTCATTTTTGACCCGATTCACGAGCGCCTTTCTGGGTCGAGTCGTGGCTAGCGGCCGAACGACTGGCAAGGTATCTCACGCCAGCCAAGCTGGCTTCGAGTCGCGCCTCAAGAGTTGGGGAATGCGTCAAAATGTCGCACGAAGCGAGGCGCTAGCCGGTCAAAAGCTCGGTGAGGAATCTCCGGAGCGCCTCAAATCCGGGCTGGCTGAAATCGAAGATTTTCGCTCGTGCACCTGGACCTAAACGGGGGTCGTCGTCGTTTCTGATCGCCAACATTGCTCCGATCAACCCTTTTGCCAAACTCTTTGGCAAGCGCCCGTCCGTCTGCATGCATGCCAAGTACTGTTCAACGCAACGCTTTTGAGACTGATTGGACGGGGCGGCGGACCATGACTGCCAGACCAACGTCTCGATTTCCCCTTTTTGCCCGGCGCCAGGTACGACCATCAGCCCAACTTTTGGATTCTCGCCCGTCCAGCGCCCGTCAGCAATTTCCTGCCGGCCAAAAACTTGTCTGAGGATCGCCTCAAGAGAGGCGCGTGTTCCATAAGGATTGTCGTCGGCGTCAACGATGAATCCCATCGCCACTTTGCTTCGTTTTAGACTCGGGGTAACGAAATCTTCGATCTTTTCCTTGAGTCTCGTTTTGCCTCGCAATTCCTGGATGAACACCCGGCTGGCATCGCCAATTGACCGAAGCATCTCGAGGTAGAAAAAAAGATCACTGTGCCCCTCAACCACCAGCACGCGGTCGCAGTCCGCGATTCTTCGTCTCTCGGGCATCGGCTACCGAAGGTCGATGTTGCTTTCGAGCGCCGCTTGGATGTGCTCACGGTCCAGCACCCGTCCTTGGATGCCGTCGGCGACTCGAAATAGCTGGATCACGCTGAAATCATACGCGCCTCGTTCGGCGAAGGCGTCATTCGCCGCTTCCAAACACTCCGCGCTATGGGTGGTGGCGAAAATCTGAACGTCGAGGGTTTCAGCGACTTCGGCGAGGCCGGTCCAAATTTGTTTGTGGACGGAATGGTGAATCCCGTTCTCCACCTCGTCAATGAGCAGTACATCGGGGTTTTCTCCGATCATATCCGCCACGATCGCGATCAGGCGATAGACACCTTCACCGATTTGTGAAACGGGTACAAGTTCACTCAGGCCGATATCGATGATAACTTGATTCCCCTCTTCCGAGTCTAGTCCGGGATCTAGCCGAACTTTGGTAATCCTCGGGTCCACTTTTGCCAGAAGAGCCTCCAATGTTTCCTCGCCGTTTTTCTTTTTTTGAGCCTTACCCACCAGACCTACCAAATCGCTTGGCTCGCGCTGACGGACCGAGACCGTTCGGCAACTCAGGACGGCTCCCCGTTTGATCGGCCAGACCCATACGACATTCGTAAAACTTGTTTGAATCGGTTGCAGGGGGTGTCCTTCAGCGGAGGACCGTTGCGTCATAGGCGAGCTGGATTTTGTCAACTCCACAATGGTCTCTGCCTGGTCCCCAGCCCAACGCAGGGAACACTGATCGCCTCCTGCGTCGTCACGCAGTAGCCATCGATAGTATCGCGAGTTTGGGTCTCCCTGAGGCGCCCGGAACAATCCGTGGAGCTTTCCGGCTTCTTGGGGATTGCAGAGTAGATAGATCGCCTCCAGCAAGGATGTCTTGCCGGCGTTATTCTCACCCACGATGAGATTTACCCGCTTGAGCTTCTCGAGTTCCAATGAAGCGAAAGCCTTGAAATTCGTAAGAGTTATCTCGTCAATCATAGATCCGCTGGCCGCTGGAGTATCAAAACTAGAAAACGACGAAGGTCAATCTCTATTCCCGAACCATTTGCCAGTTCTGGTTGATTAACTGGGATCGCAAGCTCACCGAGGTAACCTTTTCGCCCTCTTGTGAGTGGTTGGAGAGATGGGCGCCCGAACCAACGCCGTCAGTGTCCGGCAAGTTCCTGTTCGGCCTCGACGGGATCGGCGTTAATATCAAGACCGACATCGTTCTCGGCGGCCAGGCTCGGTTCGGGGGATTCGCCAGCCTTGACCTTGTACTCGTTTAGCTTGTTGCGAAGGGTGCGGATGTTGATGTCCAACAGCTTGGCCGCCTGGGTTCGATTCTGGCCGCAACTTTCGAGGGTCTTGAGGATGTGATCCCGTTCGACCTCGTACATGGTGCGGTTTTGATGACCGTTGGCCGCGGCCCCGGCGGGATGGCCGTTGACAGCGACCGGTTCTTCGACGGGCTTTGGGGCCACCGGGCCGATGTTGAGGTGGACGGGGTCAATCGCGCCTTCCGGCTCGCAGAGGATGACGGCGCGTTCAATGACGTTCTGAAGCTCGCGCACGTTGCCGGGCCATTTATGGGCAAGCAAGACGCGCTCGGCGTCGGGGGTGAAACCACGGACGGCGACGCCATGTTTGCGAACGAAATATTGGGCGAAGTATTCGGCCAGGAAGAGGATGTCCGCGGTTCTTTCCCGCAACGGCGTCGCCTGGATGGGGACGACGTTAAGGCGAAAGTAAAGGTCCTGCCGAAATTCGTTGCGTTCGACCCGCTCCTCAAGTTTGCGATTGGTGGCGGCGACGACGCGGACATCGATCTTAATCGTCCGATTGCCGCCTACGCGTTCGAGTTCTCGCTCCTGCAAGACACGTAATAGTTTGGCTTGCATCGCCAACGAAATCTCGCTGATTTCGTCGAGCAGAATGGTTCCTCCGTGGGCGAGTTCAAACCGACCTTCCCGCTTGTTGACGGCGCCGGTGAAAGCCCCTTTTTCGTGGCCGAATAGCTCGCTCTCCACGAGGCTTTCGGGCAGGGCGGCGCAATTGACCTTGATGAAGGGAAACTTGGCGCGCGGGCTTAGCCGATGGAGGGCACGGGCGATCAGTTCTTTGCCGGTGCCGCTTTCACCCTGAATCAGGACGGTCGCCTGGGTCTGCGCGATGCGGCGGATCAGTTGGCGCAACTGGTCCATCGCCGGGCTTTTGCCGAGCAATTCGTTTTGATTCTCGTCGTTTTCGTGGAGCGTGTAATATTGATTGACTTGGAGAATGTGGGTGAATTTCTCAGCCTTTTTGAGGGCGAACCCAATTTGATCGTTCGAAAAGGGTTTGATGAGATAGTCGAACGCCCCCAAACGCATGCATTCGACGGCCGACTCCACCGAGCCGAAGCCGGTCATGACCACGATCAACGGCTTGCTCGGTCGCGTGTTGAGTTCCTTGAGCAGTTCCAACCCATCGCCGTCGGGCAGGCGGAGGTCGAGGAACATGAGGTCAAAATTGTCCCGCGCCAGATAACTCTGAGCGTCCTTAATGTTATCTACCGCGGCGACGTCGATGCGCCGGCTGCGAAGGTAGAGGGCGAGGTTTTTCCGTTGGAACTCCTCGTCTTCAACCAAGATTATCTTTTCAATCGGCATGGCGCTGACCGCGACTCAACTCGAACGGTGGTTCTGATACATCCGAGCTACGAAATGAGGATTTTGGCGGTTGGCGGAGGGAAGGCCTTGCGCCGGGATCA
Source organism: uncultured Verrucomicrobiota bacterium (assembly GCA_964522665.1). Taxonomy (GTDB): domain Bacteria; phylum Verrucomicrobiota; class Verrucomicrobiia; order Limisphaerales; family CAZFVY01; genus CAZFVY01. Next base: position 10,598 of record CAZFVY010000008.1, on the reverse strand, counting down.
TCTGGCGCCGAAGCAGTAGCTGTTCGTTGGCGCGATCCAAGACAATTGTCTTCATAATCAAATCAAGGGTTTGGCGGATCATCGTGGCGACCTCGGGCCGCTTGGCGCGGGCGGCGGCCGGAATGCGCAACCAGGCCGCGCGGTGAATCGCCAGGCGCATCTGCGTGTCGGTAAGGCGGTCGAGCAGGTCTTTGCGTGACGATTGAAACTGATAGACACTCTGTGGGTCCGGCGAATTGAGACAGAGATTCTCCCGTCGGACGACCGCGTGCACTTCCTCGCAAATCTTGAAATACTGCCGCAACTCGTCCGTCAGTGACTCGAGGGTTTGCCACGGTCCCGAATTCTCCGGTTGCTCAATCATTGTTGTTTCGTCGGGGCAGTGGCGGTGTCTTTGTCCACTCCCCGCGCCTCGGTCTTGACGGCGGTTTTCTCAAAGCTCTGCGTCAGATCAATCGCCTCGATGCGCCAGCTCGCCATGTCGGCAATGAGTTTAATTCTCGGTTCCTGCGGGTCCTCGGCCTTCTTGCTTTGAGCGATGATGTCGTTGTAAGTTTTCTTGGCTTGAATCGGCTGGAGCAACTTCTCGTAGCAGAGGCCGATTTGATACTCGGTCGGCAAAAGATCGTTCGTTGAGGTCTCCATTTTCAACAGCCCGACGTAAACCGCCAAGGCGTTGATCCAATCACCTTCCAGATAGAGTTGGTTCGCGACTTCGTTGCCGGCGAGGATTTTCCAGGGCCGCCATTTCGTCTTGAGGTCGTCACTTGCGATGTCGTTGGCCTCCAGGAGCAACTCGATTTCTTGCAGCGCTTCGTTCTTGCGACCGAGGTCCTTGAACGCGGCTGCCCGATGGTAGCGGATCTCCGCCTGGGTCGGGGCGTCGGGGGCGGTCCGCAAGAATAGTTCCGAATTCTGGACGATTTCGTTGTCCACGGCATGCCGTAGGCCGTCATCCTTTTTATATTCCTCGGTCCGCGCCAAATTCGCCAACGAGCGGATCAGTTTGGTCCGCAGCGCGGTCATATTGAGGTCCTGATCCGCGCGCTTGACCAGCACTTGGTAAAGCGCCGCCGCGCGTTTGAAATTCGATTGCATGTACTCCGTTTCGGCGAGTTCAACCTCAGCCGTAAGCGTGACTCGCTTGAAGTAATCCAGGTTCGAAGTCTTGATCCGCAAGGCGGCGGTAGTCACCGAATAGAGCTTCGAGATCGCCATGTCGTACGCGCCCATATCGCGGAGCAGGATCGCTTGCCGCAGGAGGATTTCCGGGATGAGCGGGTCGTCGGAGAATCGCTCGATATATTCGGCGAGATATTGCAGTTCGTCCTCCTTCAACTGCGCTTTTTGAGCGACGCCGGCCAGGGTCAACAGTTCGATGGCTTTGGCGTCCCGTTTGATCTCTTTCGAGGCGTCGCTGTCCATCAGCGCGCGCAGCGTCTTGGCGGCCTCGATCCACTGATTCACGTTGTTGGTGAAAGTGGTGCTTCGCAGGCGCTCTAGGCTGGCGATCGCCTGCCGGTTCTGTTCTTTCAAGTACGGGCTTTGCGCCTGAAAATCCAACAATTCGTTCGTGCTTTTGCCAACGCTGAGGTCGTTCTCGATCTTCCCCGGTTTCGCGAGGTTCGTCGCGGTCGCGCTCGCCGCCGAGGGATTGATCGGCGCGATCACCGCCGGTTCGGCGTCGCTCTCGGCGCCGAGCGCCGAGGTCGCGATCAAGGCGGCTGCGAGGAGGGATCCAAGCAAGCCGACCGGGGACACAATGAATGGCGAGCGGAGATCGGGGCGTCGCATTCTATTTGACTTCATAGGTCGCGGTGCTCGAAGGCCGAGTACGCAGCGGCGGTTCAAAGCCGACCGGCCCGCCGCCGACCACCGCTACCCCCGCTGGCTGACCGTTCTGAAAGAATTTGACGAGCATTCGGGCGCTTAAACCGCTCATCGCCTCTGGCGCGTCGGGAATGGACGTGTGTTTTCCGAGGATCTGACTATTGCTTTTGGCCGTCAATCCCTCCACTTCGACCGGAAGTTCATTGGTGGCTTGAATCTGCGTGGTCTTGACGTTCACGCTTGCTCCCGTCTGCGGCACAAATTGCGGACTCCAGGCAGGTTGTGGATCGTGCGTTATTCCGAGTGGCGGCAAGGGCGCCACCGGTGGTTTGGCGGGTTCCGCGAAACGCAGGCCGGGCGGTGCGGACCTGTTTAAATAGCCGGTCGGCTGGACCGGGTCGGCGGCGTTCACCGCCGTGGCGCAAACGGCCCCAAGCGCGAGCGCCGCGAGGACGCGGTTCCGGCCTATCGTTGATCCAAAGCTTCCAGGATTGTCCGTTTTCATATGTATCGGAACGTTTGGCGGGCAGCGGCGATCGTTTTCCCCAAGCGGAGCCGAGATCTACCAAAACTGCCACATGGTCAAATTTTTCACACTATACCAGGCAAAAAGTAATATGGGTGAGACCCTAAATCGAGTCAAGATCAAAATATGCGGAAGAAACAGCTTGGTCGGACGCGCGCAAACGGGCTTGGAGCCACCGAGCTGGAAGTGGTTGGCGGTGAGTCTTGGTATTTTTTTCTCCTTCGTGACCGAACGAGGTTGATGCCCGGCTTGATGACGATTGGCCGATCGATTCCCCTGACCTCCCCGATCGGCGCACCCAAGCGGGCCGGGCCGCCGGTCAGCGCCCGATCAACGTAACGCCTGCATGTGCCGAACCAACTCCTCAAACCGGACCCTCCACGACCAATTCTTCATGAAGCGAGCGGCGGCTTCACCCCGACGGTTCGCTTCCGCGCGATCGCGGTAAACGCGTTCCAGATTCTCGAGCGCCTCTTCAACGTCGGATTCGCCCCAGCCTTGGGTCCCATGAAATTTGGGTGAAGGAGCTACCGCGCCTTGCCGGAACAACGGAAAGCAATGCGCCGGATCCGCCAAATCGAGGTGCCCGGTATTGGCGGAGAGGATCGTGGGCACGCCGCACGCCAAACACTCCATCGCGACCAGATTTGTGCCGCCTTCGCACCGGTTCGTGAAGAGCGCGACGTCGGCCTGATGGTAAAGCTGGGGCATGACCCGGTTAAGCACGGGTCCGAAGTTCTTGCTGGCGCCGCGAGGCACTCCGTTGGCCTCAAGCCAGGTGGTCACGTCGAGGCTGCGGTCCGGATTGGTCACCGGCGTCCCCTGGACGTAGCCGGCGCGTTCAATGCCGGGAATCGTCTGCGGCCAGTGATTGTGCCATGTCGTGACCAGCAGAGAATTAGGATGACGCTGATGAAATCGTTTGAAGGCGGCGACGACGATGTCTTGTCCTTTGCGGTACTCAAGCTTGCCGCCAGAGTAAATAATGAAGGGTCGTCCCAGGTCGGAGGGTCGGGCCGCCGGTTGAAAGGCGGCTAGGTCAACCCCCTGTAGGAAGGTGGCAACGTGCGTGACCCCCCGTTCGCGTAAGATTTGGGTATTCCAAGTCGAGCCAGGCAGGATAAGCGAATAGCGGCCTGCGGTCGCGGCCAGGTCCGGGCCTAACTCGGTGTCTTCAAAAAACGCGATCGCCAGATTCTGATTCCCGATAACCCGCTCGGTGGCAGGCGCTTGCCCGAGGCAGTTACCGAGGCTGTGGATCACCGGAAAATCGCATCGACATTGGCCTTCTGGGTTGCTGTCCAACAGGTTACGGGCGATACGTTCGCGCGCCAAGACCGGGTTCAACCACTTGAGCTGATCGGGCTGGAGCCATTGAGCATCCGCGGTCGGAATCAACGGAACGGGCTGATAGCGCCCATCTTGCTCGGCTTCAAGCGCGAGGTTAAGCCCCAGCACGCCCCACCCTGAGGCGAGACTGATTTGCCAGTTGAACCCCAACCATGATTTGCCGGTGGTGTGATTTGCCATCGCGAAGCCCCGCGAGGGAGCGGCCTCAAGTACTGCCAAACCGTCCGGGTTTGGCAAACCAATTCGTGGCCGCATCCACGCTTGAGGCGAGGGCGGCTTGCTTTTCGGCGCGGAAGAATGTTCGCTGGAGAGGTACGTGAATTCAGCGTCGCCGAACGATTTTAGCGAGCAATTGCGACTCGGATTAGCCCACCAACAGGCGGGGCGCTTCGCGGATGCCGAAGCCATGTATCGGGTGGCGCTCGCGCTAGCCCCAACGCAGCCCGAGCCTCGGCGACGGCTTGGCCTGCTCGCGCGCGAACGGGGCGATTTGGCCGAGGCGGGGCGATGGTTGAAGGACGCGCTGGCGGCAGAACCGGCTTCGCTCCTGATCTGGAGCGACTTGGGAGATTGCCAATTCGGGGCCGGAAAGTACCGGGAGGCGCTCGCCGCTTTTCGACGGGTGATTGAACTCGGGCCGGCCCGCGCCGAGGCGTGGCATCGATGTGGGAACGCGCATGCGGCTTTGGCGAATTGGGCCGAGGCTGAAGCCTGTTATGAGCAGGCGTTGGAATTGCGTCCGGCGTTGGCCGAAAGCCATTATAACCTGGGACGCATCGCGCAAACCAGGGGCGAATCTGCCGTTGCGGAGCGGCGGTATAAGTCCGCGTTGCGTTGGCGGCCCGAGTATCCCGAAGCGCTCCTGAACCTGGGATTCTTGCAACAGGAACGTGGCGCCGGGTCGTTGGCGGCGGGCCATTATCTTCGCGCTCTGGCGCATCGGCCCAACTATCCCGAGGCGTTAATCAACTTGGGAGCCCTTTGCCACGCTCGCGGCCAATTCGAGACCGGCCGCGAGTACCTGCTCAAGGCGATCGAGCTCGCCCCGGAACGTGCTGACTTGTGGACCAAGCTGGGTGACGCGTTCGTGGGCGAGAACCGCTGTCGTGAGGCGCTGGCCGCCTACGAAAATGCCTTGCAGCGTGAGCCTCAATTCGCACCGGCCCGGTACGGAAGAGGTTGGGTCGAATTGCTGACCGGTGATTTTGGCCGGGGTTGGATCGACTTTGAGGCACGTTGGGGTGTCGAGGGCCTGTCGGAGGGAGAATCACGACCGCCGGGGCGTCCGTTGGAGGATTTGAATCAAACGCCGGGCCAGCGAGTGTTGTTATATGCGGAACGCGGCTTGGGCGATACGTTGCAGTTCATTCGCTACGCGAGTTTGGTGGCTGCGGCGGGAGCGGAGGTCGTGGTGGCGTGCCATACGAGCCTGAAATCGCTGGTCGCGACGGTTCCGGGGGTAAGCCGGGTCGTGGGGCGAGGTGAGCCATTGGGTGATTATGATTTGCAGGCGCCGCTGCTAAGCCTGCCGCGAATCTTTGGCACAACGGAAGGGTCAATCCCGGGGCGGGACCCGTACTTGAGGCCGCCTCCCTCGGCGAACGTGCGCCGGCTGGGAGCGGTGGCGGGAACCGTGAAAGTGGGCTTGGTCTGGGCCGGGAATCCGCGCCATAAGAACGACCGCAATCGCTCTCTGAGTTGGGAACGCCTGAAACCATTATGCGAGGTGGCCGGCGTCGGCTTTTACAGCCTCCAATTGGGAGCGGCCAATCAGGGCTGGCAGGGAAAACTGCCGCTGGTGGATTTGGCGGAGGAGTTAGTCGATTTCGGAGGGACGGCCGCGTTGGCCAGGCAACTGGACCTGATTATTAGCGTCGATACCGCGGTTGCGCACCTGGCCGGGGGAATGGGGCTGCCGGTTTGGGTGATGCTGCCCTTTGCTCCGGAATGGCGGTGGATGTGCGGGCGGGCGGATAGTCCGTGGTATCCCACGATGCGGCTATTCCGGCAGGATCGGCCGGGCGACTGGGAAAGCGTTATCACCCGGGTCGCGGCGGCGCTGGGCGAATGGCGGGAGCAGCGGGCGGGAGCCGCGCGTGGTGAGTGGGCGCGGTGGCTCACCGAAGGGCTTGAACTCCATCGGGCGGGGCGGCAGGGAGAAGCCGAAGTCTTGTATCGCCGGGCTCTGGCGGTTGAACCGCGCCAATTTGATACCCTTCGCCTTCTCGGTGTGCTCTGCCGACAAGTCGGTCGGGCCGATGAGGGCCGGCGCCTGCTCGAGGTCGCGCTCGAGCTTCAACCCGATTCCGCCGACGCCCACCATGACCTTGGCTTGTGCCTGTTTTCGGCGGGGCGATTTGACGATGCGATCGCGGCGTACCGGCGGGCGGCGGCATCCCAGCCCATCTTTCCGGAGGCGCACCATAATTTGGGCAACGCGTTGCTCGCGGTCGGCTCCACCGAAGAGGCCCGTAAGTCTTTCACGGAAGCGATTCGTCAACAGCCGGATTTGGCGGAAGCTTACTATAATCTGGGAATCATCTCCTACGATGCCGGCGCGATTACCGTCGCCACCGCGTATTACCAAGACGCGCTCCGCCACCGACCTGAATACCCGGAAGCCTGGCTTAATCTCGGCCTGACCGATCAGGCCAGGAATCGCCTGCCGGAAGCCGCCGCGAAATACCTCCGCGCGCTTGAGTTGCGCCCGGACTATCCCGAAGCGTTGGTGAACCTCGGCGGCATCCGGCACCTCGAGGAAAAGTATGACGAAGCCGAGCGTTGCTTGCGCCGGGCCATCGCATTGGGAGTCAAGTCAAGCTCCGTGTTCCGAAACCTCTCGATGTCGCTGCGCGAACAGGGCAAGTGGGACGAAGCGTGGGAGCAGGGCGTTCGCGCCTTGGCGATTGATCCGCACAACGCGCAGAATCACAATAATCAAGGCGCGCTTCTCCAGGCCGCGAATCGTGATGAGGAGGCTCTGGCGTGCTACCGTCGCGCCATTGAACTGGAGCCGAAGTCGGCCGAACTGCGCACGAATCTGGGCGGGGCGTTGGTGAACCTCCACCGGTTGGCAGAGGCGATGGAGCATTATCGGGAAGCGTTGACCCTCGATTCCGAATTTGCCGAGGCCCACTACGGCCGCGCGTGGGTCGAGTTGTTGCGCGGCAATTTTGCGGTTGGTTGGGAGGAGTTCGAGTGGCGCTGGCGGACTAAAGGGATGGCGGGAACTCACGCGCGGGTTGGAACGCTCCTCACGAATCCGCGGGAGGTCCGGGGGCGGCGGGTCTTGCTCTACGCCGAACAGGGGCTGGGCGACACGCTCCAGTTTGTTCGTTACGCGTCCCTCGTGGCGGCCGCGGGAGCCGAAGTAGTCGTCGAATGCCAGCCCAGCCTGAAATCCCTCGTGGCGAATGTCGCGGGCGTCCGCCGAGTCGTGGGGCAGGGGGAGCCGGTGGGTGACTATGATTTACAGGCGCCGTTGCAGAGCCTGCCGCGAATCTTCGGCACGACGGAGGTCACGATTCCTGGGCGAGAACCTTATCTGACCGTGCCGACCGGGGCGAACGCCGGATTGCCGCAAGCTAAGCCGGGAACCTTGAGAGTGGGGATCGTCTGGGCGGGAAATCCGCGGCACAAGAATGACCGGAATCGCTCGCTGAGTTGGGAGCGCTTAAAACCATTATTCCAGGTGGCGAGCGTGAGCTTTTACAGCCTTCAATTGGGACCAGGCAACGAAGGATGGCAAGGGAGATTGGCGATGGTGGATCTGGCGGAAAAGCTGGTTGATTTCGGCGCGACGGCGGCTTTGGCATCTCAACTTGATCTGATCATCAGCGTGGATACCGCGGTCGCGCATCTGGCCGGTGGCATGGGGCGGCCAGTTTGGGTGATGCTGCCTTTCGCGCCAGAATGGCGTTGGATGACCGCAAGGGCCGATAGCCCGTGGTATCCCAGCATGCGGCTTTTCCGTCAGAACCGGCCCGGCGAGTGGGCAGACGTAATCAAGGAGCTCGCCGCGGCGCTTGCGGAAGTTATTGGAACTAAATGAAAAAGCTAAAGTTTCCGCCGAACTAGCCGATTGTAGTAAGTGGGATCGGCAGCGGTTGCTGTCGCCTAGGAAATCGGAAAACGCCTAATAAATGGTTTTCCACCGACATGGATGTCGGGACAACAAAAGACAAAA
>CAZFVY010000008.1:0-2606 GCA_964522665.1 uncultured Verrucomicrobiota bacterium | reverse complement strand
CGCGCTTCAACATCCTGGTCCAGTCCGGCACGACGATGCTCGCGCAAGCGAACTCCCTGCCGAACAACGCCTTGAAGCTGTTGCAGAACCTCTAAGCCGAGCTAAAGCCAGGCTAAAATCATCTCGCCGCCGAAACGGCGGAAACAGCGGGCGGCGCCTTGTGCGCCGCCCGCTTCGTTTTTATTTGGCCAGCCGCGAGAGACGGAGCGGGACGCGGTTTCGATCGGCGGCGCTTCCGGTCTGGGCGTTGCGGCCAGCGGTGGAGGCGAGGCTGCATTCCGCGCCCAATGGGCTGTCGATGAACTCCGGGTCGGACCGTCCGTGGCATCCGACCTGGTGGTGGTTCCGCTGGAACCGGTCCAGTGACTGCGATGACCCGATCGTCCAGACCGCCGCTCCGTTCCCCGCCGGTTTTGGAACCAAAAAAATAATTAAAGTTTGTGCCGGAGCGGCCGATTCTAGTCACTGGGTGCGGCAGCTATCTCTGTCGCTCGGGAAAGCGGAAGACGCCTAATAAATGGTTTTCCACCGACATGGATGTCGGGACAACAAAAGACAAAAGGAATTGTCTGTATGGTAATTAATACGAATACGTCGGCCACGAATGCAATGAATTTGCTGGCCAACTCCACCTCGAGCCTCTCAAAATCGTTGGCTCGTTTGTCATCCGGCTCAAAGATCGTTTCTCCCGAAGACGATGCCGCCGGCCTTGCCGTTTCGATTAAGTTCGACGCGCAAATCAACCGGAACATGGCCGCCCAGACCAACGTCGGTAACGCGACCTCATTCAGCCAGACCCAGGATGGGTTTTTGCAGAAGGTGCAATCCGCGTTGGACCGCATGAGTGAATTGACCGTGTTGGCGCAGGACCCGACCAAAACCAGTTCGGACCTCTCCAACTACACGGCGGAATTCACCCAGTTGCAGAACTACGTCAGCGACATCGGCACCAAACAGTTCAACGGCGTCACCCTGTTTGACACGGCTGGCTTGGGCATCACCATCAACAGTGATGCGACCACCTTCGGGATGAACACGGTCGATTTGACCAACGCCGCGGTGACGATCGGCTTGGCCAACATCTACAATTCGGCTTCGACGAGCATTACGAATGCCGCCAGCGCCGCCCAGGCGTTGAGCAACGTGCAATCCGCCATTCAAACTTTGGCGGGTATGCGCGCCAACGTCGGCGCGAATATTCAACGCTTGAATCTGACCAACGACCAGCTCTCGGTTCTCAATGAGAATCTGACGGCGGCCGATAGCCGGATCAAGGACGTCGATGTGGCCCAAGAAAGCACGCAGTACGCGCGCTTCAACATCCTGGTCCAGTCCGGCACGACGATGCTCGCGCAAGCGAACTCACTGCCAAACAACGCGTTGCGTCTGTTGCAGAACCTCTAAGCCAGCTCCCGACTGAGCTAAAATCATCCCGCCGTCGAAACGGTGGAACCAGCGGGCGGCGCCTTGTGCGCCGCCCGCTTCGTGTTTGTGCGGTGCGCCGCGAGAGCGCTCGCTGGCCAAAATACCGATCCTCGCGCAAGAAAAATGATCATTCGGTGATTTTTAGTTAAAGAAATCCCTTAACCTGCCGATTCTACCATTAGCGGTGGCCTATTCGACCACTGCTTTGGGACAACAGAAGACGCCCTAAATAAAGGTCTTCTACCGGCATGGATGCCGGATTTAAAGTGGACAAATGGATTTGTCTTATGATTATTAATAGCCGAGATGCTGTTGGCCCTCTAAGCCCACAGTCGCAGGAGATTAACCCCCGTTTGGTCGCCGTTCCCGCTGGCGAGGCCGAGTGCCCGCAGTATCCCCGCGAACTGACCTTGCTTCCCCAATACGCAACCGAGGTGCGCGCTAAGCGTTTCACCGCGGGTCAACGCTTTGGGCTTTCGAGCGAGAACGTGCTTGCCGTCGCGGCCAAGCTCGGTGATCGAATCTCGGTCGAGCGTTCGGGCAAGATCTCATAAGGGGTCGGATTGACGAAGTTCGGTTTTCGAGGGGCTAACCAACGATAGAAGTATGATGTCACAGAGCGAGCAGGGTGCCTCGATGGCGGCGGCGGAAGCTTTTTTTGGCGCCGGTCGCTTAAGCGAGGCGGAGGCGCAATACGCCGTGGTCGGTCGGGGAGGCCCGGAGGCGGCTCGCGCGCGCTACCGACTTGGCCAGATCAATCTCCGGACGGGTCGCGTGAGCGCCGCGGTTGAATGGTTGCGTTCGGCTCTTGAGTTGCAGCCGCGTTGGGCCGACGCCCAACACGAGTTGGCAGTGGCTTGGTTGGCTGACGGGAAAGTCGCCGAGGCTCTCGGTAGTTTGCAGTCGGCGCTCGATGCTGACGAGCGGCACACCGCCGCCCGGCGAACGCTTGCCGATTTGTACCAGACGGCTGGTCGCTACCGCGAAGCGGGTTTGTTGTATGCGGCTTTGCTAAGTGACGGACAGGGTGAAGGCCCCGTGCAGCAGAGCTACGGCTACTGCTGCCAGGAATTGGGGGAGTACGCGAAGGCGGAAGGTGCGTATCGGCGGGCGTTGACGGCGGGGTTGGACTCGCCGGAACTGCGCTTTAATCTGGGCGTGACGCAGTTGAAACAAGGGCG
>CAZFVY010000007.1:0-107422 GCA_964522665.1 uncultured Verrucomicrobiota bacterium | reverse complement strand
CTCTCCCGTTTAGTGGGTTACAATCGCCGAGCTTCCCCATGGCCGGATGAGAGTGCAATTCATCCAACACGATCAGGTAAAGAACACCCCTAATCGGCGAAGGTATTATCGAGTTCAGCCGGAAACCTCCGAAAAGCTCTTGACGCGCTATTTTTTCGGCACTACTAGTCGTTCGAACTTGGGGAAGTCCGTGTAAGTAATGACGTCAAATAATATGAACTGGGCGAACAACCTGCGCGTACTGGCATTCTGTATATCGGTGGGACTTTGGAGCGTCTCCGGGTCGGCTCAAAATGGGGGCCCTTCATTTCTAACGAATGGACTCGTTGCCTACTACCCGTTCGACGGGAATGGGATCGACGCCAGCGGCAATGGGAACAACGCCAACCTGACGACAGGCACATTTATTGCAGACCGGTTCGGTGTGCCGATGCACGCAATCGACTTCTCTGTCCCTGAAAGCGGAGTCGCCGGGGCAATTACGACAAAACTGCAATCACCAGGGAATCTTTTTAGTTTGGCGTTATGGTTCAAGGCTTCGAGAGGAAATGGTGGTCAATTAATCAGCTTTGGCGACTCACCCGACGGCCATAACGCTCAATCGGACAGGAACATCGAGATCAACGCCTCAACCGGACAGCTTGATTTCTACATATACGATTCTGGTTTAGCGGTTTATCTCACCACAACTAATGCCGCGGTAATCGATGGTCAATGGCACTCCGCCGTGGTTACTTTATCGCCCTCGGGAATGGCCCTTTATCTGGATGGTGGGCTGGCTGCCACTAATCCATCCGAGACGCGCGCCCAGAATTACAGCGGCTACTGGCAAATTGGAAACATAGTTGCCAGTATCGACGAGGTTAGAATTTATAACCGTCTGCTTTCTGCTCAGGAAATCGCGATGCTTTATGGCTTTGAGAGCACACCGCCAGAGCCGGGCCAAGCGATGGCGACCGCCACCGTGGTGAACGGTTTTGTGGTTGGTGTAACTGTAACCAATGGGGGAAAAGGGTACCCAGCTCCTCCGGAAGTCTTATTTTCCGGTGGCGGCGGTAGTGGGGCAACCGCGATTGCAACGGTTACAAATGGCGTCGTAAACCAGATAATAGTTCAGACGGCCGGCAACGGGTACCTGACAACGCCGTTTGTCACGATCGCACCACCGCCTTTGGCGGGAACCTCGTTCCTGACGAATGGTCTCGTTGCCTACTATCCTTTTAATGGAACCGCCAACGATGAAAGCGGTACTGGGAATAATGGAACCGTAACGGCGGCGGCATTGGCGAAGGACAGGTTTGGCGTTCCAAACTCCGCCTTCGCTTTTGACGGGATTTCATCGCTAATTTCCGTGCCGGATTCGCCCTCGCTGAGAATTCCAGGCGATATCACGGTCGCCGTGTGGGTGCAATTAACTCAAACGAACGTGGGAGTGCGCTTTTTGGGAAAAGGATCCGGCACGTTTCGGAATTACGGATTGTTTTATGATACCCCGGCGACTCCGGCTCTATTGTTTCAACAATTCCCTCCATCGGGTGGAAACGTATGCCAGGAAAACACGGCTGCTTTCATTTCTTGGACGCCTGGACAATGGTATCACATCGTTGGTCTAAGGCTAGGAGGCGTCGCGAAAATTTATGTAAACGGCGCACTGCTGTTCGCCCATTCGTTTACCTGTGATCCGCACACCTCCACCGGGAACGACCCTTTGCTTATCGGCGCCCCCCCGCCGGGCGATTCAAACTACAGCGTCTTGAATGGAAGCATTGACGACGTTCGAATCTACAATCGTGGGTTATCTGATATGGAAGTGAAGGCCCTTTACGACTACGAGAGTACGCCGCAGACAGCGATTCCTCGCCGGGCGTCGGGGACCGTGACGGTCGTGAACGGATTTGTCGTTGGCGTTATCCTCTCAGATGCTGGATTGGGATATACCAACGCGCCTGCAGTGCGGATAATTGGGGCCGGCAGTGGGGCAACGGCGATTGCGACTGTCGCCAATGGTCAAGTGGCTCAGATTATCGTGACCTCTGCCGGAATTGGCTACGCGACGAACACCACCCAAATGCTGATCGATCCGCCGCCGAAATTGCCATCGCTCGCAATTGCCGTTGAAACAGTTCGCTTGACGTTTTCCGTGTGGCAGGGGGAGCACTACGTAATTGAATCATCCGCCGATTTGAAGACTTGGGGTCAATTGCTGGATCTGATCGCTGACGCCGACACCGTCGTCCGTGATTTTCAAGTTGCGAACACCGGGATGTATTTCCGCATTCGCGAGGTACCGTAAGAGCCGCCGCACGCTGTCACCGAGCGACCGACTGCTCACGACTAAACAAGGCAAGGCCGATTGAATCATCCAAAAGCCGGCTTGTCCGTGGAATCGGTCTTGAATCCGAGTCAGGCCTGCCTTTGAACCAGCGCGACGCGGCGGTTACGCCACCAGCTTGATGTATTCGACCGAGCCTACGAAATACTCGCCCATCACCTCGCCCTTTTCACTGAGGAAGACAAACCAGTCGTCCCTCCGCTCGTACTTTTCGGCAACGATGTTGTCCACGTCCTTTTTCCCTCTGAACGAGATGTTAAATGATTTCATAGCAATTGAATCCTGGGACCGTGGTATCGGCTGGTCAACGGAATTGCGCGACTTTGCGCGGACTCGCTCGAAGGCCCGTGCCGCCATGACATTTTCACAGGGCTAGGTGAATCCAGGGTTTCCCAGCCGCGGTGGTTGGTTTTGGTCACGCGTGGCGGTCGATCCGAAACACGTTTCCAGGTTGAATTCCCCGGCGGGGTCGGCGATAAGGGAACGATGCTAGCCAAGGTCTGTTCGGCGGCCGTTCAGGGCATCGAAGCTTACCCCGTGGAAGTGGAAGTCAACGCGGGTTGGGGCGACACCATTGTGGTCATCGTCGGCCTGCCGGACGCGGCGGTGAAGGAGTCCAAGGACCGCGTCAATACCGCCATCACCAACTCGGGGTTCAAGTTCGCCCTCGGCCGCACCACGATCAATCTCGCGCCCGCCGACGTCAAAAAGGAAGGCCCGAGCTTTGACCTGCCGATCGCCATCGGCATGTTGGCCGCGAACGAACAGTTTCATTGCGACCAGTTGGAGAATTTCGTGATGGTCGGCGAACTGGCGCTCAACGGCGGGTTGCGTCCGATCAAGGGCGCGCTCTCGATCGCGTTGCGCGCGCGGGCCGAGGGGAAGTCCGGCCTGCTGGTGCCGGTGGACAACGCCGCCGAGGCGGCCGTGGTGAGCGGGTTGCAGGTGATCCCGGTCCAGAATTTGCGCGAGGCGGTCGGCTTTCTCGAAGGCGAGCTGCGCATCAATCCGACCAAGGTCGATACCGCGCAGGTCTTCGCGCAAACGTTCGAGGATGAGATCGATTTCGCCGAGGTGAAAGGCCAGGAATCGGTCAAGCGCGCCCTCGAAGTCGCCGCCGCCGGCGGGCACAACGTCCTGCTCATCGGACCGCCCGGCACCGGCAAATCGATGCTCGCCAAACGGCTGCCGACCATCCTGCCGCCATTGACCCTCGAGGAAGCGCTCGAAACGACGAAGGTCCACAGTATCGTCGGCCTGCTCGCGCCCGGCCAGGCGCTGGTCACGCGCCGGCCGTTTCGGTCGCCGCATCATACCGCGAGCGACGCCGGCTTGCTCGGGGGCAACGCGAACCCGACCCCCGGCGAGATTTCGCTCGCTCATCACGGCGTGTTGTTTCTCGACGAATTGCCCGAGTTCAAGCGAAGCGCGCTGGAGACGATGCGCCAGCCGCTCGAGGAGGGCCACGTCACCATCTCCCGCGCGGCCGGCACGATGACCTTTCCCGCGCAATTCATGCTCGTCGCCGCGATGAATCCCTCCCCGGATGGCAAGATGCCCTCCGAGTCGCGCAGTTCGCCGCGTGAGATTCAGAATTACCTCGGGCGCGTCTCCGGTCCGCTGCTCGATCGGATTGATCTGCACGTCGAGGTCCCGCCGGTCAAATTCCGCCAACTGGCCGCCGAGCCGCCCGGCGAGGCCTCGGCGAAGATTCGCGAGCGCGTCATCGCCGCGCGACAGCGCCAGCAAAAGCGTTTCGCCAGCAAACCGCGCGTCACCTGCAACGCGCGCATGGGCAGCCGCGAACTCAAGGCCCATTGCGCCCTCGACGAGGCCGCCTTGAATCTCCTGAACTACGCGATGACCGACCTCCAACTCAGCGCCCGCGCCTACGACCGCATCCTCAAGGTCGCCCGCACCATCGCCGACCTCGCCGGCGCCGAAAAGCTCGCCGCCGACCACGTCTCCGAAGCCATCCAATACCGCTCCCTCGACCGGCAATTGTGGACGTGAGCGGCGACGACCAAGCCAACCTGGCGCCGCCGCTTGTCGTCGGATGATGGGAGCGGTGGGGCGAGGCTCGACGAGCCGTGGTCGGTTCAAGAGAGCCGCCGCCGTCCAGACCCTTTCACGGCGCGGCGGAGCCTCGCCCCACCAAGCGCGGCGGACGGACTGACGTACGGGTGTGCCCGGGCTTTCGTCACTCGCCGTTGGGCAAGCGAACCTCTTCGCTCAGGATTCTGGAATCTACTCTATCCGTGATTCTATAAGGGCGCATCGGCTTTTCTTTAGGCCGGGATGCGCGGGCGCGACGAAGCGTTTGCCACCTTCGGCCGATTTGCGTCATAATGCCGCGCGGCGAATCCACTTATGCCAGAGCTGCCGGACATCACGATTTATTTGGAAGCGCTCGAACGCCGGGCTCTGGGCCAGACGCTCCAACGCGTCCGCGTCGCCAATCCGTTCCTGCTGCGCACGGCGCGGCCGCCGATTCAAGCCATCGAGGGGCAAAGGGTGGTCGCGTTGCGGCGGCTGGGGAAGCGGATCGTCTTCGGTTTTGAGCCGGATTTGTGGCTTATCCTGCATTTAATGATCGCCGGGCGTCTGCATTGGCGCGCGGCCGGGACGAAAGGCGCCGGCCGGGCCAGCCTGGCGAGCTTTGAGTTCGCGGGCGGCGCCCTGACGTTGACCGAGGCGGGCACGAAACGACGGGCGTCGCTGCACTTGGTGCAGGGCGAGGAGGCGCTGCGGGCGCACGATCCGGGCGGCGTCGAAGTCATGGGCTGTCCGCTGGCGGAGTTCGCGCGGGCGTTGACCGCGCGCAACCATACCTTGAAACGGGCGTTGACCGATCCCCGGCTTTTCAGCGGGATCGGCAACGCCTACTCGGATGAAATCCTCCATCGCGCGCGGCTTTCGCCCGTGGCCTTGACGCAAAAGCTCGCGCCCGCCGACATCGCGCGGCTTCACGAGGCCACGCAATCGGCGCTGGCGGACTGGACCGCGGCGTTGCGGCGGGAAACCGGCGACGACTTCCCGGAGAACGTTACCGCGTTCCGGCCGGACATGGCGGTACACGGGAAATACGGACAGCCGTGTCCGGTTTGCGGCGGCAAGGTCCAGCGGATTCGCTACGCGGCCAACGAGACCAACTACTGCCCCCGCTGCCAGACCGGCGGCAAATTGCTGGCCGACCGCGGGCTTTCGCTGCTCTTGAAAAAGGATTGGCCCAAGACCCCAGAAGAGCTGGATGAGTTGCGGAAAGCGGGTTCGACTGGACGAGAGTAACGAATGAGCAACGAACAGAATTCTTCCACGGGACTTTCGAACTCGAGCTTAGGCGTCCGGTAGCTCACCTCGTCGCGGAGGGACGACCGGGAAGCGCTCTTTTTCCGTTGCGAATATATTCGCTTATGCGAATATACATGGGATGTTGGCGCACTGATCGGGCGCGCGTTTGGATTATTCGTGGCGCGCCTCGAATGGCGCCGGTTATGAAAAAATACTTCGCCGAGTTTTTGGGGACCTTCGGCCTCGTTTTCGCGGGGACGGGCGCGATCGTCATCGATGATCTCTCGCGCGGCTCGATCACGCACGTCGGGGTCGCGCTGACGTTTGGATTGATCGTGCTGGCGATGATTTACACGTTCGGGGATATTTCCGGCGCGCACTTGAATCCGGCCGTGACGCTCGGTTTTTGGGCGGCGCGGCGATTTCCTGGACAGGACGCGCTGGCTTACGTCGCCAGCCAGGTCGCCGGGGCGGTGGCGGCAAGCTCGCTGCTGCGTCTGCTCTTTCCGCTGCATCCAACGCTCGGCGCGACGCTTCCGGCCGGAAGTGACCTGCAATCCTTCGTGCTCGAAGCGGTGCTTACCTTCTTTCTCATGTTGACCATCCTCAACGTCTCGACCGGCGCGAAGGAAAAGGGGATCACCGCCGGGGTGGCGGTCGGCGCGGTGATCGCCCTGGAAGCGATGTTCGCCGGGCCGATCTGCGGCGCCTCGATGAACCCCGCGCGCTCGTTCGCGCCCGCGCTCGTGTCAGGCAACTTCGGCCACCTCTGGATCTATCTGCTCGCGCCGCCGCTCGGCGCCCTGGCCGGGACGCTCGCCTGCCGTTGCGTGCGCGAAACCGGTTGCTGCGCTACCGCTGGGGCGGTGGGATAGGCGACCATGGCCGGCGAGAGAGACGGATCGGTAACGAGTGAGCGCCGACGCCGACAGGCAAGAGGACCAGCCAGAATGCTCAAGTTGCTTTTTTTGCGATGCCTGGAAATCACTCTATGAAAAAAGAAAACGTCCTCTTCGTCTGCATTCACAACAGCGCCCGCAGCCAGATGGCCGAAGCGTTCCTGAACCAACGCTGCGGCGATCGATTCTGCGCGCACAGCGCCGGATTGGAGCCGGGCAAGCTCAACCCGATCGTCGTCGAGGCCATGCGGTTAGCCGGGATCGACATCTCCGGCCATCAGACCAAGGATGTCTTCAGCCAAGTGAAGTCCGGCAAAATCTTCGCCTACGTCATCACCGTCTGCGATGAAGCCAGCGCCGAACGTTGCCCGATATTTCCGGGCGTCACCAAGCGCCTGCACTGGAGCTTCCCCGACCCGTCCAGTTTCACCGGCTCGCCCGAAGAACGCCTCGCGAAAACCTGCGAAGTCCGCGACGCGATCAAGGCAAAAGTCGAGCAATGGTGCGGAGAAGTATGCGGTTCAGGCGCGGCCTGAGCGGGCAAGGGCCTGCCCGGCGGGGGAATGATTTGGCGAAGTTCTCTCGGGCCAAATCGCGCCATAGACCGATTCGGCTTCCGCTCGCTTCGCCGCATTCAAGCCGATCGCGACGCCAGCGAAAGTAGGCTAAAATGTGGTCGGATCATCCGAGTCGCCGTTGACCTATGGACTGATACGAATCCCGGAACTGTTCATCCGCGAGGAAAGCGCAGCACGACAACCGCTTTGGGCGCCGACGGCGCGATGGCGCCCGTGTGGTCAATCGAAAGCGGCGTCGGCGCTGCGCTCTGCCGCCGCACTCCATGACATCGCGGTCGCTCGGATTGTCACGAGAATATGGACTGCGGCGACAAGCGAAGCGCGGCGCCGCTTTGGGCCCCGCCGGAGACAGCCCGGCCGCCGCGACGGCTGGCGTCGTCGCCCCGCCAAGATGGGGTTCGCCGCGTCTGACTTGGCGACCAAGTTCATTTTGACGGCGTGACTATGGTGGGGCGAGGCTCTGCTCCGCCTCCGCAGTAGCTTCGGCGCGACCCCGCTCAGACCGCGCCGGAGCTGCAGGCGAAGGCGGGCGAGCCGTGACAAGTTCCGGGCGGTAGCGGCCGTTTGGAACTTTCCACGGCTCGGCCGAGCCTCGCCCCACCATCAAAGCTTAAAACGGCAGTAGGAACCCGTCATCTTGCGTAATCATTTGGGCATAAACGTTTCGGAAAAAGCTCACCAGACCGCTGCGGGTATTGCTTCGCTTTTTCCAAACCGTTTCTGCTCCAAAGCATTACTCAATCTGGCGCGCTCCTACTGCCGTTTTAAGGTTAAACGTTACTCGCGCCGTGAGCGCGACGCCGTGATTCGCCGATGGCGTGTCAGAATGCCTGGGGTTTCCGCCGCGTCGTAGCTCCGAGCGAAGACGGGGCGCAACGTCCCTTCCAACCTTAAGCCTTGCCCTCGGCGTCGAGGCAAGCGCGGACCGCCTGGAGGAGTTTGTCGGGGCGGAACGGTTTTTGCAGGAAGTTCACCTCTTCGTTGATGAGAAACTCCTGGCCGACGACGTCGGCGCTGTAACCGCTGGTGAAGATGATCTTGAGATTGTCGCGATCCTGGGCCAGGCGCTCGGCCAACTCCAGGCCGGTCATCCCTTCCGGCATGACGATGTCCGAGAGCAGGAGATCGATCTCGTGTTTGTGCTTTTGCCAGACTTCGAGCGCGCGGTGGCCGTTCGCGGCTTCGATGACGCGATAGCCGTAGCGTTCGAGAATGGCGCGGGTCAAATCGCGCACCGCGTCGTTGTCTTCGACGAAAAGGATGGTTTCCGTCCCGCCGGGAATCGCGGGTTGCTTGGGCTTGGGCGCCGGCGCGGCGGCCTGGCCACCGAGGCACGGGAAGAAGACGCGGAACTCGGAGTGTTCGCCGACCTGGCTCCGCACCTCGATCCACCCGTGGTGTTGTTTGACGATGCCGTAAACGGTCGCCAAACCGAGGCCGCAGCCGCGCCCCGGTTCTTTGGTGGTAAAGAACGGCTCGAAAATGCGGCTCAGATGCTCGGGCGGAATGCCGCAACCGGTGTCGCGCACCGTCAGGCAAACGTGCGGGCCGGGCTGCGCTTCGGGATTCTTGTCGTGGTGATAGGTCTCGAAAATCTCGACCGCGGTCTTGACGGTTAATTCGCCCCCTTTGGGCATCGCGTCGCGGGCGTTGACGACCAGATTTAGCAGCACTTGCTCCATCATACCGGTATCCGCGTGGATCAAGGGGAGGCGGCGGACGCAGCTGACGCGCAGCGTGATGTCCTCGCCCAAGACGCGCCGGAGCATCTTGGTCATGCTGCTGACGACTTCGTTCAGGTCCACGTTGCGCGGCTGGATGACCTGCTTGCGGCTGAAGGTCAAAAGTTGGCGCGTGAGATTGCCCGCCTGCTCGGCGGCCACCAAGATTTCGCGCACCGACTCCATCATCTCCTCGGGCATCCCTTCGGTATTCTGCCACGAGGCGGCATGGCCTTGAATGATGGTCAGCAGGTTGTTGAAATCGTGCGCGACGCCGCCGGCGAGTTGGCCGATTGCTTCGAGCTTCTGGGATTGGAGCAGTTGCTCTTCGAGTTGCTTGTTCTGCGTGATGTCCTGCGCGGCGCCGACGAAGCGGTAACTCTGGCCGTCGTCGTTGCGAATGAGCGAGGCCTGATCGCGGACCCAACGGACCGAGCCGTCGGGCCGCACGATCCGGTAAACTTCGTCGAAATTGCCCCGCAATTGCTTGGTCAGCATCGCCTCGCGAACCCGCTCGCGGTCGTACGGATGAATCGCTTCGAGCCAACTGCGCGGGTCGCTGTAGAGACTCTCACGCGTGCGCCCCCAAATCCGCTCGTAGGCCGGGCTGACGTAGAGCATCTGGTTCTTGGCGGAGTCGCGCAACCAGAGGACGGCGTCGATGTTTTCGGCGACCTGCCGGAAGCGGGCCTCGCTTTCGCGCAACGCCTCCTCGGCGGAAAGGCGCTGGCCTTCCTTGTCGGCCGACTCCATCGCGAAGGAGAGGTTTTCCGCGAGCGCGTTGAGTACCCGCAACTCTTCTTCATCAAAATAATGCGGTTGATCCGCGTAGATCACCATCAACCCGACCACGCGGTCATTGACGGTCAGCGGGAACGCGCCGCACGAGCGGTAACCCCGCGCCAGCGCCTCGGTCCGGGCGGGGAACGTGGCGTCATTTTCGACGTCATTGCACACGGCGTAAGCTCCGACGCGCAGCGCCCGGCCGCTCGGCCCGCCTTCCTCGATTTCAGCGTGCAAAGAGATGGCGATCTCTTCGGTGTAACCGTCATCCCAACCCCAGCGCGCGACCGGCTTGAGCGTATGGCCATTCGGCTCGAGTAAGCCGACCCAGGCCATGCGCAACAACCCTTGTTCGACGGCGACCCGGCAGGCCTGTTCGTAAAGCTTCTTCGGGTCCCGCACGCGCACGATCGCTTCGTTGATGCTTGAGGAGACGGCGTAGAGGCGATTCAGGCGTCGAATCTTCAACTCGGCCTGCATCCGGTCGGTGATATCCGACGACGAGTAGAGGATGAGCACGCATTTGCCGGAGCTGTCGCGAATCGGCGTCAGGACGCTTTCGCCGTAGTAGCGGCCGCGCGGCGTTTCCTGGACCTCGTCGTAGCGCACCGACTGGTCCGCGGCTTCCGCCTCGACGAATCGTGAAATCACCCCCGCGGTGGCGGTCGGGCCGTAATGCAGCCATTCCCGGCAAAGTTCGTCCAGGAGCTTGCCGTTGAGATCGATGGCGTTGACGTTGCTGCCGGCGGCGCGGACGAGTTCAAGGTAGCGGGGGTTATGAAGGACGAGGCGGAAGGATGGCCCCGGTTCCACCCGGACGACCGCCATCATGTTCGTCGAGTTGCTGAAGGTAGGAAGCAACAACTGCTCGCGCTCACGCAGCGTTAAACCGGCCCCGATGCTCCCGAGATCGGACTCAAACGGAAAACTCATTCACGATTCCTATTTCACCATGCGATCGCGTTAGCCGTCGTATTACTGGCGCAATTTGAATTTCGCCCGGGCCAGACTTCCGACAGAACTTCGGTCACTGTAGGGGGATACCCGTAGGATTGCCAGATTTTACTTGTGACGAAATGCGGCGTTAATAACTCATTAAAAAGGGAATGACATGAGTGCTGAGTGAGATTCTGGAGGGCGCGCCGGAAGCGCGAGGACGCGTGCTGAGCGCCACGCCGCGCCATTTCCGAGGTCGTGCCGGATTTACCTGCGCGACCGCGATCCCACTCGTCCCTGCGCCGCCACGATTCGTCCCTCGTAGCGTCACTTGGTCACATAACGGCCGCGGGTCGGGCGAGAGCCTTGTAATCGTAGGTCAAACAAATGAACCTACTCCTCCCGCGCTCCGGCGACCGAACCCCGCTTCTCTTACTGGCCGTGGCCTTGATCACGGCGCAACCGGTGGCCGCGGCGGGCGCCGAGGTCACCTTCACTAGAATAAGCTCCGGCCCGATTGCCGCCAGCAGCGGGGGAACCGGTGGCGCCTGGGGCGACTTCAACCACACCGGCTCGGTGGACTTATTCATTAGCTCGTATCCCGGTCCTTCCAGCGTGCTTTACACGAACAACGGCAAAGGCGTTCTCGCGGTGGCGTCCGCGGCGGGCCTCGACGCGAGCACGGGCAGTTCCTGGGGTTGCGCCTGGGGCGACTTCGATAACGACGGTAATCTGGACGTGATCGGCTCGGTCTATGGCAGCGGCGCCAATTACCTGCTCCGCAATACCGGTCACGGGACGTTTGCCAAAATCGCCGGAGCGCCGATCGGGCCTGGTTCCGGCAACAACATCATCTGGGGCGACTATGATAACGACGGGTTTATCGACGCCTTTTGCGCCGGCTCCAACGGCGGCTTGTTTCGCAATAACGGTCAGGGTGGATTCACCGCGCAACCGAGCGCGTTTGCGAAAGGGGATTCCGGGACCCAGGGCGCCACGTGGGGTGACTACGATAACGACGGGTTCCTCGATCTCTTCACGACCCGCGTCAATCAACCCAATTTGCTTTATCATAACAATGGCAACGGGACGTTCACCAAGATTACGAACGCCGCGTTCGCCGCTAACTCCTCCATTTCCCAAGGTTGCTCGTGGGGAGATTACGACAACGATGGCTACCTCGACTTGGTCGTCTGCAATGTGGGCGCGAATAACTATCTCTATCACAACAATCGCGACGGCACGTTCAGCAAAGTCGTGAATAGCGCGATTACGACGGTAACCGCCAACTCCAGCGGCAGCGCCTGGGCCGACTACGACAATGACGGGTACCTTGACCTGTTCATCGCGGCGCGCGGCGGCGCGTGTCTCCTGTTCCATAATAACGGCGACGGAACTTTCACGCGCGTCACGACCGGCCATCCGGTCCTGGTCAGCGGAACCTGGACCGGCGCCGCGTGGGGCGACGTGAACAACGACGGATTCCCCGATCTGTTTGTGGCGAATCAAGGCGGGGCCAACGCGCTCTATCTCAACGGCGGCAATTCGAATAATTGGCTGACCGTGCAGTGCCTCGGCCGCGTCTCGAATCGCGCGGCGATCGGCGCGAAGGTGCGCGTTCAAGCCGTGATTTCCGGACAGGCGAGGTGGCAAATGCGGGAAATCTCCGGCGGCGGCGGACTGGCCTCCCAGAATGACTTGCGGGCGCAGTTCGGCCTCGGCGACGCCACGAACGCCCAAGTCGTCCGCGTCGAGTGGCCCTCTGGAATCACGCAGGAATTTACGAACGTCGTCGCCAGGCAATTCCTGACCGTCAAGGAACCGTCGCGGCTCAAGGCCGAAATGCCGTCGGCCGGCTCCAGTCCGCGCCTCACCCTGACCGGTGGACAAGGACTGGCGTATCAGTTGGAAATTTCCAACGACTTGAGCACGTGGACGCCAGTCGCGACCGGGACCAATCAAACCGGCGCGTTGCTCTGGACGAATCTCCCGCCCGCTCAAAGCTCGAGCGTGACCTTCCGCGCGAAGGAATTATGAGGCTTGGACCGCATCCGGCACGGTGAAGCCGGGCCAAAGGTAACGCGCTTTCCACGCGGACGGGTTGGACGCGCGTGACCATAACCCGCGGCGCGTGATCGAGTTCGCGCGGGTAGGGTCACGACGGCTGGCTCGCGCTCCCGTCCGAGTGGCTCCGAACGACCCGGGTGTCCAAGACAATCCTCGGCACGCCCACCACGCGGAGGTTCGCCCACCTTAATCGGTCCGATCCCGCCAAACTGCTGGACGGTGGCGCGCCAACCGGGCAAGCTGTGCCGCCTTTGCCGTTCGCCCGCGCGTCGGCCTCGGCGTCGCGACGAGCCATGTCCACTCCAAGTAAAACGCCGGCGTTTGGGCCACTTTTGGTCCAATTGATCGTGTACGCCCTGTTCCTGCTGGCCTATTTTTTTCTCGTCCTGCAATTCCTCGGGGACTGGCTCAAGCGGGTGGCGGAACATGACCGCGTGGAGTACGCGGCGGCGGCGCTCGGGCTGATCGTCGCCCAGGGGATCGCGCTCGAACTGCTGACGAGTCTGCTGTTGCGGGTGGCGCGCCGCCGGTCGCGCTGAGTCTTAGGCATGTATTTTCCGATTTCAGGTCTGCACGTCAATCCGGTTTGGCTGATGACCGCCGGGTTCATCATCGGCATCCTCGGCGGTTTTTTCGGGGTCGGCGGCAGTTTCCTGGCTGGCCCGGTGCTCTTCGCGCTGGGCGTGCCGATGAATTACGTGGTGGGCACCGACCTGGCGCACATCGTGGGCAAATCAATCGTCGCCGCCAAAAAGCACCGCGCGCTGGGAAACGTCGATATCAAGCTCGGGATGTTGATGGTGGTGGGGACGATCGCCGGGGTCGAGACCGGCGCGCAAGGCATCCAATTCCTAAAGCGGCACGCGGACGTCGATTTAGTGGTGGCGCTGGTCTTTCTGGTGGTTTTGTTGGGGATTTCGGCCTTCGTCGGTTGGGAGAGCTGGCAGACGCTCAAGGCCCGGCGGGTGGGCGGCGAACTGGCCTCGTCGCCGACGCTGACGGGTGGCCGATTGAAGCGTGATGAATCTATTCTGGGCTACGTTTCAACGGCGATTTATCGCTTTAACCTGCCGCCGATGATCAACCTGCCCGTCTCGGGCATCGAACGGATTTCCTTGTGGGTGATCTTGGCGGTGGCGTTCATCGGCGGAGCGTTTAGCGGATTCCTTGGTGGCGGCGCCGGCTACATCCGGATGCCAATGATGGTGTACCTGCTCGGTGTCCCGACGCACGTCGCGGTGGGAACCGATCTTTTCGAGATCGTGATTTCCGCCGGTTACGGCACGGTGACGCACGCCTTGAAAGGGAACGTCGATATTCTGATCGCGCTGGTCATGCACACCGGCGCCGCCGTCGGCGCGCAGATTGGCGCCGAGCTAACCGAATATTTTCACGGTCCCCGCATCCGCATGGCGTTCGTCCCGCTGCCGCTGATCGGCGCGGCGTTGCTCATCTACACCCTGGTCACGGGCCACCACTTCAAGTAGCCCTGACGATGCGGTGAGTTTGAAAACATGCCGACCTACTCCGAGGATTCGGGGATGCCACAACTTACGGCAATCCTCCCCGCGAGATTCGCGAAATCAGTCGCGCAGTCTTGGACTGCGTAGGTATGAGCGCCAATCGCGCCATCGGCTGGCTTGAGGAGAAACATTGGCTTCCGCGCGTCCATCGCCATCGGCATCAGGCTGCGATAATGCTTGAGCTTAGCGAGGCAAAAAGGGTCGGAATCAACTTCAATTGACGGGTCGTCGGATTGACCAAGCACGGAGACTCGGTACTCGCGGGGGATTCTCCGCATCCAGCGGTCAAACGCTTTGACCGGCCGTTTGTCGCGAGCAAAGTGTTGCATAAAAATATAGCCGGCCGGCTGCATCGCTCCGGGAGGAAGCGACAAATCAGCGTCGGGATTCCTCGACAAACGTTCCTGCCATTCCGTGCGCCATCGTCGCACGGTGGGACCAAGGTTGCGGAGTCCCTGCATCGAGAAAAGGTCCGGCGCGAGCGGAATTACCACGTGATCGGTCGCGATGAGAGCCGCGCGATTAATGGCGCCTAGGTTGGGGCCGACATCGACTAAGATTACGTGTGGCTGAACTTGAACCGCGGCGAGTTTCATCATCCGGTAAAACGCGGAAACCACCCGAAAAGCGCTTTCGTCACGGTCATTGCACAACGGCCAGCTGGCGCTAAGCTTATCCTCGAAACTCGAAAGACCAAGGTCGCCGGCGAGCAGCCACATTCTTGCTGGAAACAATGGTCCGTCAGACCTTACGCTCTGAAGTCGAGGTTCACGCACGTCCCCAATGCCTCGGATAATCGGACGCAAACTGCCCAAAATAGTGTCTGGGTGTTCGCCATCCGGCCATAACGTCTCCAATGATTCCTCATCAAGGAACATGGCGGTGAGATTTGCCTGTGGATCCAAGTCAACCGCCAGAACCCTCCGTCCCATTCCCGCGTACATCCACGCCAGATGATATACCAGTGAAGTCTTACCGACCCCGCCCTTATTGTTGAAAAAGGTGATGATCTTCACGGTCGTCGCTTAAGCGTTGCCAGGAAATAAGTGTCCTCAAAGAAGAACGTTGCCTCCGGATTCTGGGACGCCTTGAGGGCAGCTTGGGCGCGCTCGATTCCCGAGCCGTATCGGTTGACGTAGCCAAGCGTTTTCATGGCTTCCGCGATCACCGGGTTTCGGTAGGCGTTTTGGCGGGGAAAATTCGCCGGGGACGCCTCGCCGTACAGCGCCCCGGGGTTCTGAATCTCAATCCGGTCGGAAAACCAATAAAAACGGATCGGCGCCGTCGCTTCATAGTCACGGTGCATGACTGCGTTCAACAAAAGTTCGCGGAGCGCAAACCGGGGATAATCCGAAACCACCTCCTCGCGAAGCGCCGACACTGGCGCCGGGTGAGAGGCTAATTGAGTTTCGATCAACAGGTCCAGCTCGCGCAACACCGTCAGCAGGTCGCCCTGGACTTCCTTTTCAAGCAACGCCTCTTCAGGTCGCAATTCCACTCCCGAAAGTCGGATAAACTGCACGTACGCCCCGCTTAGCCAATAGCGCGGATTCTTCGCGAACAGGAGAACTCCGGCGTACGTCGGGCAATCCCTGCCCAGGTCGTAGAACCTAAGCGCCGCCAATTGCTGCTTCACTTCTCGATGGTTGGCGGCAATGACCTCTTGCGCGATCGCCTGTTGACGATAGGTGGTGACGAAGAGGTCAATCGCCAGGTCGGAGACCCCGCCGCCCAAACAGGGCCGGGCGTCAAAGGTGCGCGCATGAGAGACGCGCCGCTCAGTCAACCGTCGCTCTTCGCTCTCGGTAGCCAAGGCCCGCCTTGGCCCCACGCGAATCCACACCTGTCCCTTGTACCGCACCGGCGGCAGGTCCGAGGGCATCACCTCCAACACGGCGACATCACCAGCGCCATCGGGAAGGGTAACCCGATAAACCTTAATCGCGGGAATCGGCAAAACGTTCGCGTTGGCGCGCGTTTCGCCGAGCGTGCGCAACAATTGGTCCGTAACCTTAAGCCCAGACGCTTCACCGTTGTTTTTCACGCCCACCAGCAGGAAGCCCGGTTGGCCGTGACCAGGAAAATCGTTGGCAAAGGCGCAGGCCGCGATGCAAAACTTGTCCATGTCGTTGACCGCTTCGGTTCGCTCAACGCGGTCCGACTCAAGCTCGGCCATGAGCCGCCGGAGTTCTGGTTCGGTCAACATCGCGCCGGAGTTTAGCGGCCCATCGACGAATTACAAAACTCTTTGGGAGGCAATCGCGATCCGCCGGCGCCAGCGCGCGGACCCCGCGGCGGCCGGTTCCCATGAGACGCTTGCCGATGAATTCGGGCCGCTCTGGCCCACCGCTCAGCATTTGCCCCAGCGGCGCATCACGGCGAGCGTTTTCTCGACGGCGATCAACGGCGGGAAGGCGTCCTTTTCGTATTCGATGATGTACCACTCGACGCCGGCCACGGTCTCGCAGAGGCGGAAGATTTCCGGCCAGGGCTGCTCGTCGTCGCCGATGAGCGCGTTGGGCTTGGCCTTCGAGTACGGCTTGACGTGGACACTGGCGACGCGGCCCGGCTTGCGCTTGAGATAAACGACCGGGTCGCCGCCCTCGGCGACGCCATTGCCCATGTCGAACTGAATCACGACTTCCTTGTGGGTCCGGTTGAAGAAAGTGTCCCACGGTATCTCGCCGTCGAGCGGCTTGAACTCGATGTTGTGGTTGTGGTAGCCGACCCGCAGGTGTTCCGGCTTGAGCTTTTCCGCGAGGTCGTTGAAAACATCCGCCGCGTCCTGCCAGCCTTGCCGGCTGCGCGTGTATTTTCCAGGGAGGCTCGGCACGATTAAAAACGGGTTGCCCAACGTGTGGTTGAACTCAACCGTCCGGGCAAAATTATCCCCCAGCAACGTATCGAGGGCGATGTGGGTGCCGCAGCACTTGAGACCGGTGTCGTCCAGCAGCTTGCGCAGTGACTTGGCGTCGCGGCCGTAGTAGCCGGCGAACTCGACCGCCCGGTAACCCATCTTGCCCACCGCGGCCACGGTCCGGTCGAGATCCTTGGCGCACTCGTCGCGCACGGAGTAAAGCTGAAGGCCGAACGGGATCTTGTTGCCCCCGTATTCCTGCGCCTCGAGCCGGCCCGGAACCGCCGCCGCCATCGCGGCCGCCGCGCCTGTCTTGATAAAGTCACGCCGGGAGAAGGAGGGTGTTTTCATGATGCCGGGAGCTTAACAACCCGATCAGGGTCTAGGAAGCGCGAATTTCACGCCAACCGCTGAAGCCAGTTTAATCGCATCGCAGCGCGACGATTGGGTCCACCCGGGCGGCGCGGCGGGCGGGCGCCCAGCAGGCGAGCAGCGCCACGGCCAACAGCAGCAGGCCGCAGGCGGCAAACGTCAGCGGATCGCTCGTGCTCACCTCGAAAAACAGCGCCGCGATCAGCCGCGTCAAGGCCAGCGCGCCGATCAACCCGGCCGCGCAGCCGACGAGCGCCGCCCGCATTCCCTGACGAATGATCAGCGCGAGGATGCCGCCGGCGCTGGCTCCGAGCGCCAGCCGGAGGCCGATCTCCTGCGTTCGCTGGCTCACCGAGAACGCCATGACGCCGTAAATGCCGATCGCGGCGAGCAGCAGCGCCACGAGCGAGAAGAGGCCGAGCAACGCCGCCAGCGCGCGTTTGGGCGCCACCGCCTGATCCACGATCTGGTCCAGCGACCGGAAATCATCCGCGGGCATCAGCGGATCAAGCCCGCGCAATACTCCGCGGACGGCGGGCGTCAGACTGGCGAGCGCCCCGCCGCCGCGCGCCAACAGTTCTCCTCCCCAGCTCAACAGATAAACCTCGGGTCCCGCGGTTTCTTCGAGCGCGGTTTGCCGCACGTTGCCGACGACGCCTACGACTCGGCATTCCGCCGGCGGCCCGGGGTTATCGTCCAAAACCAGGCTTCGGCCAAGGGCGTCCTGGCCGGGCCAAAGCAGCCGCGCCAGTTTTTCGTTAACGATCGCCACCATTTGGGCGCCGCGCGGCGCGTGCCAATCGAACAGGGCGTCGCGCGCGTCAAAATCGCGGCCCGCGCGCAGGGGAATCCGCACGGTCCCGAAATAGGCCGGCGCGACAAAGCGCACGAACGCGCTCGGGGCGGCTCCTTCGCGATAAGTCTCTCCCTTGGCGCGCACGATCCCGACGTCATTGAGATCGAGGGGAAGTTTGTCGCTCATGCTGGCGGCGACGACGCCGGGGAGCGCGGCGACGCGCCTGACCAGCTCCTGATAAAACAGAGTTTCCTCACCGTTCGTCGCAAAATGACGGCTCGGTTGAATCCGCCACGCGGCCGTTTTTTCCGGCCGGAATCCAAGCTCGACGTTGAGCAAGCGATCCAGGCTGCGCAGGAACAATCCGCCGGCGACCAGGAGCACGCACGCCAGCGCCACCTCGGACGCCACGAGCGCCTCGCGCATTCTCGCCCGCCCGCGAGAATGCCCGGCGCCGCGGCTGGTTTCCTTCAAGGCGCCTAGCGTGTCCCCGCGGGAAAACTGCCACGCGGGAACGCTCCCGAAAAGCAATCCGGTCAAGCCGGCGGCCACGACGGTGAATCCGAGCGCCGCGCCGTCCAGGCGGACGGACGCCAACAGCGGCACGTTGAAAGCGCGCGTGTGCGTCAGCGCCCGAACCATCAGGGCGGCGAGCGGCAGCCCGAGCGCCGCGCCGCAAAACGCGAGCGCCAGGCTCTCGGTGAGGAGTTGGCGCGCCAAACGCCCCCGGCTGGCCCCGAGCGCGACCCGCACCGCGATTTCTTGCCGCCGCGCGGTCGCGCGGGCCAGCAACAGGTTCGACAGGTTCGCGCAGGCGATCAACAAGACGCTGCCGACCGCCCCGGCGAGGAATCCGACGGCGCGCCGAAATCCGCCGGTGACGCGTGCCGGCAGAGGCGTGAGGCGCGCGCCAAAATCTCCGCGCTCGGGATGTGCGGCCCGCAAGCGCCCGTTCAAATGGTCAAATTCAGCCTGCGCCGCGGCGACCGTCACGCCCGGCGCCAACCGCCCGATCACCGCCATCAGATTGCCCCAGTGATCGTAGCCCGGCGCATCCTCGGGAAAGGGCCGAACCACATCGACGGGCCGCGATCCCGGGTTGAATACGGAGGAGAAGTCGAACGCTTCGGGCAGCACGCCGACCACCTCGTGCGGCGCCTCGTCGATCGTGACCGAGCGCCCGATTATCCCCGGATCGCTTTGGAACCGCCGCCGCCAGAAACTCTCCGTCAGCAGCACGGCGGACGGCCCATGACGCAGGCATTCCTCGGGTGAAAAGCGGCGGCCAAGTCGCGGGGTGACGCCGAGCGTCGCGAGGAAATTTCCCGTGACGAAGAGGCTTTTTAATCGTTCCGGTTCGCCGTCGCCGGTCAACGCCGAGCGAATCCGTTCCGTGAACGAAGGGAGGTACGCGCCCAGCGTTTCGAAGGAACCGCTCAGTTGGCGCCAATCGCGGAAATTGGCCTGGCCCGTGATCCCGGGAATGCCGCCGCCGCCGGGGTTCGGGTTGGAAATCCAAACCAGCCGTTCGGGCTGGCGAAAGGGCAGCGGGCGCACCAGCAAGGCGTTCACCAGGCTGAAAACGGCCGTGTTCGCCCCAATGCCCAGGGCCAGCGTCATGACCGCCACCGCGGCAAATCCGGGGCGCTTCCGCCATTGCCGCCCGGCGTACCCGAGGTCCTGCGCAAGCGAGTCGATGAAGTCCAATTCGCCCGTGAATACCCTCAGTCCGGCAAAAGGTTCATTTCTTTTTGCCCCGCCGAAGCGGCTGGCGTCGCCGAGCAGTCTTTTGGGTGGGGCGAGGCTCCAGCCGAGCCGTGAAGAAGTGTCGTGATTCCCAGTTTGCTGACCGATGTCAAATCCTCCGGCACGCCGCTGCCCCATTTCCCGTTCTGGGCCGCAAGGCGCGACGAACGGCTTAAACCTCGTCACGGCTCGCCCGCCTTCGCCGATGGCTCCGGCGCGGTCCAAGGTTGGTCGCGCCCCAGTCCTCGTCGAGGCTTCGACCCGTCGCCGGCACGCCACTTCATGGCTTTGAACGCCGATGGCCAAGTGACCGTGAGGGGGGAGCAGAGCCTCGCCCCACCAAAGGCGTCGGCGCCGTCAGGCGTCGGTCACGCTCAATATCGGAGAAGCGGGGACTATGCTCGGCTCAGCGGGGCCGCGACGTAGATCGGTTCTTTGATTTGATTGAGTTGCGCGAAATTTTTGACCTTTTCGAGCAGCGAGTGGGAGACTTGGTTTCCGGCGGCAACCAGCAGCGTGCCGTTGGTGGTCTCGATCGGAGCGAGCAGGGTCTGGCCGACCACGAGGCCGGCGACGGCGATCGCGATGCTGCCTTTGGGCGGCGCCTCGATCAGGCAGCTCACGGCTTCCTTGAACACGCGCGGATCGTAACGGTTGGCCCGCGCCTTCATTTCTTCAAGAATCTTGCCGCGGCTCAAGCCGTTCGACTCGAGTTCGATGATGTCCGCCACGACCTTCAGGATGCGCGCGATGGGCGGAATGTCGGGGCCGCTAACCGCGTCCGGCGGGAATCCGGTGCCGTCGAAGTTTTTGCATTGGTAGCGGACGCCCAGCGCCACCGTTTCAAGGCGGGGAATGCGGGCGAGGAGGTCGTAGCTGACCTCGGGAACGCGGGTCAGCATGTCCTGTTCGAGACTTTTGAGCGCCAGCCCGACGCGCAGTTTTTGCAATACGGCGTCGGGGATCGTCACGTAGCCGATGTAGCAAAGCATCGCGGCGGCTTCGAGTTGCCACGGATCGGTGAAGCGCAGGGCGTCGCCCAGAATGCCGGCGTATTCGCGCAGTTTGACGCTTTGCGAGAAATGCTCCGGCTCGACCAGCGCGAGGATTTCGGTCAGGACCTTGACGCTGCCGTTGAGGGTTTTTTCCAAAAGTTCGCGCTCCGCGGTCACCAGTTGGTATTGCCGGGCGGAGGCGTCGATCGCGCCGGCCAGCGCCTGGGGCGGAAACGGCTTGACCAGGAATTGAAAGATGTGCCCGGTGTTCACGGCGTCAATCGCAACGCGGGCGTCGGTGTCGCCGGTGAGCATGACGCGGGTCATGTCGGGAAGATGCTCGCGCGACCAAGTCAACAGCTCCAGGCCGTTCATGCCGCCCATGTGCATGTCCGCGACGATCACGGCGAACGGGGGTTCCTGGCGCAGCCGCGTCAGAGCGTCTTCGCCGGACAGCGCGACTTCGATCTCAAATCGTTGGCGGAGGGCCGCTCGATAGAGCGCCAGCAGGCTGGCGTCGTCGTCAACTAATAGGATTCGGGTGCTCATATCCCAAGTCGTCTCCCGGGTATGAGAGCGGATTCTAGAGGAGGAGTTTTCTCGTGTAAACGCTATCTTTGCCCGCGTTCTTTGCAGGGGCGTGAGGCAGAATTCTTTAGTGTAGTGTCTCATAAATAACTGGTCATTCGCGGCCAGGGATTGTTGGCGCCGGCGAGGCGCGAGCGACGAGCGTATCCAAGCGGATCTGTAAGGAGGGAGCAACGAAGCCGGCGTCAAAAAGGACGGCCGCCCTGCGGGTTGCGCCGGATTGGGTCGGTGGCTTCGTTGCGCCTCAGTCACAGCCCCAGCGCCGGGATGCTCCTTCGTTGCGCCTCGCCACCGACCCAATCCGGCACCACGAATGACCAGTTATTTATGAGACACTACACTAGGCATCGAATTCGTGCGGACCCTCGCGAATCAGATCGGCAGAAGAATTCTGTCCCACACCCTGGTTGCCGGCGCTGGCGCAACTTAACTTAACTCTGAACGGCGGGACTGGCGCGGGTGGGAAAGGTTTGGCGCGAACGAAATCGCGGCCTGGTGGCTTTTCGTCCGGCTCTCGCCGCGGCGGCGCCCATCGCCTTTGCCACTTGTTATCGCCAAGGCGGTTCGGTAATAACCATCGCCGCAGCCGATGATGGCCGGAAGCGCTGGGGTATCGAGATGGATCGAGGCGAGGCCGGTTCGATTACGGCAACAATTTTCCAACCCATGAAGATAAAACTGTTCATGCCCTTCCTCGCGTTCACCGCGCTCACCGTTCTCCATCAGCCGGCCCGCGGCGCGGACGAGACCGCGAGCACGCCGTCGGTTTCCGGCGCCGTCAACGCCCGCATGCTCCGGTACCCGGATGTCTCCGCCACGCAAATCGCCTTCACGTACGCCGGGGACATTTGGGTCGCGCCGAAGACCGGTGGCACGGCCCAGCGCCTCAGTTCGCCCGAGGGCGAGGAAACCTTCCCCCGTTTTTCGCCCGACGGGACGCAGATCGCCTACAGCGCGGACTACGATGGCAATCTCGATATCTACGTGATCCCCGCCAATGGCGGCCTGCCCCGCCGCCTGACCCACCACGGCGCGCCCGACCGCGTCCTCGGTTGGTACCCCGACGGCAAAAGCGTCCTGTTCGCCTCCTCGATGACGAGCCAGAAGGATCGGTTCAACCAGCTTTACAAAGTCGCTCGCGAGGGCGGCCTGCCGGTGCGGCTGCCGATCCCGTACGGCGAATTCGGCGCGATCTCGCCGGACGGGAAGACGCTCGCCTACACCCCCATCTCCGTCGATTTCCGGACCTGGAAACGCTACCGCGGCGGCATGAACCCGGACATCTGGTTCTTTGATCTCGAAACCTTCGCCTCCAAAAACGTCACGCACGATGACGCCGATGACGCTCAACCGATGTGGCACGGCAAGACGCTCTATTTCCTCTCCGACCGCGATCAAAACAAGCGGGGCAACATCTGGGCTTACGACACGACCAGCGAGAAGTTCCACCAAGTGACTTTCTTCAAGGAGTTCGACATTCATTTCCCGAGCGCCGGCCCGAGTGATCTGGTTTTCGAGAACGGCGGCCGGCTCTACCTGCTGGATTTGGCCACGGAAAAATATCACGAGGTCAAGATTAGCGTCGTCACCGACCGCGCCACGTTGAAACCACGGGTCGAGAACGCCGCCGGCATGATCCACGGCGCGACGATCTCGCCCAACGGCAAGCGTGTCGTGCTGGACGCGCGCGGCGACCTCTTCAGCGTTCCCGCCGAACACGGCGTCGTGCGCAATCTGACCCGCAGTTCCGGCGTCGCCGAGCGCTTCCCCGCGTGGTCGCCCGATGGCAAGCAGATCGCCTATTTCACCGACCGCCCAGGCGAGTACGAACTGGCGGTACGGCCGGCGGAGGGCGCCGGCGAGGAAACGATCCTGACCAAGCTCGGCCCCGGCTTTCGCTACCAACCGGTCTGGTCGCCGGACAGTAAAAAGCTGGTGTTCATCGATCAGGCGATGAAGGTCCGCTTGCACGACCTCGACAAAAAACAAACCATCGAGATCGATCACGAGCTTTGGCTTTACCAGGGTGGCTTGGACAGCTTCAGTTTCAGTTGGTCCGCCGACAGCCGTTGGCTCGCCTATGCGGGCGATCAGGACAATCGCAACACCGCGATCATCCTCTACGACACCCGCGAACACCGGCGCTACCAAGTTACCAGCGGGTATTACAACGACGATCTCCCGGTGTTCGATCCGGAGGGGAAGTATCTCTACTTCCGCACCGGCCGGACCTTCGCTCCCAGCTACAGCGAACTCGACGGAACCTGGATTTACGCGAACGGCCAAAACCTCGCCGCGGTCGCCTTGCGCAAAGATGTTCCGTCACCGCTCGCGCCCCGCAACGACGAAGAGTCCGACGCCGACAAGAAGGACAAGAAGGACGAGGCGAAACCGGACGGCGACAAGAAAAAGGAAGACTCCTCCGATGCGGCGAAGGGCAAAGAGAAGTCCGCGTCCGGCTCTTCCACCAAGGATTCACCCGCCGGCAAAGACAAGCCGGCCGACGACGCGAAAGCCAAAGCCGAGGCCGACAAAAAAGACGCTAAACCGAAGCCGGTTGAGATCGACACCGACGATTTCGAGCGTCGCGTGGTGATCCTGCCGCCCAAGCCCGGCCAATACGCCGACCTGCAAGCCGTCGCGGGCAAATTGATTTATCGCCGCACGCCGCGCGTCGGTTCCGGGGATGAGCACAGTCCCGTCGTCTATTTCGACTTCGAGAAGCGCGAAGAGAAAACGATCCTGGAGGACGCGGACAACGCCATCATCGCCGCCAAGGGTGAGAAGATGCTGGTCAGCAAAGGCTCTGATTACGCCATCATCGAACTCAAAGAGGGCCAAAAAATGGACAAGAAACTGGCGACCGGCACGCTCGAAACCATCGTCGATCCCGTCGCCGAATGGCGGCAAATCTTCACCGACGCGTGGCGTTTCGAGCGCGACTATTTTTATGACCCCGGCCTGCACGGCGTCGATTGGAACGCGATGCGCCAACGTTATGGCGCCCTGCTCGACGACGCGGTAACCCGCTGGGACGTGAATTACGTCATCGGTGAATTGATCGGCGAACTGAACGCTTCGCACACCTACCGCAGCGGCGGCCAGACGGAGACAGCCAAGCAACGCGGTGTCGGCTATCTCGGCGTCGATTTCACGCTCGAAAACGGCGCCTACCGCATCAAAAAGATCATCGATGGCGGGCTTTGGGACAGCGAAGTCCGTTCGCCGCTTAAACAGCCCGGCGTGGACGTCAAGGAAGGCGACTACCTGCTGGCCGTCAATGGCATCCCGCTCGACGTCTCCCAGGACCCGTGGGCGGCCTTTCAAGGCTTGGCCGATCAACCGGTTTTCCTGACGGTGAATGGTCAACCGAACAAAACCGGCGCCCGCGAAGTCCTCGTTCAGACCCTCGCCAGCGAAGCGCGCCTGCGGCATTTGGCCTGGATCGAGTCGAGCCGCAAACGGGTCGATGAGGCGTCCGGCGGACGCGTCGGTTACATTTACGTCCCCGATACCGGCGTGGGCGGCCAGAACGAATTGGTGCGCCAATTCCACGCGCAATACACCAAGGCCGCCCTCATCATCGATGAACGTTTCAACAGCGGCGGCCAGATTCCTGATCGCTTCGTCGAGCTGCTCGGCCGCCCGCTGGAGAACTACTGGGGCGTGCGCGACGGCCGGGATTGGACGTGGCCCGCGGAAGCCAGTCACGGTCCGAAAGTGATGTTGATCAACGGCTGGAGTGGCTCGGGCGGCGACGCGTTTCCCTATTATTTCCGCAAGGCCGGCCTCGGCCCGCTCATCGGGACGCGCACGTGGGGCGGTTTGATCGGAATCACCGGCGCGCCCCCCTTAATTGACAACGGCGCCGTGACCGTCCCGACGTTCGGCATTTATAGCACGAAGGGTGAATGGATCATCGAGGGCCACGGCGTCGATCCGGACATCGCCGTCGTGGATGACCCGACGCTGATGGCTAAAGGGAGCGACCCGCAATTGGAACGGGGCATCGATGAAATCCTGAAGCTGCTCCGCAAGAATCCGCCCGCGCAGGTTCGCAAGCCGGCGTATCCGCGACGAAACTAGGGGGAAAGGCTGAAAGCTAAATGCTGAACGCTAGAGGCCTGGGGGATAAGTGCGCTGTTTAGAGTAGCATCGGCAAGTCGAGCGGAGTGGGTGAGCGCTCCCTGGCGGTTTGCGCGGCTGGCTTGACTTGGCCTGCCTTATGGCACACCTCTGTGATCCACGACGGCTCGAAATTTAGCGCCTTGAGCACGGCCTCGCGATCAAGCTCCGGCGGCTGCTTGATCTTGATCGCCAGGCGATCCTTCGGCACATCTTCGACGATCGTGAATTGCGATCCGTGGGGTTGCCACGTGAATTTGTGGATTTCAGTTTGGTTCGGAAGGACCTCGAACCCCACCAGATTATCCCCGTCGTTCCATGACCAGCGGTAGTTCTCGGGCTGAAACAGGACCGTTTCCAGCTCGAAAGCGGCGACTTCGAGCAAATCATCCGCCTTGATCAACACGACCGTCCGCACCTGGCTGAACCGCTTGCGCACGTCGGCGACGCGGGCGTTCCAGATACTCAACACCTTTTCCCCTTGCTCGCGGGGTCGAGTTCCTTGACCTGTTGGTCACCGAAGGAGAAGGCCGTCGAATTCCTTCCCGAGATGAGACGAACCCGCCGGGCGTTGGCCGGGCGGCGATTTTTCACGGTCTTGCAGCCCCAGGCGCATTGCTCCAGCACGACGTCGTCAAGGCCGACGTTGGAGGGAGCCCATCGGGCGCCGATCAACCGCGCGAAGATTTCCTCCCAGTCCTCGCCCATCAAGCGCGCCGAGCCACGCGCGGCGAGGTGATAAACGATTTCGCGTCCGAGATTCAACGCGAACTCGCTCGGAAACTCATTGAGGCGGTACGGCGGCTGATACTTTTCGATGCTTCGCAGTCTTGGGCTTTGCATGGGGTTGACGCGCTTCCAAAAGCCGTAGTTGGGCATCGGTCGGGGACACGCCCGGCGGGTAGGTCTTCCCGGTTTCTTCCCAGGCGCTGGCGTTGAACACCTGGCTTAAGACCGCGGCGACCACCGGCACCGCGACGCTGTTGCCAGCCTGCTTGCGGGTCTGCGTCTCGCTGCAAACAATCTTGTAGGAATCGTCGAATCCCTGGAGGCGAAGCATTTCCCGGGGCGTCAGCCGCCGTTCCCCGTTGACGAGGAGATAGTTGTAGGAGGCGCCCGCCCGCAACGCGCACGAGAACGGGTGCGCGCTGATATGTCCGCCTTTGTTCTCGTGCCAGATGGTGGCCTGCCTGGTTGGCAGGAGCACGCTATGCCGGCGTTTACGGATGTATTCCGACGCGAAAAACCGCTTCGGAACCGATCGCTCGAGCACCTCGGAGAGCGGCTTCATCGGCACGTCGCCCGTCGGCCAATCGAACCGCGTCGGGCGGTCGAAGCCCACGATAAAAACCCGCTCGCGTTTCTGCGGCAGGCCGAATTTCAACGCGTTGAAGACGCGATAGTCGGCTTGGTAGCCGATTTCCCGCAGGGTCTCCATGATCCGGTGGAGCGTCCTTCCCCCGTTATGGCCGACGAGCAGTTTGACGTTTTCGAGCACGAATGCGCGGGGGCGTTTAGCCTTCAAAATCCGGGCGATTTCAAAGAAGAGCGTCCCGCGGGTATCGTCGAACCCTTTCCGCTGGCCGATGATGCTGAACGGCTGGCACGGGAAACCGGCCAATAAGAGGTCGTGGTCCGGGATCAGCGCTTCATCGACCGCCTTGATGTCGCCGAGTGGTTTTTCCCCAAAATTCGCCGCGTAAGCTTCCTGGCAATCCTCGTCGATGTCCGATGATAAGACACACACCGGCGCCAGATGGCGCTCGCGCGCGACCTGTTGCATCGCCATCCGAAAGCCGCCGATGCCACAGAACAGGTCAATGAACCGAATGACCTGACCTTTTCCATTGCCGTTTCGCTTATCCATCAATCCACGCGAATCATATCCGGCGGGGTCGTGACGGCAAATCCGAAACGCAACAAACGCGGGCTTGCCCCGCTTTTATGGGTGGGGCCCGTTGCCGAGCCGTGAAGAAGGGGTGAAGCGAGCGGCTCGCCAGTCGATGTTCGATCGTCGGGGACCGCTGCTGCTGTGTCTTGTTTTCAGGGCGTTGAGCGCGGACTTCACGCCATCCCTTGCCATCCCCACCGAATCCAGGCACGCCAACTGCTGTGAACCTTAGAGCAACCTGGCTTGACCGAATCGCCTTCGGCGCCTTAGCTTAGTTTGGCGATTTCGCGAATTCCGGTGGCATCGGCAGGGAAGTTGCGGACGCCGCGATTGGCTGAGGTCACGCGGCGACTGGGAAGGGGAGGCGGAAGTCTTAAGACTTCCAGAGCCGGGGTTTTACGCACGCGGTGGAATTCAGTTTTTAGATCGTATGAACAAACTAAATCAAGGCTCCTTCAAGTCCGGCCGCGGCGGCGGCCTCGCGGTCCTCGCGTGGTTGGCGGCCATCGTCATAGCCCACGCCGATCCGGCGAGGCCGACGATTACCAATGTTCAGCTTGATGGCACGAATGTCGTCGTGACGGGCCAGGTTCCGGCCGGCATCGCCAGCGTCACGCTGGAAGGGCGCGCCCGGCTGCAGGTGGGCGCCTGGGTGCCGCGCGCCGTCGCGCATCTCGACTCGACCGGCGGCGCCGTGACCTTCCGGCTGGCGAAATCGCAGGATGTCGAAGTCCTGCGGCTGCGAGCGGACCAGCAAGACCCGTTGCCGGCCTCGTTTTACCAGGGAACCAACGCTTTCCTCGGCCAGCCCGCGACCAGCGGCGCGGCGCCGGCGACCTCCCCAACCGGAGCCCCGGGCGCCGTGAACGGCGCGCTCACGCCGGCCGATTCCTCAACCCGAGCGGTCGTCGAGTCGGACATTTGGGAAATCAACGGAACGTGGCTTTACTTTTTCAACCAATACCGCGGCCTGCAGGTTGTGGACATCAGCGATCCGAGCAATCCCGTTTTGACCGGGACGCTGAGCCTGCCGGCGGCCGGTGAGCAAATGTACCTCTTGAGCAGCAACTATGTCGCCTTGCTCGCGCAGGACGGCTGCGGCTGGTCCGCCACCGGTCCCCAAAGCCGGGCGCTCATCATCAATGTGATGGGTGGCAAGCCCCAAATCGCGGCCAGCGTGCCGGTCTCCGGCCAGATTCTTGAGAGTCGCATGGTCGGGACGGCGCTGTACATCGGCTCTGCGGCTTATTTGCCCGTCGAGGTGGCCTCCACCAACAAGGGCGCCAGCGACGTTCAATGGCAATGGAATACCCTGGTCTCCTCGTTTGACTTGGCCGACCCCGCCCATCCGGTGGCTCGTTCCACGATCAACGTCCCCGGCTACAGCACGACCGTGACCGCCACGGATCAGTTTCTGTTTGTCGCGACCCAGAATGTCACCAATTGGTGGCAATCGCAGATTCAAGTCATCGACATTTCGGCGCCGGACGGGACTGCGACCGCCCTTACCACGATCGATCCCTTTGGCACGGTTCAGGATAAGTACAAGATGGCGATGAACGGCGATACCTTTTCGGTGATTTCGTACGACAGCCGCCCGTCGCCGGCGGTCAGCCGGCTGCAAACCTTTTCCATGGCCACACCGACGGCGCCGAAGAAGTTGGGTGAACTGCTGATTGGTCATGGCGACTCGCTCTTCGCGACGCGCTTCGACGGCGCCCGCGCCTACATCGTGACTTATTATCGCGTCGATCCGCTTTGGGTCGTGGACCTGTCCGACCCGGCCAACCCGACGATCTCCGGCCAGCTTCAGGTTCCCGGCTACTCGACCTACATCCAGCCGCTGGGCGATCGCCTGGTCACGCTGGGCATCGACACAACCAACGGCTGGCAGGTCGCGGTGTCGCTCTTCGACGTGCATGATGCCGCGCATCCGGCGCTTTTGAGCAAAGTCCCCTTGGGCGACAACTATTCCTGGAGTGAAGCGACGTACGATGACAAGGCGTTTGGCGTCTTGCCGGACGCGGGACTGATTCTGGTCCCGTATCAGGGTTATTTCACGAACGGCTTCGCTTCGCGGGTGCAATTGATCGATCTGAATACGAACTCGCTGGTCGCGCGCGGAACCATCGAGCACCAATACCAGCCGCGGCGCAGCACGGTTTACAACGGAAAAATCCTTTCGATTTCCGGCATGGAGTTGCTCAGCGTGGACGCCGCCGATCGCGCTCATCCGGCGGTCAAGGCGGACCTCGAGCTTTCCTGGCCGGCGGACGTGGTTTTCCTGCAAGGCAAATAC
This sequence comes from uncultured Verrucomicrobiota bacterium, assembly GCA_964522665.1. Taxonomy (GTDB): domain Bacteria; phylum Verrucomicrobiota; class Verrucomicrobiia; order Limisphaerales; family CAZFVY01; genus CAZFVY01. The sequence goes on along the minus strand of CAZFVY010000007.1, from coordinate 77,623 downwards.
CTGTTGCAACTGGCCTCGAGTTCCTATTACTGGACCGGCTCGACCGCGCCGGCGATTCGCGTCTCGACGGCGGACGATCCCGACACCTCGTTGAACCGGCTCGTCCTCACGAACGTTCCCTTCCTGGGCGCCGCCGCCCAGAGCAACCGCCTCTATATCGCGCAGGGAAATTCGACGCAGATTTATTATCCGCTCCCGGCCGACGGCACGACCAACCAGCCGCCGCCGGTCACCAACACCGCCACGTTGACCGTGACCGTCTTCGATCTGTCGAATTTACCGCAGTTGACGCCGCTCGGGCAGACTAACGTCGCGCTCGGCGACGCGGCCCAATATTGGGGCAACCTGACTCCGATCTGGCCCCAGCCCGGCCTGCTGGTCTGGGCCGGCAGCGGTGGCGGCATTATCTTTTACAACGGGATCCTGACGCCCGCCGGCGGCGTCGCGAGCAGCGGGATCATTCAAGGCGGCGTGCTCCGGCCGCCGTGGTGGCCTTGGTGGGGCGGCTTCGGCGGGAAACTCCTCGCGTTCGATGTCTCCGCCCCGGCCACCCCGAAGTTCCTTTCGCAGGTGGACCTATCCACGACGAACGGCTGGTGGAGTTTCAGCCAGCCCTACGCCGCGGGCGGGTTGATTTATCTCAGCCATCAAGGCTCCGAGTTCCTGCCGGGCGTGATCCCGCCGGGCCAACCCGTTCCGACCGACAAATCGGATACCAATCAGCCGCCTCCGGGCACGTGGATTCAACGCTGGTACCTTGACGTCGTGGACTACGCCGACCCGGTCAATCCCACGGTTCGCCCGCCCGTAAACATCCCCGGAACGCTCAATGGGGTCTCGCAGGGCGGCGCGTTGCTCTACACCGTGGGCAACCATTATGATCCGACCACCTGGACCACCGATTGGACCGATTGGCTCGATGCCAGCGCCTATGACGGCGTCGCGGCGCACCTGGTGGACTCTCTGCACTTGTCGGCCGATTGGCCGCATCCCGTTCTTGTTCAGGGTGAGAATCTATTCATCGGTTCGCCGGGGACGACGAATTCCCCGAACCTGTTGCAGACTTGGACGCTTCCCCCCGCGACGGGCCGGTTCAGCCAGTTGGGCGCCCTCAAGCTCAGCGACGCCGCGCAAAGCCTGTCGGCCTTCGGCCCGTTGCTCGCCGGCCAAAGCAGCGCGAACGGGGTCTTGCTGCTCGACGCGACCACTCCGGCGGCGCTCTCGCTGATTACCAACGCCCTGCCCGACGGTTGCGTCGGCTTCAATCTCAATCAGGCGGACGGCGCGCTCGACCGCGGTCTCTGGATTCCTCTCAGCGACTACGGCGTCTGGAAAATCAGCCGATAAAATTCTTTATTTGCCAGTTACGCCTTGACGCTCGCGCGTATCGGCTCGCCGTCGGCCGCTCTCGTGGAAATGGCGTTGGGAACAACGGCCGCGACGACGATCCGCTTCAATCTCAGCCCGGCCGGCTCGCGAGCCTCACCACGCCCGCGACGGTCAGCGTCACGACCGTGCCGATCAACGTGAACCAGGGCCAATAGACCTGATTCGTCCACGCGACGCTCAAATACAGCATCACGAGGAGCGACGCCGTCATGCCGGCGACCACCGGTCCGGGCCGGCCACGCTTGCCGAACACCGCGAGCAGCAGGCCGCCGAGCAGCGCGCCGCTGGTCAGCCCGCGCAGGGAAAACGCGGCGTTCAGCACGAACTCGACCCGCCGGCTCAGGTAAGCCACCACGATCAACCCGAGCGCCCAAACCACGGTCGAATATTTGCTGAAGCGCAAGTAAAAGGCCTCGCTCCGCGGGCGTTTCTCCAGGCGTTTGACAAAGTCCATCGTCGATACCGAGGCGAGCGCCGTCAGCGCCGAGCTGACCGACGACATCGCCGCCGACAACAACGCGACCAGCAGAAACCCTTTCAACCAGTGCGGCACGGCGGTCAGCATGAAGATCGGATAAATGAAGTCGTTCGCCTTGATGCCGGGCCGTGGTTCGGGCAGCGGAATGGCGGGCGCGACGTGCTGGTAATAGACCCACAGCATCACCCCGGTGAGGAGGAAAATGAAGAAGAGCGGGAAGATTAAAACGGCGCTCAACATCAGCGCCTTCCGGCCTTCGGCGACGGATTTGCAACTCAGGACCCGTTGCACGATCAGTTGCTCGGCGCCGTGCGACGACATCACCATCACCGTGCCGCCGATCACGCCCATCCAGATGTTGATCGGCGCGGCGAGTGAGAAATGGGTATTGAGCCAGACGAGCTTGCCCGCGCGTCCGGCCTCGGCCACCACGGCCGTCAGACCGCCTTCGACGACGGTCGGAATGTAGGCCAGCGTAAACAACCCGCCCGCCAGAAAGAGGCCGAACTGCACGGCGTCGGTCCAGATCACCGCCCGCACGCCGCCGACAAAGGTGTAGAGCAACGAAACGACGACGAAAAGCACGACCGTGGGTAGAACGTTCAAGCCCAGCAGCAATTGCAGCGGAATGCAGGCGACATAGACCCGCACGCCCGCGGCCAGCGTCTCGCTAATCAGGAAAAAACCGCCGGCGAGCAGGCGGGCGGGCGCGCCGAAGGCGTCCCCGAACAACTGGTACGGTGAATAGATTTCCCCGGCGAGATAGTGCGGGACCATGATCCACGCGAGGATCAGCCGGGCGATGACGTAGCCGATCACCATTTGCAGAAAGGCCAGGTTGCCGCCGTAGGCCATCGCCGGCACCGCGATGATCGTCAGCGCGCTCGTTTCCGCGGCGACGATCGAGAAGCCAATCCCCCACCACGGAATATCCTTGCCGCCGAGAAAGTAATCGCGCGTGTTATGTTGGTCGCGCCCGCACCAAAGTCCGAACGCCACGATACCGGCCAGATAAACCGCGATCACCAGCCCATCGCCTGCGTTCAGGAAGCTCATGCGCGCAGGCCGGTTATCAACTCGGGGCCGAGCATGGGCTTGCCCTGCGACGCCTAAGTCAGCAGCAGCGGCGCCAGGCCTTCGGCGGTCAGCAGCGCGTTGACCGCCACGGGAAACCCGCCGCTCAACTCGTCGATCAAATCGTCGCAAACCCCGCGGCGCAATTGGAGCGGGGCCGCGGCGCTGAAGACGAACCCGCGCATCGTCTGGCGGGCGTAACTCAAAAGGCTCGGCCGCAACGGCAGCGAATAAAGCGAAAGAATCATCCCGTAGGCGACCGTGTGCCAGCCGTGGGCTTCGCCGCGCGCGAGCGCCGCGAGATAGCGTTGCAACATGCGTTGATCGCGCAACGGCCGCAGCGCGCGCAATTGCGAGCGGCCGATGTGCTGGCTGGCCACCGCAAAATCCTTCAGGGCCGGCTCATTCGTCAACCGCTGATCCAAGGCCAGAATTTCCCGCAATTCGGAGCGGCTGGCGTGCCGGAAGGCCTGGCTGATCGCCGGCAACTCGATCGGCAAGAGCACGCGGGCTTGATATTGGCGGGTGAAGTCGCGCAACTCGGCCACGTTTCCGGGCGCGCGAAAGGCAAACGCCTCCCCGGCCGCGCCCAGCGCGGTCAGGCTGGCGCTCGAGCCGATCCGCTCGGCCAGCGGCTCCAAATCTCCGGCCAATTCCGCCGCCGGAGACACTTCTGGTGTCTGGTCCAACATGCCAATTCCATTTCATCCGGGCAGCGCCTGGAAACTAAGCGGCGCGACCCTGAACTGGCCGGCAGGCTACGCTTCCCCACCGCCGCGCGCCAGCAGGAAAAGTCGCGGGGAAATACGTGTGGGGCATCGTTGCGCCAACCTTGGAACCGGGACGGCGGGACGGGCGTCGCGTGATCAACCAACCGGTGGCGCCAGGCCCAGGGTCGCTGCGTTAGGGTTTGGGCGGGGTTCCGCCGAACGCCTGCCGGGCGATCCATTGGCGCAACGCGCTTTTGATCGATTTTCTCAGCTCACTGGTGTCAAATTCAACGTAGAGCGCGCCGAGCAGATCACTCGGCAGCGCGTTCAGGGTTTTGTCCTTTAGAATGCAAACCGGCTTTCTGAGGGCCGTCAGATAGCCAACTTCGTACGCGACGTTCGGGTTAAAAGTATCGTCCTTCACCCGCTCAAATACAGCGATGCCGAAATCGCAGCCGTGAACGTACGTCTGCACATTGTGGAGCAGCGTTTCGTGGAAATCGAATTCATCGGCGCGAACGCCGATGATGTCGAATTGCTTGAGCGTCTCCTTAATAAGCTCGGAAATCTTCTTGTGAACACGGCCGTCTTCAAAGCGCATCATGATGAAGGCGATCCTCGCTCCCGGTGGGAATTGCCGGCGAAACTTCTTAAGGCTCGTATTTAACGTGTCCGGCGGGAGGCTCTCGAGATAAAAACTCCGTTGAATCCGCATCCGCTCCATCTCCGCGAACACCCGCACGTCGCTAATGCAGAAAGCCACGACGCGGTGGGTCTCTTTCGAGAGCGCATCGTCATCCAGGTCCTTGTCGAGCGAATAGTAGTGATTAAAGCGTTGACGCTCGCCGTGATAGAATTGCGACGCCTGGCGTTCTATTTCGGCGCGCTCCGCATAGAGGCAAAAAACGATGTGAGGGATGCTCCGGCGGACGTTGAAAATGAAATCCGCGGCGGCGGCAAGTCCGAGTTCGAGCGGATCGATGAATATGGCGTTGACGAGCGTGTCGCCCAGCAGATCGATCGCCTGTTTGATCGACTCCGCTTCGTGGACGGCGTCCACGCATTGATTCGCCAAGAGGACGTCACGCAGGCGCTTGCGAGTCTGACTATCCGGATCGATAACCAGCGCGCGGATTGGGGCTGGCGGTAGCATATAATTAGTTTATTCCCGAGATTGTGCCGCTCTGAGTATTCCAGCATACTTTACCGAAGGGCCGGTACTCCGCTAGTTTCGATCACGTAACGATTTGGCGTCATTTCGGGCTCGGGAATTCCTTCATTCCTTCTGACACTCGAGCGCGTTGCTTCGCTCGACCCGAGCGTGGTCGCGCCGCCGCCGTGCTGGGACCCGGGTGCCTGGATTGGCCTGGCGCCGCCCGAAGATTTCCATTGCCGTACGGCGTGAGTCTCGCTAACCGTACTACCGGAACTAGGGAAAGCGCGCCGCGAAGCGGTAAAGCTAAGACGCCGAGCGCCGGTGAGGAGGAAGACGTATGCCAAATGTGTCAAACGATCAGCAAGTCCCGGGAGAGCCAAGATTGGAATGCTTTGTCTCCATGACATTCGATAACCGGTTTTCGGAATGGGTATATCGAGTGATCGAAGAGGTGGCGCTGGAAAAGGGAATCCGCGCGCGAAAAGGAGCCAGCGGAACCGCCTTGTCGGTGAACGTTAGGAACCAGCTTCGCGACGAGATTGATCGGTCGTTCATCGTGTTGGCCGAAGTCAGCGGGTTTAGTTGGTATGTGGCGTTTGAGGTCATTCACGCGCTTGAACGAAAACTTTGCGCGGTCATAGCTTTGAAGGATCGGCCGCCGGGTCCGGCTGCTCCAAGCGAGGCCCGAAGCGTCTTTCCAGAATTGCTTACGTTTGAGTATTCCCTGCCGCTCGTTGAGGACTATGGCCCGACCAGTCTGCGGCTTCTCGTGCATAAGATACTTAATGATGCGCTTAAAGCGGCGGCCGAGTGGGGTAATGGGATAACGAGGCATGCGCTGGAGAGCGCCGCTCGACGCGTTCCACGTGATGCTTTCGACCCAATCGTAAGCACGGCGCAGGGGCCAAGCCGATTGGACGTCGAAGCCAGATTTCAGCTTTGGATCGAACGCCCGCGCCCGGCTCGGCGCGTCGCGATCGTCGCCCCTCCTGGATTTGGCAAAACCGTCCTTCTATCTCGATTTGCCGGATGGCTGGCCAGGAAGCAACACGAGGTTCTTGGAAATCCCGCAACAATCACCAGCTCCCACCAGCTTTGTCCAGTCGGCCTGTTCATGACCGCGGATGCCATACCCTCGCTATTCCACGCGACCGATCTTTGGCCGATTTACCAAGAGCGAGTGCGCGACCTTCAGGGAGCGCGAGAGCGACCGGGTTACCCTGGCTTGCTCGAACCGTTCAAGCGGGCCGGGATGCTTTTCCTCATCTTCGACGGACTGGACGAATTCTCCAGTCGCCGACCGACCGACACAGAGGAGCTTAAGGAAGGATTACGAGCCGTTGCCGAGGATCATGGCATTCATGTTCTCTTGAGTTGCCGCAAATCAATCTGGAACCAGAGGTTGAATCAGCCCGTCGGGTACGAGGTGATTGAATTGCTCGAGTTCAGCGACGAAGATACCGCCCGGCTGCTTTCCGGCGTTCCTGTTCCCAAGACGGCGTACATCGGCGAGCGACGCTTCCGAAGTTGGATTCGTAACCCGATGATCATTAGGTCGATTCTCGATCTGCGGGCGAGTCTTCCGGATGCCGCCTTCGCCAGCCGCTCGGGGATGCACGATCAATGGATTCGCTACGAAGCCAAGGCGGCTGACCGGATCTGCGGATTAGTGCCCGGTTCCTTTCTGAAATTCTATCAAGACGCCGCGCTGCATCTCTTGAGAAGCCGCAGCTATTCGGCGCGATTGTCAGATCTAAATCTTGCCATGCTCTTGAAGCTCGACGGCGAGACGCTCGAGCGGAGCAGGGTTCCGATCGGTGATATTCTGATCCAGTCCGAAGAGAAAACGGGGGGGCTTCATGTCCGGTTCTTTCACGAATCGGTGAACGAAGCGCTGGTTGCGTCCCGCCTGACGCAGGAGTTTAGGGACGTCGTCTCCGACCGGGTTCCAGAGGCGGAACTCCAGGAACTGGCGACCGCTCGCGTCGAGTTGGACTATTATCAGTCGTCGTTCTACGGGTTCCTGTCCGAATTGCTCGACAAGGGCTTCGAAGACAACCTCATGGGATGGCTTTCACGCCGTCATCCCAGTCCGGCCAACTGGCGAATATTCAGAAATTTCATCGAGTACTTCGGCTTAACTTTCCGCGGCGGGGACGAGACGCGAGAGCGGGGCGCCGCCGAGTCGCTGCTGAAAGTCATCGAGGACGAGCGATACGATCTGACGGTGGGACACGAGGAATTCGACGAACAGGTAACGGCGGTTCGCTTTAACGCCGCACGCGCCTTGGAACGAATCCACCCGCAGGCGCCAAGGCCTTACTTTGACTACGTCTCAGATTGGGGCGAGCACGATTGGACGGCGGCGATCGATACGTGGCGGCGCCTGATGGAACGGACCAGGGGGCTGCCGCCCCTCCCGCATGAAGAGCGATCCCACGCGCAGGCGGCCCATGCCGGCCGCAGTCCCTGGGTTATGCGCGGCCATAAGCTCAACCGCCCCATCGCCAAACGGCACGGCGGCTTCACCTTCATGGTCGGAGCCCGCGTGGACAATCGGTTGCAGCGGGACGTCTCGGCCCGCTTGGCGCAAATCCTCAAGCGCCTGTCCCATCCGGCCACGCCCGCCAATCTCCCGCTGCGGATAAACTGCACTTGGGCTTGGGTACGTTGGTATCATCCAGAGCAGGCGCAAGAACATGGCGCGCTGATCGAGAGGCAGCGAATATTAGTTGCCGAATTAGAGGCCAAAGGGAGCGCCCGCTTGGGAGACGAGCTTAAGGTCTTGGAAAACCTGGAACTATGGGTCGGTAACGCGATCCTCCGGGAGTTCCGCGCGGAGCCGAACCCCTAACCCACTGTTCCACGGCCGCATCAATCACCCCGAACCAGCCGGCAGCGACCTTTCCGATGAAAGGTTCAACCACCCACCCAGTAATCCGCGGGAAAGGATGCGCGCCGCGCCGTCCGCAAAATCATCCGGCTGGCGCTGAAACCAAGCTTCAAGCGCCGGCGCGGCGATGCGGCGCGTTTCGAGGATTTCCACCGCTCCGTCGCACCCTTCGTCAGCCATCACCACGTCCGCCGTCGCGGGAAGCTGGACGGTAAACCCCGTGGAAAACTCAAGATTCATTGGCTCGTCTGCCTCCAACTCACCCGGACGCGTGCGACGGAAGACCGCGCCTTCGCCAATGATGAAGGGTTTGCCGTTCACGGAGATCCAGATTTCTTCCCGCGCCTCGCGCAAAGCCGTCGCCTCGATCCAGCCGAGCAGGCCGCTGGCGCCCTGCAGCGCGCCGGGAGTGAAGTTCACGTGCCCCCCCGCGAAGTCCCACTTGCCGGCGCCGATCACGCGCGCCCCGCGGCGATGGATCAAGACCTCGTTCGAGCCATCGAAAACTGGGACGATCAGCACGGTCGTGTGGGGAACCCGACGCTCGCTATGCGCCAATGTCCGGCTGACAAAACCATGCGCGACCAGGTCCTCGCCCACCCGCTCAACGATGACCAAATGCTCAGGCGGATGATTACTCCGACCATTCACGTGGATGCTTGCTACCGGACCATGCCAGAGCAGTCAACCCCCAATAAAAGTCAGTCGCGAATCCCCATTTCTCGTCGGAAGCATTCGGCCGTTCCGCGGATTTAAATCGCTGACGTCAGTTCATCTCCGCGAGCCTTTCTTGCCAAGGGATGATCGTTCCGCTACAGGTGGTCGCGACACAGTCGGCGGCGCCTTAGGGTCGGCGCATCCGATAGCCTGGCGCTGTTTGAATGCTGATGAAAATCGTTGTTTTGGATGGATATACGCTTAATCCCGGGGATCTCGACTGGGACGAACTGAAAAGCCTGGGCGCGTGCGAGATTCACGATCGCACCGCGCTCGGGGACGTGGTGGCGCGGTCCGGTGGCGCCACGGTGGTTCTCACGAATAAGACGATCGTCAACCGCGACCATCTCTTCCAATTGCCCGAGTTGAAATACATCGGCGTGTTGGCGACCGGTTACAATATCGTCGATGTGGCGGCCGCGCGCGAACGCAGCATTCTGGTCACGAATGTCCCGGCGTACGGGACTCGTTCGGTCGCGCAAATGACCATGGCGCTGCTGCTCGAACTCGTGCTGCAGGTCGGCCATCACGCGCGCACGACGCGTGAAGGACGCTGGACCCGCTCCCCTGACTTCTCCTATTGGGACTTTCCGTTGATTGAGTTGGACGGCTTGACGCTTGGGTTGGTCGGGTTGGGCCGAATCGGCGAAGCGGTGGCCCAACTCGCCACCGCGTTTGGGATGAAGGTCCTGGCGGCCCGCTCGCGCCAACCCCGGCCCACTTACGCGAACATCGAATGGGTTGAACTCGATGAAATCTTCTCCCAAAGCGACGTCATCAGCCTGCACTGCCCGTTGACGCCCGCGACCAAGGAAGTCGTGAACGCCGCGCGGATCGCACGGATGAAACCGACGGCCTATTTGATTAACACCAGCCGCGGGCCGCTGATCGATGAAGCGGCGTTGGCCGACGCCTTGAACGCGGGGCGGATCGCCGGCGCCGCCGTCGATGTCCTCTCCGTCGAACCGCCCAGCGCCGGAAATCCGCTCCTCACCGCCAAGAATTGCCTCGTGACGCCGCACATCGCCTGGGCCACCCGCGCCGCGCGCGCGCGCCTGATGAAAATCGCCGTCGCCAACCTGCGGGCCTATCTGAACGGCGAGTTGCGCAACGTCGTCGATTGAGCGGCGGTCCGCGCTCAAGCTCAGCTCGTGCCGGTCTCGCCTTGATGCCGCACGGTGATTAGGCATACTCCGGCGAGTGCAATTCATTCGAGACATTCACGTGGCGAAAAAAGCGGCGAATCGGCCGGTGATTTCGTTCGAGTTTTTCCCCCCGAAAACGGAGGAAGGCGACCGCAACCTGCTGGAGAAAACCATCCCTGCGTTGATGCGGTTGCGCCCCGACTATTGTTCGGTCACCTACGGCGCGGGCGGGAGCACCCGCGAGAAGACGCTGATGATCGTCGAGCGCATTCAGCGCGAGCATCAGTTGACCGCGATGGCGCATCTCACGTGCGTCAACGCGACGAAGGCCGAACTGGCCGGCGTGCTCGCGGAAGCGCGGGCGCGCGGCATCACGAACATCCTGGCGTTGCGCGGCGATCCGCCGGGCGGCGGCGATTTCAAGAAGACCGAAGGCGGCTTCGAATTCTCCTATGAGTTGGTTCGCTTCATCCGCGAACTCGGTGGCTTCAGCGTTGGCACCGCGGGATTTCCCGAAGGCCACATCGCCTGCAAGGAAGGCAAATACGCCGATTGGGATCGGCTCAAGGCCAAGATCGATTGCGGCGCGGACTTCGTGTTGACCCAGTTGTTTTTCGATAACGCGGACTTTTTCAAATTCCGCGATTATCTCACAAAGCTCGGCGTCACCGTGCCGATTTGCCCCGGGATATTGCCCGTCCTAAGCGCGGGCCAGATCAAACGCTTCACCACGATGTGCGGCGCCACGATGCCAGCCCGCTTTCTGGAACGCCTGGAGGCGCTCGGTGACCACGACGAATTGACGACCGCGTTCGGGATCGAGTACGCGACCGAGCAATGCGCCGAACTCCTCCGCGAAGGCGCCCCCGGCATCCATTTCTACACGCTCAACAAACCCCACTCGACCACCGAAATCGTCAAGAATCTCGGGCTGGCCTGAGCGCGAAACCGCGCGGCTGCGACAGACTCGAGGCTCGGCGCCGCGCCGCCGCGCACTTGCCCTACGGCGCGATCGCCGGCGCCGTGTAGCCGGCCAATTGCAGTTGAATCCGCCGGCGCGCCTCGGGGTCGGATTCCGCGCGCAGTTGTTGCCGTAACGCGCCGATCTCGCGGCCGTCACCCTGCAAACTGCCTGGCTCCGGCCCCGCCGCAGTGGTCGCCTCCGACTGAGATTGGCCGTCTGGCTGAGGTGAGGCGCCCGTGGCGGCGTTCGACGATGGGTTGCCCGGGACGGCGGTCGGTGAGCCTGGCCCGAGCGGTTCGGCGGCATAACGGTTCAGCTCCGCTTGGATCGCGGGGCGTTCCTCGGGCGGAAGGCTCTGCGCATACTGGCGCAACGAACCGACGTAATCCGCGGACGCGGCGTGCCCCGGGCCGGGAGCGCCGCCCACCGGCGGTTCGCCGGCGCCGCCGAGGCGATGCCAGCGAATCATCGGCGGTTCGCCGCCGCCCGTTCCGACGGAGAATTCCGCAGGGTTGAAGTACGGATCAACCGCGCGAACCGCGGCCGAGCCGAGCCGCGCGGTGAACTGATTGGTACCCCGCCGAAAAGCCGCCGCCCCAGTCTTCAAGTCCAGCCCGACCAGCCGCCAGCCGGCTTGCTCACTCCCGATGGTCCAGGTCGCGTAGTCTCCGGCCGGGAGGACGATGCCATAGGCGCGCGCGGCATGGGCTACCTGCGCGACGCCGGTCAGGCGCACCGTCGTCGCTTCGGCCGCCATGGTGGCGCGGGTCGGCAGCAGCGCCAGCAGGAGCCATAAGGCGAGTTTTCGCACGGTTCAGGGACTACCGGCATTCGCCGTTTGACTCAAGTTACAATTGCGCAACAGTCCGGTCGGAGAGCGGGTTTCACGCCCGGGTTTCCCCCGGGAGAGCGTTTGTGGGCGGGCCGATGGCGCGGTGTCCAAAATATGCCGGTCGATGTCCGCAGAGCGCTAGTGCGTTGGCGTCGCGCACGCCAAGATGAGGTCAATGAAACGAACGTTGATCGCAGCGGGAATCCTCCTGTTCGCGGGCTGGCTGCAAACGGCCAGCGCCTTTACCTACGGGAACACCGATTTGCTGCTGGTCTTCCGCCAAGCCGGGTTTCAAGACGTCGAGTTCGATCTCGGCTCGGTCAGCAATTACCTCGGTCGCGCCGCCGGCTTTCAAACGACAGTCACGAATTGGAATCTGGCCCTGGTTAAATCCAACTTCAATAATACCCTTTCCGGAACCAGCTTCGCGCTGCTGGCCTGCACCGGGGCCGAGGACGCCTCGCGGCGCGCTTGGTTGACCGACGGCGCCGCCGGCGATACGCCCGCGAACATTTCGGGCAGCAAATGGGGGCAGCTCCGCTCGAAGATCGATTTCGTCGGCGTGCAAGCCGAAGCCCTGACCGGCACCAACGCCACGGAGGTCTATGTCGTCTCACCGAGCGACAGTTCTTCCTACACGTTCATCGCGTCCGGCGGCGGCCTGCTTGACGTGGGCACAATCAGTGGGCTGGCGCCTTTCAACGTGGAAAGCCCGTTCCCCGCCGCCGCGCGCTTTTACGAGGTGAGCGTGGACAATAACACGCCCAAAGGGCCGTCCGTGCAGGTCGGGACCTTCACCCTCAGCCAGGCGGGCGTCCTGACCTTCGCCGCCGCCGGCGCGGCGCCCGTGCTGACGCCCGCGAAGATTCTTGGCGTCACCCGCTCCGGCGGCGTATCCACCGTGAGTTTCACCAGCGGCGCCGGCGGGAACTATCGGTTGCGCTCGATCGGCGCGAACGGGTTGACCACGCCTTTAAACGCCTGGACCATTTTGGGCCAGACCGTGGCCGGCACGGGGGGAACCCTTTCGCTGACCGACACGACTTCCAGCGCCTCGACCTTCTACATCGTCGAGACGACCCCTTGATTTGACCGTAACCGAAGCTCACCACAAACCCCCAAACTGCGACGCCGAAAACCTTGAACTTACCCATGAAAAGACTGCCCATCGCGCTGCTAGCCACCGCCGCCCTCTCCGGGGCCGCTTCCCTCCAAGCCCAGTCGTTTAACTACGCTGACCGGGACTTGATGCTGGTCTTTGCCCAAACCGGCAGTCCGAACCTCGAGGTGGACATCGGCTCGGTTCTCAATTACGTCAACGCGGCTCCTGGCACGATCCTCAACATCACCCAATACACGGTTTCCCAACTTAACTCGGCCTACCCGGGATTGGGTAACCTAAACTTCGCGGTGATTGGCGCCGTCCGTCCCGGCGCCGGTGACGCGACCTATCCGCAGAACACGCTCTGGTTGACCGCGCCCCGCGCCAACGTAAACACGACCGCGCTGCCTTGGGTAAGCAAGTCGAACTCGGGCCAAAGCATCGTTTCTTCCACCATCAACGGCATCGCCGGCAACGGCTCGATCGCGGGCGCCAAACCGTGGAGCGCGGGCACGGCGCTCAACCCGATTAGCAATACCTCGACCGCGGTAATCATTCCTTCGAGCGATCCTAACTCCTACACGCAACTCGCCGGACTGGTCGGCAATCTGAACAACACGTTCGGCCAGGGCAGCATTGAGAACACCACCCCGAGCGTCTTCAGCGGGTTGATCCGTTCGGATTTCTATCAGATGGTTCCTGGCTCGGGGAACGGAGTCCTCAAAGGCTTCTTTGATTTCCACTCCGACGGCACCACCACTTTTACGGCCGTGCCGGAGCCGGGTTCGGTCGCCCTGTTACTCGGCGGCCTGGGCCTGCTTTTCTGGGCGGTCCGTCGTTCCCAACCCCGCGTCAGCGCTGATTTATCGAAATAGTCGAATCCTAAAACAACCCAACCCCGCAGCAGAACACCTACCTAATAGACATGAAAACTCGTAATACCCTGTTGGCCGCCTTGGTCGGCATCCTCGGTACCACCGCCCATGGGCAGGTACAATTGACGGTCACCGGTTCGACGGCCTTCCGGGCCAACGTCCTCAACCGCGTGCCGACCCTTTATGATACCGGCTCGTTGACCTCGTACACGAACAGCGCGTCCGCCGGCACCATCAGTTACATCGGCACGATCTCGAACAAAGTCAGCGCCTTGGGCGCGACGACGGTAACGATCGCGCTCGCTTTCTCGGGTTCGGGAACCGGCATGACCGCGGTCAAGAATCAGGCGGCGATCGGGGTGACGGATCCCTCGAACCCCACCGGCGCCCTGATCAACAAGGTTCCGGACGTGGCGTTCTCCGACGTGTATCCCGGCGCGGCCAGCCCGCCGATCCCGGACTCCGCGTTCGACCGTTCGATCGTCGGCGTGGTGCCGTTCGTCTATTGCAAGAACAACGCCTTGGCCGGTATCAGCAATATCACGCGTGAGCAAGCCGTCTTGTTGATGACCGCGTCCGGTGACTTCGGCATGCCCGCCACCTACCTCGGCGGCGCCAGCCCGAACCCGGTTTACCTGATTGGTCGTGACTCTGGTTCCGGCTCCCGCATCTCGGTTGAAAAAGACATTGCGTTCTCCGGCACCCCGCTCCTCTGGGCGACGAACGGCGTCGGCGGCTTAATCACCACCAACGGCTACTCCTCCGGCTCCCTGGTTCGCGCGGTCGTCGCGTCCGTTCCGAGCGCCATTGGCTACCTCGGTCTCGCTGACTTCAACGTCATCACCAACACCGCGACCGCCTTGACCTTCCAGGGCGTTCCTTATACGCCGGCCAACGTCGCCAATGGCAGCTATGGTCTCTGGGGCTATGAGCACGTTGTCAATCGCGTCGGCGGCTTGAGCGCGAATCAAATCCTGGTTCGCAATGCCCTCCTCGCGTCCATCCAGGACACCACCTATCAATCAACCGATCCGGGCTACACGAACAATTTCGTCGCCGTGCAAAATATGAAAGTCGAGCGCGGCACCGATGGCGGACCAATCACGTCGCTGAATTTTTAAGGAGGTTCGGGACTGGTAGAGTCAGTCGGTTGTTGAGTAACAACCCAGCGCGGCAGCCCATGACCGCGCTGGGTTTTTCGTTTACTCGTCCGTTCGGTAGCTTGGCAATCCTGCAACGCCTCGGTCCGCGCCTGCAAACCGCGGCCAGTGTCCTTACACCTTCGTGTCAAGGTGGGGCGAGGCTCCGCTCCGCCTTCGCTCTCGCTCCGGCGCGACAAACCATCGACCGCGCCGAAGCCATAGGCGTAGGTGGGCGAGCCGTGATTAGGTCCAGACGGCAGCGGCTCGCTCGAACTTTCCACGGCTCGGCGGAGCCTCGCCCCACCAGTGGGATTCCCCCGGCGCGGTGGCACGAGCTCGACTTGTCCGAGCCTCGCCCCACCGCTGGACAACGGCGCGTTTCTGGCCTTGGTCGCGCCGCGCCGCACACGATGCCGAACTGCGCCTCGCGTGCCAACCGGCGTTGTACCCGTGGGGAGGAGCGCTGCCCGTCGCCCAACCCGAGGGCAACCAACGGGCCGCCGATCGCGGCGCCGCGCGTCGCTCAGGGCGCCGCGCGCCATCTCTTCGCGGGCGTAAGTGAGCGCCATCCGGCGCTTAGACCCCTTCGAGGCGGCCCGTGGAATCGCCGAATTTATCGAGGTTCTTGAGGCCGAGGTGATCGGCCATCGTCAGGAAGAGATTGGTGGTCGGTTTGCCGCCGTGCTTCACGTAGCGGCCGGGCGTGAGCGCGCCGCCGCCGGCGCCGGCAAGGACGATCGGAAGATTAACGTGGGTGTGACGGTTGCCGTCCGCGTTGCCGCCGCCATAGACGATCATCGAGTTGTGGAGGAGCGATTGGCCGTCCACGTCCTTCGTCTGCTGCAGTTTCTGCAAAAACTTCGCGAACTGCTTCACGTACCACAGATCGATTTCCGACACCTTTTGAATCTTCGTGGCGCTGCCGAAATGATGCGACAGATCATGATGCCCCTCAGGGATGCCGATCTCGGCGAACGAGCGATTGCTGCCGTCGTGCGCCAGCAAAAGCGTGGCGACGCGGGTCGAATCGGTCTGAAACGCCAGCGCCATCATGTCGTACATCAACTGCACGTAGTCCTCGTATTCCGACGGAACGCCGATCGGAGCCTCGACGCCCGGGTCCTTGACCTTGCCGAATTGTTCCGCGCGTTGGATGCGGGTCTCGACCTCGCGCACGCCAGTCAGGTATTGGTCGAGTTTCTCGCGGTCACGGCGTCCGAGGCGGCGCTGCATGTCGCGCGCGTCGGTAAGGACGAAATCGAGCAACGAACGCTGCTCTTCCTGGCGCGCCTTCAAGCTCGCGGGGCGCTCCGCGGGCGAGCCGGTCCCGAACATCCGCTCGAAGACCTGGCGCGGATTGAACTCGGGCGACATCGGGGTCGTGGGCGAACTCCAGGAAACGTTGTACTGGTAGGCGCAGGAATAGCCCGAGTCACACGCGCCGGCCTTGCGAACATAGTCGCACGTCAACTCGAGCGACGGGAAACGGGTCAGGTGGCCGACTTCGCGGGCCATGACCTGATCGATTGAAATGCCCGCCTGAACGTCGGTGGCGCTCTTTTTCAAGCGCGCCCCGGTCAGGAAAACGCCGTTGCCACGGGCGTGGTCGCCGCCGCCGTCGCGCCCCGCCTCGGCGTTCTTGTGATCGAGTCCGCTCAGAATTTGCACCATCGAACGGGACGGTTCCAAAGGTTTGAGCGTGCGACCGAGTTCAAAGTCCTTTTCTTCACCCGACGGCCACCAGGCGCCCGGGATGGCGCCGTTTGGAAAATAGATGAACGCCGTCCGGAGCGGGGCGCCGCTGGCGGTGGCGGCCAACCGCCCGGCGGCCGGCGAGGCCATCGCGCCCAGCGGACGCAACGATTCAAACGCGGGCAGCGCGAGGCAGGCGCCGAGGCCCCGCAGAAAGTGACGCCGGGTCAGGCTGGCGTGGCGCTGGGCGGCGAGGAGTTCACGACGGGACGGTTGGCGGTTCATAGGCTTGGCTTGAGTTCGGCTCGCAGATTGGACGGTTTCGCGGTCTCGGGGCCGTCGGACGCGGCGGGCGGGCGACACTTTTGGAACGGCGCGGATTCGACGATCCCTAGCAGCAGCGCCGAGAATCGCCCGTTTTCCTTTTCGAGCCGGCCCACGATTTGATCGACGGTCTCGGTGTCGTAATATTCCAGGCCGCGACCGAGCGCGTAGGTAAGGAGCCTCTCGGTCAGGGTCCGGTAAAAATCAAGGTGATGCCGGGTGGCGATGATCCGTTTGAGGTCGCGAATATCCTGGAAGGGTTCGCCGGTGATCAATTTCCCGGTGGCGTCGAGCGGTTGCCCGCGTTCCTGCTCCCGCCACATGCCGAGGGCGTTGAAGTTCTCGAAAGCCAGCCCGAGCGGGTCCATCCGGCTGTGGCACGAGCTGCACAACGGTTTGCTCCGATGGATTTCGAGAACCTCACGCAAGGTCAACTCCCGGTCCTTCGCGCCCTTATCCGATTGTTCGAGCGGGGGAATGTCCGGCGGCGGCGGAGCCGGCGGCGTGCCGAGAAAGTTCTCCAGCACGAACAGGCCGCGTTTGACGGGTGAGGTGCGCGTCGGATTCGAGGTCACCGCGAGAATCGTTCCCTGCGTCAAGACGCCGCCGCGCGGGGAATTGGCCGGGAGCGTGACCCGGCGCAATTCGGGGCCGGTGATATCGAGATTCGTCAGCCCGTAATGCCGCGCGAGTTTCTCGTTCAGGAAGGCGTAGTCGCTGTCCACCAATTCAAGCACGCTGCGGTTCTCGCGCGCCACGAAGCTGAAATACGTCTCCGTCTCGCGTTCCATCGCCTTGCGCAACTCGCCGTCCAGCACGACCCGGGGACGACCGAAGAAACCACCGCCGCCCCCGGCGCTGGCGCCGCTGTCGCGGTTGAGCACGGAACGGGCGTCAATCTGCACCGTGGCGATGTCGCGCGCTTCGAGCCATTGCCCGCAGAAATTGACCGCCAGCGCCTCGGCGCGCGGGTCGGCGAGCATCCGTCGCGTCTGCGCGGCCAGGTTCTCCCGGAGCTTCCCGGCGGCGGCCAGGCGGAACAGTTCGTCGTCGGGCATGGACGACCAGAGAAAATAGGAAAGCCGCGAGGCCAAGGCGTACTCATCCACGAACGGATAGGCTTGCCCCGGCGCGGCGGCGGTCACGCCCTCCTCGCGGAAGAGAAACTGCGGCGAAGCCAGCACGGCCACCATCGCATGGGCGGCGCCGGCCTCGAAGCTCTTGCCGGGTTGGCGATAAATCGACTCCGCCAGCGCGACCAGGCGATCGAGCGTCGCGGCGTCCACCGGGCGCCGATACGCGCGACGCGCGAATTTGTCCAGGACTTCGCGGGCGAACTTGCGGCGGGCGGCGGCGCCCTTGGGCGGTTCGTGAGCGAAGAACCGGTCGTAATTCTTCGGGTGAACCCACGATTTTTCATCGAGCGGACCGCGCACGGTCACCGATTGGATGCGCAGCTCGAGCGCGGCGGTCTTCCGGGCGCCGGGATTGGTCGGTTGCAACTCGAAGCTGAGCCGGCGCTCACCCGCCGGCCATTTGGCGTCGAGTTCGAAATGCAGTTCTTTCCGTTCGTTCCAGCCATATTCGCGCCGGAGCAACTCCTGGCCGTCCGCCTTGAAAACAATCTGGCAGCGGTTCGAGTCGAAGCCATTCTCCGCGTTGTTCCCCTTCGACGTGAGGTCCAAAACCAAACGGTAAATGCCCGCACGCGGCGCGGTAAAGCTGGCGGCGCGGTGGGCCGGCTCGTAGTAGGGCAGCGAGAGCATGCCGTCGGGAACGTTGGTCGTCGCGACCGCGCTGACTCCGTTGGTCTCAACCTTTAGGAAACGTGTTCCCGCCAGCACCGTCTCGGCGGGGACGCGCGCGGTGACGGGTACCGCTTCGGCGACGACCGTCCGGGCGGCCGCGAGATACTTCTCGAGCAGCATCGGAGAAAGCGTCAGCACGTCCCCGATGTTATCGAACCCGTGGCCGGTGTCGTCCGGCGGGAATTCGACGTCCGTGTTGAACTCAACGCCCAGCAAATCGTGAATGGTATTGTGGTATTCGGCGCGGTTCAGTCGGCGGACGGTGACCCGGCCCGGATCGGGGTTCTGGGGATCGATGCGAAAGACGGCCGATTTGATCCACTGGGCGATGCGCTCCCGCTCGGGATCGCCGGGGTGCGGCTTCTTCTCGGGCGGCATGATGCCGGCCCGCAGGTTCTTTAGGACCCGCCCCCAAAGCTCGCGGTCATCGAGCAAGGCGTCATCGGACTTGAATTCATCGAAGGAAACGCCGCCCTTGTTCTCCCCATCAGCGTGGCAATCGTAGCAGAACTGCTTCAGAATCGGCTGGACCTGCCCGCGGAACTGCGCGGCGCCGGGCGCTGGCGCGGGCGCGGCTTGAACGGACCGCCCCTCGACCATGAACGCCACCCAAAGTCCGGCATACGCCACCGAACGGGCGGCGTTCGCCACGCGGCCCGATTTCCGGGTCAGTGGGAGGTGAAAGCGCCAGTTCATGGAATATGAGGCATTCAAGCACGCGCGCGCAGGCGATTCAAGCTTGAAGCTCGAAAAATGCCCCGCCGTCAGACCGAAAATCGCCTGCTCAGCGCCTTGCCACGATGAATGCATTCTTTTCATGATTGTTTTCATGATTTTGCCACCCATGATTTTGCCACTCAGGAAATCCTGGCGGCCAGAGCGAGTTGTCCCGTTCCGGCGCTGGGTCATTGCGGGCCAACGGGTTGCCGCTGAGCGCTCCGACGTGACATATTCTTTCCTTTTCTCGCCCCGGCAACCCCGATAATATGATGAGGTCGATTGTGAAAACCACTCTTTAACTGGAATCGAAACTATGCCACTGACACACACCAAAGACCTGTTTGCCAAAGCCCTGAAGGGCAAATACGCCCTCGGCGCTTTCAACGTCAATAACATGGAACTGCTCCAGGCCATCGTCGAGGCTTGCGAAGAGGAAAAAGCCCCGGTCATGCTTCAGATTTCCAAAGGCGCCCGCCAATACGCCAATCCGGTTTATCTCAAAAAGCTCATCGAGGCCGCCGTCAGCCTCTCGAACATCCCCATCGCGGTCCATCTCGACCACGGCGATTCCTTCGAGCTTTGCAAAGAGTGTATCGACGAAGGGTTTACGAGCGTGATGATCGACGGCAGCCATTTGGCGTTCGACAAGAACGTGGACGTTTGCAAACGGGTCGTGGATTACGCCCACAAGCATAATTGCGTGGTCGAAGGCGAATTGGGCATGTTGGTCGGCGCCCAGCACGACGACGGCGAAGAAGGGGGCGGCTATTCCAAGGGGGGCGTCTATACCCACCCGGACGAGGCGGTCGAATTCGTGAAGCAAACCGGCGTCGATTCCCTCGCGGTCGCGATCGGCAACTCGCACGGCGCCTACAAGTTCAAGGGCGAACAACACCTTGACCTCGAACGCCTTAAAGCGATCAAAAAAGCCCTCCTCGACGCCGGCATGGGCGACTATCCGCTGGTGCTGCACGGCGCCTCAAGCGTGCCCAAGGACTTGGTGCAGGAGATCAACAAATACGGCGGCAAGATGGGTGAAGAAACCGCCGGCGTGCCCGAAGCCGACATCGAAGTCGCCCGCCGGGTTGGTTGCACGAAGGTCAACATCGACACCGACTTGCGCCTGGCGATGACCGCCGCGATCCGCAAAGTGTTCGCGGAAAACCCCAAGGAATTCGATCCCCGCAAATACCTCGCCCCGGCCCGCGCCAAGGTCAAGGAACTCGTCCGCCACAAGGTCAAAAACGTCCTCTGCTGCGCCGGGCACGCCTTTGATTAAGGGCGTGGCGGCGCTCCGCTGGTGGGCATGAACCGTGACGGGAAGACTGGAACCAAGGGGAGCCATGATTCCCCTAACTCCCATTCCATCCCATCATCTGACCGCCTGCTCCCACCACGAGGCGATTACCAGACCCTCCTCTCGTTCCAGAAGGCCGAGATCGTTTATGATCTGACCTTCCGCTTTGCGCACAAGTTCCTGGCGAAGGGCGATCGCACGATCGACCAGATGATTCAGGCCGCCCGTTCGGGCAAGAAGAACATCCTGGAAGGCAGCAAGGCCGGGCTAACCTCCAAGGAAACCGAGATCAAGCTCACGAACGTCGCCCGCGCGAGCCTTGAGGAGCTGCTGGACGACTACCGCGACTACCTCCGCGCCCGTGATTTCCCGGTCTGGGACAAGGACTCTAAGGAGGCGAAATACGTCCGCCAGCTCGGCCGCAAGACTCCCCAAACCTACGAGAACTACCGTGAATTCGTGGAGACCCGGCCGCCCGAAGTGGTGGCGAACATCGCGCTCTGCCTCATTCACCAGACCAACTACCTGCTTGACCACCAGCTTCGCCGGCTCGAGCAGGATTTCCTCGAGCAAGGCGGCCTCCGCGAACGCATGACCCGGGTCCGCCTGCAGTATCGCAATCGCCGCTCAGCGCCACCGCCGTCCAGCCAGCCCTAAGCCCGTTGCTTGCTACCGTCGGTCACATTGTTCCCATCCCTCCCATAATCCCCATTCCTCCCATCCCTCCCCTCCCAGACGCCGCCCCATCCCCCTCCCGGCGCCAGCCTTGCAATGCCCCAGTGATCGCTTAGAGTCGCGGTATGGAATTGCCGAGCGAAGTGCCGGTCATGACTTTGCCCCGAGTGAACCTTTTCCCAAAGGCGATGATGCCTTTGTACATCTTCGAGCCGCGCTACCGGCACATGCTGGCGGACGTGCTCGCGACCCATCGCATGTTCTCGGTGGCGATGCAAAAGCCCGGCCGCTCGCAGGAACGCCCGCACGCCGTCGCCGGCCTCGGCCTCGTGCGCGTGTCCGTGGCGCGCAAGGACGGGACCTCCGACCTCTTTCTCGAGGGCATCACCCGTGTGGAACTCGCCGAGACGATCCAATACCGGCCTTATCGCGTCCAACGCATCTACCCTTTAAAATCGACCGGCGCCCAAGGCAACCAAATCGGCGGCCTGATGGAAAAAATCCTCGATTTGGTCAACAAATTCCTGGGCAACGAAAAGAATGCCGCCCTGCACGGCCTGAAGGAGTTGTGGCAATCCTCCGAGGTCCACCTCGAAGGACTCGGGCCGGACATCTCGTTCAAGGACGCCCTGCGCCTGATGACCAAGCTGACCGACGCCAGCCAAGTCGCCGACATGATTTGCTGCACGCTCTTGCCCGACCCACTGGAACGCCAGACGATCCTCGAGACCCTCGACGTGCAGAGCCGCCTGCGCTACGTGATCCGTTTCCTGATCGCGGAGATCCGCCGCCAGAGCGCCGAGAGCGAAGAATAAGCGGCCACCGCGAAACGCTTCTGACGAGTCGGCCTTCGTCCCATTCTTCCCATCCAGCTCATCCCTCCCATCCTTCCCACTCACAGTACCCCCTCATTGAATCCCCTCCCGCGCCGCGACCTCGGGCGCGATTTGTTTCAGGGTTTCGGCAGCGGCGTTGCGCAGATCATCCGTCATCATCCGATCAAACGCCGGTACGCTGGAGACGTGTTCGGAAGTTTTCCAGATTTTGAGGACGATCGGCGCGGCATCGTGGGCGTCCGGTCCGAGGGAGCCGAGCGCCGAGACCATTTCGCGAGTAATCTCGGTGTCGATCTTGGTGGCGCCGTTCAGTTCGTTGAGCACGGTCAGCACGGTTTCATGGCTGCGTTCAATTCGCAGCAGCGCAATCAGCGCGAACCGGCGGGTACGCGCGGAACTATCTCGCGCTAATTGGCGCAAGGTTGGGATGGCGGCCCGCGCCCTTTCTCCGCGGAGACTCAATTCTCGCGCCGCCGCCACCCGCACCTCAACCATCGCCCTCGGCTCAAGATCGCTCCGCTCCTCCGTGGCCGCGATCAATCGGGGTATCACCGAGTCGTCGAATCTCTGCGACGCCATGAGCGCCAAGACGCAGATGAGGTGATCCCGATCCCGCATCAACCGGTAAACCAATTTACGAGCCAGCTGGTCGTCCGCCGGCGCGTGGTCAGAGCGAAGAAGCTCTACGGCGACTCTTCGGACGAGAATACTCCGGTCGCGCGCGAGCGATGGCAAAAATGAATCCAGGGCCGGACCCAAATTGTGAAGAATCTGCTGGACGACACGGGATCGCCGATCGCCGTCGTTGAACTCTTCGGGGGTCGGTGGGCTGGGCAGTTGGTCTCGAATAAACCGCGGGAGCCGGCCTAGCGTCTGCGCGTACCGAGGGTCTTGCCGCCACCAGGGGACTTTCTTTAGCGCCGCCACGGCATACGGTTCCACCGCGACGCCCATCTTCGCCAGGGCTTGATAATTGGCCGCCGCCGAGTCCCCGTACGGTCGATCAAAGAGTTGTTTCATCCAGTAGGTCGCCGGCTTGCCTTGGTACGACGGTTCTGTCGGCCGCTGATCGCGCAAGCTCAGTCCAACGGTCAGCCCCAGCGCGACCACCGCCAACCCGATCATCCAGCGACGGCGATTCATCGAATTCCCTCCCGCGCGGCCACCTCGGGCGCGATCTGTTTAAGTGACTCCGCCACGGCTCGTCGAAGTTGAACCGTTGACGGCCGATCGAGCGCCGAACTTGATCTGGCGTCTGCCTGCGCCTTCCAAAGTTTGACCAGGATGGGCGCTGCTTCGACCACCTGCGGCCCACACTTTCCGAGCGCCGCGATTGCACGCAGGCGGCGCGGGAGGGCGCCGGTGTCGGTCAATTCGTTGAGGACGCACGCGAGCGTTTCCGGTCGGCGCTCGATCCGGACGATCGCGCGCATCGCCGCGACCGGGATCTGCTTGTCGTCAACCAGCGCTAATACCTTCAGTTCGGGAAGCGCCGCGCCCGCGCGTGGACCGCGCCACGCCAACCATTCGATGGCCGCGAGGGTGCGGCGATAAACCGCCGCCCGCGAATCGCCGCGCGTGCGACGATCGAGCGCCGCGATCGCTCCCGGAATCGCGGAGTCGGTCAACCCCGCCGCCGCCCGGGCCGCTATTTCACGCACCGAACGCGCGGGATCGGTCGCGGCCGCGAAAAGCAGTCCGGGAGCCAGCCGATCATTCGCGGCCTCGTTCGCCGCGAGCACGACGACCGCCTGCCGTACGAGAGCGTTTCGGTCCTGTCCCAGCGCCGGCAGCGCCGGATCCACGGCCGGTCGCAGACGCGCGAGCAACATCGAAGCTTGCAGGGAAAGGGAAGCTCCTCCGCCCTCGAGTGGCCGCGGCGGCGGTAAGCGCTTCCGCAAAGGCGCCGGGACCGATCGATAGATCGCCGCGTACCGGTCGCTCTGCCGCCAGGAGTTCCGCGCCCGCAACCCCGCGGCGATATAAGGCGCCGCGGCCACGCCCATCGCCTCAAAAGGCTTGGTGTCGGGATAACCGCGAACCCCGCCGTTGAATTGACGGTCAACCCAATAGGTCGCCGGCTTGCCCAGGTACGACGGCTCGGGTGGCCGGCGCGTGGCCCAAATCAACGCGCTCGAGAGCGTCAGCGCGACGATCACCGCCACGACGATCGGGAGCCGACGGTTCATTCAATCCCCTCCCGCGCGGCGACGTCCGGCGCGATCTGTTTCAGCGATTTGGCGATCGATTCACTCAAATAGGTCGCCATGCGGTCGGTCGGGTCGGAGAGGTACTCGGACTTCCGTTTCCAAATATCAACCAAGGCCGGCGCCGCCTCCCTCGCGTCTGGCCCCAACTCTCCTAACGCGCCGATGATCCTGACCCGAATCTGGGAGTTGCCGGCGCGGCGCAACTCGTTGAGCAGAGGATTCAGCATTGCGTGGTCGCGCTCGATTCGCAAGAGCGCGACCATCGCGCGGGTCCGGGTCTCCTCGTCCAAATCACCTGATAACTGCCGCAGTTGAGGGACCGCCGACGTTGCCCGAGCGCCCCATAAACCCAACTGGTCCGCGGCCGCGGCACGGAGATAGATGACTTCGTTGGACCTGACCCGGTCTTGGTTGCTCAAGTTCTGGATCAGCAAAGGAATCGCGGACTCATCGGCTCGTCGCGCTGCTGCGACCGCGAACAACCGCACAATCGGGTCCCGGTCTCGAAGCGCCGCGAAAACTAGCTTGCTGGCCACGCGCGCGTCCGCGGGGGACGCGACCAAAAGATGGGCCGCCGCTCGTCTCACCAGGACGTTTCGGTCTGAAACCAAGGACGGCAACAGAGGGTCCAAGCCGACGCCAAAGCGCTGAAAGACGCGGCCGGCGAGAAACGCGAGTCCAAATCCCGAGTCGTGTCCAAATCCCGAGTCGTTGGGCGGCAGAGGCGGCGGCAGGCGCCGCTGAAGAAGCGAGGGGAGCTGGGCGTGGAACCTTGCGTAAATAGGCTTGTGCCGCCAGGAATTCTTCTCCCGTAATGCGGCGACGATCGCGGGCGCCGCCGCGACTCCCATCGTCTGAAACGGGTCGGTTGACGCTGGTAGAGGGAATGGCGTTTGATCCAACGCCCGGGTAGCCCAATAACTCGCCGGCTTGCCCTGGTAGGACGGCTCCGGCGATGGGCGTGAGCCCCACAGCAGCCCGCCGGCTAGGGCCAGAGCCGCTACGATGCCCCAGCGGCGCCCGTTCATTGGATCCCCTCCCGCGCGGCCACATCCGGCGCGATCCGCTTCAAAGCCTCCACGACGGCCCGACGCACCAGCCGCGCGAAACTCGCGTCACTGGCGGAACTACCCGCGGCTTCCGCCTCGGCTTTCCATACCTTGACCAGGGTGGGCGCCGCCTCGGCCGCGGCCGTCCCGCAAACGCCGATCGCGGAGACAATCTCGAGGCGCTCGGGCGGGAGGGTGTCCAATTCGTTGATGAGCGCGGCCAGCCGGTCGTGACGATGGTCGATCCGCGCCAACGCGATCAGCGCGCACATGCGCGTATCACGCGGACGGACTTGGAGCAGACCTTCGAGTTTGGGAACCGCGGCGCGCGCGCGTTCTCCCCGCAAGCCCAGCTCGCGCGCCGCTTCCGCCCGCACCGGAACCCGCTGGCCCTTCCCGGCCCCGTCATCGTCGTCGAGAGCGGTGATAAGGAGCGGAATCACCGTGTCGTCGAGGGACCGCGAACCGGCCACCGCGAGTTGGCGCACCATCGCGTCCGAATCTTTGACGCCGGCGAACAACATCGGAGCGGGCAGCGGTCCACGCCATACTCCCGATCCCGCCAACCAAAATGCCGTGCGACGCACGAGCACGTTTGGGTCGTGGGCCAACGACGGCAAGAACCGACCGCAATTACCGATTTGCAGCAATGCCGCCGCGGCCTGCATGGGCAACCGCATGTCGTTCGGGGGCAGTGTCCGCGGGCCTGGCAGTTGCGCGCGCAAATGTCGGGGAAGCCACGCGCGCAGCTTGGCGTAGCCTTGGCTTTGCCGCCAGCCGTTGCGCCGCCGCAAGGCCGCCACCACGTACGGCTCCGCCGCCATTCCCATGTCCCGAAACACACTGGTATCCGAATAGTCGCCCATGCTCCCATCCAGAATGCGGTCGATCCAATAGGTCGCTGGCTTCCCCTCAAAAGACGGCTCCGGTGGGAGGCGCTGTCCCCAAATCAACCCGGTCGCCGCCGCGACCGCCAGCGCCGCCGACACGCCAACGATGATCCAACCGCGACGGTTCATGGAATCCCCTCCCGCACGGCGACCTCCGGCGCGATCTGCTTCAAACATCGTTCACACGCGACGCGAAATGCGCCGGTCCAACTCGCCTGAGCCGCGCGTCTTTCCTTGGCTCCCTGATCGTCCGCCTTAATCGGATCGCTCGGGCCAGCCGCCGCTTTAACCGCGACCACTCCCGGACCGCCCAGCGAAAGCGCTCGCTCTGGCTCGCGCATCTGGTCGGAAGCCATCCGCCAAAGGTTAACCAGCGTCGGCACGGCCGCGCGCGCGTCCGGCCCGAGACGGCCGAGCGACTCAAGAATCGCAAGCTGGGCGCTAAAGTCGTTAGCGGCGCTGAGTTCGTTGACCACCGACGCGAGGACTTCCGGCCGGCGCTCGATTTCCAATAACGCCAGTTTCGCGCGCAGACGCAGGTGCTCGTTGTTATCGCCCAATAGCTTCGTTAATGCCGGAACGGCCGCGCGCGCCTGAATCCCCCGGCGGCCTAACTGTTGCGCGGCCATTCCCAGGGCGCCAAGCTCATAAGTATTCGTGCTCCTGGCCTTTTCCAGGAAGCCAATGAGCAACGGAATTACGGAGTCGTCGAGCCTCGGGGTCGCCCCCAGCGCCAAGAAACGCACCTCGGCGTCCGGGTCGGCCAACGCCGACAGAATCAGCCTGCGAGCCACCCGCGCGTCGCCCGGAGCCGCATCCAAAAGGACGGCGGCCGCTCGCCGCACCTGCACGTTGCCGTCCCGAGCGAGCGAAGGCAGATACGAATCCAGCCCCGGCCCCATGGCCCGGAGCGCCTGGCCGGCGACCGACCAATTATCACCCCGGGTGTTCCATTGCGGCGGTGGCATCGGCAGGCGCTTGCGCGCGAACCAGGGAAGGCTCCTAAACAGCTTCGCGTAGCGAGGGCTTTGACGCCATGAATTGCGATGCCGCAGCGCGGTAACGACGTACGGCTCGGCGGCCGGCCCCATCGCCGCGAACGCCTTGTCCACGTCCGGATTAAACCGGAATCCCTCACTGAGTTGCAGCTCGATCCATTCGGTCGCCGACTTCCCCTGGTACGACGGCTCCGGCGGTTGGCGCCAGGTCCAAACGACTCCGCCGGCCACGACGCCTACGGCCAAGATCAGTCCGAGTTTCCACCAACGACGCTTCAATCAATTCCTTTTGACAATTCTCCCACCACTCCCAAAACCCGCCGCACGATCCGAGTCGATCTCGGGCCGTCGTTCTTAGCGCCGCATCGGGCCAACCCCGCCCGCGACTAACGCGCCTTAAGCGCGGCCAACTCCGCGGGCGTGGCCCGGCGCACGCAGCGAAAGCCATCGGAATCCATCGTCAGGCAGACGTCCGTAAAGCCGGCCTCGTCACAGTTGCGCGCCCAGACGGTGCAATTCTCCGCGGCGCTCGACCACGCGCCGCCGCGCAAGACCCGCTTCTCGCCGTCCGCCGGGCCGCGCGGATTTTCCCGCGGGCTGCTCTTGTAATACTTGGGACTGTAGAAATCATTGCACCATTCCGCGACGTTGCCCAGCATGTCGCACAGTCCCCAGGCGTTCGGCTCCCAATGGCCCACCGCGTGCGGCTTCGCCTGCGAGTTGCCTTCGAACCAGGCGAACGATTTCAGTTTCTCCGGCCGGTCGCCAAAGTAGTATTGATTCGTGGCGCCGGCCCGGCAGGCGTATTCCCACTCGGCCTCGGTCGGCAGGCGATAGCCGCTGGCGTCGAAATTACAGGTCCAGGAGTTGGTGTCGTAGCAGGGACTCAGCCCCTCCAGGACCGACCGCGCGTTGCAGAATTTCACCGCGCTCGACCAGGTCGTCTGCTCGACGGGATTCTTCGGGCCTTTCTGCCGGGACGGATTCTGGCCGCGAACTTTTTCATAAACCTCCTGCGTCACTTCGAAGCGGTCCATCAGGAAGCCATCGACTTTGACCGCGTGCGCCGGCTTCGCGTCGATCGGTCCCTCGGCCAGGCCCATGATGAATTCGCCGGGCGGAATATAGACCATCTCCGCGCCCGAGGCGGTCTTCACCGTTGGAGTTGCGGCCACTTCCGCAGGTTTTGATGGCCCGCCGCACCCGGCCAGGATCAAGCCGGCCGCGAGGCACGCCGCCCGCGCCCCGGCGCGATGAAAGATTGTCATATCCGGCGCTCTCACGGCTCGAAGAAATAAAGCGTGCGGCGCGATTCCCAGCGCGTCGGTCGCCGCAGAACCTCACGCGAACGCGTCCAGATTTCCTGGGCGATGGCCGCCTTGGCCGGCGAATCACCGCTCTGGAGGGCGGCCGTTTGCTCGAGCCGCAGCACGAGGCGGTTGTAGTGGCGGCAAAGATCGTCCTGCTCGCCGGCGGGACCGCGCACGTCGAGACTGCCGCAGTCGAAGCCGTCCCCTTTTCCGACCGCGAGCAGTTTCTTCATCGAGTCCGTCCGGGCTTGAACGCTGGCGAGCGGAGTCACGTAAACCTTGTTCGTGTTCGCCTGCGCCTGGGTCACCAGACGTTCGAGGTCGCCGATGTACGGCCCCAGCTCGGGATGGGCGGACTTCTGTTCGGCCAGATAGGTTTTTAGCAGGCCGAAGTACGCCGCGTATTGGTCCACGCGCCCGCGAATCTCACGGATGAACTCGAAAAGATGCGTGGCCAGATTCACGCCCACCGTCGGCTTCTCCTCTTCCTTGATGTGCGCTAGGTGCGTGGTCGTGGCGCAAACCGGGCGATCATACATGAACAGCGCGGGCGTCGAGTATTTCAACTTGCGCAGCCCGTTGGCGTCGAAGTCGAACAGCGCCGCGGCCTTCTCCGGCCCGAGGATTTGCTGGACGATCTCGCACGGTGAGTAAAGGTCCGCCGCCGCCGGTTCCAAATTGTAGAACAGCGCGTCACCCTGCGGCACAAAGCTCTTCTCGAAATGCGCGATGGTTTTGGCCCCGTCAAAATAAAACGGATAATGATTCCAATCCTCGAACCAGACGCCCCACATCCGCGTCTTGGCGTAGGCGATCGGAAAGGAATAGTCGTTGTACGGCTCGTGGAACGACGCCTTGCCGCCCGGGCTGGCAAAAAACTCCGCCATCCACCGCGCGGGGAAGGGGCGTTCCCAGCCGAGCGGCGTGTAGTCGCCCAAATAGTCTTCCTTCAGCGGTTCCTTCGCCCAAAGGCCGGCATGTTCCACCAACGAAAGCCCGAACCCTCCCGCGCCCGTGTCGATGGCGAGCGAGTCGATCACGCGTTGCTCGCCGGTCCCGGACAGCCCGAGCGAAACCGCCTGCGCGGGCGAATCCCACGCCGCCACCAGCATGCTGTCGTGCCCCTCCAGCAAGCCGACGAACCATTGCGTCGAAGGCATCGCGACCCGCGCCGATCCCGTCAGCTTCGCGGGCGCGTAGCAAATGTCGCTGCCGACGAACGACGGCAGAATCCCGTAGCTCATCCGCGCCTCCCGCGCGATAAACTGCGGGATATTGTGCGGTTCAATCGTGAGGCTTCCCTGCGGCGAAACCCACGCCGTGTAACTGGCGCCGCCCCCGGCGGCGGTGATCCGCAGGCCGGTCCGCCCGGCGGCGGTGACCTGGGTGATCTCCGCGACCTTGAACGCCGGGCTTGGCGCGACGACCGCGCGCCGCTTGAGCGTCTTGCCGTCCGACGCGTAGATCACCAATCCGCCGTCGGATTTCCGAACCGTGCCGGCCAGATGCCGCGCCTGGAAGACCGGCGCTTCCGAAATGTTGGCGCTCGCCGCGCCCGCCTCGAGCAAGCGACCCGCCGGCGGCAATGTCAGCGCGGTCGATTCGTCGAGCTTGGCGTCCCAGATTCTCAGCGCGGGCGCCGTCGGCGGCTCGTATCGCGTGAGTTCGCAATCATCCACCAGAATCGGCGACCGCATTTCCGCCTCGGCGCCGTGGTAGGCGTGAAATTCCTTCGACATCCCGCCCACGGTGAACGTCAACGATCCGTCGCGGTCCACCGCGCAAAAAACTTCGACCACCGTCCATTGACCCGCCGGAACCTTGGTTTCGGAATAATTGTAAACCGCCCACGGGCGCGCCGGGTCGGTCAGAATCGCCGTGACCCGCTGCTCCGTTTCGGACTTGACCCAAAAACGGCCGACGTAGGCTCCGGCCTTGACGTTCTCGATAAGCTGCTCGACCGAACTGAAGGCCGGGATGGCCAGGCAACGTTTTCCCGCGTGCGGATCGGTCTCGCTTGCCGACGCCTTCTTCTGGCTGTCCGCCGTGACCGACCACCCGGCCGGCAACTCCCCGCTCGCGGCGCTTTCCTCGAACCCGGGATTGCGCAACAGATTTCCCTGCGCCCACCCGCTGGCGGCGGCGCCGCTAAAGAGCGCGAAGGCGAGGGCGAGCATAACTGTTAGTCGGCCAGCGACAGCGCCGACGCGCGAAGAAATTCGGAGCCGCGGGATCAAAGTTGAACGCCTCATATTCAAGTCATTAGAATGATTGCGGCGTGACGGACGGCCCGGGTCCGGCGATTGCTGGCACGCCATCCCTCACGCGTTCTGTTTCACTCGAGAGTTTATCCAATCGCGCGCGCCCGATCAAAGCTAAATCCGGCGCCGCGCGGAGGTCGGGGCGGGGCGAGCGTCCACGCCGCTGGCGAAAACCAGACGGTCCGGCGGCCCGTTGAGAATCATGGTCGCACATTTGCGAGGCCCGTTGGCCCAAACCCAGATCGCCCCAGCGTACCCGTGGCAGCTCGGGGCCAAGGAGGCATTCCGGGGGCGTGGCATACGTTGTGCTATTGGGTTTTAGTTGCAGTTTTCCGTGATGAATTTGCGCCTCAAAGGCCCAATCGGTGATTCGCGGCGAATCGCCCGTTGGGTGTATTTCGCCGCCGCGCTCCCATTTTTGGTGGTTATCAACCTCCGCGCGGCCACGCTCTTTCCCGTCCTGACTCGCGGGGTTACGCCCGAGGCGCCGCCGCCACCGCCCCCGACCGAGCTGCGTCCCGGCGCGCCGGCGGTCTCGCCCTTCCGGCCGCTTAGCGTGAACCGATATTCGATCGGCGACCCGACCGACGAGGAACAGCTTTACCTCGAGCTCATCAACCGGGCGCGGGCGAATCCGGCGGCGCAGGGGGCCGCGCTGGCGACGACCACCGATCCCGGCGTGCGCTCGGTTTACGTCTATTATAACGTGGACCTCAACGCCTTGACGAACCAGTTCAACGCCATCGCGCCGGCGCCGCCCCTGTCGTTCAACGCGCAACTGATCGCCTCCGCGCGATTGCACTCGGGGGACATGTTTACCAATCAGTTTCAGGGTCACGATAATTCCTGGGACAACGGCAGTCCTTTCGACCGAATCACCGGCGCCGGCTACACCTTCAGCACCGCGGGCGAGAACGTTTTCGCGTACGCCGAGGACGTTTTTTTTGGCCATGCCGGGTTCGAAGTCGATTGGGGCTACGGGCCGGGCGGGATGCAATCGCCCGCCGGACATCGCAGCAATATTCACAACCCGAGCTTTCGGGAAATCGGTATTGGGGTCGTCGATGGCGTCAGCGGCGCCGTCGGTCCGCAGCTCGTCACCCAGGATTTCGGGTCGCGCAACGGCCTCACTCCCTTCATCACCGGGGTCGCCTACTATGATCTTAATGGCAACGGCGTTTATGATCCGGGGGAAGGGATTGGCGGCCTCACGGTAAGCCTCAGCGGCTCGTCCAGTTACGCCGTCACCGCGAACTCGGGCGGCTACTCCGTCCCGGCGCCCGGCAACGGCGCGTATCAGGTGACTTTCTCGGGGAACAATCTCCCGAACTTCAGCTTGGACGTCGTCGTCTCGGCCAACGCGAATCTCAAGGCCGACTACGTGCCCACGTACGCGCCGGCCGCGATCGCCGGTCTCGACCAGGTGGGGGTCAATCAGCCGACCCCTTACACCTTCTCCCCGGTCGGCGCCGCCGCCAGCTACGAATTTCGGCAGGCGCGACTGACGCCGTTCACGACCGTCGAGGCCGCCGAGAATGACCCAACCGCGGACTTCACCGCGAACACCTCCGGGGGATACGCCCCGATCGATCCGGGACTTCCCTTGCTCGGCGGCGCCGCCTTCCATCTCGCGCACGCCAACCCGCCGTCCGATCAGACGTTGTCGCTGAACCAGACGCTGTATCCCGGACCAAACAGCGCCCTTCAATTCGCGAGCCAATTGGTTTACGCCGGGTCGGGCGAGATCGCGCAAGTCCAGGTCTCCACGAATGACGCCTCCTCCTGGGAAACCGTTTGGAGTCGCCAAGGGACCGATGACGCCGGCCAATCCGCTTACGAGCAAATTGTGATCCCGTTGAGCGCCTACGCGGGACAAGTCCTGCAGGTCCGCTTTCGCTACCAATACGCTTATGGCAATTACTACCAACCCTGGCTGTTGGGTCAGGTCGGTTGGTACTTCGATGATATTGCGTTCACCGATACCTCCCAACTGACGGACGTCGCCTCCACCGTGACGACCGCCAACACCTTCGCCTTCAACCCCCCGGCGCCGGGCGATTATCGGTTGCAAGTTCGGCCGCTGGTTTCCGGCCGCTGGCTGAGCTACGGACCCGCCAAGGCGATCACGGCGACCACGAACCCCATCGGCATCACAATCCAGTCGTTGCAGTGGAACAACGGCGGGCAAGTCCAACTCGATTTTCTGGTGACCAATGGAACCGGCGCCAATTATTCGTTGGAAGCCGCGGATGCCCTTTCTGGCCCATGGGCGACCGACGCCGGCGCCGCTCTCCAGACCGTCACGTCTGGCGGCAACTTTCGGTTTACCACCTCCTCCGTCGGCGCCTCGCATCGCTTCTACCGGGTCCGGTCGGGCTTGTGACGTCGCGCCGCCACGTGAACGCGCGAACGTCCGCAAGCCTCTCGTTAATCGAAGCACACTCAGAAGGGGTCGGTTCTTAGTATTGGCAACTATTCCTCGTTTCGTCACGGTGCGAACGTCGGACGATTGCTGAGCTTCAACGCCTGGCGGTCATCCCAAGAAGGGGTCGGTTCTTAGTATTGACAACTACTCCTCGTTTCATGATGGAGCGAAGGTCGGCGGGCCGCTGAGCTTCAACGCCTCACGCTCACCCCTGATGACGGCTACCTCGTTATGCGTCTAAATCTGCGATAATGCTGATCGCGCGTGGGAGTTGAGACCCAACGATGACAAGGGATCCCCGTAACGAGCAAGTCCGCGCGCTCTGCTCACGAATTGTTGATTCTGCCGTCTCATTCGCCCGTAACGTTGTCAATTGGACCGCACCCGGAAGTACCCTGCGGCGCCGAGCGAAGGCACGGTCACCGTATTAACCGACGTGGTCATGATCGACTGCCAACTTGTCGTCGGAAGGCTCGCGGATTCCTCCACCGCGAAGGGCGGCGTTCCCCCGGTCCATTGAATCACGAATCCCCCGCCCGCGCCGGCGCCAGCAGCCGCGATGCTCGCGGTCAAACCCAAATTCACCTGCGCCGTCATCGCGTCATAAGCCACGGCGTGAACGCCATCGTCGGCGCTCAAGATGAGCGTGTACGTCCCCGGCGCGGAAAAAGTCGCCGTCGTGTTGGTCTGGGTTGAGTCGCCGAAGTTCACCGGACCAGGTCCCGCGTACACCCGCCACTGAATCGCCGGCGCAACGCCCTGATACGCGACGTAACCGCCCAGCGTGATCGCGCCGAGGGCGTTCAACGCCTGATTCGGCCCCGCCTTGACCGACGGCGGATTCGGCGCGCGCGGGCCTTCCGTGGCGCCGGTCGTCTGGATCACTTCGAAATTGGTGATCGAAATCGTGGACAGATGATCGAACGCGCCGGCCGGATAGCGATTGTCCGGCGCGACCGAAATCGAGAAAAAGCCGCCGTTATCCGCCACGATGGCGCCATGCTTCTTGAGGCCACGCAACACGGCCTGTTCCTGCTGCGTCCAATTGGTCGGGATATTGAAACTCGCCTTGAGACGCAACCGCTGGCCCATCGCGGGAATATTCGTATTGGTCGAGTTGCCCACCGACGCCTGGTGCGTGGCCGGGTAAATCGGGCCGACCCGCGTGCGCTTCACGACCAATCGCATCGCGTGCTCGACCATTCCCCGCTGGCATTCGTCGTAACGGACCAAGGCGGGAAACATCGACAGCCCGGCGGCGTCGCCCGAAGTCCAGCCAAACGGGCGCAATTGATCCGAGTTGAGATTGAACTTCGCGCCATTCGAGGCCTGCCACGCGCCGCCGACCTTTTTCATCTGCCACGTTTCCCAGACGAACCCCTTGCCCGGTTGCACGATGATCGCGTGACGATCCCCGCCGGTATCGTTGACGTCCTGCTGCCATTGCGCCAGCGTCAACGCGCCCGTCCCCACCGGCCACGTCTCGATGGGAAGATTATCGGGGATGGGATACGGACTCGGATCGGATTCATCGGGATAATCGACAAAAGAGACGGGAACCAGCGGCTGATCGTCCGGCACGAGGACAAAATTCATCTCAAAGAACGACCGCAAAGTTTGCCGGCTCGACGCCAGGTCCGCCATGATTTGCGCGATCATCGCGTCAGAGTTGGCCAGCCGCGGCCGCCGGGAAACGTCCTCATTCCAAGCGTTGTCGATCGGAAACATCTGCATCGCCGAAAGCGCCGCGTCGGCCTCGGCGGTATTGAACAGAATCGGCGCCGTCACGACCGGAGCCGGACCGAGAATGCGACCCTCGTGATTGATCCGCTCGGCCCCGCGCGATTCCGCCGCGAGCCATGCGCCCAAACCAAAAAGCGCGGCCCAGCGGGCTGCTCGCGTCTTCACTTGCCAAGATATGGCGCTCATCAACGAATGACATAGCCCAGAAGCGAACCGACCGCTATTGAGAATTGCTAACATCTTTGCGCGCGTTGTTAACCAAGCGAGCCGATCTGCTCCGCGGCGCAGTGATCTCAGCCGGTGGTGGGGCGAGGCTCCCGCCGAGACCTGAAGAAGTGTCGAAGTGGCCGGTTTGCTAACTGATGCTCGATCCTTGCCGAACGCCGCCGCCTCGGCTGGCCTTTGGCGCCGTATGGCGCCGGCGGATGTCTCAAACCTCGCCACGGCTCGCCCGCGTCCCTCCGCGTCATCGCCGAGTTGCCAATACTAAGAACCGACCCCTTCGCGCCCCGACGGGATCCGCGCCGTCAGGTATCTATCGCGCCGTAGCGGGGAGGAAGCGGAAAAGAGTCGCGAGTGTGACTCTCAGCAAGACGGCGGCTTTTGCGGGTGGGGCGAGGCTCGGCCGAGCCGTGAATAGGTTTGGACGGCAGCGGCTCATCCCAGGTCTCCCGGGGGCCACCAACGCTAGTCGGCCGACCGTACCGCTTCGGGGCGCGGCGTGGCCATTCGGAAGACGCCTCCGCGCGGCCCTCGAGTTGCCAATACTAAGAACCGACCCCTTCGCGCCAGACAGGTATTTCACGATGCTGAACCCTTCATTGCGCCTGAACCCGGTAGAATTGATACCAGTTGGAGCCTGGCGGAGTGGCAAAACTGACCGCCCCCGCGGTGTTCGTCAACGTCTGCAGCGTGATCCAATTGACCAGGTCACTCGTGAATTGCAGATGATAGATGTCGCCGACCGCGCCCTCGAGGTTGAATCGCAGGAGGCCGTTTGACACGACCGCGGCGCCGAGCCGGGGCGGCACGATCGCCTTGATTTGCGCGATGGCGCTCGTTACGGGTGGGTAGTCTCCAGTAATGACGATCACGCGGTAATTGCCGGCGGTTGAAAGCTGGAGATCCGTGAGCGCCAAGTTGGTCTTCACGCCGGACTGCACGACTTGCCAATTCCCCGTCGGCTCCTGGCGCTCCCATTGGTAACTCGTGTGACTGGGATCAAGACGCGGTAAACCCGTGGCCGCTACCGAAAGCACCACCGTCGCGCCCACCGCTACGGTTTGACTCATTGGCGAGCTGCTTATTCGAACGCCACATTCCAAGCACGCGTTGTAGAGCGAAAAACTCTGTAGCCCACTCAGAGGCGCCGGGAGGCTCGGCGGTGTGCCGACGCCGCCCGTCACCACCCGGATCGGCGTCGATAGACCGAGGCGTCCCGATAGACTTTCTGACGCCTGCTCATAGTTCGTGCCCGTGGACGCGTTCCAAACCGCCACCTCAAGCCATGCCGGCTGCCCAGCGGCTACTCCCACGGTCCGGGAGGCGTCGGCCGATGGTGGGTTATTGCCGATCGGGTTCCAATACCCGACGCCGGCGCCGTCGCGGAAGGGAACGGGCGCGTCGGTCACCGCGACGTACGAACCAGCCGCGCCCGTGGCCGACCAATACAACTGGGCCAGGAACGCGGACCCGAGCATCGTCACGCCATCGACATCGAAAACCGGCGCATCAATCCCATCAGTCAAATCGCGGTCCGAAAAGTTCACCGTGCCTTGGGCGAACGCTTGGTCCGTCACGATCAATCCCGTGACTGCCAAAAGCAGCGCCCGAGCCAGTCCCCCGCGCGGCGAGCGCTGCCGGCAAGCTGATTCTGTGGGGCCAGCGCTCTTAAGAAACGTGGCTCCAACCCGCGGCAGACGATCGAATCTCCCCAGCAATGGGATGATATTCATTGCGGAAAGTCCCTTAGCCCAGTCAACGCTCAACCCTTCATTGCGCCTGAACCCGGTAGAATTGATACCAGTTGGAACCTGGCGGAGTGGCAAAACTGACGGCGCCCGCGGTGTTCGTCAACGTCTGCAGCGTGATCCAATTGACCAGGTCACTCGTGAATTGCAGATGATAGATGTCGCCGACCTCGCCCTCGAGATTGAATCGCAGGAGGCCGTTTGACACGACCGCGGCGCCGAGCCGGGGCGGCGCGATCGCCTTGATTTGCGCGATGGCGCTCGTCGCGGGCGGGAGATTTCCGGAGGTGACTATCACGCGGTAATTGCCCGCCGCTGAAAGCTGGAGATTAGTGAGAACCAGGTTGGCTTTCTGGCCGGACTGTACCACTTGCCAATCCCCCGCCGGGTCCTGGCGCTCCCACTGGTAACTCGTTTGACTTGGATCGGGAAACGCTATATTAGTGGCCACCACCGAAAGGAAAACCGTTGTCCCGACCGCTACCGTTTGACTCGTCGGCGAGGTGAGGATTAGTACGCCACAATCCAGGCAGGGACTAAGAACCCGAAAACTCTGTAGCCCACTCAGAGGCGCCGGGAGGCTCGGCGGTGTGCCGCCGCCGCCCGTCACCACCCGGATCGGCGCCGACAGCCCGACGCGTCCCGCAAAGCTCCGTGACGCCTGCTCATAGTTCGTGCCAGCGGACGCGTTCCAAGCCGCCACCTGCAGCCATACCTGCTGCCCGGCGGCTACTCCCACGGTCCGGGAGGCGTCGGGCGATGGCGGGTTATTGCCGATCGGGTTCCAATACCCGACGCCGGCGCCGTCGCGGAAGGGAACGGGCGCGTCGGTCACCGCGACGTACGAACCAGCCGCGCCCGTGGCCGACCAATACAACTGGGCCAGGAACGCGGACCCGAGCATCGTCACGCCATCGACATCGAAGACCGGCGCATTGATTCCATCGGTCAAATCGTGGTTCGAAAAATTGACCGAGCCTTGGGCGAACGCCCGGCCCGTCGCGATCCATCCCATCGCCGCCAAAAGCAGCGCGCGAGCCAGTCCGCCGCGCCGCGAACGCCTCGGGTGGCGCTCGGCGATTTCGACTTTCCCGTGCATTGGAAAATCGCGCCCGAAACTTAGAATGAGAACGAAGCTCCCCACCAACGGTATCCTTTTCATAGCAGAAAGTCGCTCAGGCTCGCCCATCTGTCAAATTACCGCTTGAAAAACACTTGCATAATGCAAGTATTATGGCAGGCTGGCCGGCGTGGACACGAACCTGGAACCCAAACTCGCCCCGCCGGGCGCCGGCCTGCCGAGGGTCGAATTGCGCGTCGCGCGGCTGCTGTTCGCGTGGCGGCGGGCGGTTGGGAACCGCGCCGCGTTCACCGCCCGTTTTCAGCAAGAGCGCGAAACGGTCCAAAAACTGACGCGGGGTCTTGATGAGGCGTCCGGCGCGCGGCGGGTCTTGATTAGCCGCCCGCGCGGCTTGGAGGACAGCAGCCGGTATTGGTCGATTTGGATGACGCTCGAACACTTGCGGATCGTTCATCGCTCGGTGAATCGAGTGATCGGCCTGCTGCTCAAGGGCGTCACGCCGGGCGGCGCGGCCAGCACGGCGGCGGTCAAACCCAGCCTGGAGGTCACCGGATCGGTGGTCGCGGAATACGAGCGCTCCTGCGATGACCTGCTCGAGACGGTCGGCGCGGCCGGCGAACTGCGGACGCCGGCGCGTTACGCCCATCCGTGGTTCGGCCCGTTGGACGCGGCG
Source organism: uncultured Verrucomicrobiota bacterium (assembly GCA_964522665.1). Classification (GTDB taxonomy): domain Bacteria; phylum Verrucomicrobiota; class Verrucomicrobiia; order Limisphaerales; family CAZFVY01; genus CAZFVY01. The sequence goes on along the minus strand of CAZFVY010000007.1, from coordinate 39,184 downwards.
GGATGGCACGCGCTGTCCGCCGGGCATTTGGGAATTCACCGAACGCAGATCGAGCGGATTCTCGAGGGACTTGCGCGGGCGCGGAGTTAAGGTTGGGCCGAGGGCCGGTAGAAAAGGGGACAAGAAGAGACTCTTTTTCACGGCTTGCCTCCGGCGCGGGGTTGCCGCTTTAATCGGGCGACGTTACCCTGTTGTTCGCATCATGACAGCCATGCAATATTCTCCCGCCCGCGGCGGATTCCGCCGCGCGCTTCAACTCGTGGCGGCGATCGCCTGCGCGCTCGCGCGCCCGGCCCAGGCCCAAAACGAACCGCCCACCCCGCCCCCGCCGCCGATTCGCGTCCGTCCCGATGCGGGCGGCGCGCCAAACGCGTCGCCCCAAGCGCCCGCTGGCAATCCCGCCGGAAATCCCGCCGCCGCAAGGCCGAATACGGGCGGGATCCGAATGGGACCCGTCGTCCGCCCGCCTCCGCTGTACGCCTTTGTGCCGCCGCCACCCAAAGAGAAGTTCGAGTTGCGCGACGGCGACCGCGTCGTGTTCCTCGGCGATACCTTCATCGAGCGGGAACAAACCTACGGTTTTATCGAAGGGCGGATGATCGTGCGCTACCCGGATCGCAACCTCATCTTTCGCAACCTCGGCTGGAGCGCCGACACGCCGCTGGGCGAATCGCGCGCCGGTTTCGACCCGCCGGAACGCGGTTTCGACCGCGTTAAGGAACAGGTGGCCGAGCTCAAGCCGACCGTCGTCTTTCTCGGCTACGGGATGGCCAGCTCCTTCGCGGGAGCCGAAGGCGTGGCGAAGTTCAAGGCGGACATGAACCAACTGATCGACACGATTCAGCAGATTTGCCAGGGGATTCCGGTTCGTTTCGTGGTGATCGGGCCGATTCGCCATGAAGCGCTCGGCCCGCCGCTGCCCTCGCCCGTCAAGCACAACGAGCAATTGGCGCTCTACTCGAAGGCGCTGCACGACCTGGCGGATCAGCGTGGTTACCCGTTTGTTCCGCTCTTCGACATGTTCGCCGGCACGACGCCCGGCAAAGGGCAATTCCCGCTCACCGATAACGGGATTCACTTGAATTACTACGGATACTCGCGGGTCGCCGAGGCCATCGAGATGGCGCTGGGCTGGGACGCGAATACCTGGCGGATCAGCATCCTGCGCGACGGCCGGCTGCGCGAAGGCGCCTACGGCACGCAGGTCACGGACATCAAGCGGACCGATACCAGCGCCAGTTACTCGTTCACGGAGCTGCTCGTCCCCGCTCCCGCCGCGTACGACAAGGACGGGCCGATGCCGGCCGCCACGCCGATGAACATGATGCAATTTGTCGGCCTGACGCCGGGGCGTTACGGGATGAAGCTCGACGGGAAAGTCGTGGAATCCGCCGGGAATCTGCAGTGGAATTCGGGCCGCTATATATTCCGCGGCGCGCCTTTCGATCAAGCCGAGCAATTGCGCCAGACGGTCGTCAGGAAGAATCAGCTTTTCTTCTATCGCTGGCGCCCGCAGAACGTGACTTATCTCTTCGGTTTCCGCCGCAACGAGCAGGGCCAGAACGCCCGCGAGGTGCCGATGTTCGATCCTCTCATCAAGGCCGAGGAGGACAAAATCGCCGTGCTGCGCAAACCGGTAAAACACACCGTCGAGTTGACGCTCGAGTCGCTCCCCGGCGCGACTAACGCCCCGGTCGTCACGCGGCAGTCCGGTGGGTCGATTTCCCCCGCCGACGCCGCGGATGGCGCGCAGGTGAACGTGAGCGTCACCTCGTCCGCCGCGACGCCATACAACGCGCCGCCGCTGCCGTTGCCGGAATTCGAGGTCGCGCCTGGTTTTGAAGTCAACCTCTTCGCCGAGAACCCGCTCCTGGCCAAGCCGATTCAAATGAACTTCGACCCGCAAGGCCGCCTCTGGATCGCCAGTTCCGCGGTCTATCCGCAGATCAAGCCGGGCGAAGAAGCCAACGACCGCATCCTGGTCCTCGAAGACACCAAGGGCGTCGGCCAAGCCGATAAGGCGACCGTCTTCGCCGACGGCCTGTTGATGCCGACCGCCGTGGTCCCCGGCGATGGCGGCGCGTACGTCGGACAAAGCACGCAGTTGCTGTTTCTGAAGGACACCGACGGCGACGGCAAGGCCGACCTGAAAAAAGTCATTCTCTCGGGCTTCGGCACCGAGGATACCCACCACATCATCCATACGTTGCGCTGGGGGTTGGACGGGCAACTTTATTTCAACCAATCGATCTACATTCACAGCCACCTCGAGACGCCCAACGGCGTCGTGAGGTTGAACAGCGGCGGCATCTTCCACCTGCGCCCGCCGACGATGGAACTGGGCGTATTCCTGCGCGGCTTCTGCAATCCGTGGGGCCACGACTTCGATCCGTTCGGCCAATCCTTCGTCACCGATGGCGCCGGGTTCCAGGGCGTCAGTTACGGCGTTCCCGGCGCGATGTATTTCACCTACGCCGGCGGCCGGCGTATTCTCGACAGCATCAGCCCGGGGAATTACCCGAAGTTCGCGAGTCTCGAATTGGTCCGCAGCCCGCAATTCCCCGACGACTGGCAGGGGAACGCGATCACCTGTGATTTTCGCGCGCACCGCGTGGTCCGGTTCGCGATCAACGAGCAAGGCTCGAGCTATCTCACCACCGAGATGCCCGACCTGCTGCGCACGACCAACATCACGTTCCGTCCCATCGACGTGAAATTCGGGCCGGACGGCGCGCTCTACATCGCTGATTGGTCCAACCCAATCATCCAGCATGGCGAGGTCGATTTCCGTGACCCGCGCCGCGATCACGAGCATGGTCGCATCTGGCGCGTCACCGCGAAGGATCGGCCGCTGGCGCCACGATTGAAGCTGCAGCGCGCGCCGGTGAACGAATTGTTCGCGGCCGTGCTTTCATCGAATGCCTTTACCAGTCGCGCCGCCAGCCGGGTTCTGACGGAGCGGGGCGGCGCCATCGTGCCTTACCTGAACTCGTGGACCGCCGCGCAGACCAACGAACCGGCCTTGCTGCATGCGCTCTGGCTCTATCAATCGATCAATCAAGTGCAGACCAACCTGCTTACCCGGCTGCTCGAGGCCAAAGACCCGCATATCCGCGCCGCCGCCACGCGGGTCCTTTCGTATTGGTACGACCGCGTGGACGACGCGAGCGCTCTCCTCGCGGCGCGCGTGGCGGACGAACATCCCCGGGTCCGCCTGGAGGCCATTCGCGCGCTCAGCGAAATCCCGACCGCCCGCTCGGCCGAACTGGTCCTGAGCGTCCTGGACCACCCACTCGACGCGTTCCTGGAATACGCGCTCTGGCTGAGCGTCAACGACCTCGCCAAGCCGTGGCTGGCCGCGATTCAATCGGGCGACTGGAAGATCGCGGGCCGGGAGCGCCAGTTGGAGTACGGGTTGAAGGCGATCGAGCCAGCCCTCGCCAGCTCCGTGCTCGGCCAGATGAAACAGGCGCAGGCGCTCGCGCGCGATGGCAGCGGCCCCTGGATCGAGTTGATCGGCCAGACCGGCGACGCCAATGAATTGCGCCGACTCTTTGACACCGTGGCGCAAAATGGCTTTGACGATCCGGCCGCCGTCCGCGCCCTCAACAGCCTGGACGCCGCCGCGCGGGGCCGCAACGCCCGGCCGGCGGGCGACCTCGCGCCGCTGGCGACATTGTTCCAGCGCCGCGATCCCGCGGTCCGCGCCGCCGCGGTTCGGCTCGCCGGCGGCTGGCGCCTCGCGCCCGCCGCGCCCGAAATCCTCAAACTCGCGGGCCAGGCGGACTCGTCCCCGGAATTACGCGCGGCCGCGTTTGACAGCCTGCGCGCCATCGGCGGTCCGGAAGTCACGGCGGGCCTTCGGCAATTGGCCGCCTCCGGCGCCAACGGCGCCGTGCGCCGCGCCGCCGTGGGCGCGTTCGCCGCGCTCGACCTGCCCGGCGCCGTGCCTTCGATGATCGCCGTGCTCAAGGCCACCACCCAGGAAGCGGACGCGCTCGATCTCTGGCGCTCGCTCCTGAGCGCGCGGGGCGCCGGCGCGAAGCTGGCCCCGGCGCTCGCCCGCGAAACGTTGCCGCCGGTCGTGGTCCGCGTCGGCGTCCGCGTCGCGCGCGAAGGCGGCCGCGCCGAACCCGCGCTGGTCACCGCGCTTTCGCACGGCCAATCGACCCAGGACGACACGCAGGGGATTTCCGATGAAGCCATGCGCCAACTGGCCGCCCGCGTCAACCGCGAAGGCGACCCCGCCCGGGGCGAACGGGTCTTTCGCCGGCCGGCGGTCGCCTGCGTCAGTTGCCACGCCATCGGCGGCGCCGGCGGCAAAGTGGGGCCGGACCTGACTTCGATCGGCGCCAGTTCGCCGCTCGATTACCTGATCGAATCGGTTTTCTACCCGAACCGCAAAATCAAGGAGGGCTACCAGTCGGTCCTCGTCCAAACGAAGGACGGCCAGGACCTCAGCGGCGTCTTTGTGCGGGAAACTCCGCAGGAATTGGTCCTGCGCAACGCCGCCAACCAGGAACTCGCCGTGCCCAAGGGCGCGATCGAGAGCCGCGCCGTCGGCGGCTCGCTCATGCCGTCGGGCCTCATCGACAGCCTCCCGGACCGTGACCGCCTCGACTTATTCCGGTTCCTCTCCGAACTGGGCAAGCCGGGCCGTTACGACGCCTCGAAAGGCAATCTCGCCCGCGCCTGGCGCCTCTTCCCGCTGACCACGCAGAACGAACAGTTCGGCGAAGACCGGATCGTAGGCGGCCCGACCGACGCCGCCGGCTGGCAAACCGCCTATTCGCTCGTCGATGGCCAACTTTCCCAAGCCGACCTCCGTGAGCCACTGGCGCCCACCCGTTTCGCCGGCGCGGTCGGCCTCTACGCCGCCACCAAATTCGAATCCTCCAAAGCCGGCCCCGTCCGTCTCCGCCTCGCCGGCGCCGACGACCGCGCCCTCTGGATCGATGGCAAATCGGTCAAACCAGGCCAGGAAGTTACCACCGACCTAGCGGCCGGAACCCATACCGTCGTCGTCCGCCTGGACCCGAAAAAACTCCCCGAAAACCTCCGACTCGAATCCCCCGACGCGACGTTTTTAACGAATTGACCCCTTGGAGGGGTTACGGCCGATTTGACGACCCGTCCCGATTGACCACAAGCGAGTCGCAGACCTGCTCGCGATGCGCTCGTCGGGCATGCAGGGAGTAGTGCGATTGGGGCCGCGGCGATGCTGGCGCGGTCGATTCCGCGACGGTTGGTTCGATCGAGAGCGCCGGGACCGGGGTATTTACCGTATTGGGTGAAATGTCACGTTGCCGCTAATGTCTGCCAAATGCGGTGTGAGCATCACAGTTCGGATCAACCGTCTCATCCTGTCCCACGACTCATTTCGACCGTGTCTTGGAATTTGAGCCTGACTGGGCTCCCACCAAATTCGTCGGTCGAGGCAGGCGTCGCGCTGGATCAAGGGTTGCCGGGAGCCGTCCCCCGCCGCGGGGCATCGGACGCGAGATCAGCTTTTACCCTCATCGAATTGCTCGTTGTGCTCGCGATCATTGCGATTCTAGCAAGTTTGCTCCTTGCGTCTCTCTCGAAGGCAAAAGCGACGGCGCAATCCACCACCTGCAAGAATAACCTGCGCCAGTTGGGCTTGGCGCTGAATATGTACGTTGTTGATAACCAGCGCTATCCAAGGGCGGTATTCGTCGCGCTTAAGGCCGGCGATTTAGCGGGTCTGGATCTCTGGCTTGACGTCAGCTTATACCCGTACACGGCCGCGATGTGGACTAACACGCTCTACCGCTGCCCGACCTACCGTGGTGTGGTTTTAACGCATGGTCCAATTGGCGCCAGCGGCGGCTGGGCGAGCTGGCCGATGGGCAGTTATGGGTACAATGGATACGGAACGGAGAACGGTGATGGACCGAGCAAAGCTGGTTTCGGTTTGGGCGCCGATAGCAGCAGCGACCCGCTCCTGCCGGCGATCACGGAGTCGATGGTCACAACTCCAAGCGATATGGCCGCGATGGGTGACGGCCGGCAACTCGCGATCAACTTTCCTCAGCCCGGCGCTCAACCCTACCTCCGGTTTTTTCAGCTCCGCCCGTACGTCAACGCGGGCTCGGCCACGCGCTTCCTCGTGAATTCGTCTGGCGCCGTGGACCCCGAAACCGTGTTCGCCATTCACCCGGGAGGCTACAACCTGGTCTTTTGCGATGGCCACATTGAGATCATGAAATACGCACGAATGATCGAGGCCAGCGACGACGCCCGAGCGCGTTGGAACTATGATCACCAACCGCACCGCGAGACTTGGAATGGCTATTAAAAGCCGCGTTTATTCACCACGATTAGGACAGTTGGGCGGATGCGGACCCTGAGTCTCGCGCGGCGCGCTGTCCGGTAAGCGGTGACCAAGGGGTTTTTAGTTATGACAAACTGGTCGAGACGGCGGCGCCAACGTTTGCCAGAAGCCGACCGTCGTCCAGCGCGCCGGCCAGGTGAGTCACGCGTGGGCGATGTTGTCCAACGCCGATTCAACGCATCGCGGAGCGCGGGCCACTTTGGAAATAGTTGCCAATACTAAGAACCGACCCCTTGGCGAAAAAGCCTTGCCCCACGCCCGCCGGATTTCAAATTATTGCTTGTGGATTGCAAGCGACCCTTGTGGCATTTTGGGCGCATGGCCAAACCCGCGCCTAAGCGCCGCGCGCCTCCGACCCGACCCGAACAACGCGCGGCCAGCCCGCGCCGCTCGCCCTGTCCGGTGGCCGCCACGCTCGACCTCGTCGGCGACCGCTGGACCTTGTTGATCGTGCGCGACCTCATGCTCGGCCGCGCGCGCTTCCGCGATTTCGCCGCCTCGCCCGAGGGCATTCCGACCAACATCCTCAGCGACCGCCTCGAACGCCTGCGGCTTCACGGCGTGATCGAACAAATCCCCGCGCCCGACGGCACCAAACGCCTGGCCTATCAACTGACGAAAAAAGGCCATTCGCTTCGCCCCGTTCTGGCCGCCCTGCGCGACTGGGGCCTCGCCTGGGAAAAGGAAACTCGCGTCCTGCTCGTCACCAAATGAATCGGGAATCATTGTTATGACTACCAAGAAAATGAAGAAGCCAAAGAGTTCTGACTTCAAAGAATTCCTGTTACAGCGACTTGAAGACCCGCTGACCGCCGCCGCTTATCTAACCGCCTCGTTCGAGGAAGGGGACGAGACGTTCCTTTTGGCGGTGAAAGACGTCGCGGAAGCGGCGGGCGGGATCGCGCCGCTGGCGAAAGCGACCAAACTTAACCGCGAGGGGCTGTACGACATGCTCTCCAAAAAAGGCAATCCCCGCCTCTCCAGCCTGTCCGCGATCATTGACGTCTTGGGTTTGAAACTTGAGTTTACTCCCAAACCCCACCCCGCCAAAGCCGCGTGAAATAACCGTGACGCGACGAACCTGCTCCGGTTACACGGAGCGCGGTGGCGAACGAAGCGCTACGGATTCTGCAGGTTGGGCGAGGCTCCGACGAGCCGTGAATAGGTCTGGACGTACCAGTAAGGGGTCGGTTCTTAGTATTGGCAAATATTTGCCAATACTAAGAACCGACCCCTTTGCGGCTCCATCGGGCTTCAGTGGCTTTTGCCTCAGGGGCGAGGCATCCAATGGTTGTTTTCCAAAGACGGTTGTTGGTAACTGGCTCGTCTGCCCTGGCCGCCTTTCGAGGACACGTAGAGCGCCGATCATCCCGAGGGCGATTTGAAGCGCCAAGGAGTAGCGTTTGCGCGGAGCTTCGGCTCGGCCTGTTTCACGCGAGCCGCCCTGTAACGCCGAGGCGCAGGGCCGGCGGTAAAGCATTGGGGCAACGCGTTTCGCAAGTGTAAACGAAATTCCACAAATGACCGCTCCCACCAAAGCGGTGTCGTGCTTCGCGTTTGCCGCGCCGGAGCGGCGCGAAGGCGGGCGCCGCCGCGCTCCATGCAACGCGGCAACTTGCTTCCGAGCGCCCCGTGGAGTGCGGGGGCAAGCGCAGCGCGACACCGCTTTGGGCGCCGAAGCCGCAGTCAAACACCCGAACTAGCGCGCGGCTCCTGTCCGGAGAAAGCGTCGTCGCCGCTACGCTCTGCCGACGCACTCCACGTTCACCGTTGCTCTCACGGCCGTCGCGACGCCTGTATCCGTCACCGTCGGAACAATTCCGACATCGTCACTTGGAGCGTGGGAAACCGCGGTTCGTTCAGCCGTTCCGCGCCGGCCAGAATGCTTTTGAGAATCAATCCGTATTGGCCGGTGGCCACTTCGACCAACGCCAGGTCCGGCCGCACAATCGTGCCCAGCGACAGCCGGACCATGCTCCGGAGCTGTAAGGGCTCGCAAAGGGGTCGGTTCTTAGTATTGGCAAATAGTTGTCAATACTAAGAACCGACCCCTTCATGGCTTTGGCGACTATCAGTGGCTTGCGCCTCAGTTGCGGGGCATTCAATGGTTGTTTTCCAAACACGGGTCTTGGTAGGCAAATCGAGGACACCGAGCAGCCGAGGGCGATCCGAAGCTCGCTTCGGGTTGGCCTGCGGACTGACGCCAACATGGTGGACACGGTGTCAAGTCCTTCGGCTGGCGGACTCGTCGCGTCGCCTATTGCTCCGCATTTTTATTAAGGAGAAAGCGCCAGCCACAAAAAACGACGTATAGAATAAAAAGCTGAAGATGAAGTCTCCGCTCGGCGGCCAGTCGTCGGGAACATGCCAGTTCACCGTGATCTCCTTTATGACCCCGGCAATTCCCCATGTGCCAAATACGCCCGCCATCACGGAACAAACGAGCATGGAAGCGCTCCGTTTCCCTTCGATGCTGCTCTTCAGAGCCCACAAGGTGGCAGGGAGAAGGAAAACGAGAATCAGTATCCCTGGCAAAATGCCCGTTTCTCCATGCGCAAGGATGTAAGGGGCGGCGTGCATGGGATTTAGTCGTAGCGCCGATCACTATCCCTTTGAAGCGTAAATGAGCCTCCACTGATTTCCGCTTCAACCAAAGCGGTGTCTTGTTTCGCGATTGGCGCGGCGGAGCGGCGCGAAGGCGGGCGGCGCCGCACGCCACATTCTCCGTCGTTGTCGTGGCCGACGCGGCCCCCGCGTCGGTCAGCGTCAGGACAATTCCGACATCGTCACCCGCGGCGTGGGCAACTGCGGTTCGGTCAGCCGTTCCGCGCCGGCCAGAATGTTTTTGAGAATCAACCCGTATTGGCTGGTGTGATAGACTTCCACGTTGTTGTAGCGGGGATCGACCATCCACAAACGCGGGAGATTCTTCGCCTCATAAGCGACCTTCTTGGCGCCGGTGTCAGTCCGGTGATCGTCGGAACTGATGACCTCGGTGGCGAGCCAGAGTTGGCCGGTGGCCACTTCGACCAACGCCAGGTCCGGCTGGACGATCGTGCCCAGCGACAGCCGCGCCACGCTCCGAAGCTGTAAGGGGTCGCGAAGGGGTCGGTTCTTAGTATTGGCAAATATTTGCCAATACTAAGAACCGACCCCTTTGACACCGTTTGTCCGCACCCCCAAAAGCGGTGTCGGCGCTACGCTCTCCCGCCTTCGCTGCGCTACGGCGCGGCTTAGGGTCGATGGGCCGAGCCGAAGCCTTAGGCGAAGGCTGGACCCCCGCAGTCCACATTCTCTGCCAGCCTCGGGAGACACGATTTGTCCGGCAGCTTTCGGTTCGTCCTTGAGATTCGGATTCCTGGGACTTTGCGTGGCTCAATCCGGGCGACCGCCGCGCGCGAGGCCGATGTTGCAAGCCTACGGGCTGGCCAGCTTCCAGATGTGGCCGTCACTGCGGAAATAGACGGCGCCGTTGGCGACCGACGGAGTGCCGAGAACGGTTTCGCCGAGGTCCAATTCGCTCACGACCTCGCCTTCCGGCTTCGTGGCATCGACGATTTGCGCCAGGCCTTTTTCATTCACCAGATAAAGCTGTTTCCCCAAGGCGACGGGCGACGAGGTGAACGGTCCTTTGAGACGAAGCTGCCAGAGGCGCGCGCCGGTGGCCGCGTCGCCGCAACTCAGGACGCCGGCGTCGTTGACGGCGAAGATATGATCGTCGAGCGCGATCGGGCTGGCGGTCGCGGGACGGTATTGATTCGAGCGCCAGAGTTGCTTGGGCGGCTGGGCGTCCGGGCTGGTTTGCAGCGCGGTGATGCCGAACGACGGGACGAACAGGATCGATCCCCGCGACGTGCTCGACGGAACCGTCGAGGCGCCGTCCGGGTAATTCCAAACTTGCTGGCCGGTGGCGGGATCGATGGCGCAGACACCGGCGCTGGATTGCAGAGCCACGACCGTCGTCCCGTTGACGCCGGACAGCGTGACGGGGGAACTCCAGTTGGCGCGTTTGCGGCGTTCGAGTTTCCAACGGTTGATCCCGGTCGCCACGTCGAGGCCCGCGACAAACGCGTCGCCGTCCGTTTCAACTTGCATCACCAGGACGCCGTCGGCGACCACGGGCGAGCTAGCCAGGCCGAGGGTGTTGCCCGCGTTCGGATAATCCCGCATCAACGCGCGAAACCAAATCAAATTGCCGTCGAGATCGAGGCAGAACACGTCGTCGGACGTAAACGCCGCGAAGAGGCGCTGGCCGTCGCTCGTGGGGGTCGGCACGGCGACGCAGATCTTCTCGTGCGTGGAGGTCCGGCCGGTCGCCCAGAATTGGCGCTCCCAGCGTTTCGAGCCATCGGCGGCGTTCAGGCAGATGATGTGCAGACGATCCTGCTGCGGCCCGCTCGAGCAGGTGAGGAAGACGCGGTCGCCGACGATGATCGGGCTGGCAAGGCCGCGCCCGGGCAACGGGACTTTCCAGGCGATGCTTTTCGGGCCGTAGGAAATCACCGGCGCGTTCGTCTCGTCGGCGAGGCCGGCGCCGCGCGGGCCGCGGAACTGTCGCCAATCCCCGCCCAGCGACGCCGTCGCGGCGAGCGCGGCCAGCGTCGCGCCCGCGGCCAGGCGCGTGAGGAAGGCGCGGCGCGGCTTCATTGAGCCGCCCCTTTGCCGGTGGCGCCGGACGCTGGCGCGGGATGGACCGCGGCGCCGAGGCGATCGCAGACCCGCAATTGAAAATCCCAATCGCCCGCCCAATCTTCCGTTTGTTCGTTTTGGCAGACCTTCACGAGGATGAAGTTTTTCCCCGCGCGCAAATGGCCGGGCATTCGGTATTGATCGATGGCTTTGTTGCGATGGTATTCGTCCTGGCCAAAAAGGAATTCACCGTTGAGCCACACTTTCCACGAGTTTTCCGAGCCGAGCCGCAATTCCACCTCCTGGGCCTGCGCGGAATCGAATGCGGCGCAGGCGTAGGCGGCCACCCCTTTCAACGCCTTGAACGGCTGGTTCATGCTCACGATGCCGTAGTCGTCGGTCGTCACGAAGTCCTGCCAGTGGACCGGGCCGAGCTTGCCGTCGTAGGTCGCGCCGAAATCAAGCCCCTGCTCGGGTGGAAACGCGGCCGCCCAACCCTTGCCGCCGACGCTGTCAAACGGTCCGATCACCTTCCACTTCATGACGAAGCCGAAAAGGTTGGGGAGGTCCACCGTCTCGCCGAGGGCGCGCAGTTTTTTGCTCAGGTCATCGACCTGGATCACCTCGCGGGCGAACGTCAACGCCTGGCGGAAGAGGAGGCGGGCGGCGGGCTGGTTGGTTTCGGCCAGCGCGCGGTAGCCTTGTTGCACGATCTTCCGCACCGCGTCGTAACGGAGTTCCGGGCTTGGGTCGGTCAACATCCCGGTCAGCAGTTTGTCCGCCGTGGCCGGGTCGATCCGCGCGATCAACTCGAACGCGAGCCGGCGCGCGCGCGGCTGATGGTTCACGTCGAGCAGGAATTGGCCGAGCTTGTCCAGCGGCAGGGCGTGCCCGGCGCCCAACTCGCGATCGGCAATCGCCTCGATCGCGCCGCGCAGCCAATTGGCCGCGACCGGCCCGGCGCCGTCCAACGCCTCCAAAATGACCGGCACGCTGGCGGCGTCGCCCGCGGCGAGCGTGCGCCAGGCCTGCGTGGCCGCGGCGTTGCCCTTGCCCTCGGGGCCGACGGCGTTGATGGCCGCGATGGCGCCGGCAAGTTCGGCCGATCCCGCGATGACGGCGCCGCCCGCCCCGAGCGCCAGGGCGAGGCTCCACGCGGCGATTTTGATTGGATGGCGGTGGTTAAACGTGGCGGGAAGTTACGGGGGACGAAGTTTGGCTCGCAAGACAAATCAGGAGATCAGTCTAAGCGAAAGCGTGAGCTTGGGTTGGCGTCGCTTTTGGACCCAATGAATTGCGCATTAACCTGAATCTGTCCGCCTCAGAGGTCGGAAAAATATTACCCGGAATCATTTCCTCGGATTTCACGATCCTTCGTCTCCAGGCTATTCAGATGGCGGGCGTTCAGCGTTTGTGGCTGGACGCTCGGGGCATAACGTCTCAAAGGTCGGTAATGCGAAGGTTCGTGCGGCTTCGCGAGGCGGCAACCGTTTTCCCGAAGCGTTGCTCGACGCGACCATTGCCACGCGCGGACCAGCCAGTTCGTAACGTTCCGGTCGCTGCCGAAGCGGTGGTCGGCGTCGAGGCGCGTCGGGTGGTGGATCGGCATTCAAATTGTAGCCGGCGGCGACGGTCGGCGACTGGTCAGCCGGCTGGGTAAGCCGATCGATCCCGCGGCGCGCTTCCCACTCCCAGCGAATACCGACCCCGATCGCGCTTACAACCGTCGGCAGCGAGAGGAGCCAAGGCCAACGCGCGCCGGGGAAGGACTCGTGAAGACGCGCGGCGGCGCACAACGTCGGCCCGACGCACAGGCAGACCCGCCAATGCTCAACGAAATCGATTCCTTCGATGAGACAGTCGAGAATGTCGAGCAGGTCCATACTGTGCCGCGTAAACTTTGCGATGAACATGGCCGCGAGTTGGCGAATCGGGAATTACAATTGCCGCGAGCGTTTGTAACGGTGAGCGCCAAAACTTTGCCGCGGATTCCTATGCGTGGCCGGGCGAGCCGTGAAGAGGGGCGGGACATTCGCGAGGCCGCGCGGCCCCGAGACCGAGTTGGAACGACGGCATTTCGGCGGCGTCGAGCGTTGGTTGGCAAACGGAACCTCGCGCCGCATTTTCAGGACTCGCCCGAGCCTCGCCCCACCCACGTTAACATGGTCCCTTGCCGAGAGTTCACGCCTCGACTCGTTCCAGCTTCGCCGGCGCCGCGCCGTGGCGCGAGCACGCCCAGAGTGCGTCGGCGCGAATCGTGGGGCGAGTCTCTGCTACCCGTTCGCTCACGCTGTCACATGACAAACCGTCGCCCCCGAGCGTAAGCTTAAGACCGGGAGTCCCGCGGAAGGATTCAACCCGCGCCCGCGCGCAGAAGACTCGGCCATTTTGAACTCGCAATAATGGGCGAATCAAGCTACGGTGGCCTGGGAAAATTCGACGGGTCGGACTTCGCCGCTGAGGCTGAGTTTAAGTGAAAACGAAGCCGGATTCGCGGGATAAACCTATGATGAAATCGCTTGCGAGGATCGCGGTCGCGCTCGGCTTGGCGTTCGCGCTCGAGGGTGGCGCCGCGCTCGGCCAGAGCAGTTACACACCCTACACGTTTACGACGCTGGCGGGGTTGGCGGGCGTCCCGGGCAGCGCGGACGGGACGGGGAGCGCCGCGCGTTTTGGTGGCGCGTATAGCGTGGGTGTCGATCAAGTTGGCAATGTTTATGTCTCGGATGCAAACCTTACGATCCGGAAGGTTACGCCGACGGGAGTCGTTACGACGCTGGCCGGCAGCCCGGGACGCTATGGCACTGCGGACGCGAGGGGCGACGCCGCGAGATTCGGCAACCCGAGCGATGGCGGGATTGCCGGCGTCGCCGTCGATGCCGCGGGAAACGTCTATGTCGCGGACTTGGGCAATTCAACGATCCGAAAAGTTTCGTCGTCGGGAGACGTCTCCACCCTGGCGGGTTTGGCGCGCAATCCGGGGAGCGCTGATGGTCCGCGGATCGACGCGCGGTTCAGGTTTCCTCGAGGGGTTGCCGTGGACGCCGCAGGCAACGTGTACGTCGCGGACACCGGCAACTACACGATTAGAAGAATCTCGGCGGATGGCGTGGTGACAACGATCGCTGGGCAGGTGGGGATTCAGTCAACGAACGACGGGATAGGTGACGCCGCGGGTTTTTTCGCTCCGGCGGGCATCGCAGTGGATAATGGAGGAAATCTCTACGTCGTGGACGAACTGAGTAGTACGATTCGGAAGATCACGCCGGCGGGAATGGTGACGGCCCTCGCCGGTTTAGGAGGCAGCAAGGGCAGCGCGGACGGAACCGGGAGCGCCGCGCGCTTTTACTTTCCTTACGGAATCGCGGTGGACCTCGCCAGCAACGTCTTCGTCGCGGATTCACTGAACAATTCGATCCGCCGCATCACTTCGGCCGGCGTGGTCACGACCCTCGCCGGCAACCCGTCTGCGCCGAGTGGCAGCGCCGACGGAAGTGGGAGCGACGCTCGGTTTGCGACGCCAGACGGCGTCGCCGTGGACACGATCGGCAACCTGTACGTGGCGGACGGTCTCAACTACTTAATCAGAGAGGGCGCTCCAACCGCCCGCTCGACGCTAAACATCGTTGTCGTCGGCGCCAGCGCCGGAGCCGTCATCCAGAATGGGACGCAACCCGTTTTGGTGTACGACAATTCGACCGGTTTTTCGGGTTCGACCTATTCCGCCGCGACCGAGTTTGGCGACCAGATCGTTCCAGTGGATGGCGCGAACACGCTCGCGCGGCAGTTTCAGTTCGAGTATTTCGGAAACCTGACGCCCGCGGCGGGCAAGACCGCCCAAATTCGCTTTTACGCGAATGACGGTCCCAGCGGCGCGCCTGGGACACTGCTCCTGGCCAGTTCAGCGATCCCGTTATCGGCCGGCTACCACGGGATCACGGTCGGTGATTTTCAGTTCGCGTTACCGAGCGACGGAACATTGACGTGGACGATCCAATTCTCGGGCCTCGCTGCCGGCGAGTCGGCGGGTCTGAGCGTTTACGAGCATCCCACGCTCGGCAAAAGCCCGAATGATTTCTGGCAACGCGACGCCACGGGCGCTTGGGGCTTGAAGCAGATTTCCGGCGGTTCACCCAAGGCGAATTTCAGCGCCCGCTTGTTCGCGAGCCAAGGGGTGACTACCAGCCCGACCAATTACTACGCCTACGCGCTGGTATCGCTCGAAGCCGTCCCGAATCCGGGCTTCGCCTTCACTGGCTGGTCCGGAGACGCAAGCGGGACGAACAACCCCTTGAGCGTCACGCTGAACACCGGCGAAAACATCACCGCCAATTTTATTTCCATCTCGGCGTTGGCGCCGTTGATCACGAGTCAGCCGACCAATCAGATGGTCTTCACGGGGACGAACGTCAGCCTGACCGTCGTCGCGACCGGGACCGCGCCGTTGTCGTACCAATGGCAAAAGAACGGCGTTGACGTAAGCAGCGGGACCAATTCGACCCTGATTCTGCCAAACGTCCAACTCGCGGACGCCGGCTCGTATTCCGTCTCGGTCTTTAATTCGGCCGGGACCGCCGTCAGTTCACCGGCGCAATTGACGGTCAACCAGTTCATACCGGCCGGGGCGACATTCGTTACGCTGCCGCCGCCCATTTATTTGGAAACGTTCGATGAAGTCGCCGAGGGCGGGCTGCCGGTGGGCTGGAGCGCCACCAATCGAACCGTTTCGGAGGTAGCCGGTTTCGATTTAAACAATCCGCTTTCGGACGCGTACCTCAATTGGGTCGTCATCAGCAGCAATCGCTGGGAGTCCGTCTTTAACCAAAACCGGCTGCAACTGCCGCCGATCGTGGTCAATGGCGTTCTGCTGGACAGCCTGGTCCATGGCAATCTTGTCGTGGCGGAATCGGACCTGCGATCGAATACCGGCGGACAGGTCAACGTGATGTTCACCCGCGACTACGACCTGACCGGCCAGTCGGATGTCTATGTCGTGTTCAACAGCAGCTACGCGCAGAATCAGGATAATATCGCGTCCGTCGAATACTCGATTGATCACGGCGCGACCTGGCTGCCGGTCATTTACTATTTGGACGATCAAGCGGGGAGCGGGGACATCATCCGGACCAACGGCGTCATCGACGTCACGGCGACGTTCGGCACGGCGCGGAGCGACCAAGCCTATGGTTTGGCCTACAGCAATTATATCGGCGCCGCCGTCAGCCCCGCGCTCATTCCGTACATCGCGGGACGCACCAACGACGATCAACTCGATGGCAAACGCGTCGAGATGGTGCGCCTGCCCCAGGCCGACAATCGGTCGGCGGTGCGGTTTCGCTTCGGCCAGGCCGGGACCGCGAGTTGGTATTTTGGCGTCGATAACTTCGGTCTCTACAGCATCAACGGGGCGCCCCAAATCGCCCGTCAGCCCAGTAGCCAGACCCAGACCGTCGGCGGCGCCGTCGTCTTGAGTATATTGGCCAGTGGTCTCGCCCCCTTGACTTATCAATGGCAAAAAGACGGCGTAAATCTGGCTGGCGCGACGAACGCCGCGCTCATTCTGTCCAATCTCCAATTCACTGACGCCGGCGCCTACCAGGCGCTGCTGAGCAATCCTGCCGCCACGACGACCAGCGCGACGGTGGAGCTAACCGTCATCGCGCCGCCGACCTCGCTACGGAATCTCCTCCAGCCGACCGATCCGATCGTCCCTTCGTCCCTCAACAGTCCCGGTTCCGAAGGCGTGGCGAACGCGATTGACGGCACGCAGGCCAAATACCTCAATTTTGATTCCGCCTCCGACGCGGCGCCTTCCGGCTTCGTCGTCACGCCCGCGGCCGGCCCGGCGGTCGTTACGGCCATCGCGATCGAATCGGCCAATGACGCGCCGGACCGCGACGTCAAGGCCTTTACACTGGAAGGCTCGAACGACGCCACCGGCGCGAGTTTCAATGCCGGGACCTGGACCCTCATCTACGCGAATACCAATGTGACCGCGTGGACCACGCTTTTCGGCGGCGATGAAGAATATCAAACCCAGACCTTTTACTTTGCGAACACGACCGCCTACCGCAGCTACCGTTGGACGGTTCAGCACACGCAAGGCCCGAGCAGTTGCTGTACGCAAGTGGCGGAAGTCAGCCTGCTCACCGCCACCCCGACTAATCCGTGCGGTCAGGCTCAATTCATCTCCACCCCGGTGGACACGACGGTCGTCGAAGGTTCCGTGGTACCGTTTTTCGTCCAAGTCAATGGACCGTGGCGGCTGCAATGGTACCGGAATGGCGCCCCCATAGCGGGCGCGGTCGGTACCTCGTACATCGCCGACTCGGTGACCCTGGCCAACTTAGCGGACACCTATGCGGTGGCGATCGTTGGCTGCCAGACCAGTCCGCCGGTGCATGCCTTTTTCTTTACCCCTTCAGCCAACACGAGCGTCGGGATCAGCTTCGTCGGGAGTTCGGCCAACGGCGCGCCCACGCCGACTCTGCCCAGCGACATCATCGGCGTTCAGGCGCAGGCCTATTGGAACAACGCGACCAACGCGAGCGGGACGACTGGAGATGGTTCCAGCCTGCCGGACGCCTTGAAGGACAGCAACGACGCGGACTCCCCGATCACCTTCTCTTTCGCTACTTCCGGTAGTTGGGGCGCGGGCGTGGGAACCGACACCGGGCTGGAGCGAATGCTGAATGGGTTGACCTATTCCGACCCGGGAGCGCCCGCGACTTATGAGTTCGACCACGTGCCGCCCGGCTCGCACACGGCGCTGATCTATGTCGTCAGCCCACCTCACGAAAATGTGGAGCTTGCCTACTCGGCGCAAGGCCTCACCACGCAAACCACGTACGTTCAGCCGACCAGCGCCGACCAGTTTAAGCTCGCGCCCGGGCTTTATCGCGGCGGCAGCGCCGATCCCAACCAGCCGGCGGTGGCGGATGTCGTGGAGTTCGACAATGTTCAACCCGACGTCAATGGCAGGATTATCGTAACGGCGCTTCGGTCAACTCCCGCGTCGGCCAATGATGATTTAGGCAACCATGCCGGCGTTAACGGCCTTCAACTGGTCTTGGGCGCCGCGCCGCCCGCGAACGCGTTCAACCGTTTCGAAGCGGATCTCTTGCCTCGGCCAAATGGGAAACGGAATGGCACGGTGCGGGTTACCGATTGGGTCCAGATTGGGCGCTTCGTGCTGGGCTTGGACACCGTCTCCAACGCCGATGAATTCACGCGCGCCGATTGCGCCCCGCGAGGTCAGGGCGGCAGCATGGTTCTGGGTGACGGCGAGATTAACTTGATGGACTTCGTCCAAGCCGGTCGCTACGCCGCCGCGCTCGACCCGGTGACCCCGGAGGGCGGTCCGCTTGAGCCAGCTTTGACCCCAAGCGGTCCATCGCAAGACCAGCGGCCGCTGAGCAAGATGGACTCGTCCGCCACCGCGCAACCGCGTCAAGTCCGAGCCAGCTCCATCGCGGCCAAGGCGGGGCAGGACGGCGCCGTCGATATCACGCTCGCCTCCCAAGGTGACGAAAACGCGATTTCCTTCAGCCTGAATTTTGATCCCACGAGGCTCGGCTTCAAGTCGGCGACCCTCGCGACTGGGGGCCCGGCCCAGGTCTTTATGGTGAACACGAACGCCGCGGCCAGTGGTCGCATTGGCGTGATTCTGGCAATGTCGCCCGGGAGCGCGTTCGCCGCGGGCGCCGTGAAATTGGTTCAACTGAGCTTCACCAGCCGGCCCTCCGATTCCGGGCAGACGACGCAGCTAAGCTTTGGTGATCAACCGGTTGCCCGGCAAGTGGCGGATGTCACGGCGAACCGCTTGCCGGCGGCCTTTCTCGCGAGCGCGGTATCCATCCCGCCCTCGTCCACGAAACCGAGTTTGAATTTGCTCTCGCAAACCGCCGACGGAAGTTTGCGCCTGCAACTGTCCGGTGGCGCCTCCGGAACCTATATTCTGGAGACTTCGACCGACTTGTCGAACTGGTCCCCCGCGCAAACCGACGTCGTTACCGCGAACATCCTGGAGATTGCCCCGCCAGCGGGCGCCCGGTCATCCACCCGATTTTATCGGGTGCGCTCGCAACCGTGAGACGGAGAACGTCTTTAGCCAGCCGGCTCGCGGGGTGCAACCCATAGACTGCGAGTTGGAGAACCGGTGCGGCGCTCGACAAATGCCGAACGGAGGCTACGCCTCATACCCTGGCATTCAAAATCCAAACTGAGCAAGCCGCCGTGGGGCCGCGGCTCACTGAACCTTAATTCGGTAAAACCGCGCGGACCCACTTGCCGAGGCGTCCGTGAACGTGACGTTGAGGCCATTGCCCGGAGTGATCTGCACCGTCTTCCAGTCCGAGCCTCCCAAGGCGTCGGTCGATTCCAATGAGTAAGTTAAGCCGGATTGAGTCGGCGCTGAGACCTGGAAAGTATTCCCGGCCAAACTTACATTTTGAATTTGCAAGCCCGTCACCACGCCTTCCCGGATCGCATTGTTGCCGGAGTCCGCGACGAAGACGTTGCCCGCGCCGTCCACCGCGACTCCCGCGGGCAAATAGAAGCTCGCCTCGGCCCCGACGCCATTGAAGCCCCCGATGTTGTGGGCGATACCGCCGATGGTGGTGGTCACTCCGGTGGGCGTCAGCTTTCGAATGACATGATTATAAGTGTCGCCGACGTATATATTCCCGGCCTGATCGACTGCGATTCCACCGGGAAGGCTGAAACGCGCGGAGGCTCCCGTGCCGTCGGCGCTTCCGTCCGCCCGCGCCAATCCGGCCAAGGTGCTGACGTCGCCCGCGGGAGTGATCTTGCGGATCGTTTCATTCTGGGTATCCGCGACGTATAGATTTCCGGCGGCATCGACGGCGATGCTCCGCGGATGATTGAAACGGGCTTGGGAACCCGACCCGTCGGCGTTTCCGGCAACGCCCGGTTGTCCAGCCACGACGCTGACCGCGCCCGAGGCGCTGATCCGGCGGATTACGCTGTTCGTCGTGTCGGCCACATAAACGACGCCCGTGGCATCCACCGCCACGCCGTAGGGACCATTGAAACGAGCGGCGCTCCCGATCCCGTTAGTAGTCCCCGAGCTTCCCGCTTGGCCAGCCAAAGTGCTGACCATGCCGTCGGTGGTGAGCTTACGGATGGTGTGGTTTAGCGAGTCCGCGACATAGATTGCGCCGGCTTGGTCCACGGCGACCGCGTTGGGGCCATTGAAACGCGCATCGCTTGCGGCGCCGTCGGCGCTGCCAGCGGCCCCCGTCTTGCCGGCAATCGTTGTGATGACGCCATTGGTGTCCAGCTTCCGGATCGTGTTGTTGCCGTAGTCGGCGACATAGACGTTGCCGCCGCGATCGGCCGCGACCCCGCCGGGATTATTTACCACGGCTTCATTCCCCGGCCCATCGACGTTGGCCGGATGCGGCGGCCTTCCGGCAAGCGTCGTGACGGCGCCCGCCGCTGTCACCTTACGAATCGTATTGTTCTGCGAGTCCGTCACGTAAACGTTTCCCGCCTGATCGACTGCCACTCCGGCGGGCCCGTAAAACGATGCGGCGCTTCCGATTCCGTCCGCGCTCCCGTAACAGTTGAGGCACGCGGGCGGAGAACCCGCCAGCGTGCTCACGACGCCCGCGGGGGTAACTCTCCGGATCAAATTATTGTCACGATCCCCCACCAGCAGATTTCCCGCGCTGTCCGCGGCGATGCCCCAAGGATGGTAGAACCGCGCGTCGCCACCTGTGCCATCGACGGCGCCGTACGGAACGCCCACTCCGCCCGCCAGCGTGCTCACGACGCCATCGGGCGTCAGCTTACGGATGGTATTGCCGGCTTGATCGGTCACATAGGCGGTTCCCAAGTTGTCCACGGTTATCCCGATCGGATAGCTGAAACGCGCGGCGCTCCCCGTGCCATCAGCGGATCCATGAATGCCCGCCAGTCCGGCCAGCGTGCTGACGGAGCCGTCCACCGAAATCTTCCGGATGGTGAAATTGCCCGAGTCAACGACAAAGATATTTCCCGCGTGATCCAAGGCTACTCCCGTTGGCAGGTTAAACCGCGCCACCAAGGCCGCGCCGTCCGCGCTTCCGGTCGTCCGCGCCGCCCCGGCAATCGTCGATACCGTACCGTCGGGAGTAATCTTCCGGATCGTATGGTTATAAGTGTCGGCGATCACTAGATTGGCGGCGCCGTCCGCCGCGATGCCATAGGGCAGGTTGAACCGGGCGGCCGTTCCGATGCCATCGGTGGTTCCAATCGAGCCCGCCAGGCCGGCCAAGGTGCCGACGATACCCGAGGAGGTAATTTTTCTGATCGTTGAATTCGCGGAATCCGCGACATAGAGATTACCGGCGCCATCGAGCGCCACGCCGACCGCTTGATTAAAACGCGCGGAGCCTTCCGGGCCGTCCGTTGCTCCAATGCTGGGACCGCCCACCACCATGGCGAACCGGTAGGATTGCCCGCTGGTTGGGATCGCACTAATGAACAACCCGCAGGAAACGGTCAGGGCTAGAATGCGAAATCTTCCGAAAGAGCTGACCGAATTAGACGACATCATATTCTAGGCATCCTTCAATAAGTTTCCTTTTTCATTTAGGAGCAGGCGCAAATCGACCTCCTAAAACGCCTTCGCCCGCTTCCCTTACCCATCACGAATTACCGACTGGCGCCGTCAAAAGCGCCGCACAAATAGGGCTCAAAGGGCTCGAGCAGAACGGTTCCGGGCGTTAATCTTCTGCTGCTCGGCCCATTTGTCAAATTGTAGAGCAGCGGGCTGTAAGACACGTCTGCGCCAAACGTCCGATTCTCCGTCCGGCATCACTGGCGCGCGTGGAGCTGGTTATTCCTCGCAGAAGACCAGGGCGTTTGGGTCACTTCCTACAGGCCACCCAATCTCCCCAAAAAAGGCCCGGGGCGCGAAGAAAGTTCAAACTCCCTCCGGCGCCCCGTTTCAAACCGATTCAACGACCAACGTTGCCTTCGGCTACCCGTGCGTTTGTATCGTTGCCGCGCGCCGCGTCGCTTACCGCCAGTGTCCCGGCACGCGATGCCAGCCGCGCGGGCCGAATTCCCAGCGGGCGCTGATCCAAACCGCGCGCGGATAAGGCCCGAGAACCCAGCGGCCGGAAATCCAAACCCACGTGGCGCCGTTCCAGACCCATTCCCCGCCGACCCAGGTATAGTCGGGTCCCGGGGCCACCATCACGGTCTCAACTGGCGGCGCCGGAGGCGCTTGCGCGGCGACGGAATTGGCCGTGTTAAGCATTTGGGAGATGACTCTCTGGCTGACGCCCGAATTGCTCAGATCGATGATCGCGTCCGAGTCCAACTGATAAACCGAATGGGTGGTCACGATCTGAGTGATGATATTGTCGTCGCTCACCCCGGCCTTGGCCAACGCCTTGATGTCCGCAATGCTCAAAGCCTGCGTCGGTGGCGGTGGCGTATAGGTTGGCGGCGGGGTCGCGTAGGCCCGCCGACGGGCTTCGTTATCCTGATCGACGCTGTGCCCAATCAAACCGCCCGCGATCAATCCCGCCGCGCCGCCAATGAGCGCGCCCGCGCCCGGGTTTCTCCGGTCCGCCAAGGCTCCGATACCCGCTCCGGTCGCGCCCCCGATCAAGGCGCCAGTTCCGGTGTTATCCGGCCGCCCCGACTGCGTCACGCAGCCGGTCAACGTGCTGACCAACGCGGTCAGCGTCATCATTTCCATTACAAATCGTTTCATAGCTTTCCCGACGGACAAGGCCGTCAAATTATTCGACGAATACTCATGTTCTCAAATTCAGCGGCGGCGCGGCTCCTGTCAATGGTTCCTTTACGCTCTTGTGTCACCCCAAGTTGCGCTCCCGACAAATATCCGCGAAACTTTAACCTTAAAGGAACTATGCTAAGGCTGAAGAACCGCGGCGATGGCGGCGAAGAGGTCAGTGTTGGAAAACGGTTTGGCCAGCGTGCGCGCCGCGCCGAGTTGTCCGGCCACCGATAGGTAGGCCTCGGGCCGGTTGCGGCCGCCGCCGGACATCGCGATAATCTTCACGCCGGGATAACGCTCGGACAGACGCATGATAAGCTCCGTGCCTTCCATATCCGGCATCACCAGGTCAGTCAGGACGAGATCCACCGTTGCGGGGTTGTAGAGCCGCAACGCCTCGCCGCCGTCATGAACCCGGACGACTTGGTGGCCCGCCGATTCCAATGTCTTGCCGAGCATTTCCCCGAAAAGCTCGTCGTCTTCCGCCACCAGGATTTTGCTCATAGAGTTGGTTTCGCCCGCCCGAGCACGCGTTGCACGGCTTCGCACAGGCTGCGCGGCGAATTGGGTTTTATCAGCAAGTCACGAAAGCCGAGTTCTCGAGCGATTTCCGGAGTCAAGCTCCCGCTGAATCCCGTCGTCAGGATGATGGGAACGCCGGGACGGATTAGCAACAATTCCTTGGCGAATTTGGTCCCGTCCATAACGGGCATCGCCAGATCGGTAATCACCAGATCGAACTGGCCCGAGCGCTCCCGAAATAGGTCGATCGCGTCCGTCACTCGCGTCTTGATCGTTACGGAGTAGCCCACGTGCTCCAACATCATCTTCGCGAGCTGGGCCAGCGGCTCTTCATCGTCCACGAACAGGATCGCTTCGCCGTGGCCGCGCGGCAACGGCGCGAGTTCGCCTGCGACCTCCGTGACGCCCGTCTCGTGAACGGGGAAGAAGAGATGGAAGGCCGTGCCCTTGCCCGGAGCGCTTTCAACCACGATGGCGCCATCGTGGCTTTTCATGATGCCATGAACGACGGCCAATCCCAACCCGGTTCCCTCGCCCGGCCCTTTCGTCGTGAAGAATGGCTCAAAAATCCGTTCCAACGTCGCTCGATCCATGCCGCAACCGGTGTCCCTCACCGTGACCCGCACGTAACGCCCCGGCCGCAACTCGGAATGCGCGCGGGCGAATTCCGCGTCGATCTCCACCCCTTTTAATTCCACGGTGAGCAAGCCCGGCTGGCCGCGCATCGCGTGCCAGGCGTTGGCGCCGAGATTCATGATCAACTGATGGACCGCGGTGGGATCGGCCAGGACCGTCGGGACGACCCCAAGATCGGTCTTGAATTCGATCGTCGCCGGCACGCTGGCGCGGAGGAGATTGAGCGCTTCCCGGATGATATGCTTGAGTTGCACGACGCAACGCTGTTGTTCGTTTCGCCGGCTGAAGGTGAGGATCTGCTTCACCAGATCCGCGGCGCGCTGGCTGGCTTTGGCGACCATTTCCAAATAGCCCGCGACCGTCGGGTTCTCTTTCGTCGCCATTCTCGCCAGCTCGGTGTAACCGATCACCGCGCCAAGAATATTGTTGAAATCGTGCGCGATGCCGCCGGCCAGTTGGCCGATCGCCTCCATCTTTTGCGCCTGCCGCAACTGCGTCTCCAACAGCCTCCACTCGGTGACGTCGCGGGCCAAACCGACGATGCGGACGATTTCACCAACCGGGTTTCGCACCGGGAAGGCGCGGTCGCGAACCCAGCGGACCGAGCCGTCCGGGCGCACGATGCGGTACTCCTCGTCGTACGCGCCCGCGCTTTGTTTCGTAATGGACGCCTCCGCCACGCGACCGCGATCCTCGGGGTGAACCGCTTCCAGCCAACTCGCCGGTGAAGCGTAGAGACTTTCGCACGTCCGACCCCAGATGCGCTCGTAGGCCGGGCTGACGTAGAGCATTTGCCGCTTGTCCGGGATGGTGAGCCAGAATACTTCCTGGATGTTTTCCGCCATTTGCCGGAAACGCTCCTCGCTTTCGCGCAACCGCCCCTCCGCTTGTTTGCGCTCGGTGATATCCTCGCCGATGCTCGCCGTTCCGACCGGATTCCCAGCGCCGTCGCGCAGCATCGTGTTGCTCCAGACGATCGTCCGCTCGGCGCCGCTCTTGGTCAGGATGGCATTTTCGTGGTGGGCCGGGATCTCGCCAATCGCCGCTGTCTCAAAGAAGAGCTTTCTCAATGCCGTATCGTGGGCGGGAATGAATTGAGTGAACCAGTCGGCGCCGACGATTTCGGCGCGGGTCCAGCCGGTCAACCGGACGAGATAGTCGTTGCAGAACGTCACCGTGCCGCTCAGGTCAAGCGTCATGGCGATCAGGTCCACGTTGCCCAACATTTCGCGGAAACGGCGATCCGCCTCCTGCCGTTCACCTTCCACCCGCTTGCGCTCGGTGACGTCCGTCCAGACCCCGGCGATTTCGATGGCGCGTCCCTCGTGATCGCGGATCAGTCGCCGGTTGTCCTCGATCCACAGGTAGCGCCCGTCTTTGTGTCGGATCCTGTATTCGGTCCGCAATCCCCCGCCCGTGAGCGTCGCGCGGATGCCCGCGACGGCGTAATCCAGGTCCGCGGGGTGAAGTTGGGCCACCCACCAATCGAAACTGGAGGCTTCCGCCACGGTAAACCCGAGCAACCGCGTCATGTTCCCACTCACCAGTTGGGGGATCACCTGCTCGCCCTCGATTTTCAGCGTGTAGATTACCACGGGGCTGTGTTCGAGCAGGCGCCGGAGTTGATCGTGCGTGTCGCGCAGTTCAGCGTCGGCCCGCACGCGCTCGGTGATATCGAGCATGGTCCCCATGATCGCCGGGCGGTCGTTGAACTCCGCGCGGCTGCCGTGGACCTCGACCTGGCGGATTTCGCCGTTGGCGCGCCGGACGCGGAATTTGTAACGCACGGTCGGAACCGCCCCTTCCAGCCGACTGAGTAAATGTCCACGGACCAACTCATGATCCTCCGGGCAGACGAAATCGAGAGCCGGTCGTCCGTGCAACTCCTCGGACGAATAGCCAAAGATCTCGCTCATCTCCGGGTTCACGTACGCGTACCGGTCGTCCTGAATCACGTAGATGCCGACCAGCGATTGCTCGACCAGCGCGCGAAATTTGATTTCCGCCGCCGTGACCTCGGCGTTCTTTTGTTCGAGCTTGGCGACCAGCGCGTCGTTGTATTCCCGCATCAGATCGGTCGCCGGGATGCCGAGCTTGGGCGCCGGGCGGCGCGGACGCGCTTTGTTCGTCACTTGTTGGAGCGCCTCTAACAGGAGCGCCGTCGGCGCCGGTTTGCGCAGGAAAACGTCCGCGCCCAAATCCAGCGAGAGCTTTTCGTCGCCGGGCGAAGTGTAGGTGGCGGTGTAAAAAATGAAGGGCAGCTCGCGCCAACGCTCGCTCGTACGCACCTCGTGGCAGAGGCGGTAGCCATCCATCCTGGGCATGAGGATGTCCGAGATGACGACGTCCACGTGCTCCCGTTCCAGCGCCGCCAACGCCTCCAGGCCGTCCGCCGCTTCACGCGTCACGTGCCCCTCCGCCTCCAACGTGACCCGGAGCAGCTTGCGATTCACCGGCTGATCGTCAACGATAAGGATATTCACGCGTCTGGCCGAACCCGTTTTGGATGGTCAGTTTCGAATTCAGGTCGAACCCTGCATCCCTAAGCGGGTGATACCGAACTATGGTGTCGCGCGCTCCGATGTCAATGCCACCATTCACGACGGGTGTCCGCCGAGCCGCTCGCGCGGCGGCCACCCGGCAATCTTCCTCGGGCCTCGCCGCGCCGCCGAAGCTCGCCCCGCTGGCGCCGCGGGCGCGCGCCGCCGCGACTGCTCCACGCCTAAACTCACCTGCTCCTGACTGGCCGGCGCCCCGGTATCGTTGGCCGCTTCTACCGGAGCGCCAGCCTTAGGGGTAGAACGCCACCGGCGTGCGGCACAACGCCCAATTCAATCCCAGTTTTGGCGTGACTTGGCTCAGTTTGTGAAAATCGATCGGTTTGACGAAATAATGCTCGGCTCCCAGGCGCAGGGATTCCTCGACAAGTGACAGCCCGACCGGACGACAAACCGAAAACGCCTGCCGCTCAAGGCCAGCGCTGACAAGCGCGCAATGAGCCTGCGACGACGCTCTCCCAGTCAAACTGTCTGGACGCAACCTCGCAATGGGGGTGAAAACCCCATTGCGGCCCCGCCGCGGAATACCCAGCCGGGAGCATGCGCGCCTGCGCCCGTCCGAACCGCCGGGCGCGGGCGCGGATCGACTCGCTCGCGCCTTGCCGGCGCCCGACGTCCCTGGCCGCGAATGACCAACCGATCAGGAGGCCCCGGTTTTCCACAGATTCCTTTTGTACCCGCGACAAGTCTCCTTTTGAACTCCCGCCGGGCGCCGGATTGTTCCCTTGTCGCCGCCGCCGATTTCGGCTAACCAGTCAGGATGACATCAGGCGTTTCGCCGGCGCGCTTCACCGGGAGGCGAGGCGGCGTGATCTTCCTCGCCGCCACCGCGTTGAGCTTATTCTTTGCGACCAAGGACTACTTCGGCCAGGTGGCCGTCGGAATGTCGATCACCTGGACGAAAAGCCTTTGGTGGAAGGCGATGGAATGGTACGCGTGGGGTTTGTTCTCGCCCGGAATCTTCTGGCTCTGCGGGAGGCTCGAGCCGACCGGCGGGCGCGCGCGGATGGTCGCCGGCCAATTGGCCGCCGCCTTTGTTTTCTCGGCGCTGCATGTCTGCGTCCTGACGACCGGCGCGAGCATCGAGGCGCGGGTTCTGGCCACCGGTTTCACGTGGACCTCCCTGTTCGGCCGGGTCCTGGCGAGTCACTTTCACGAGGACGTCCTGACCTACGGGGCGATCGTGAGCGGCTGGTACGCGCTGGCCTATTACCGCCAGTTCCGCGAGCGCGAGCGGCGCGCGGCCGAGCTGGAGGCGCACCTGGCGAAAGCGCGGCTCCAGGCGCTGAAAATGCAGTTACACCCGCACTTTCTCTTCAACACGCTCAACGGCATCGCCGCGCTCAACTACGAAGACCCGAAGGCCGCGAACCGGATGCTCGCGCGATTGAGCGAACTCCTGCGCGTGACGCTGGAGGATAGCGAAGCGCCGGAGTCGTCCCTGCGGGCCGAGTTGGAATTCATCCGCCGCTACCTCGCGCTGGAGCAAATCCGGTTTGGGGACCGGCTCACGGTCACGTGGGACATCGCGCGCGACACCCTGGAAGCCGGCGTTCCGAAGCTGCTCTTGCAGCCGCTCGTGGAAAACGCCTTGCGCCACGGCCTCGCTCCCTACGCGGCCCGCGGCGAGCTGACGCTTCACGCCCACCGCGAAAACGATGTCCTCCATTTGCGGGTAACGGACACCGGTCCGGGGCTGGTCGGCGCCGCCGGCTTCGCCGCGGGAACGGGGGTCGGGCTGAAGAACACGCGTGCCCGCCTGCGTGAGCTTTATGGCCCGGCGCAACGGTTGGAACTCAAACCGGGCGAACGCGGCGGCTTGAGCGCGGAAGTCACCCTGCCGTTCCGCGCGGCGGCCGGCCCGGACGCCCGGTTTGAAATCGAATATGAAGATTCGCACGCTCATCGTTGACGACGAGACGCTGGCGCGCCGCTTGATCCACCGGCTGTTGGCGAGCCACCGTGATTTCGAGGTCGTGGGTGAGTGCGCGGATGGCCGCGACGCCGTCGCCACCATCGAACGCCTGGCGCCGGAATTGGTGTTTCTCGACGTGCAGATGCCCGAAGGCGGCGGGTTCGAGGTCCTGCGCCTGTTGGACGCCGCGCGCGCGCCGGCCATCGTCTTCGTGACCGCCTACGATCAGTACGCCTTGCGGGCGTTCCAGGCGCACGCGCTCGATTATCTACTCAAGCCGGTGGACGAGGAACGGTTCACCCTAACCTTGACGCGGGTCAAAACCTATCTCAATGGCCGGCAGCACGGCGCCCTGCGGGAGCGCCTGGCCGACCTGATCAGCGAACTACCGGCGCCGGCGATCTCCCGCCTGGCGGTCAAAACCGGCGGCCGCGTCATTTTCTTGAAAATGGAGGACGTGAGTTGGATCGAGGCGTCCGGGAATTATTTGGAACTGCATGTCGGCAAGGAATGCCATCTTTTGCGGGGCCGCTTGAGCGAACTCGAGAAGCGCTTGAAACCCGAACAGTTCTTTCGCATTCACCGCTCGACGATCGTCAATCTGGATCAAGTGACGGAATTCCGGCCGCTTTTCAAAGGCGAGGGCGTGGTGGTCCTCAAAGACGGTTCACGCCTCTCCGCGAGCCGGAGCTGCAGCCAGAAACTGCAGGAATTTCTCGACGCGCGGTTGTGAGCCGGAATCCTTCCGTCGGCCAGCTCGTCAGCGGCAAGAAGCGTATTGGCGCGGGAATACCGCTTGGACGAGGCCGGCGCTCCCTTTGCCCACCCGAGAGGCTTCGGACTCATGCACGGCGCGGCCAATGTTACCCGCGTGTTAAATCGCGCTCCGGTCAGCGTGGGCGCGGGGGTCCACGCTTGCCAAAGCGGGCGACGGGGTTAAAAGGAAGGGGTTAGCACGCCACTGCTACTTTGGAGCTTGTTCGCCGTCATCCTCGTTGCCGGCGCGGAGGGATTTCGTCGCTGGCGTCGAAATCAATTGGCGCAACAGCGCGAGGCCGTCCTGCAACAGGAGCGGCGGATCGCCGCGCTCGAGGAGCAGCACCAATTGAGCCTCGCGCAGGTGCGCGAACAACAGCAGGCGCTCTTCGACAGCATGCTGGAAGGGGTTTTGGTCCTCGACCACGGCGGGCGCGTCCAATCGGCCAATCAATCGCTCAAACGCCTTTTCGGTCTGAGCGCGGACATTCGCGATTACACGATTCTGGAGGCGTTCCGATTGCATGAGCTCGCGGAACTGGTCGAGCGGCTGATCCGGGAAGGAACGGTCCGCGGCTTCGAACTCGTCCTCCCGGCGCTCGACCGCCGTTGCCTGGAGGTCAACGCCGCGACGTTGTTCGATCACAACGGCCAGCGCGCCGGCGTGGTCCTGGTATTTCACGACCTTACCCGGCTCAAACAATTGGAGAACACCCGCCAGGAATTCGTCGCCAACGTCAGCCACGAGTTGCGCACGCCGCTTTCGCTCATCAAAGGCTTCGTCGAAACCCTGCTCGACGGCGCCAAGGACAATCCGGCGGTCGCCACCCGCTTCCTGCAAACGATCGAGAAACACGCCGACCGCCTCACCTACTTGATCGAGGATTTGCTGACGATCTCGCACTTGGAATCGGGCCAGATCGTGATGAATCTCCAGCCGGTCGAGTTGCGCCCCGCCGCGCAGCGTGTGCTGGATGATCTGCAGTCGCGCGCGAACGACAAGCCGGCGACGCTGCTCAACGAAATCCCCGAGGGCTTCACCGTCCGGGCCGACATTGACCGCCTGCAGCAGATTCTTTTCAATTTGGTCGAGAACGCCATCAAATACGGACGCAAAGAGGGCCACGTGCGCGTGGGCGCCACCGCGGCCGCCGAGGATCGGATCGAGGTCTGGGTGCGCGATGACGGCCCCGGGATTCCGGTCGAGGCGCGGGAAAGGGTGTTCGAACGTTTTTATCGCGTGGACAAGGCGCGCTCGCGCGAGTCCGGCGGCACCGGCTTGGGGTTGTCAATCGTCAAACATATCGTGCAGGCGCACGGCGGCGAGGTGTGGGTCCACAGCCAACCGGGCCAAGGCGCCGCATTCCATTTTACGCTGGCGAAGGATTGACCTTAAAACGGGGGTAGGAACGCGCCAGATTGGGTAATGCTTTGGAGCAGAAACGGTTTGGAAAAAGCGCAGTCATACCCGCAGCGGTCTGGTGAGCTTTTTCCGAAACGTTTATCCCCAAACGATTACGCAAGATGACGGGTTCCTACTCCCGCTTTAAGGTTTAAGCCTGGCGCTGGATCGTGAAGCGCGAGTGAGGCCGAGCTTGCGGGCTAGGATAACCCTGGTCGGCGACGGCGGGTTCAACCGTCGAATCTGACTTCACAACTCATTCTTCGAGTTGCTTGGCGACCATCCGGCGCAGGCAATCGAAAGAGGCGCGCCCAAGACAGGCAAAGATGACTTTCTCGAACACTTGATTGCGGGTGAGGAACCGTTTGGCCTGCGTCACCGCGATCTCGGCGGCGGCCTCGGGCGGAAAACCATACGCCCCGGTGCTGATCGCGGGGAAGGCGATGGAGCGCAACGCGTGTTGCTCCGCCAGGTTGAGGCAGCGACGGTAACACGAGGCCAGCAGGTCGTTTTCGCCGGCTTTGCCGCCGCACCACGACGGGCCGACCGTGTGAATGACCCATTTGGCGGGCAACAGGTAGCCCCGCGTGATCTTGGCCTGGCCGGTCGCGCAACCCTTGAGCGTCATGCACTCCTCGAGCAACTCGGGACCGGCCGCCCGGTGAATGGCGCCATCCACCCCGCCCCCGCCGCGCAACGACGGATTCGCGGCGTTGACGATGGCATCGACCGCGAGGCGCGTGATGTCGCCCTCGAAGACTTCGATCCGCTCCCGCATCGGCGGCGTCTCTAAAGGTATATCCATGTTGTGTCGCTCCCGCGGAAGTCGCTCCGCGTGAGGACAAATTTAGCCGAGCGTCGCTGAATCCGCAATGCCCCGTGAAAACTCGGGGCGCGGCGCTTGCGAACGGACCGGAATACCCGGAGGGTCGGCCGTCGGGTTCGCCGCGGCGCCGCGCCGCCACCGCCTGACGGGTGGTTGGCGCCTTCAATTCTTTATCCCATCACGGCGCCGCGCCGCTCGGCGCGCGGAATCACTTCCCGTATTGCTCGTCGCTGACCTTCTCCATCCACTCAACGACTTTGCCGTCGAGATTCTCTTGAATGGCGATATGGGTCATGGCCGTCGTGGGCGCCGCGCCGTGCCAATGTTTCTCGCCGGGCGGAAACCAGATCACGTCGCCTGGCCGAATCTCTTCGATCGGCCCGCCCTCGCGCTGGGCGCGCCCGCACCCGGCGGTCACGATCAGGGTCTGACCGAGAGGATGCGTATGCCAAGCGGTGCGCGCGCCCGGCTCGAACGTCACGCTGGCGCCCGCCACGCGCGCCGGCGGGCCGGCTTGAAACAACGGGTCAACGCGCACGGCGCCGGTAAACCAATCCGCCGGTCCTTTGTTGGAGGGCTGCGAGCCAATTCTTTTGATGTCCATACTTTTAATTCCTTTCGCTTCGACTGTGGCGCTTCTTCGTATTGCTTTTGGCGCCGGCGGCGACGACATGAGCCTTTTGCCGCCACTCAACGTCCGGTCATCTGCTCCAGCCGTTCGGGGTAACGGGCGCCTTCCACTTTAATCTCGGCCGCCGCGGCGGCGATGTCGCGCAAATCGTCCGCCGTGAGTTCAACCTCCGCCGCGCCGAGGTTTTCGTCCAGGCGATTCAGCTTCGTGGTGCCGGGGATCGGCACAATCCACGGCTTCTGCGCCAGTAACCACGCGAGCGCGATCTGCGCGGGCGTCGCTTTTTTGCGCTGACCGATCGTCGCCAGTAGATCGATCAGGGCTTGATTCGCCTTGAGCGCCTCGGGCGTGAAACGGGGGAGCATGCTGCGGAAGTCCGAACTGTCGAAGGTCGTTTTCGCGTCCATCGCCCCGGTCAGGAAACCCTTGCCCAGTGGGCTGTAGGGAACGAAGCCGATGCCGAGTTCTTCGAGGGTCGGGATCACCTCGTTTTCCGGCGTTCTCGTCCAGAGCGAGTATTCGCTCTGAAGCGCCGTGAGCGGCTGGACCGCGTGCGCGCGGCGAATCGTTTGCACGCCCGCCTCGGACAGGCCGAAATGTTTGACCTTGCCCTGCTGGATCAATTCTTTCACGGCTCCCGCCACCTCTTCGATCGGCACGTTCGGATCGACGCGATGCTGATAGAGCAAGTCGATGACGCTAACCTTGAGCCGCTTGAGCGAACCCTCGACGGCGAGCTTGATCTGCTCCGGGCGGCTGTTCAGGCCCGGCGCGCCCTTAGTCCCGCGTGGGTCCAGCGACGGACTGATGTCGAAACCAAATTTCGTCGCGATCACCAGTTGCTTGCGGAAGGGCGCCAGGGCCTCGCCCACCAGTTCCTCGTTCGTGAATGGGCCATAGACTTCCGCGGTGTCGAAGAACGTCACGCCGCGATCCACCGCCGCCCGCAGCAAAGTCGTCATCTCCTGCTTGTCCTTGGGTGGGCCGTAGGAAAAACTCATCCCCATGCACCCCAGACCAATCGCCGAGACTTCCAAATTACTTTTTCCAAGTTTGCGCTTTTTCATTTTCGAAACCTTTCTTTGAGTTAACTACCAATTAATCGTTGCCGCGAATCTACCTCACCCAGTCGCCGCTGTCGCACGCGCCCTTGCCACGCCTGTCGCGGGATTGCTCGAAAGCGCCGGGCAAGGGGTCCAACGGCGAGGGAATCGCGCAAAACTTGAGCGCCAGCCGCGATCGCTTCTTTTTTGTGTCACCTCGATGACCTTTTTCCAGACTGACACGTTGACATGACCGTGGCACAAGCAATGAAGATGACCGATTCCAGCGATTCGGAACTGGTGGCGCTCAGTCTGGCGGGCAACCGCGACGCGTTCGGCTGGATCGTCGCGCGCTATCAATCCTTGCTTTGTTCCCTGGCTTACAGCGCCACCGGCAGTCTCAGCCAGAGCGAAGACCTGACGCAGGAAACTTTTTTCACCGCGTGGAGGCAGCTCGCCGAGTTGCGTGAGCCGGAGAAACTGCGTTCGTGGCTGTGCCGGATTTCCCGCAATCTCACCTACGACGCGTTGCGCGGACAGGGGAGGGAACCGATTCACAGATCCGAACCGCTGGAGGAGGTCCAGGAAACGCCCGCGCCGGAACCGCTGCCCTCGGAGCACGCGATCAGCCGCGAGGAGGAGGTCATTCTCTGGCGCTTGATCGAGCGCATCCCGGCCAGTTACCGCGAGCCGCTGGTTCTGTATTATCGCGGCCATCAATCCATCGAAAACGTGGCGTCGGCCCTGGACTTGAGCGAAGACGCGGTGAAGCAGCGGTTGTCTCGCGGCCGAAAGCTGCTGCACGAACAGGCGCTGGCTTTTGTGGCCGGGGCGCTGGAGCGAACGGGCCCCGGAAAAGCCTTCACCGTGGGCGTGATCGCGACATTGCCCGCGTTTGGCATTTCCGCGAAAGCGGCGGAGGTCGGGGTCGCGACGACTCAAGGCGGCGCCACCGCCAAGACGGTCGCCGCAGGTGGATTCTCCAGCGCCATTCTGGCTCCGGCGCTCGGTTTCTTGGGCAATTATTTCAGCTATCGCGTCGGCATCGACGGCGCGCGATCCGATTTTGAACGGGATTACGTCAACCGTTTTTACGGCAAACTCGTCGCGTGCGTCGTTGGGTTTTGGGCCGTATATGGCTTAATCATGGTCTCGGCGAAACAGTTCGTGACGGAGTATCATCTGGTTTACAGCGGTTTGGTTATCGGGCTGGTGCTTCCTTTCACCGGCGTGGCTTTTGCGAGCGGGATTTTCTGGCTGCAAGCCCCGCGCAGATTCCGGGCCGCGCTCTCGGCCAGAGGCGTGACTGTGAACGCGACCAAGCCCGCGTGGGAATATCGCAGCAATTTGGAACTATTGGGACTCCCCTTCATCCATGTTCGCGCCAACGGCGGCCTCACCACGCCGGTAACGCCGGTGAAGGCCTGGATCGCGTCGGGCGATTTTGCCGTGGGTTTGTTGTTTGCCTCGGGCAATCTCGCGATTGCGCCCGTCAGCATGGGCGCGGCGGCGATTGGCCTATTGTCCTTCGGCGGCTGCGCGGTTGGCTTGCTTTCGCTCGGCGGCCTCAGCGTTGCGGTCTGGTCATTTGGCGCGGTGGCGTTCGGCTGGCAGGCGTATGGAGCTTGCGCCGTCGCCTGGAACGCGGCGATGGGCGGCCTGGCTATCGCGCATGACTTCGCCGCGGGCGGCATCGCTCATTCGCTCCGCGCCCACTACCATGCCGCAGCTTCCGATTTTCCGCCCAACCTGTTTTTCCAGCGCCCACGACAACTGCTGTGGTATTTGGCGTGGCTGAATCTGCTTTGGGTCATTCCCACGTTTGTCCGGTGGCGGCTCGCCGCGGCCGACCGTCGCCGCCAGAACGTGGCCCGTTAAACAAAACCAAGTATGCGCTATCAAATCGAACTGACGGATTCGAAGCCGATTACCACCGCGGTCATTCGCGGCCGGGTTCCCGCAAAAGAACTCTCGCGCTTCGTGCCCGCCGCGTGCGGCGAGGTTTGGTCGTTCATTCGATCGGCCGGACTTCGGCGACCAGGACGCCATGTGGCGCTCTATCTCGAGGACGGCTCGGTCGAAGTCGGAGCCGAAGTATCGGAACCGTTCGCCGGCAACGAGCGAATCCATTGCTCGGCGTTGCCCGCCGGCCCGGTCGCGACGACCGTCCACTTCGGTCCCTATCCACGCCTGGCGGACGCGCATGAGGCCATGCGCGAGTGGTTCACCCGTCATGGGCGGCGGTTTTCGGGTATTTCCTGGGAAATCTATGGCCACTGGGAGGAGAGTTGGAACACCGATCCGTCAAAGATACGGACCGATGTGTTCTATCTGCTCCAAGAGCCAACGGGTTAACTCGAAAACGTCTATCGCGCGATAATCTGAAAGGAGCATTGGAATAAATGAAATCGATACTGCTGGTAATCTGTTTGACCGGAACGCTCGTTAGCCAAATCGTCAAAGCTCAGGACGTGACTTCGGCCGAGCTTGATAAGGCGGTCAAATACCTGGAAAAAACTCGCGCAGGCGTTCAGGCGGCGACCGCGGGACTTTCGGAAGCGCAATGGAATTTCAAGCAAGCGCCCGATCGCTGGTCGATCGCTGAAGTCACCGAGCATATCGCGGCGGCGGAAGATCTTTTTATGAACCTGATCCAGGGCCAGGTAATGAATGCCCCGGCGCGGACCGAAGCCGAAGACGTCGCGGCGTTGGACGAGCTAGTCCTGCAACGACTCGTTGACCGCACGCGCAAAGCAAAGGCCCCGGAGCCGCTCATTCCGACCCAGCGCTTCGGCTCACCCGAAGAGAGCCTGAAACATTTCCTAAAAAGCAGGGCCAAAACGGTCCAATTCTTGAAATCGACCAACGATTTGCGGCGGCACGCCTACAGCCTTCCCCAGATCACCTGGCTCAACGGGAAGAAACTCGATGCGTACCAGTGGGTGCTCTATATTGCCGCGCACAGCGAGCGCCACACGAAACAAATCATCGAGGTAAAAGAGGCGCCGGCCTATCCCAAGAACTGATGAATAAGCGTCGCCGCCCATCGGGTCGTCGCGATTCGACCGCGAGCGCGGACGCTGACCGTTTCCCGATCGACCCGGTGAAGAGCCGCGACTATCCGTCCGTTTGTCCTTGTATGGAGCGCAAGATTTCGACCTGGACAGCAACGTTATTTTCCCCGCGCCTTCACGTCGTAGCAGAACAGCAAATCCTGATCGCGCAGGTAGAGTTTGCCGTTGGCGATGACCGGGTGTGACCAGGCCGGCTTCGGACTGCGATCGGGTTGATCGAAACGGCCGCGCTCGACGTATTCCTTCGAGTTCGGTTCGATCAGGAGCATGGCGCCTTTCTCGGTGCGGTAATAGAGCCGGCCGTCCGCGAAGGCCAGGGAGCCTTTGGGCGCGCGATGGTCCGCGTCGTCCCGCTCGTCCCAGAGAACCTTGCCGGTCGGAAAATCGAGACAGACGAGCGCGCCACCCTCGTTGCCGCCGTTGGCGCCGTACAGGCAGCCGTCAACGACGATCATGCTGCCGTGATGGTTTTGCATCTTCTTGGAGAAATACACTTCGTCAGCCTTGACCCCGCCGTCGGCGTCCTTGCTCAACTTCACCAAGCCGCCGCCCGCGCCGTACGCCGAAGCGGCAAACACCTGGCCGTCGTGATAGACCGGCGTGGAGCAATTGATTCCGGCGCCGTTCGCGGCCCGCTTATACGACCAGAGGAACTTGCCGTCGGACGCCGCGACGCCGACCAGCGCCCGGCGGGTCAACTGCGCGTATTCCCGCTGTCCCGCGAAGTCGAAGGCGATCGCCGAGGCGTAGGCCGCTCCGGCGGCGCCGGGCGCCGCGCTTTTCCAGATCGTCTTGCCGGTCAATTTGTCGAGCGCCACCAACGTCGCGTCATCGGCGCCTGGGGTGCAGATGACCTTATCGCCATCAACCAACGGCGATTCGCGGTAACTCCACGTTGGCACGCTCCCGCCGAATTCGCTCGTCATGCTATGGCGCCAGACGACCTTGCCGTCGCCGACGCCGAGGCAGGCGATGTCGCCGCCCATCTCGACGACGTAGAGCCGTTCGCCATCGACCGTCGGCGTGCAGCCCGGACCTTCCTTGCCCTGCGGCATCTGCTGCCGGACGGCGGGTCCGAGAACCGTCACCCAAAGAGGCTTGCCATCCGCCTCGGAGGCCGCCCAAACGACCTCATCTTCGCCCCGATTGCTCATCCCAAAGATTCGCCCGTCGGCAATCGAGGGCGCGCTGTCGCCGCCGCCGAGACCGTTGATCCTCCAGGCGAGCGGCGGCCCTTCTTTCGGCCATTCCTGAAGCAGGCCGGTTTCCTTGGAAACGGCGTTCCGATCGGGTCCTTGCCATTGCGGCCAGTCAAAACTCGCCGCGAAAAGTCCAGATTGCGCGGCGAGCGTCAGCGCGACCGCGCCGGTCAAAATTCGGTGGTTCATAGGGGTGTGAATTGGCAGTTTCGTAACATTCGGCGACGCCGGGGCAATGGCGTCACTTTTCGCCGTCGGGTTGCCATCCGGTCGGCGGCAAATGTCCCGTCGTTTTCGGTTTCCGTGTTGCGAATGCCAGACATCGGGCCCACTTTACTGCCGATTGGCCCGTTCGTCGCGCGCATTCTTGCGCGAGTTGTCCTGACGAATTGCTCGAGCGAACCAAACAAAGCAAATGCCGAAGTGGGCGTAATCCAAAGACGTTCACGGACTTCCGCTCGCGGATTATCAAAGACGACATCCGCAAGGGCGCTGCCGAAGAAACCATCCCGGATGAAAAATACACTGAAGAATAGCTCGGAAGCAAATCTTACGGAAGTTACACGACGACAAAAAAAGCACTTCTAATCCTCCCAATCGATAAACGGAATGTGGTGGAGAACATCTTTAGGTCCAAGATTCATCTTATCGATGATTGTCTTTGCTCGCGATAAGGATGCTTTGTGCCGATATCGGTTCTTAGTAAGAGCGGCTTTGTAGTCACGCAGGGTCCGTATGTCGGGCATACCAAAACCGAAGTAGATAGGAATGCGATTTCTCCCTTTATCGTCATCGAGCAAATAAATAAGTCCGTTACTGTATCCTTCGATGTAAGCAACGTCGTCATAACGACGTGCCCGCAAATTGTCTTTTTGGATTTTCATGTATTTCCGTAGCTGATTGACCAGCTCGCAAGGGTTCGAGTATTGGCCGGTATGAGCCATCGCAAGCATTCTTTCAAACGCGTGTGCCAGGCCGTCTTGATATGCCGCCGCGAACAGAATCTCTGGCGTCTGCGCGAGCTTAAAGTGATCGAATAGGCGCTTGTGCTCTATGTTGACTTGGTCAAGAATATTAGGGATTCTATCCAGCCGACTGTCGGGCAAGAGGCACCCGTCTTTTTCAAGACGTTTCTTCAGAACGTGGACAAAATATGCGGCATCGGTAAAGATTGAGGTCAGGCCAAGTTTCCTAAATCGTGGCTCAGCCGACCTGTCGAGCGAGACAACGTAGCCCGCAGGAGCAACGCCTCGTAAATCACGTGTGATGAATCGCTGAATACTCAAAAAATCATGATCAGAAAGTGAGTATCCCACGTAGACGATTGTTTTTGTCGCCAAGAGCAATTTGAGGGCGCTTCCGATCGCGCCGTGCTCCAACTCAGTCTTGGCCCGACGATAATCCTCGCTGGTAGCAATAATTGAACCGTAGTTACTAACCGAACCGTGAACCTTAAATACCTTTCGGCCTTCGATGTTCCAAAAGGCAAAATCTTCTCCAGAAACAAACGGCGTTGCACCGCAGTAGCGCTCGAAATAATCGTCCCAATTTGTGGTTATATACGTATCGATATAGAAAAGCGTCGATAACTCGTGGTGAAATCTCGTCGCCGCGCGCAATAATTGAGGAAACGCGGCAATGTAAGAAAAGCGATTCTTAAGTTTCTTGAGCAGCTCTCGGCGACCGTCTGGTTGGTTGCAATACCTACTCATTAATACAGGAAACGGTGGCTTGTTGTTCGGGTCGAGATCGAGTTCCGCGCGAATCTCATCGTAGAATGTGAAGGCGAACGCGGTTCTGGTTTCCGTGCTTATTCCAGCACCGGCAAAGATCACAATATTCCCCTTTTTGAGCTGATCTAAAAGATGGCCAGGAATCTC
>CAZFVY010000006.1:0-124311 GCA_964522665.1 uncultured Verrucomicrobiota bacterium | reverse complement strand
AGTGGCCGGTTTTCATCCGCCCATCCCTGGCTGGTTTTGACCGCCCGCTGACAGTACACTTGGAGGTGGACCGAAACGAGCTTGGTGGGCCAGATTACATGAGATGACGCATCCTCCAAACCTGACCAATAATAACCACAAGTCCGACAAGTTCCTGAAGCGTCCAGGCCTAATCCGAATTGCTCGCGGCGCTCGCTGGGGGCAAACGCAGAGTCTGGTGCATTCTGGCGATCGATGGCATGTTAGCCGCGCCCGTCGCCGGAGCGACCCAATTGACCGGCTTCCCGACGGTATTGCGCCGGTGTCTTCCCGAGGCGGAGCTTGAACACCGCGCCCAGGTATTCCTGGTGCTTGAAGCCCGCCCGTTCGGCGACCTCGATCAGTGGCAATTCCGTCTCCCGCAATAACTGACACGCGCGCTTAAGCCGGACGCGCAGGATCTCGTCATGGATCGAGCGGCCAAGCTTTTCCCGAAACCGCCGTTGCAGAATGCTGCGCGAGAGGCCGGCGCAACTGGCAACCTGATCGTTCGTCAATTCGACGCCCGAGTGTTCGCGAATGACGCGGAGCGCCTTGGACAGGTGGCGGTCGTCAATCGCCAGCACGTCGGTCGAGACCCGCGTGACGACCCCGCCGGGCGCCACAAGAATTGGATGCGCGGGCCTGGCGCCTCCCTTCATCAGCTTGTCCAACAACGCGGCCGCCTCGTAGCCCGCCTGATTGTGCGCGGGCCACACGCTCGATAGGGGTGGAAATCCGATCTCGCATAGCACTTCGTCGTTATCCACTCCAATCACCGCGACGTCGTCGGGAACCTCGACCCCGGCCCGCCGGCAGGCCTCCAGAAAATCAAGCGCGCGCTGGTCACTGCAGACCATGACCCCGGCCGGCTTAGGCAACCGCGTAATCCACGCCGCGAGATCGTTCTCCCGCTGCTCCCACGAAATGCGCCCGCTCTCGCTGCGCGGCAGTTCGTAGGCCTCCACGCGATAGCCCGCGCCTCTCAACCACTCGGCGAAGTATTCCCGCCGGCGCACCGACCAGTTCTCCTGCGCGATCCCAAAGTAGCCAAAGTGCTGAAAACCCCGCTCCAGCAGATGTTCGGCCGCCTGCCGCGAAATGCCTTGATCGTCCACGTGGACCAGCGGAATCCCCGCGTCGGGAACTAACCCAAGAACGTCCACGACCGGCAGCCGGGTCGCCAGGACGGCGCTCGCGGTGGTCTGACTCTGGACTCGGGCGATGATCCCGTTCCCTTGCCAATCCTTGAGCCAATCCGGCACTGATTCCTCAAGGCTGCGCGGCTCATGAAACAGCGACCACGGGGAGTGTTCCCGCACGTAACGCGCGATGCCTCGCAAAATGTCGCGCCCTGAGCCAAGCGACGTTTCCACGAGCACCGCAACGTGCGGGCGGCCCGCTGAAGTGGTCTGGAGACGGCGTGGCATCGGCGGTTGTTCGCGGTTCCCGATTGCCGGCGCGCCGTGGGTTTTGCGCGACGACAACGGCGTCGATCGCGCGGCCGACCCGCGGGCAATGTGGAGCGATAGCGATAGGTAGAACCTGCCCGCGGCGTTGTCCAGCCCGGATTTTCAGCCCGTTGCGGCCTTCCGGCGAAGACGGGCCGCTGGGCAGTACACCACGAGAGCGCCAAGCGCGCCGCCGCCAAACGAGAGCCCGGCTCGGGAATTCAGCCCGAAGAATTCATAATTTCGCCAAGCCGGATAACCGGTTAGCTTGGAGCCGATGAGACTGCCGACCGACCTTGAAAATGGCCCGCGAGCGCGGCCGACCGGAATCGATGCCCGTCCGAACCAGCGGTTGGACGGCGGTCAAACTGACAACCATTACCGCCGGTGACTCGATCATTTTATCCTCCATGAAAAACGAATTCACAGTTCTCGACCGGCGTCTTCATCTGGCTGTCGCCCTGCTCGTCACGTTGGCCGTCGCCGGTTGCGAAGACCTGAAACGAGTGGTTTGGTCACCGGACGGCCAGCGCGCCGCCATCCTCGCGGAGGAAGGCCTTTTCTTCTGTGACGCCTCGGGGAAACTGACCGGGCCGCTCGCCTCAAACGTCGTCTTCGTCGCCTGGTTTCCCGATTCCCAACGGATCGTGTTTGCCCGGAACATCGACTTTCGTTCCTGGGGCGAATTGGCGCCGGCGCTCACGCCAACCAGCCGCGCCGCGATCAGCCGAATCGGTGACGCTCTCCTGGAAGACCTCAAAGCCGGACGCGCCTGGGCCGAAGCCGGCGCGGCCGCCAAACAACGGGGCGGTCTCAATGAAGACCAATTGAAAGCCGTCCTTTTGTATTCGCGCGATCGCGATCCCGCCGCGGCGGCGCACGCCGCGGGAAATGACGCGAACAAACTCAGCGACCTCAGCGCGAGCTGGCGCAGTCTGCAAATCGGCCGATTGACGGATAGCAAACTGGACTCGGGGCCGCCGCTCCTGGCGGGACTCGAGCCACGCCTGCTCGACGCTCGCGTCTCGCCCGGCGCCACCGCGATTCTGATCGCGACCGAAGACGAACATGGCGCCAACCTCTCGGCGCTGCCGACGGAGGGAACGCCGACCTCGCGGCCGATCGAGCAAACGGCCGCGGCGTACGCGGATTGGTCGCCGGACGGACGCTCGATCGTCTATTTACGAGGCGTTGGTCCCGACGCCGGAAACGATCAACCCCGGCTCGCCATCCTCACCCGACGTCAAATTCTGAACGAGTCCGGCCAGATCGAACTCCAGGCGCAAGGCGAGGACCTGGCCAACCTGCTCTTCAACCCATTGGGCAAGGTGCGCTGTTTGAAGGACGGGCGAATCCTGTTCGCCGCCGCCGAAATCACGCTGCCGTCCACCTCCGTGGACGTCTCGCAGCGGCAACAACTCTTCGAATTGGAGCCGGGCAAACGAGCCACCCTGGCTCCACGCATTCCGCGCGGGACCCTCGGAAATCTCCCCGAGGATTTAAGTCATTTCGAGGTCAGTCCCGATGAGAAGAGAGTCTCGTTCGTGTCCGAGAAGGGCGCCGTGACCATCCTCTCGCTCGGAACCGGCCAAGTGGAAGTGGCCCAATCGGCTCCGGGAGGAGAGGACGACGTTAAGACCATACCGGTTTGGCGGTCGGCGGAGGAATTATGTTTCATCGCGCCACCCCAACCCGAGCACGGTGAAAAGAAGGCCGAAGTCGTCCTCTGGCAAAATGGCAAAGCGCGCGCCCTGAGCCACGATTGGCCCGCGTCCGTGCGCAATGGCCTGCTCGACTGAGGGCCAATCCGGCGCTCCAAGCGACCGCGCCCGTTAAGTCAACGCGGACAAAAATCAGGATTGGGGAAGCGAAAAACGCCACAGGTTGCGCCGCTTCGCTGCGCTGTCAGCGCGCTGGCCCCACCACTCGATCCGCCGCCTGAGCAAGCCGCTCGCGATAGCGATCAATCGCTTTGCTCAACCGTTCTTGCCGCAGCAGTGCTTGTATTTTTTGCCACTGCCGCACGGACACGGATCGTTCCGGCCGACCTTCGGACCGGAACGGACCGGCTTGGACTTCTCAATCGCGTCGGTGACCTCGCTCACCATTTCGCCGCCTTTGGACGCCTGCGCCTCGGACGGCGCATAGCCGCTCGGGGCCTGGTGAATCGTCTTCTGCGGCAGACTATGCAAGAACTGGCTGAAGGCCATCATGCTCGAGGCGCTCCGGAAGATGTTGTGGCAAATCTCGGTTTTGATGTTGACCATCAATTCATCAAAAATCTTGAAAGCTTCGACCTTGTATTCGATCAGCGGGTCGCGCTGGCCGTATTGCCGCAGACCAATGCTGTTGCGCAGGCCGTCCATGCCGTAAAGATGCTCCTGCCAGAGACGGTCGATGGCGTTCAGGATCGTGTAGCGTTCGACCGATTTGAGCGCGTCCGCCTGCTCGAAACTGATCTTTAATTCGTAGGCTTCGCGAATGCTCTTGGAGATGAAGAGGCAGACGGAAAACTGCGCCGCGCTAAGGTCGCCGAAAAGCGACTCGGGCTCGGGCTGTTCGCGGCCCGCCGCGGCGGCCTTCAGAATTTCCTCCTCGGGCATGCCGAGCGGGAAATTGAGGTTTACCCAATCCGCCAGCGCCCGCACGTTCCATTCGTGCGAATCCGTATGGGCGGACGAGAATTCCTGAATCTTCTGCACCACGACCTCTTCCATGATGTCCATGAGGCGGTCGCGGACGTCCTCGGCGTGGATGATTTCGTTGCGGAAGCCGTAGATGACTTCGCGCTGCTTGTTCATCACGTCGTCGTACTCGAGCGTGCGCTTGCGAATCTGAAAATTGTGCTGCTCGACCCGCTTTTGGGCGGTCTCGATGGAACGGTTCAGCAGCGGATGCTCCAGTTCCTGGCCTTCCTCCAAGCCAACCCGCTCCATCACCTTCACGATGCGATCCGAGCCGAAGAGCCGCATCAGATCATCCTCGAGCGCGATGAAAAAGTGGGATGAACCGGGGTCGCCCTGGCGCGCGCAACGACCGCGCAACTGGCGGTCGATTCGGCGCGACTCGTGCCGCTCGGTGCCGATCACGTGCAGGCCACCCAACTCCTGCACGCCGGCGCCGAGTTTGATGTCGGTGCCGCGGCCGGCCATGTTGGTCGCGATCGTGACGACGCCGCGCTGCCCGGCGCGCGCGACGATGGCGGCTTCCTGTTCGTGAAACTTCGCGTTGAGAACGGAATGAATGATCCCCGCCTTTTTCAGCATCCGGGAAAGCTGCT
Source organism: uncultured Verrucomicrobiota bacterium (assembly GCA_964522665.1). Lineage (GTDB taxonomy): Bacteria > Verrucomicrobiota > Verrucomicrobiia > Limisphaerales > CAZFVY01 > CAZFVY01. The sequence continues at coordinate 119,562 of CAZFVY010000006.1, read as the reverse complement.
CACTGGTCTCGACCGAGACCGTGCCGACCAGGATCGGGCGCCCCTGCCGATTGACGGTTTGAATCTCGTTCAGGACGGCGGTGAACTTCTCGCGCTTGGTTTTATAGACCGTGTCGTGGGCGTCTTTGCGGGCCACGGGCCGGTTCGTCGGGATGACCAGGACGCCGAGCTTGTAAATGTCCAGAAATTCGCCCGCCTCGGTTTCGGCGGTGCCGGTCATGCCGGATAGTTTACTATAAAGGCGGAAATAGTTCTGAATCGTGATCGTCGCGAGGGTTTGCGTCTCGCGCTCGATTTCCACGCCTTCCTTGGCCTCGACCGCCTGGTGCAGGCCGTCGCTCCACCGCCGGCCGGTCATCAAACGGCCCGTGTTCTCGTCCACGATGATGACCTTGTTATCCTGCACTACGTACTGCACGTCCTTGAGGTAGAGGCAGTAGGCTTTGAGCAGTTGCGAAATCGAATGGATTTTTTGGGCCTTGGCCTCGAAATCGGCCTGGGCCTTGGCTTTCATTTCGAGCCGTTTGCGGGCGTCCGCCTCGGCGCCGGCGTCGATTTCGTGGAAGGCCACCGTCAAATCGGGCAGCATGAAGGCGTCCGGGTCCGAGGGGCTGAGATAGCCGCGGCCCTTCTCGGTCAAATCGGCCTCGTGGCCCTTCTCGTCCATCGCGAAGAAAAGCTCCTCTTTCTGCGCGTAAAGATCCTTCTTCGATTGGTCGGTGTGTAATTCCAGTTCCGACTTCGTCATCAGACGGAGGTTCTCCGGGTCCTCGAGAATCCGCATCAGGTCGATCGCCCGCGGGTTGCCCAACTTGACCCGGTAAAGCAACAAGCCGATCTGACGCTCCAGCTCGCCGGAGTCGGACACCTTCGAACCGTCGGCCGGATGCAGCTTCTTGATCAGTTCGTCGGCTTCGCGGAGGAAGCGGGCGCAGAGCTTTTCCTGCGCCGAGACCAGCGCCTCGACTTGCGGCTTGAACTGGCCGTATTGATTATCAACGTTGATGACCGCCGGCCCGCTGATGATGAGCGGGGTCCGCGCTTCGTCGATCAGGATCGAATCAACTTCGTCCACGATCGCGAAGTAATGCCCGCGTTGGACCTGATCCTCCTTGCGCGTGGCCATGCCGTTGTCGCGCAAGTAATCGAATCCGAACTCAGAATTCGTGCCGTAGGTGATGTCGCAGAAGTACTGCTGGCGGCGCACATCGGGCGTCTGGTCATGAAGAATGCAGCCGACGGTGAGCCCCAGATAACGATAGACTGTTCCCATCCACTCGCTATCGCGGGCCGCCAGATAGTCGTTCACCGTGACCACGTGAACGCCGAGTCCGGTGAGCGCGTTCAAGTAAACCGGCAACGTCGCCACCAAGGTTTTGCCTTCGCCCGTCGCCATTTCCGCGATCCGCCCGCTATGGAGCGCGTAACCGCCAATCAACTGGACATCGAAGGGAACCATATCCCATTTCAGCGTTTGGCCGCGGACCGTGGTTTCAGAGCCAACCAGCCGCCGGCAAGCGTCCTTAACCACCGCGAACGCTTCGGGCAGAATTTCACTGAGCGTTGCCACGCGCTCGACGGGGTCTTGAATGGCGGCAAAACGTTCCTTCCATTCGGCCGTCTTTTGTCGCAAAACCTCGGCCGGCTGCGCTTGCAACGCCGCCTCGAATTCGTTGACCTTGGCGATCAACGGCCGCAGTTTCTTGACTTCACGATCATTCTTCGAGCCGATGATCTTCTTAATGATAAATCCTAGCATTTTGCCTTTATTTTCGTCGTGACACGCTAAGGGAACAGGGGAGGCAGGTCAAAGAGTTTAACGTCGCAGATTGGCGCCGATCGACGGCGCCAAATGCCGGCCGAACATCGCAGCCGGCCGCTCAGGCGCCCGCCGAAGCCGGCCGAGCCTTGCCGGGCGGCTCCGGCGCCGGCGGCGCGCTCGCGCGGGCCGCCAACGAGTCGCGGAAACTGAGCCAGTAGCGGGGCGGGAGCAAACCAATGGCGATCAGCACGACCTGGCTGATAACAAAGGCAATCAACCACTTGAACGCCTGGTCCATAAAACCGTAGGAATGCAGTCCGATCCCCAGCATGTTGACGCCAAACCAGGAATAGCTGGTGACGATATTCCCGAACACCGCCATGCACGCCAACCCGCGTTCGCGGATCATGCCGCCCCACCGCGCGTGCAGGATCGTGGCGTTCCACAAAACGATAATCAAAGCCCCGTTCTCTTTCGGGTCCCAACCCCAAAAACGCCCCCACGATTGATCGGCCCAGATTCCTCCCAGCACCGTCCCGACAAAACTGAACAGCGTGGCGAAGCAAACGATGCCATACATCATTCGCGCCAGCGCCTTCGACGTGGAGTCCGAGAGCGAACGCGTGAAGACTCCGCGCAAGATATAAAGCAAGCCGAGAAACCCGGCGACAAAGGTCGAAGCGTAGCCGGTGGTGACCGCGACCACGTGCGTGGCCAGCCAGAAATTCGTGTCGAGCACCGCTTGCAACATCTCCATCGTGTCGCCGCCGAGTGCGAGATTATGAGCGATGATCTGCGTGACGAACCCAATCGCCGCCGCCGTGACCACCCCAATGCCGTCCTTGTAGATGCTCTCGAGAACTAGCCCGAGAATGACCGCTCCCCAACCGATGAAAATGGCCGACGAATAGAGATTCGTCACCGGTGGCCGGCCTTCCAGGACCATCCGAAACACCAAGCCGAACGTGTGAATCAGCCCCGCCAGGACAATCAGGCAGAAGGCCGAGCGCCGCAGTGGCTCGGACCAGTTGAACCAGAAGCCGCAGCCGAGCAGGAACGCGAACAGGTAGATCAGCATCGCCCGATAGAACGGCTGGAAATTGTTGAAGAACGATTCGCGCACCCCCTTGCTCAATTCGGGCGCGAACTTGCCGCCCAACCATTGGCGGTAATCGGCGACGGCGCGATTGAAGTCGTCCGGTTTGTCGTGCCGATACGCGGTGACCATCGCGGCGTAATATTTGACGGCGGGCGGGACTTCGCCGGTATGCACCGATTCCTTCAGTTCATTGCCGATGTTGGTCCAGTTATCGCGCGATTCCTCCGGTCGCGCGGGCGGAACCAGCGGCAGCAAAGCGGCCGTCGCCATGCGGTCGTACTGGCCGACGTTTTCGATGATGCGGTCCAAGTCCTGTTGATTGAACTCCTGGCCGGCTTGCTGGCGCTTAACGGCTGTGACGCCCGCCGGCGCGGATTTGAGAAACTGGTCAATCTCCTGGGCGAAATCATCGGACCGTTCCGGTCGAAGGCTGAAGCGGACCCCGGAATAGAGACGCAGAGCGTTGGCCAATTTGAACAATTGTTTCTGATAAACGGTGCGCTGCTCAACCGTCGAGCGGTTCTCGGCCTCGGATTTCAGCACCCGCTGCACTTGCGTGTCCACCACGTCCAGAGCCGGGCGCAACTCATTGAAGCTGAAATAGCGCAACCCCTCGTTCTCGATCCCCTTCCCCTCGAGCTTTAACTCATTCAACAGCTCGGGAAGGTGAACGAGGAAAATATAACGGTCATCCGCCAGGTCCGGGCGCATCATCGCTTCCATCAGCCAATCGGTTGCCTTCAGGCGCTTCGGATGCTTCGCGAATTGCCACCAATGCCGTTCCGTGAGGGGAAGACGATTGTCCTTGCGCAACTGTTCCCAGGTTCCCCATTCGGAGCCGCCGTTGCCTTCCAGCGGAACCGATTGAGCGCTGCGAATTTGCAGCAGGGTATTGCGCGCGACCGAGCCGAGCGGCTGGATGCGACCGTTCAGCAACGTCGGCAGGACGGCGAACTCGCGGGTTTGAAAGGTTTTCTCATGCCGCGGCAGCAAAGCCATGAAGGCTTCGAGGGCAAAGATGCCGGTGAAAATCCAAGGCAGGTACTTTTTCATCAGTCTCTCCTTTTGGCGTTGGCCGACATCGAGGCGACCGCGGCCGGGGCCGGCGCCGCGGGGCGCGCGCGGCCTTTGATCGGGCCAGCCGCTTTCGCCTTGGCGGCGGTCCGTCGCGCGAAGGCGATCAGATGCGACATAAACTGCACGAGCAGGCCGGCGCCGACCAGAATGCACGAAAAATAAGGCGTCAGCCAACTGGGGTTGCGGACCACCTGAAGGACGGTGCCGTGATCATCCTTGTCAAAGCTTTGCTGGTAATAGGTCTCTCCCGCGTAGCGCAGCGGATTGTTCATGTAAATCCGCACTTCGCGGTCCTCCCCGGTGTCGGGCCGGCGCAAGCGGATCAGGCTCGCAAAATCCTTCGGGGTCTCCGTCCCCTTATAAACCGCGTGGGTGAACTTTACCAATTGGATGCTGTACGGCCGGTACACCCGCTTCGGCCGCAATATCAATTGATAACTCTTGTTCTCGAAAGTCACCGTCTGCGGCTGCGTAAAATACTCCGAAACCACCCACGACCCGAGCAACGCTTGGCCCGCGGAAAGCTCGATGACCCCGGTCGGCACGTCGCGAAAATCCATCGAAGTGACGCGCGGTTCATTCTCGATTTCGAGTTCAGGCCCGAAGCCTTTGGTGGCGGGGGGCGGCCCCACGGCGTCCGCCGGGCGGTTCGTGACGAACGAGTTCGGAAAGTAGCTTTTGACGTTGATGGCGAATGGCAGGGCCGGATGGGTAATCAGCCCGCCCTTGGCCAGCAAAGCATCCGGGATGGCGACGACGTTATCGGTGTCCGGATCGGAAGGATCGATGACCGCCAACTCGCTTTCGCGCTCGGTCACGGAATAGCTCTTGGTCTGGCCTTCCTTGAGATGCAGGACGCTTTCGTGCGCAAGCAGATCGGTTAACAACTGCCCGACGATCAGCAGGATGATCCCAATGTGGATCATGAAGATGCCGATTTTTTTCTTGGTTAACTTAAATCGTTTGAAGTGGGCGGCGAGCAGATTGGCCAGGAGCACGCCGCCAAGGAGATAGCCGCCCGGAAGCACGGGGATTCGCAACGAGCCTCCGCCGGGCGACCAATAGACAAAAAAACTGCGAAAGAACTCGTTCTGTACCCGGTAAAGCCCGAGATCGACTTGGGCGAGAGTTCCGACAAAAACCAGCACGAGCGACAGGCAGAGGCAGACGACGGTGAGCCGGAGCGAAGTCAGAATGTTGATGAACCGGTCAACCATTGGGATAACGAATCGTTTGGACAAATTTCAAGAAAGCCTCTTTTTCGCGGGCCACCACGGGTCCATCACCCATCAACTTGTAGAACCAGGTGTTGGCGTCGCGCGTGACGATGGCGGCCACCAATCGCGCCGCTTTTCCCGTCTTGGCATCAGTCCCACTCATATCTACTACCATGGCCTTTCCCCCCAACACGTCAAGCTTCTGGAGAACGCCGGAAAGCCCGGCTTCGTCGAGGTGATCGAGCTTAAGCTGGTCGCGCCAACGATTGATGTTCGCCAAAGGTCCGCCGCCGGTCCCACCGAACATCGAGACGCTGATTCGGGCTTGGCTCCCAGCGTCGCCGATGGCCACAAAACTCGCCAGGACCATCGCCGACCCGGGTTGCTCCTGCCAATTCGCAGGCGGTTCCCAGATTGGCCGGTCCGAAGAGGCGGCCACCGGCGCGGCGTCGGGCGGCGCGACCGCGGTCGTCTCACGGACCGGGGCCGAATAGCGCGCGGATTGGACGAATTTCACGAATTCGTCTTTTGCCGCCGCGACGACGCCTTCATCACCCATCAGCTTATAGAACCAAGTTTGCCGCGGTCGGGGCGCCATGACCGCCAACATCCTCGCCTTTTTGCCGGTCCGAGCGTCCGTGCCGCTCAAATCGACCAGCGAAGCTTTGCCCTCCGCCAGCTCGACCGGGCTTAGCAGGCTCGCCAAATCGGATTCGGCCGCCGGAGCCAGACCCAATTGACCGCGCCAACGATTCACGTTGGCCAAGGCTCCGCCACCGTCACCTTCCAAAGTCGAGACAGTTACCTTCGCCTGGGCCTGACCCGCTGTTCCGAGAAGAAACGTCGCCAGCGACATCGGCGAAGCCGGCTGCGGCTGCCAGCCGGCGGGAACCTGCCACGCAGGCAACGTGGTGTCGCCGGCGGCCGCCATGCCGCCGCCCGAAGCGAAAGGCGGCGCCGCGGAACTCATCATCGGCGGAGCCTCTTCGAATTTCAACGACTTCAGGAAATTGAGGAACGCCGCCTTTTGCTCGTGCACCAACGACGCCTCGCCGGTCAGCTTGAAAAACCAACTCGCGCCCGCCTGTTGGGCCATCGCGCTGATCGTCCGCGCGGTTTGCTTCCCCTCGATGATCGGCTTCTTGCTGGCCATCTCGATGAGCCGCCCTTCCCCGGAACCGACCGCGATCTTTTCCGCCCCCGCCAACTCGGCTTCGGTCATCGGTTCCAGTTCCAACTCCTGGCGCCACATATTGACCACATCAAGATCGCGACCGGCTACGCCAACCAACGGGATCGCCAAGACCTCCGCCTGCCGGCCGTCTTTTGCGGAAATTTCGAACTCGCCCGCGAGCATTTTGCGGGGTGGTTTTTCCGTCCAACCGGCGGGCAGTTCCCATTTGAGGCGTGGAGCAGGTTGGACGTCGGCCGGACTTGACGCGTCGGTCGTGGCCTCCACCGGTTCGGGCGCATCCTTGGCGGCGCGATAAACTTTGATTTCGTCGCGACCGCAGCCGGCGAGCAATAGCAGAGCGAGCGCCGGCCAAACGCGAGGCGCGATGAAGGCTAGAGGTTTCACTCCGGCGAACCGCGGCTCAACCAACGGACATGCCGAGCAGGAACTCGATGTTGCTGCGGGTCTTCTTCAGTTTGTTCAGCACCAATTCCATCGCTTCGACCGGTGGCACGCCCGTGAGCGCCCGCCGCAGAACGACAACTTTGGAATACTCGTCGGGATGATAGAGCAGTTCCTCTTTACGCGTGCCGGACAGCTCGATGTTGATCGAGGGGAAAATCCGGCGCTCCACCAAATGGCGGTCGAGGCTGACTTCCATGTTGCCGGTACCCTTGAACTCTTCGAAAATAACTTCGTCCATGCGCGACCCGGTATCGACCAGCGCGGTCGCGATGATCGTCAACGAACCGCCCTCTTCGAGGTTGCGCGCGGCGCCAAAAAAGCGTTTCGGCTTGTGCAGCGCGTTGGCATCGACGCCACCGGACAGAATCTTGCCGGAGTGCGGCTGAACCGTGTTGTAAGCGCGCGCCAAGCGGGTGATCGAGTCGAGCAGGATCACGACGTCCTTCTTGTGCTCGACCATGCGCCGAGCTTTCTCGATCACCATTTCGGCGACCTGGACATGCCGCTCGGGTGGTTCATCGAACGTCGAGCTAATGACTTCCGCCGGCTTGCAATTCCGCTCCATGTCGGTGACTTCCTCGGGTCGCTCGTCAATCAGCAGGATGAAAAGATAGACCTCGGGGTTGTTCTTGAGAATTGCGTTGGCGAGTTTCTGCATCAGCACGGTTTTGCCCGTGCGCGGCGGCGCCACGATCAGCCCGCGGGTGCCTTTGCCAATCGGACAAACCAGGTCGAGCACCCGGGTCGATAACTCGTCCGCGGTGGTTTCCAGGATGAAGCGCTTGTTGGGAAACAGCGGCGTCAGGTTGTCAAAATGGGTCTTGTCTTTGGCCTTGTCCGGATCTTCCTTGTCCACCGCTTCGACTTTGAGCAGCGCGAAGAACCGTTCCTTCTCCTTCGGAGGGCGGATTTGTCCCGCCACCAGATCGCCGGTCTGCAGGTCGAACCGCCGAATTTGCGACGGCGAAACGTAAATGTCTTCCGGGCACGGCAGATAGTTGAAGCTTTGGGACCGGAGAAACCCGAAGCCTTCGGGCAAAATCTCAAGCACGCCTTCCGAGAACAGGCTGCCGCTGCGTTCGGCGTTTTTCTGAAGAATCTGGAAGATGACTTCGTGCTTCTTCATCGTGCCGAAGTTCTCGATGCCCATCTCCTTGGCCATCTGATTCAGATCGGTCATCGACAGCGCCTGCAAGCGGGCGATATTGACGGTGCTCGCGGCTGACTCGGCGGCTTTGGCGGCCGGGGTCGGCTCGGTCTCCTTCAGTTCCGTCGCTTTGGTCGGCAACTGCAAATCCGCGGAGGTCACCGCCTTGGGGCCGTCGTTTGCGGGGGGAGCGGGTGGCTCGAACATATCGGCCGGCTCCGCGGGCAATGCGGCGGCCTCGGCCACGGGGGCTTTGGCTCTACCGCCAGCCTTCGGCTTGACAGTCTTCTTGGCAATTCTCGGCATAAACAATAATTGGTAAAAATTCAGTAGCGGCCCGGTGGGCATGACTCTGGGTGGTGGTCAACCAGCCAGCCAGTTAGTCATCCAAACGCCTAAATCCGTTCAAAAGGGATTTGAAAGCAGGAGCCGTGTCTGAAAGGTAAGTTCAGTACGGTCAGTACGGCAAGGGAAAACTTGCGGTCAATTCGAGCACCCTTTGCCGCACGTGACGGGCGGCGTCAAGGTTTTTGAGGTCCAAAAGTACTTCACTGATCATGTCCGCGACGGCCGCCATCTCGGTTTCCCGCATGCCGCGGGTGGTCACGGCTGGCGTTCCCAGGCGGATCCCGCTGGCCTGGAACGGCGAGCGGGTCTCAAACGGGATCGTGTTCTTATTCACCGTGATGCCGGCGCCGTCCAACGCGGCCTGACACTCCTTGCCCGTCACGCCGCGGGCGCCCACGTCCACGAGCATCAGATGATTCTCCGTGCCACCGCTCACCAACCGGTAGCCGTTGCGCTTGAGGCCGTCGGCCAACGCGCGGGCATTCTTGACGATCTGTTCCTGGTACGCGCGGAAACTTGGCTGCAACGCCTCCAACAAGCATACGGCCTTGGCCGCAATGACGTGCATCAACGGCCCGCCCTGAATCCCGGGAAAGGTCTGCCCGTCGATTTCTTTGGCGTGTTGCGCGGAACAAAGGATCAGGCCGCCGCGCGGACCGCGCAGGGTTTTGTGCGTCGTGGTGGTCACAAAATCAGCGTGCCCCACTGGACTGGGGTGAATCCCCGCGGCGACCAGCCCCGCGATATGCGCGATGTCCGCCAGCAGGTACGCGCCCACTTCGCGCGCGATCTCGCCCATGCGGGCGAAATCGATGACGCGGGGATAGGCGCTCGCTCCCACGGTAATCATCTTGGGCCGATGCGCCCGGGCCATCTCGGCCAGTTGATTGTAATCGATCAATTCATCGTCCTTGCGCACGCCGTAATGGATGACGTCGAAGAACCGCCCGGAGAAATTGGCGCGATTGCCGTGCGTCAAGTGTCCGCCGTGGCTCAGGTCCATGGTCAGGATGCGGTCGCCCGGTTTCAGCACGGCGAAATAAACCGCCATGTTCGCGCCGCTGCCGGAGTGCGGCTGGACGTTCGCGTGCTCCGCGCCGAAGAGCCGCTTGGCCCGGTCGATCGCCAGTTGTTCGACTTGATCGACGAATTCGCAGCCCCCGTACCAGCGCCGTCCGGGATAACCCTCGGCGTATTTGTTCGTGAGCACCGAGCCTTGCGCCTCAAGCACGGCCAGGCTCGTGAAGTTCTCGCTCGCGATCAGCTCGATATTCTGCTGCTGACGCTGGCGCTCGCGCTCGATCGCCTCCGCGATGTCCGGGTCCGTTTCGCGCAAATGCCGCCCCACCGGCGCCCCGCCCCGCTCCATTTTCGCGACCCTCCGCTCGTGGCGTCCACCCTCGAATTGGGCGTCGAGAAACGCGTCCAGAATCTGCGTGCCCGCGCGCGCGTCGATGAATTTGCCGCCGAGGCAAAGCATGTTCGCGTCATTATGCTGGCGGGCCAGGGAGGCCATTTTCTCGTTGAAAACCAACGCCGCGCGGACGCCGGGCACCTTGTTCGCGGTGATGCTCATCCCCACGCCCGTCGAGCAGGTCAGGACCCCGAGCGTCGTCTGATGGCTGGCCACGCTCAGCGCGGCACTCTGCGCGTAATCGGGATAATCGGCGCTTTCCGTCGAATGCGTCCCAAAATCGACGAACGGAATGCCGCGATTCTGCAAATGCTGCTTGAGCGCTTCCTTGAGTTCGAACCCGGCATGATCGGAACCGAGGGCGATTGAAAGCGTTCTCTCCTTGGCCCCGGCGGAATCGGCGCCGGCGCTGGTCTGGTCGATAAATCTCAACATAGTCACAATGCCTTGCTCGATCTGGTCGCGCGACAGCAGGTAAACTTCATACGGCCCGCCAATCGGGTCAGGGATGTCCTTTTCGTAAAAATCGAGGGTCTCGTCAAATTCGCGCAGCAAAAAAGTCTTCTCGGCCGCCTGCGGATAAAGCAGGTCGATCGCATCGACATGCCCGCGCGTCATGCCAAAGATATAGTCCGCCTGCTGCACCAATTCGGGCGTCAACGCCCGGCTACGTTGCCGCGAAATATCCAACCCAAGTTCCCGCAACGCCTCCACGGCGTAGGGACTGGGCGCCTGACCGTCCACCGCGCCCACCCCCGCGGAAAGGATCTGAAAGTCGCCGCGGCCTTTGACGGCGTGGCGAAACAGGCCCTCAGCCATCGGGCTGCGGCAAACATTTCCGGTGCAAACGAACAGGATCGTCTTCATTCGTGCGAAAGCGCCATCAAATTGAGATGCCTGCGAGGAATCGTCAACGGCAAATCATAGCGCCGTTCGTATTCGGCCCTCTTCGCCAATTGCAACACGCTGGACGGCAATACGTAGCGGAGTTATGCAAAAGCTTTGTGCCCGGCCGCGCGCGCGGAGGCTTCGCCGTCCCAAATGTCCCGAGGGTTCGACGTGCTCACGGTCAAAGGTGACGGGATGACTGCACCACCGCCAACCCCTTGAGCAGGTCCAAGGCGCGCGCCAGCGCCGGGTCGCGAACCACCGGCTTCAGGGGCGACACCTCGGTATCGGAGATTTCAGCGGCTAACAGATCCGGCGTCAGGCCTTCTTTCTGCAAACGCACCAGCTCGGCCTCGTTGAGCCGGTGGGGAGAACGGTTTGTCACGCCGGCAACCACATTCGTCTTCGCGTCGATTCGGCCAACCGCGACGCCTTTCGTCGGGCTTCGATACGCGTCGGCCAGATATAGGTTCTCGTCGTCGAGACCGATGTTGACTTGAATATCGGGCCGTAGCCCCGAGCTGGGAAGCAGTTCGCCGTCGCCGTAGCGAACCGGGGCCGTCGCGACTCGCAAACGGCGCCCATTCGTCAGCGTAAACACCTTGAACACCCGCGCCTGCCCGGCGGTCGAGTTACCGATCAGCAACGCCACGTCCGTGCGGCGCAGGACCGCCGCCAACGCTTCCGACGCGCCGTGCGTTTTCCGATTGGTCAACACCGCGACCGGCAGCTCGATGGCGTCCGATTTTGCGGTCGAGTGTACCGGCGTTCCTTCCCACTCAAGCAGCGGCTTGTCACTCGACAAAAATCGATCGGCCACCCGCACCGCGTCGGCGTAGTCAGAGCCGCCCGCGAATCGCAGGTCGAGGACCAAGCCCTTGATTTTATTGGTTGACCCGCTCCCGCCGCAGGCGGCGGCGATGGCGTCGGCCAAGCCCGGCTTTACGTCCGCCGCGCGGACATAGGCGAAGGCGCCCTCAAAAACCGTCTGTTTGGTGGTCACCGCCGCGTCCGTCGCCGCGGGGCCGGAAAGCGGTTCCAAGCTGACCTGAGGATCGAGTTCCTGCAGCAGGCCCCGCACGGCCGCGTCGTTCAAGTCGGCCTCCGAGATTTGGCTCAGGTTCGTCCGCACCAAGCCAAACACCTCTTGAAAACTGGGTAAGGCGTTGGTCGCGCCCGCATCCGCCCAACTCGCGGACGGGGTGAGCAAGCATCCAACGCAAAGAATTCGCCATGCCAATTTGGTCATAAATCAGTCATCTTGCGGGCGTTCCGGCGCGGAGCGAACTGATTCAGCGCGGCGCCGCCGGCAACGCCTGAGCCCCAATATCGCGCCGAAAATGCGCCCCGTCGAACTTAATTTTCTCGACGGCGGAATACGCGGCCGCTCGCGCCCGGGTCAAATCCGACGCCCACGCCGTGACCCCGAGCACTCGCCCGCCGTTCGTCACCACTTCGCCGCCCGCCAACGCGGTTCCGGCGTGAAACACTTTGGTGTCCGGCGCTTGGGCCGCCGCGTCCAACCCGACAATCACCTTGCCCTTCGAATAGTTCCCCGGATAGCCGCCCGAGGCCATGACGACGCACACCGCGGCCCCCGGCCGCCAGCGCAATTCGAGCGTGCCGAGCGTGCCGTCCACCGAGGCCTCCAAAACTTCCAGCAAATCATTTTCCAAGCGGGTCAGATAAACCTGCGTCTCGGGATCGCCGAAACGCGCGTTGAATTCCAGTATCTTCGGGCCGTCCTTCGTCAACATGACGCCCGGGTACAGGAGTCCCCGAAAGTCGATCCCTTCCGCCGCGCAACCGCGCAGCCAGGGATCGAGGATTTTTTGACTGACTTCGACCAGCTCGGCGTCGGACAAAAACGGCGTCGGCGAATACGCCCCCATGCCGCCCGTGTTCAACCCCCGATCGCCATCGAGCGCTCGCTTGTGATCTTGCGCCGTCGGGAAGAGCCGCGCGCTCGTGCCATCGCAAATGGCGTGCAGAGAAATCTCGACGCCTTCGAGCAATTCCTGGATTACGATCTTCAACCCGGCGTCGCCGAACGTCCGGTTCACCAGAATCTGGTGGATCGCTTCGCAGGCGTCCTGCTCGCTCCGGCAAATCAACACTCCTTTACCCAGCGCCAATCCGTCCGCCTTGACCGCGCACCGCCAGCCGAGCGAGCGGGCGAATTGTACCGCCTCCCCCACGCTGTTCGACCCCCGGAACGTCCCCGCCCGCGCGGTCGGAAGGCCGTGCCGCTCCATAAACTCCTGCGCGAAGGTTTTTGACGACTCGAATTGCGCCGCCTGCTGGTTCGGCCCCCAGATCCGCCGGCCGCTCCGCTGAAAAAGATCGACGATCCCGAGCGCCAGTGGATTGTCCGGCCCGACGACGGTCAAATCGATCCCCTTCTCCTCCGCCAAGCGCAGCATCCCCGGCAGATCCTCCGCCGAAACGTTGACGCATTCGACCGCAGCCTGGTTTCGCGCGAGGCGCTCGGCGGCGATGCCGGCGTTGCCGGGAGCGCACCACATCGCCGTCACCGCCGGCGACTGAGCCAGCTTCCAAACCAGGGCGTGCTCACGCCCGCCGGAACCGATCACCAATAGTTTCATCAGCGGCGCGAGTAAACCAAGCGCGCCAGCGGAGGGCAATCACGGATCGATCAACGAAATCAGAGAGGGCGGCCCGTGGGATGCACAGTCGGACGCCCAGCGTCAGATTACTCAAGTTGGCTAAGTTGAAAGCTCAACTTGTAGCCCACCGGACTTGACCGGGCGGCAATTCGCCGGATACAACGAAGCGACTATGGCAGAGTCAACAACAAAGCAGAGTTCAAAAACTCACGGCCACCCGGCTCTAGTGAAAGGGCGAAACCGTATGGCAGTTTGGGAAGAGGCTCAGGGAGCTTGGAAGAACCGCAGGCCAGAGCCGCTCCGGGAACTCGAGGAAGCCCGCAAGTCTTGGGATCGGAAAGGGTGAGATTCGCGGCCGTGTACACCCTTGATACAAATACCATCATCTATCATTTTCCGAGCGCTTCCCGCGCCTTAGTCCGAAAGCCGTTTCGTCAAGTCACCGTAGGCGTCGATGCGGCGGTCGCGCAGGAACGGCCAGTGCGTGCGCGTGACCTCGACTTTCTGCAGGTCCACCGGCACAATGAGATTCGTTTCCTCCGCCACGCCCGCCCGCGCCAGTAGTTGGCCGGAGGTTCCCGCCACAAAGCTCTGGCCCCAGAACTCCAGCCCGTCCCCACCTTCGGGGGTTTCCAGACCGACGCGATTCACCGCCGCCACGTAACAGCCGTTGGCGACGGCGTGCGACCGCTGAATCGTCTCCCACGCGTCATGTTGCGTGGGGCCGTACTCGGCTTTTTCGCTCGGGTGCCAGCCAATCGCGGTCGGGTAGAACAGGATCTCCGCGCCCTGCATCGCCGTCAGCCGGGCCGCCTCCGGATACCACTGGTCCCAACAAATCAGCACGCCGATACGGGCGTACTTCGTCTGCCAGGCGCGAAAGCCCAGGTCGCCGGGCGTAAAATAGAATTTCTCGTAGAAGCTCGGATCGTCGGGAATGTGCATCTTCCGATACCGGCCCAAAAAGGCGCCGTCCGCGTCGATGATGACCGCCGTATTGTGGTAGAGGCCCGCGGCGCGTTTTTCGAAAAGGGACGCCACGATCACCACTTTGCGCCGTTTGGCCAGCCGCTGGAACGCCACGGTACTCGGCCCGGGAATCGGCTCCGCGAGTTTGAAATAATCGTGCTTTTCACTCTGGCAAAAGTAGAGCGACCGGAACAACTCCTGGGTGCAGATGATCCGCGCGCCGGCGTCCGCCGCCGCCTCGGCGGCCTGCAGGGTTTTCTTCAGGTTAGCCGCGGGGTCGCGGGAGCAACGGGCCTGGAGCAAACCGAGCGTGACCCGGGAAGTGTCAGCGGCGCGTTTCATGACGACCTTCAGACTTTGCCGGCGACCGGCGTATCGCAATCCTGCCCGGCGCGGACCGGCGCGGCCGGCGCGGGCGGGCCTTGGCGGAAAAGCTCACGGATGTAGCGTCCGAGGGTTTCGTTGGTCGGTCCGTAGCCCTTGTGATAAATGTAGTTTTCGAGCTCGAAAAGCAACTCGTCCGCGTCGGGGAACCGCTGGCCCATCTCGCGCACCAGCGTCCGCTGCAGGATTTCGTTGAGCGGCTCATCGATGCGCGCGTCCAGTTCGCAGAAATTGGGAATTGGCAGGTGCATGATGCGGTCGCGCGAGGCCTCCGGGCTGACCCCTTTGAAAATGTTGTGCCCCAGCAGCAGCCGCGCCAGCACGACGCCCACGGAAAAGAGGTCCGACCGTTTGTCCGTGACCTGGAAGTCCGCCTGCTCGGGACTCATATAGTCGGCCTTGCCGGCGACTACTTCACCCTCGTTGTCTTGCAGAAAACCGCGCGCTTTGGCGATGCCGAAATCGGTCAGCTTCACGTCGCCCTCGAACGCGATCATGACGTTCTTGGGGCTGACGTCACGGTGAACGATTCCCAGCGGCCGCCCGTCCTTGTCGGCCTTGGCGTGCGCGTACGCCAGGCCGCGCGCGACGCGACTGGCGATGAACACGGCCAGCTCGAGCGGCAGCGGGCGCGACTGATCCCGCAGTTGGCGCGAGAATTGTTCGAGGTTGACCCCGCGGATCAACTCCATCGCGATGAAGTAGATGCCGCGCGCCTCGCCAAGGTGGTACGTCTGGACGATATTCGTGTGGATCAAGTCGGCCACGAGCTTGGCTTCACCGATGAAGTTCTCGATGAAACTCGGCTGGCTGGTGTAGCTTTGGCGAACCACCTTGATCGCGACGCGCTTGACGAAATTGCGGGCGCCATGCTGCTCGGCTTCATAGACCACTCCCATGCCGCCTTCGAAGATTTTGCGGACGATTTCGTAGCGAAACTCGCTCTGAATGGTGAACAGCCCAGACACGTGCGGATGTTCTTACAACGGCGGGGCAAGTCAAGCCCCGGCTGGCGCGCCAACGCCCGCGGCACGCCGTGATTTTCTCCTTGCCGAGCCTAGCCTCGGGTCCTCTAATACGCGGCGGTCGCAACACTTTACCGAACTTAACAACTGAATCTATTATGGCAAAAGCGCTCTCCAAGTCTCAGATCGCCACCGCGGTGGCCGAGAAGAACGAAATCTCGAAAAAGCAGGCGGTGGCAATTCTCGATACGATCGCTCAACTGGCTTACAAACACGCGAAAAACACCTTCACTCTTCCCGGCTTGGGCAAGTTGGTGCTCGTCAATCGCAAGGCCCGGATCGGCCGCAATCCCGCCACGGGCGCGCCGATCAACATCCCCGCCAAGCGCGTGGTAAAATTCCGCGTCGCGAAGGCCGCGAAAGACGCCATCCTCGGTTCCCGCTAATCAGTATTTTATCGCAACGGCGCTCTGAAAAGTTCAGAGTGCCGTTTTTATTTGGCTCGATGAGTATTCAAAACCAAGCTGGCGTTCGCCACGAACGGTCCGCGCGGGACGCCGGCGACCCTCGTTTGGAACGGCGCGCGCGCCGTCTGATTTAGCCCATGAGTGTTCGCGTACGTTTCGCTCCCAGTCCCACCGGCTTCCTCCACATTGGCGGCGCCCGCACGGCTTTGTTCAACTGGCTTTACGCCCGTCACACGGGCGGGACCTTTGTGCTCCGCATCGAGGACACGGACGCCGCCCGCAACACCACTGAGGCGGTCGAGGTTATCCTCGACGGGCTTCGCTGGCTGGGGCTCGACTGGGATGAGGGACCGGTCAGCGCGAATCCCGCCGGCGAAAGCAAAGGCGCCGCTGGCCCTTACTTCCAGTCGCAACGCCACGCGATCTATCTGAAGCGAATTCAGGAGTTGAAGGACAAAGGGCTGGCCTACGAGCACGACGGCGCGGTGAGATTCCGCATGGACCAGCGGCCGATTGTCATTCCCGATTTGGTCGTCGGTAACGTCCATCGTGAATTGACCGACCGCGAGCGGCTCGATCCGGACTTCGTCATTATCCGCTCCGACGGCCAGCCGGTGTTTCATTTTGTGAACGTGGTCGATGACCTGGAAATGGGCATCACCCACGTGATTCGCGGCGAGGATCACCTCTCGAACAGCGCCAAACACATCGCGCTCTTCCGCGCCTTCGGGGCCGAACCGCCGAAGTATGCGCACATCCCGCTGATTCTGAACGCGGACGGCGCCAAGATGAGCAAACGTGAGGCGGCCGCTTCGCTGACGACCTACCGCGACGGCGGCTACGTTCCCGAGGCCGTCGTCAACTACCTTTGCCTCCTCGGCTGGTCCCCCAAGCATAATCGCGAGGTCGTGCCGCTGGCCGAGGTCATCGAACGGTTCGACCTGCCGCAGATTCTGCGGCACAACGCCCGGTTCGACCTCGACAAATTGCATTGGATCAACGGCGAGTACATCAAGACGATGACTCTCGCGCGCTTCACGGAACTGGCCCGCCCCGCATTGAAACGCGCGGGCTTCGACACCGGGGGCTTCGACGACGCCTACGTTTCCGCGGCGCTCGCCACGTGCAAGGAAAAAGTCAAGCAACTCGCCGAGTTGCCGGCGTTTGGCGGCTTCTATTTCGTTGAGGAGGTCGCGTTGGACGCCGCGGCGTTGGCGAAGGAATTCCCCGCCGAAATTCGCGCCCGCCTGGCGAAACTGCGCGCGGCCTTCGCCCAACTTGGTAACTTTGAAGCGGACGCCATCGGCGCCGCGCTCGCTGGAACCGCCCGCGAGCTAGGCGTCAAGACCGGCGAACTGGTGCATCCGACTCGACTGGCGTGCGCGGGCAGCGCGATCGGCCCAAGTCTTTATCACCTACTGGCTGTGCTGGGTCGCGAGCGGGTTTTGAAACGGATGGATCGGGCGCTCGCGGCGGCCTAAGAATCGCTCGACCCGCGGGCGAGGCCGCCGGCCTAAGCGTGAGTGCGACGCGCCGCCCAAACTCCGGCGATGGCGCCCGAAAGGTGGCCCTCCCAGGAGATCGGTCCGGGCTGCGGGATTACCCCAAAAAAGATGCCCCCAAAAAGGAAAAAGACCAACAAGGCGACGCCCACGGAGCGCCAGCTATCCATCAGAAACCCCGCGACGATGAGGTAACTTACCAAGCCGAAGATGAGCGAACTCGCCCCGATATGGACCCGGTCGCCCCGTCCGATCAACCAGGTGCCGAATCCACTGGCCAGCCAGATGAGCGCGAGCGTACGCCCGGGGTGGTAATATCGATCCCAAAACAAGATCACCAAGAGCACGAAAAGCGGAACCGCGTTGGCAATCAAATGCGCCGCGTTGGCATGGAGCAGCGGACTGAACACGATGCCGATTAACCCCGATTCCGTGCGCGGCACGACGCCGAAACCGGCCAGCGAGATGTGCAGCATGATTTCCACGCCTTTCACCGCGAACAGCGCCAACACCAGGCTGGCGCTGATCTGCGCCGCTTTAATCAAGCTTGAATGTCGGGACGTTCCCATGCGACTCACTTCGCGCTAACCCTACCTTTCTTGTTCCGAATATCAACTGCCGCCTGATCGTATCCACCAAACGGGCGCGCTCGCGTCGCGAACACCCTTTGGGACGCCGAACGCTTATTTGCCGAGCAGATGCTCGATCACCAGCTGATCGAGCGCTTGATAATCGCGGTCGGCGATCAGGCGCTGGGAAGCGGCCTCGTCGAAACTCCGGGCTTTTTCCACGAGGCGGAGAAAGGTTCGCCGGCTGTTGTCCAAGTGCGCCAGCCAATGTTCTACTTTAGTGGTGCGAAACGGATGCACGTCAAAGCAGACATACTCACCGTGGCGGCCGTAGCCCGTGCGCTCGAGCACGCGGACCTGATTGAAAGCCGCCCGCAGATTATTGCTGCCAAACGGCTTATCCTGGTCGTACTTCAGGCCGTTTTGATCGTTCAAGTGCAGGGACCAGAGCTTGTTGAAGGCCATCGCGAAGGCGATTTCATCCGAGGGATCGAGACCGGCGAGAATGCAGTGCGCGCTTTCAATCAACGCCCCGACTCGCTTGGGATCCCGCGTCAGTTGCGCCACCGCGAGCGCGTGCCCGATGGTGGGAATGTACGCGTGATCCATCGGTTCATTCGGCTTCGGCTCAATGGCCAACCGGATGCGCTTGTCGTGCGCCAGCATCGCGTCAAAGGCCTCGACTAACCGCTCGACGCTCTGCCGCGCGTCTTTGGCCTCGCGCAGGTAAGTCCCTTCGCGGGCCAGCCACAAGACCAGGATGTCGGTCCCCAAAATCTTTGCGATGTCGATCGCTCGTTTGGACCGATCAATCGCGTATTGTCGATCCTTGGAATTGTTACTGGTGTAAGCGCCATCCATCGTTCTTGGGCTGAACCAAAGGCGCGGCGCCACCATTTCGGCGGCAATGCCCTCGCCGTCGAGACGCTTCTTAAGCTCCTTCGCCTCTTTCCGAATCTGCGCGTCGGTCTTGCCGTCGATTTCAGGAATCGCGTCGTCGTCGTGGAACATCATCGCGTCGAACCCGAGTTGTTTCAGTTGCGCGAGTTTCCAATCGAAGGTTTGCGCCGGCCGCGTCGTCGGTCCGTAAGGATCCGAGCCTTCGCTGATGTTCCAAGGGCCGAAGCAGAAACGGTATTGATTTTTGGACGCCATAAAAACGAATTTGGTTGATTGCGAAATAATGCCGGACGACGCGGTTGGCGCGCCGTTAGCGCTCTGGTCACGACTCGTACGGCTCGCGGACCGGATACGAGCCGAGGCTTCGGATCGATTCGGAAACCTTATGCGCTTGCGTGAGAGCCTTCTTGACCGCCGGATCGTTCCCTTTGCCCACGAGATCGACCAGGAAAACATAGGTGTTCGGGTGGCCGCTCACGGGCCGTGAAATAATCCGCGATAAATTGATCCCGGCGTCGCGGAATGGCTCGAGAAAATCGACCAACGCGCCCGGTTGGTTGGGGAGCGCGACGATCATCGTGCTGCGCGACGCATCCCTGGGAATCAAGCTGCGGTGCCCCAGCACGAAAAACTGCGTGACGTTGGGCACATCCTGCTCGATCGGGTATTCGAGGATTTTGAGTTGGTAAATCTCGCCGGCCTGCTGGTTGCCAATGGCGGCCGCGCCTTCTTCCTCAGCGGCCGCCTTCACGGCCTTCGCGGTGCTCGAGGTTTCACGCAATTCAGCTTTCGGAAAATGCCGATGGAGCCACTTCTCGCAATGGTAAAGCGGCACGAAGTGCGAATAGATCACCCGAATCTTCTCCCGGTTGCGGCCGAGCAACGCCAGTCGGACGTTGATGGAGAGCGATTCCTGAATGAACAACGGGTAACGGTGATCGACCAGCCGATCGACGGTGTCGTAAATCGTCCCGCCCGACGAATTCTCGATCGGCACGATCCCCATATCCGCCTTGCCGCCACGGAGCACGAAGTCGAAGACTTCCTTGACCGTCGGCAGCGGAACCAGCCGGCGCCCTTTGCCAAATCGTCTTTGGACGGCCAAATGGGCAAACGTCCCTTCCGGTCCTAAATAGCCAATCGAAGGTTTGCTTGCCATGCTCAGCCGAGAGTGATTGCGCGGAACAGTTGATTCAATGCCATCGTGTTTCTGCGGCTCAAAATGCCCGACGCCTTTGGCGCTAGTCAAACAGAAAGCTTGCTCGAGAAGGCGGCGGGGCGCATCTCATTATTTTGACAGGTCGATAATTGGGGAGGGAAGCGGGAAGAGGGGAAATCAGCGTCGGTTGCGCCAAATCCGCAGCCGACCGACAAAAAAATGAGATGCGCCCAAGGCGGCGCGATACGCGTTTCAGCGCTATTTGGCCGGCACGTTTTCAGATGGCGGCGGCCAACTGAGGACCTGACGGTCGGCGAGCAACCGCGCGTGCAGCTGGGCCGCGTCAACCCCTTGGACGTCTCGACCTGAATCAATGGACAGCGCCGCGGCGGTGGCCGAGGACTGCCCGAGAATCATGAACACCGGCTCCATCCGGATCGAACCGTACGCGATGTGGGTCGCCGAAAGACAGATCGGCACGAATAGATTGGCGCATTCCCCAGGGCGCGGCACGAGCGCGCGGTAGGAGATCGGATAGGGTTTCATCGGCGGCACCTGCACGTCGCCCTCGTTTTCGGCGTGACCGTTCTTCACGAGGCGCTGGCAATTGTGCGAGTCCATATTATACGCCGCCAACCCGATCGAGTCCGGCGCGACTTCCTCCCCGCGGCAATCATGTTCGGTCATGACGTAACTCGACACCATCCGGCGCGCCTCACGGACATAAAGCTGATTCGGCCAACCGCCCGTGTCGAGGAATTCATCGCGGCACGGCCCCCAGGAACTCATCTCGACGCGCAGATTCTCCGGGACGCGCGGGCTGGTCGCCAAAAAATGGATGAAACCGCGCGTGTAATTCTCATGCGCCCGCCAGATTTTCGCCCGCGTCGCGTAATCGGCCTCGGGGTAGTCGTAATTGGCGCCGATGAAATCGGTCGAAAAGCCGCCGTTGTTATTGATGTCAGTCTTGCCGTTCGGCATGGCGATTGGGTTCCAAAACTCGCTCAGTTTCGGTTTGTGTCCCGCCGCCGCCAGCGCTTCGAGATAACGGGCCAACAATTCGTAATCAGCCGGCTGGTAATCGGGTGGCGGCGTCACCGGCAGACGGTTCGCGGGATCGCGAGTGAAGCAGAGACGGTAGTTGTAGGTTTGAACGCGCTTATCCCCGTCGCCCGGAACGCCGCCGTCGCCCGGTTGAATGAAGCGGAGCAACCCGCTGCCGGGATCACCCGGCGTCCGGTAGGGATCCACGGTCACTGTGAACTGATGCTTGGGGGTCTCACCGCGAATGCCGTCCAGCGTTTCGCCGTACCGGGCGTTCGGTTCGCGGCCAACGATATAGCTAACCTTGGCTTTCGCCATCAAGTCACCTTCGTAGGTTGCGTCGATGAACATCTTGGCGCGGAAAACCTTGCCGTTCGCCATGGTAATTTCGGTGATTCTCCGCCCCGCCAAGGTGACGGTCGCCAGGCGTTGCTGCAGATAGACCGAGACTTTGGCTTCGTTCACCCAGGCGAAGAGAATGCCCTCCGCGACGTGCGGCTCAAATGTCCACTGCTCCGGTTTGCCGTAATGCCGCCCGACGCGCCGATAGAAGTCGCGCGCCAGGCCGCCAATCGCCGCCTTGTTTCCAATGTCAGTCGCGCCCAATCCGCCGCTGGTCATCCCGCCGAGGTGAGCGCCGAATTCCGCGATCACCGCGGTCTTGCCCATGCGGGTGGCCTGCGCCGCGGCAACCACTCCGCACGCCGTCCCCCCGTAAACGCAGACGTCCGCCTCGATCACTTCCGCGGCGAGCGAAACGGCCGCCAGCTGCAGCGCCAGCGCCGCGGCGGCGGCCCACTTCACCGCGTTCATTTCTTTTTCGATTCGCCCGCCGCTGGCTTCAACAGCGTAAAATTTCCCTGCTCGCAACAACGGACAAATCCTTCGGTCACCGATTTGAGCTGTTCCCACCGGGCGCGAATGCGCGCCGCCTCGGCTTGGGTGATCGAGTTATCGGTCGCCGCCGCGGCGATCACGGAAAGGAGATCGGCAAATTCCTGCACGACCCGATTCGTGGCCGGAATCAATGAATGCGCGTACGGCCAGCTCGTCTTTGGATTTTCAATGTAATATCCCCCCGCCCGTTCACAAATCCACTGCACCACCCGCGGGTCGTTGGCACATCGGATCAGAGCCTCGATACGGTCCAGCGGATTGGCGGCGCCACTGCCCGGGGCTTGCGGCGGCTCGGCCCATTTGTAAACCATTGACAACGAGATGCCCAGTTCGGAAGCGACCTGCTTCGCGCTCACCGTCTGAAATATCTCACGCAATAGCTCATGGGATTGCATGTCACCGATTGTAGTCAAACGCCTGACAGTTGACGAGACATTCATGGCGAGATTTTCGGTGTTAAATTTGCGTTAACTTCCTTAGCGCCAAAACTTAATCTGGCGCCGCGAGCTTTCGCCCGGTCCGCGAGGCCCCGACGCGCCGGAACCGTGAATGTTATCGGGGCGAAGTGATCGCCGCCGAGGCGAACGCTTCCACGAAGGCCCGGCATTGTTGGCGCAGCCAATCCCAATCGTTCGCCGCGAGGCGTTCCGGTCGGAACAGCGGGCTGCCGACGCCAAAACCGTCCGCGCCGGCCTTGCGGTAAGCGCCCAGGGTCGTCAAATCCACGCCTCCGGTCGGCATGAGTTTGAGGTGGGGCAACGGCGCTTTGAGATTCTTGATATAGACCGGGCCGAGGACTTCCGCGGGAAAGATTTTGACCATCATCGCGCCCAATTCCCAGGCGCGCAGCGCCTCACTCGGCGAAAAGGCGCCGGGAAACACCGGCACGCCGAGCGCCACGCAGCGTTCGATCACAGGCACGCCGACGGTGGGCGTCACGACGAAACTCGCCCCGGCCGTCAACGCCTCGTCCAATCGTTCCAGCGTGGTCACCGTGCCGGCGCCGACGTTAAGCCGGTCTCCGGAGCGCTCCACGGCCGCCCGTATCTGCGCGGCGGCGTCCGGGGTGTTCATGGTAATCTCGAGATTCTTCAGCCCACCCTCAATGACGGCGTCAACCACCGGCGCCAGCCGCCCCGAATCCAAACCGCGCAAGATTCCAACGATCGGCAGCGCGTTGAATCGTTCGGCGGAGAAGCTCGCGCTCATGCCACCGCCGCCGTCTCGGCGGCCAGCCAGCGGCGCAGCAACAGCCGGTGCGCCTGCGCCGAGGCCAAGGCCACCTCCTCCGGCGGCGCCACGACCAACCGCTCGCTCAATCCCAAGGCCTCGAACGCCAACCGATATCCCGCGCTGACCGGCTCGGTCGCCGCCAGCAAGATCGGATGTTTCCCGTCCCTCGTCGCCAAATCGGTGACCTCGGCGCCAATCAACAGACCGCTCAGGAACCATCGATTCACCGCGGGCGACACGCCGTGCAGCACCACCCGCGTGCGAACCTGAAAAAGGCTCCGCGCCAAACCCGGATCCCGCGCCCGTCCGACGCCGGTGAGGAACGCCGACCGCGCCTGCGGCTCGCCGAGCGCCTCCTCGCCACTGACCTTTGCCTCGCCTTCGACCGATGCCCGCAACAAGCTGTGCGTCGCCAGCACGTCGAACAGTTCCCCCGTCATGTAAGTGTGGAATCCCTCCACTTCCCGGTCCCGCACGCGGACATGCTTGGCGTGCGTACCGGGCAGCACGACGATGCCATTCGCGGCAATTTCGGCATAGCGGCCCTCGGCGAACAATCCGAGCAACTCCGTCTCCTCGCCGCGCATGATCTCGTCAGCGGTCGCCAGCCCGGAAATCAGATGAATCCGCGCCCAGCGTCCGTCCCCCAGATCGAGGTCAATCACCTCCCGAGCCACGCCCGAACCGTCCAGTGGACAGGGGACGCTGGCGTAGGGCAACTCCCGCCAGCCGACCGACGATGACGCCATCCCCGAGATCACGACTTGGACCGCGAGGCCGCCCGGCTCGCCGAGGCCCGCCAGCGAGCGCAGACGATTCCGCACAAATTCCGCGAACGCCGATTCCCTCGCCACCGCGTTGCCCGTCGGACAACCCAGGAACAACGCCTTGACGCCGGAGCCTTGGCGCGACTCCTCCAGAATGGCGCCGCTCGCAAAATTGACCCGCCGCAGACGAAATGAGGTGGTGCCCCAATCGCAACTCAAAAACTCCTTTGGTTCCCCGATCATAATTGCTCAGTCAGAATAACGGCTCTCACCAGTTCGTCTGCGAGCCGTCGGGGCGGGCGTAGGTTTTCCGATCGGTGATCGCCTCGGTGAATTCGGCGATCAGTTTGACTTCCTTCAGATCGAGGGTAACGCCCAAGCCCGGCCGCTGATTCGGCCACAGCTTGCCGTCCTTGAGATCGAGCGATTCCGGGAGGTGGCGTTGGATTTTCGTATTATTGCCGATCTCGACCATCACGGGGCCGGAAAACGGACCCAGCGCGTGGACCAACGCCGCCGTGGCGATGGGACCGGTGAAATGCGGCACGATGCCGACGAAATGCGTTTCGCAGAGCGCGGCGACCTTGAGCATTTCGGTGATCCCACCCACATTCGGCAGAGTTACCCGCACATAGTCGAGGTCGTGATTTTCCACCAGCTTGTTGAAATCCCAGCGCTGGCCCCATTCCTCGCCGGCCGCCAGCGGCACGGTGGTCATCCGGCGCAACTTCGGAATGTCCTCCAGGAACGCCTCGGTGCGCACCGGGTCCTCGACCAGGTACGGCTCAAGTTCCTCAATCAATTTGCAGCCGCGCAGGGCGTCCGGGTAGTCGAACCGCTGATGAAAGTCGATCAACCAATCGCCGTTCGGGCCGACGCCCTCGCGGACCGCCCGACAATCCTTCGCCAGCTGCCGCACCCGCTCGTGGCTGTCATAGACGTTGCCCGAACGCAAGCCGGCGGCATCCATCCGAAAGGCGCGGTAGCCCGCGGCGATCACTTCGTGGGCGCGCTCCTTTAATGGCAAACCCGCCGTTTCTCCGGTCCAGTAACATTCCAAATGATTCCGCGCCATCCCGCCAATCAGGTCATACACCGGAACATTGAGCGCTTTCCCCTTGATGTCCCACAGCGCGAGGTCGAGCGCCCCGAGCGCGTCGATCTTTTCGCGGCCGGGCGGATAGAAAAAGGCGCGATACATGTCCTGCCAGCACCGCTCGATATCGAATGGGTTGCGCCCGATCAATCGTCCCGCGCATTGCTCCAAGGTGTCCTTCGAACCGCCTTCGCCGACGCCGGTGATCCCGGCGTCGGTCTCGATAGTTGCCACGACGTTGCTCTGGTTGAACAACGGATTGAGTTTCGGCGGCGCGTAAGCCCGCACCCGGGTGATCTTTGCTTTGGGCAAAGTTGCCTCGGCGCGCGGAAGCCCCACGACGACACCGCCGGAAGCGACCGCCATCGATTTGAGAAACGTTCGTCGATTCATGGCGTCATTTAGATTAACGAGCCGGCTGAATTCTCATTTGGGTCGGAGAGCTGGCCCGGCCCGGAGCGATGAAG
The DNA here is from genome assembly GCA_964522665.1 of uncultured Verrucomicrobiota bacterium. Classification (GTDB taxonomy): domain Bacteria; phylum Verrucomicrobiota; class Verrucomicrobiia; order Limisphaerales; family CAZFVY01; genus CAZFVY01. Next base: position 93,925 of record CAZFVY010000006.1, on the reverse strand, counting down.
GCATGCCAGGCAGATGGATTCGTTCGCCGGTGTCACGCACCCGCTGGCGTCGCACGACGAACAGCCGCAACTCCCGATCTTCGTGGCACTGGACCACGAGGTAGCGCCCGTCCGGCGTGAACGCCACACCTTCGGGCACCGCGCCGACCGGCAATCGCTGGCTCACGACAAACGTCCGCCCTTTCCGCTTCAGAATCACGAGCGTGCCCTTCGTCGTATGCCTCGGATCGGTCGCCGCCAGATTCGAGCCATCCATCACCACCGCCGCCAGCAACTGTCCGTTCGGGCTGATCTCAATAGACTCCGGCACGGAGCCAATCGCGACGAAATCGATCGTGCGCATCGGCGTGGCTTTCAAATCGACCACTGTGATCGCGTCCGCATCCACATCGATCCCGTTGCCGAAACCTTGCCCGGCCGTCAGCCCCAGTTCACCGTCCGGGGTAATGATGCAGCGATACGGTTGACCGTAGGTCGAAAGCTTGCGCCCGGTCAACGAGACCTGGCCGTTCTCGATCTTCAAGACGGCGAGGTATCCCGCCCGCTGCACGCTGGCCAGCGCGAGCTTTCCGTCCGGGCTGATCGCCACGTCCGAAACATTCTCCGCCGGCTCGCAGACTTTAACGACCGCAACCTGTTTGACCGATTTGCCGTCGATCCCAAGCGCCGAAATGGTTCCACTGGCGCGATTCGCAACCAAGGCGAAGCGTCCATCCGGCGTGAACGAAAGCCCCGACGGCTGCAGCTCCGTCTCGACGCGCCCGATGATTTGCGGCGGCGTCACGGTCAGGTCAAGCACATGCACGTGCGTCTCGGGCGCCCAATTGGTGCGCCCAGGAAAAAGCACGCGCAATGAATTCGCGATGAGCGCGAGCCTCCCGTCGGGACTAATCGCGATGTTCGACGGCGGCCCCACCACAGTGTTCGTGATCCCCATCAAGTGCGAAACCGAGGGCGGAAAATGCGAGAAGTCGAGGACCGACACGCTGTCCGGCCCGACGTTCGTCGTCAATGGCACCGGGTTACCTGTCGCCAGGCCGACCTTGTTTTCATTGCCGGAAAGCATGATTTGCCCAAACGCCGTCTCATTCGCGGTTAAAGACCAAACGAAGGCGCCGAGGAAAATCCCAATTCGGAAGTAGTTCGAGTTCATTTCACCAAGCAGTGGGTTCGGCCATTCGTATGCACCATCGGCCGAGTCAAAGCAAGCCGCGATGCGAGCAAATGTTTGCTTTGATTGACGTCCGTTTTGCGCTAAGGAATTGGCGTGTATTTGGAATACTATGGCCTGAAAGAGCCGCCATTTGACCTGACTCCGAATCCACGGTTTCTGTTTTTCAGCGCCAAACATCGGGAGGCGTTAAACCATCTCCTCTACGGCATCCGCGAGCGCAAGGGGTTCGTCCAATTGACCGGCGAGGTTGGCGCCGGCAAGACGACGCTCTGCCGCGCAATGCTCGAGCAATTGGGCGACCGCTACGACACCGCGCTCATCCTCAATCCGGCGCTGGACGCCGAGCAACTGCTGAAGGCGATCGCGATGGAATTCGGGTTGAGCGTCAAAGGCCTGGACCGGTTGGAGACGGTCGCCGAGTTGAACCAATTCCTCCTCGGGCAGGTCGAGCGGGGCAAGGAAGCGGTCTTGATCATCGACGAGGCGCAGGATTTGACGAACGAATTGTTGGAGCAAGTGCGCCTGCTATCGAATCTCGAAACCGATGACCGCAAGCTGCTGCAGATCATCTTGATGGGCCAGCCGGAATTGCGGGACCGCCTGAACGATCATCAACTGCGCCAGCTCCGCCAGCGGATCACGGTGCGCTACCACCTGCGTTCGCTGACCCGGCCGGAAGTGCGGCCTTACGTGCAGCATCGGCTCGAGGTTTCCGGGGCCAACGGCTCGCCGCGGTTCACGACGGCCGCCATGTGGCGCATTCATTATTACAGCCAGGGCGTTCCCCGGCTGGTCAACGCCGTCTGCGACAAGTGCCTGCTGGCCGGATTCGTCCAGCAACGCGAGGAAATCGATTTTCGCATGGTGGGATTGGCGATTCGTGAATTGGAAGGCACGATTGACGCATGAGTTTGATCAATGACGCCCTGAAGCGGGCGAGCCGGGCGCCCAAGCCGCCGGAGGCTGGCGCGCCGCTCCTGCCGGTGGGGGCGCCGCGCGCGAAGCGCGCCCTGCCCGGCTGGCTGTTGACCGCGCTCCTGGCGGTCGTAGTCGTGGCGGCCGGTTGGTGCTTTTGGCGGGCGTGGCGGGTGACGCCCGCCGGTCCGGCCGCCAACTCGACCAATGCCGCGCCCGCTCGCCCCGTCTCCGTGGCGCTGTCCAAAGCGCAGTCCGCTTCCAACGCGATCGGGCGCCTAGCCGCGACATTGACCGCTCGGACAAACGAGAGCTTAGCCGCGACAAGCCCGGAAAAGCCGACTGGACTCGACGCGGTGGCGCCCACGAACGCCGCACCGCCCCTCGCCGCCGTGCCTGGGTCTGCAACGGCCCCGGCGGGCGAAACGCCTCGCTCGACGATCACGAACGGCCCGACGCCGGACGGCGCCGCCGCGCAAAACCCAACCATCGCTTCCTCGACCAATCCCGTGGCCAAAGTAGCCGAACGACCGGCCACCGCCGCCGAGTTCCCTCCGCTGAAGCTCGAAGCGATCTATTACCGGGTGAAAAATCCGTCGGCGATGATCGACGGCGAAACCGTTTACGTTGGCGATATCATTGAGGGCGTCCGCGTGGCGAAGATCGATCAACAAACCGTCACGCTCACCTTGGGCGGCCGGACCAAAGCGCTGACGCTGAATGTGCAGTAAGTCATCGCGAAAAAACAACTTGAGCATTCTGGCTGGTCCCGCGCTGACGGCCCGTTAAACAAGGCGGCATGGTGGCGCTATTAACCAAACGATTTGAGAAGTCGCCCGCGTTGGCGAGGGTATTGCCTTTCCTGGTATTTCTGGGATTAACGTTTGGACAAGGCAAGCTGGGAGCCGGGTCGGCCTACTGGATTTATCTGGCGAAGACCGTGATCGGCGCCGGGCTGCTCTGGCTGTCACGACCATTTATCCCGGAAATGCGCTGGCGGGTTAGTTGGGAAGCCGTCGCCGCCGGGCTGGTCGTGCTCGCCGTTTGGATTGGGATCGACGGGTTTTATCCCAAAATGGGAAAGGTCGATGCTGAGTGGAATCCATTCCATTTTTTCGGACAATCCTCGGGCGTGGCGTGGCTCGTCGTCGGCGCGCGCCTCGTCGGTTCCACGCTGGTTGTGCCGCCGCTGGAAGAGGTGTTTTATCGTTCGTTCGTCTATCGCTATCTCATCAACGCGGATTTTTTGTCGGTCCCGCTCGGGCAATTCCGGCCGGTTCCGTTCGTGGTGACGTCGCTGATGTTTGGATTTGAACACTCGCAGTGGCTCGCCGGCATTTTCTGCGGTTTGGTCTTTCAATTCTTAGTGTGGAAAAAGGCGCGCTTGGGCGACGCCATGGCCGCGCACGCGATCACAAACCTTCTGCTCGGCGTCTGGGTGTTGACCCGCGACGCCTGGAGCTTCTGGTGAACCACATTCTTTGCCCGACCTAAGCACGACCCGATTATCGATGATTCCCTGCGTCCTCTTCGAAGACGCGCGCCTGCTGGTGGTGAACAAGCCCGCCGGTCTCAACACCCACGCGCCCGACCCGCACGCCGGCGAAGGCATTTATGATTGGCTGCGCCACCGGGAACCACGCTGGGCGCGACTGGCGAGCATTCATCGACTGGATAAAGAGACCTCTGGGTTGATGGTGTTCGGCAAAACCCCGCTCGCCAATCGCTCGCTGACCGGCCAATTCAGCGCGCGGACCGTGCATAAAAAATACTTCCTGCTGACCGATCGCCCGGTACCCGAGGGGTCGTTCACTGTCGAATCGGCCATCGTCCGCGCCGGGGCAAAATACCTTAGCCGCCCCATACACGCGGGCGGCGATCGCGCAGAAACGAGGTTCCGCGCGGTGAAGTCGGAGGGCGGCAAGACCCTGGTCGAAGCGGAGCCGGTCACCGGCCGCACGCATCAAATCCGCGTCCACGCGGCGGAACGCGGCTTTCCGATTCTCGGCGATTCGGTTTATGGGGGGACCGCGGGACGCCGACTCTGCCTGCACGCGGGCGAACTCTGCTTCCAAGACCCCGCGGACGGCCGGGAGTTGCGTTTCATTTCGCCGTTTGATTTCGAAGCGGACCCGGGTCTGGCGTTACGGGCCGCGTTGATCGACCCGAACGAAACGACAGCGTTCCGCCTGATTCACGGCGTCCCGGACGGCTGGCCCGGCTGGCAGGTGGACCGCTTCGGCGACTACTTGATCGCCCAAAGCGAAGCCGCGCCGAACGCGACCCAAACGGCGCTCCTCGACGGTTGGCGGCAAAACGGCGCCGAGCGCGCGGCGTTGATCGGGCCCGTCACGGGCGTCTATCACAAGGCGCTCGCCGAGCGACCTTGGGAGAAAGCCGTGGCGCAGGCTTCACCGCAGTTGCGCGCGGGGACGGCCGCGCCGGACGAATTCACCATCCTCGAGAATGGGCTGCGTTTTGCCATCAATCTAAAGGAAGGCGCCTCGGTCGGCCTGTTTCTCGATCAACGGGATAACCGGCGACGCCTCCTCACTAATCACATCGGCGCGGACACGCCGCTCTTTCGAGCAGGGGCCCAAACGCCCGAGTTGCTCAACGCTTTCGCCTACACTTGCGCCTTTTCCGTCTGCGCGGCGAAGGCGGGCGCGCGGGTGACCAGCCTGGATTTGTCGAAAAAATACCTCGACTGGGGGCGGCGGGATTTCGCGTTGAACGAGCTTTCGACCGACGGCCACGATTTCATCTTCGGCGACGTCTTCGTCTGGTTGCGGCGACTGGCCGGCAAGGGCCGGTCTTACGATGCCATCCTCCTTGATCCCCCGACCTTTTCACGCTCGAAGGAGAGCGGCCCGTTTCAGGCGGAACGCGACTTCGGGAAACTCGTGGCCGCCGCGCTGCCGGCGTTGAAACCGCACGGCGTGCTGTTCGCCTCCTCGAACGCCGCGCGTTGGGCGCCGCAGTCCTTTCTCGATCAGATTCTCGCGGCCATCGATTCCGCCGGCCGCCGGGCGGTGGAAGGGCACTATTTTCCGCAGCCGCCCGATTTCCCCATCAACCGCCAGGAACCAGCCTATCTGAAAACCGTCTGGCTCCGGGTCGCGTAGCTAAGTCCAATCGCCCGGCGCGAGGGGACGCCAAGGAATCCAGACTATCTCGGACGATCCAGCGACTGGGTAATCACGCTCGGACGCCAGCGGGAGCGACGCCTTCGCCGAATGGCAAAACCGAGACCGACCGCTGTCAGGAGCAACAAACTCCCGGCAATCACGAACCAGTTCGAGCCATCGGCGGAAGTGGGCAGAATCAGCGTCGCGGTCGTTTTGGGGATCGGGCGATGCCAATCGGCGCCGCTTGGCGGCGGCGAAGATGGATCAGTCGCGGCGGCAATTGGGGCGGAGGCGGCGCCGTCGCCAGCCGTCAGTGAGTTGGCCCCTGGCTTCGAAGCAGGCTTGGAAAGATCAGGCTTCCCCGCGGGTTCTGGCTTCGCCGGCGCCTCGGCCGCGACGCCAGCCCGGTCGCGAGAAACGTTTGGCGGCAACGACGCCTCCGGGAACCGGCCCGACCGGTCCAGCTGCGGGTTTCCCACGTTGGCGACGGTTTCCACCGGACGCGCCGGCGCCAGCGGAGGAGCGTTCGACTCCATAGTGAATCGGAGGCTCGACGCCAGCCCCAAACTGACCGCCGGTCGCTGCGTTTCGCGCGGCGGCGACAGCGTCGCGGCCGACGCAGGAACATCAAGTCCGCGGAGCGCCGAGTTCGTGGAGGCCGCAACGATCGGCGCGGGGTTAGCGTCAACGGGCGACGCAGATTGGGCGACACGCGCGGACGACGCGACCGAGTTGGTTTCCGCCGGGCGAGCGCTCGCGCCGAGGCCCGGCGGCGCCAGGCCGCCAGTTTGCGCCCCTCGGGTTGGAACGTCGGGCTTCGCAGCCAGCGCGAGCGCCGCGGCCGCACGATCGACCGGAACATGGACGGTCGCGAGGGCGTCGTCCACGCTCCACGCCACGAATTGGCCACGTTCCGCGACCAGCGTGGTGACGAACGGTTTTCCCGCGCGCCGCATTTCGCGGTAGCGCTGGTGATAAGTCGGATTGATCGCGCGGTCAAACGGCGTGCCGCGCAGCGGCGTCGCGCCGTCGGAAATCAAGATGACGACGAACGGCCCGGCGTTCGTCGCCGCGCGGAGCGCGTCCGCGGTGGCCCGATCGAAATTGGACCGCCGCTCGAAGCGGGTTTGCCGCAAGTAATTTGCCGCGTGGTTGGCCAACGCTTCGTTAAGCTCTGGCGCCCAAATCAGCGGCGCAAACGTCTCCGTCTCGACGCGCTCGTGAACGACCCAAATCCCGATTTGATCGCCGCGAACCATTTGTCCGCCCGCGCCACTTTGAATCAGATCGTGAACCGCGTAGCGCGCCGTCAGCGCCGAACGCGCCATGGCCGACGAGGCGTCCACGACGAACAGCCAGGTTCGGCGTGGGTCGCCCGTGGCCGCGGCGGCGATCACGGTGGCGAAAAGCGCCACCCACAAAAGCGCGGAGCAAGACGCGATGAAAGATCGACCACGCATCGGTCCGGTGAGGTTCCGTGATGAATTCAGATCGCGGCGGGCTCAGCGCGAGCGCCGGAAGCTGGTTCCCTCCCGGCGGTTGCGGAGTTTGATGTCTCGGTCGAGTTCCGTCATCACGGACTCGACCGTTTGAATGAAGCCGAAGCAACTGGAGGTCATCCCACCGACCGAGGAGACGGTCTCGCGCTCGAGGGAATCGTCGGTGACCACCAAGACTTCGCCATACGCGCTCAGCCGGTGGGCCGCCCGCTCGATCACTTCATCGGCGGTTTGCCCCGCCTTGGAAAAAAGAATCTCAAGGCCGGTGGGCGAGGATTTAGCGCGGCGCCCGCGCGCGGAATTGGCGCCATCGAATACCACGGTAATCGGAGTGCCGACGGCGTCGGAGTACTGCGTGAGGCGGTAAATCAACTCATCCCGGGCCGCCTCGGAATGGCGCGCGGCCTCCGGCGCCAACTCGGGCCAATTGTGCAACAGGCTATAGCCATCGACCAATATACGGAGCAAGGCCACGGCCGAAACGTAGCGTTTTTCAGGCTAAATGCAATGCGGAGAAAAGGTTGCCCCGACACGGCTCACCGTGCATGTTAGGCGCAGTGAACTATGAAGCATAAGGAACCTATTCCGGTGACCGTCCTGACCGGTTTTTTGGGCGCGGGCAAGACCACGCTCCTCAATCATCTGCTGACCCAAAAGCATGGTTATCGGTGCGCGATCATTATCAACGAGTTCGGCGCCGTGAGCATCGACAACCAGCTGGTGGTCGGCGCGGACGAGGAGATTCTGGAACTGAACAACGGCTGCCTTTGCTGCCGCGTACGCGGCGACTTGATTCGCAGCCTGGGCGAGCTGTTCAAGAAGCAGAAGCGTTTCGACTATGTGTTGATCGAGACCACCGGCTTGGCCGATCCTGGTCCGGTCGCCCAAACGTTCACCGTCCCCGAACTGGCCGACAAGCTCCGCCTCGACGCGATCGTGACGGTCGCCGACGCCAAACATCTGGAGAAGGAACTCGGCGACGCGCCGGAGGCTTCCGCGCAAATCGCCTTCGCCGACGTGGTGCTATTGAATAAGACCGACCTGGTCACCCCAAGCGCGCTCGAACACGTCGAGGCCCGTATCCGCCGGATCAATCCACTGGCCCGGATTCATCACACCCTTCGCTCACAAATCGAGCCGGCGAAGATTTTCAATCTGCAGGCGCGCGGTCTCGGTCCGTCGTTCACGATGGAAAATGTCGTTCCCGTCGATCACGCGGCGGAGGCGGAAGCTCACGAGCACGAGCACGACCACGACGACGATCACCACGACGAGTCGGACGCGGAACATGGCCACGAGGAGCCGCACCACCATCATCACGACGAGCGAGTTGGCTCGATTTGCCTGACCGACGATCACCCGTTAGATTTGCAAAAGACGGAAGCGTGGCTGGGCGAGTTGCTCAGTACGATCGGGCCGGATATTTATCGGGCCAAGGGCATCCTGAACGTGCGGGGCCAGAGCAAGCGGATCGTATTCCAGGGCGTCCAGATGACGTTCGAGGCCCAGCCGGATCGGTTGTGGCGGGCGGGCGAACCGCGCCTCAATCAGTTGGTGTTCATCGGTCGCGAGCTTGACGAGGCGCAAATCCGCGCCGGTTTCGCCAATTGCCACGCGGACGCGTAGCGCCGGCCGGCCGATCAACCGGCGCCTTAGCCAACCGTCATTCTCGCGCTATGCCATTTTACGAATACGAACTCTGCGAAGGCGACTGCAAGGTCTGCGGTGGCAAGTTTACGTTGCGCCGCCCCTTGAGCGCCGCGCCCTTGACGCAATGCCCCGCCTGTAAGAAGCCGGTGCGGAAAATCATCTCGCAATTCACGTCGCCGTTGAAGTTGAAGCCGGTCTCCGTTTCCGACGCGAAAAAAGCCGGGTTCACCACTTTCAAACGGATCGGCAAAGGCGAATACGAACGGCAATGAAATGAAAAACTACGAACTGCTCCCCTACTCCGACGATCTGCTCCTGGCCAAAGCGGTCGCCGATCTCTGGTGGGAAAACGTCGTGGCCGCGGCGCCCTCGCGCAAGCCGCTCTCTATCGCGCTGGCGGGCGGACGCGTCGCCCGCCGCTTCTTCGCGGCGGCGGCCCAGCATGCCGCCACCCACCCGGAGGCTCTGGCCGAAGTTCATTTCTTTTGGGGCGACGAACGCTGCGTCCCGGGTTCTGACCCCGAATCGAATTACAGCGTGGCGGAGGAGAACTTTCTGCGCCCGGCGCGCGTCGAGCCTAGCAGGATCCACCGGATCCGCGGGGAACTGCCGCCCGCGCAGGCCGCGGCGGAAGCCGAGGCGGAGGTGTTGGGGATTGTTCCTGGCGGCGCCGCCCATTTGCCAGTCTTCGATCTCGTCCTGCTCGGCATGGGTGAGGACGGCCATGTGGCCTCGCTGTTTCCGAACGGCCCGACCGACCTTTCGCCCGGCCAGCCGATCTACCTCCCGATCATCGGCCCGAAGCCACCGCCGCAACGGATCACGATGACCTATCCGACGTTGGGACGGGCGCGCGAGGTATGGGTGCTGGCCTCCGGCGTGGGCAAAGTCCAGGCGCTGCGCGACTCGCTGGATCCTGAAGGCGTCACGCCGCTTGCCCGGCTCCTGCGTTTGCGTCATAACACGACGATCTTCACCGACATCAACCTCGCCGCATAATTTTTTGAACGGCGCGAGGCGGGTAGTGGTCAACCCCTCTGAGTAGTTCGAGCGCTGTCCGCAAAGGGTTAGCAGAGAGACCTTGCTCGTGGTGAGGTCGGGCAGCGTAACCGGTTGGCCTCACCACCCTTCTGAGCGCCTGGATGTGGGCGTCAAGGGTCTCAACATCATCGAGCCAGAGTAATCTGGCTCTTTTTTTTCTCCGCGACGCCAATTCTGAGCGGCGGTGATTACGGCGCGAGCCGAATCCGAAGCTTGAAAGGCGACTGGCGCGCAGCGACACTCTATCCGATGGTTGGGGCACGCGATGATCGGGCATAGGGCAACTTGTCTTCTGGTAATCTTTTGGGCGGCGCTGCGAGGATTCGTTGCGACGGCTACCGAACCGGCTGACGGACCGTCGGTCCTCCGCCACGTGGCGGAGATCCGCCAGTTGAGCGTCGAAGAGGCTCGCCGTGGTCACTTGGTGGTCTTGGAGGCGACGATTACCTACAGCGACCCGGTCGGGCCCTTGCTGTTCGTGCAAGACGCGACCGGCGGAATCTATGTGTCGCTCCTCGACAATCAATTGTACCCCGCCGCCGGTCAGCGAGTGCGCATCCAAGGGGTCGCGCGACCGGGTCAATACCTGTTGCCGTACGTCGCCGAGGCGATGTTGGCCGTGGTCGGGCCTGGCAAGCTTCCCGAGCCGCCGCAGCGGTCATTGCAAGATCTTGCCAACGGCGCGGACGACGCCCAGTTCGTCCAAGTCGAGGGAACGATCCGGGCGGTCATCGACCGTGGGGCGAACTGGGAATTGGCGATTGCGACTGGAAGCGGCCAACTGAGCGCGGGAGTGTTGGCCACCTCGAAAGACCCCGGCCTGGCGCCCCGGCTGCTCGACGCGAAAATCCGCGCGCAAGGGGTTCTCGTGGTCAGGACCAGCCCCCAAAAGGTCATTCAAAGCCTGGCGTTGCTCGTCCCGCGCCCCGCTAATCTCTTCGTCGAGATTCCCGGCCCTGAGGATCCGTATTCGCCGCCCTTTCGCCCGATCCGCGCCGTGAGCATGAGCGAGGCGAATCCAGCGCAGCGGGTCCACGTCAAGGGAGAGATCGAATCGCGGACGACCAACGGCATCCTGGTCATAAAAGACGGCGACGCGCGGTTGCGGGTCCGGCCATTTCACGATCTTGCGGCCCGGCCGGGAGACCAGTTAGAGGCCGCCGGGTTTCCCGACCATGACGCGAACGGCGTCTCGCTGACCAACGCGATTGCCCGGGTACTGGCGGCGCCGCGCGCCAATCCCGGCAAGCGCCAGCCGGGCGCGCTCTCGAATGCGCCGGCGGGACAAACCCTGCCCTTGCTCGACGCCGCCCGGGATGTCCGCCGGCTGCCACCCAACCTCGCCGAACTGGGCTATCCGGTCCGTCTGCACGGCGTCGTCACCTACGCCGACCGGGCGCGCCGGCAGGTATTTGTGCAGGACGATACCGGTGGCATCGAGGCCCGCGCGCCCGAGGTTCAACCAGACGTCGAAGTGGGCAACGTCGTCGAAATTGAAGGGTTTACCGAGACGGACGGGTTCACGACGAGAGTGAGCATTTCACGTTTTCGAACCGCCGGGAAGGACGCGCTCCCCGAGCCGAGTCTGGCCCCGCTCGATCAGGTGCTGGCCGGCGCGGAAGACGCGCAATGGGTGGGGCTTTCCGGGGTCATTCGCTCGGCGAGCATCGAAGGCGGAAGGCTGACGCTCGATTTTGTCGAGCAGGGAAGACGGCTGAAGGCGGTCCTGCCGGCCAATCGGCCGGCGCCACCCGTCGGCTGGGTGGATGCCGCGGCCCAGCTGCAAGGCGTTTGCAGCGCGCAGTTTGGACCACGCGGACGGCTGACCGCAGTCCAGTTGCTGATCCCCTCAAAATCATTCGTGCGGGTTGTGACGCCGGGCGCCGTGGACCCGTTTGAACTGCCGACGGAAATCATCGCCAATGTGCTCCGGAGCGTTCCCGGCGACGAGCCGATTCATCGTCGGAAAACTCGAGGCGTGGTCACCTTCCAATCACCGGGCAAGGCGCTCTATCTCCACGATGGAACCGGCAATGTCTGCGTCCGTTCGCCTCAACTCACGCCGCTCGAACTCGGCGACGAGGTCGAAGTGGTCGGCTTCCCGGGAGCCGCCGGGTACCTTCCGGGAATCGAGGACGCGGTGTATCGGAAGGTCGGCGTCGGGCGCCAGCCGACGCCGTTGGCGCTGCGGGCCGACCAAGCCCTCTCGCTGGCGCCCGACGGCGAGCTCGTCAAAGTCGAGGGATACTTCCAGGAAGAACTTCTCAACGGGAGTGAGTCGGCGCTGGCGCTTGAGTCGGGCGATCGCGCCTTTCACGCGGAACTGGAAAAACTTCCCGCCTCCGTGGCCAACCTGCGCCTGACCAAGGGAGCGCTGGTCGCCGTCACCGGCGTCTGCTCGATTCGGGCCGACGCCGCCGGCAAGCCCGATTCCTTCCGAATCCTGCTCCGCTCGGCGGACGATTTGGTCGTCTTGAAGCGGCCCTCGTGGTGGACGTGGCGCCGCACCTCCCTCGCGTCAGGACTCCTGTCGGCCTTGTTCCTGGCGGCGGCGGCTTGGGCGGTGACGCTGAAGACGCGCCTCGGGGTCGAAACGAGCCGCATCCGGCGCGACCTGGAGCGCAAAGCCGCCGCCGAAGAGCGTTTTCGGGCGCTGGTGGACAACGCCAGCGACATTGTTTACACGCATGACCTGGAAGGGCATTTCGTTTCTCTGAACCGCTCCGGCGAGGAGTTTTTCGGTTATCCTTCCGGACAGATGGGCGCGATGAAACTGAGCCAGATCATGCCTCCGGACCAACTGCATAAAGCCCAGCAAATGACGCGCAAGAAGTTGTCGGAGGGCGGTCGAACCGCTTATGAGCTCGAGGTTTTCACCCGCGGCGAGCAGCGCCGCACGATCGAAGTCAGCAGTTGGCTCGTCCAGCGCGACGGCAAACCGTTCGAAGTCCAGGGCATCGCGCGGGACATCACGAAACGGAAACAATCGGAGGCCCTCCTGGAAGCGTCCCTGCGCGAGAAGGAAATGCTGCTCAAGGAGATTCACCACCGGGTGAAAAACAACATGCAGGTCGTCTCCAGCCTCCTCAAGCTCCAAGCCGACCGGGTCAAGGATCCGGAGATTCTGGCGTTGCTTCAACAAAGCCAGACCCGGGTGAAGTCGATGGCGTTGATCCATCAGAAACTCTACCAGTCCCGCAATCTGGCGCAGGTCGATTTTGCGGAGTACATCCGCAGCCTGGTCAACATGATGGCGGTTTCGTACCGCAGCAGCTCGGTTTCGGTCAAAACCGAGTTGAACCTCGCGCCCCTGTTGCTCGGAATCGATACCGCGATCCCCGTTGGCCTGATTCTGAACGAATTAGTGGCCAACGCGTTCAAATACGCCTTTCGCAAAACGAAAACCGGCCGCATCACGGTCGATTTCCGGCCCGAGTCCGGCCAGGTCATCCTCGCCGTGCGCGACGACGGCCAAGGTCTGCCCGAGGATTTCACGCTGGATCAGTCCAATACCCTGGGGATGCATCTGGTGAAAATCCTGACCGCGCAGGTGGGTGGACAGATCTCGTTCCGGAACCAGGGGGGCGCCGAGTTCACGGTCATCTTCCCGCTCGAGCGGAAGCACTAGCGTAGCGTCCGCGGCTTCGCGCCCCAGTGAACGCCGGTCAATCGCGCAGGATGGCGCTGACCGCGCGCAGGAAAGTCCGCGCCTCCGCCGGCGCGCCGACCGTGATTCGCAGATATTCCTTCACTTCCGGGGCGGCGAACCAACGCACGAGCGCCTTGCGGGCGCGCAGTTTCTCCAGCCATTCCGACGCCGGAAAACCGGGCGGCCGCGCGAGCAGAAAGTTAGTCTGGCTCGGATAGACCGCGAAACCCAGCCCGACCAGTTCCCGACGCAATTGCTCGCGCGTCGCGATAATCCGCTGAAAGTTGCCGCGGTAATAAGCCAGGTCGGAGAGCGTCGCCAGCGCGGCCACCTGCCCCAGCGCGTTCACATTGTAGCTGTCGCGCGCCTTGTCGAGCGCGGCGATCAAGTCCGGGTGGCCGATAAAATAGCCGACTCGCAGGGCGCAGAGCGAGTACGCCTTCGAGAACGTCCGGGACACCAGCACGTGCGGATACTTCAAAGCCAGAGCCAGCGCGTGTTCCTCCGCGAAATCGACATACGCTTCGTCTAGAACTAGCGCCCCGCGGTGCGCGCGGCAAAGCGCGTCCAGTTGGCTGGTGGCGTAGCCCCGCCCGCTGGGCGCGTTCGGCGTGGTCACGAACGAAAGGGCCGCCCGAAAATCCCAGCGCCCGGTCCGCCGCAATTCGGCCACGCCGGGCAGGCCGAAATCGGCGTCGAGCGCGACCGCGCGGCGCCGGGCGCCATGGATGTCCGCCAGCACCGAGTAGAGCGAGTAACTCGGCGTAAAATATTGCACCGTCGCCGCGCTCGCCGAACGCGCGCCAGACGCCGGCTCAACGAAGGCGCGCGTCGCCAGCGCGAGCAATTCGTCCGAGCCATTGCCCACAATCACATTTTCCGCCTGGCAGCCATGCAGCTCCGCGAGTTTCTCGCGCAACGGTTGCGCGGTGGGATTCGGATAAAGCCGCAACCGACCGTCCGCCGCCGCTTTGATCGCCGCGAGAACCTTGGGCGACGGAGGATACGGATTTTCGTTCGTGTTCAGCTTGATCAGGCCCGGGATTTTCGGCTGCTCCCCGGGCACGTAGCCGTGCAACTTTCTCACGAGGGGCCGGATCAGCGCCGTGGCGCGGCGGGAAGAAACCTGGTTTCGGGGAGTCGTCATAGCGCGGATTTGAGGCTGGGGAGCGACCGAACTTAGGCGCGCCGCTTGGCGCCGGTCAGGCGGATGGTCGCCGAACGCCCGTGGGCGTCCAACCCCTCAAGGGTCGCGAACGCTTCCACCGCGGCCACCGATTTGGCAAGGGCGGCTCGCTGGTACTCGACGACGCTGGTGCGGCGCTGGAATTGATCGACGGTCAAGCCCGCGAACGAGCGGCCGGCGCCGCCCGTCGGCAGTTCGTGGCTCGGCCCCGCCACGTAATCCCCCAAGACCGTCGGCGAATACGGCCCGATAAAGATCGCGCCCGCGGTTCGGACGCGACCGGCCAGGCGCCGGCCGTCCCGGGTCATGATTTCGCAATGCTCGGGCGCCAATTGATTTACCAAATCGACCGCTTGATCGAGCGATTTGGCTTGAATGAGACACCCGTTATTCGCGAGCGCTTTCGTGATGAATTCCCTTCGCTGGAGTGACGGCAGTTGGCGTTCGATTTCGCGTGAAACAGCCGTTAAGAGACGATTCGACGTCGTCACCAGCCAGACGCGCTCGTGCCCCGAGCCATGCTCGGCCTGCGCCAGCAAATCGGCCGCTACGAACCGCGCTTCCGCGGAGTAGTCCGCCAGAACGAGGACCTCGCTTGGACCGGGCAAAAGATCGACGGCGACGTAGCCGAAGAGCAGGCGTTTGGCCGCGACGACGTATGCGTTACCCGGGCCAAAAACTTTTTGCACGGGGCGAATCGACGCCGAGCCCAACGCCAGCGCGGCGATGGCCTGAACCCCGCCGAGGCGATAAATCTCCGTGGCGCCGGCCAGCCGCGCCGCCAGCAAAAGACTCGGATTAACGCCGCCGTTTTTATCGGGCGGCGTGCAAACGACGATTTCCGGGCAGCCGGCGACCCGCGCGAGGGTCACGGTCATCAGCGCCGTGGAAATCAAGGGCGCCGTCCCCCCGGGGATGTAAATGCCGACGCGCTGAAAGGGATCGTACTTCTCGCCCACGCGGGCGCCCTGGACATTGCGACCGGTCCAGCCCCGCCGCAACGAACGGCGGCTAAAACGGGCGATGTTGGTGGCGGCGAACTTCAGCGTCTTCCGCAATTCCGCGCCGGCGCCGAGCGAGGCCTGGAGCAGCTCCGGCGGGCTGACCGCCAGCTGCCCTGCGTTCAATCGCGCCCCGTCGAACCGCTCCGTAAACTCAATCAACGCCGCGTCCCCCCGCTCGCGAACCGCTTCGATTATGGCGCGCGCGCGTTGCTCAATCTCGGGATCGAACAGACTGGACGCTTTGGCCTGCCGGGCCATCTCGTCGGCAAAGGCAGCGTCCGAATAGCGGATTACTTTCATCGGCGCCGACGCTAGAAGAAGGCCGGGCAATTGTCAAAAACTGCCCGGGTAACAAAGCGATCCTAACGCCCCCTACGCGGCCAACGGGGTTCATCATCGCCACCGGAGCGCGAGCCACCCGTGAACGCTTGCCTCAAGCGTTCGCTCAACCTATCGTGACCGGACGATCATCGTGCGCCGGCTCATCTTCAAACTTCATCTCTACGCCTCGTTGATCTTTGGAGCTTTCATCACGATCTTGGGCATGACGGGAGGCATCATGGCCTTCGAAACGGAACTGGCGGACCTGGCGCGCGCCCGGCTCGTTTACGTCACCCCAGGGCCGCGACCGCTTTCACTCGCCGAAATCGGCGCCGTCGCGACGAATCATTTCACCGGCGAGTCAATCCAAGGATTCGGCCTCGCGACCGCGCCTAATCACTCGTATCGAGTGCGCTTGCGCCACCGAACGGTATTCGTGAATCAGTACACCGGCGGAATCCTCGGCGAACAGGCGGGGCCGGACGGCGTGGATAAATTCCTCAATGGGGTGCATCAATTTCATCTCCGCCTGCTCCTGCGGAATAGCGCGGACGTCGGCCGGCAAATCGTCAGTTGGAGCGGCGTGGCAATGGTGTGGTTGCTTGTCTCTGGGCTTTACCTCTGGTGGCCGGCGAAGCGCGCGCGCATTCGGTGGTCGCGACGAACCGCGGGTTCGACGCGGCCGTTTTGGTTCGACCTTCACAACGCCGTCGGAATCTATTCCGTCGTCTTTCTCTTCGCGCTCGCGGTCACCGGTGTACTCATTGGCTTAGAAAGGCAAACGGTTCCGCTCTATTTTCGCCTGACCGGCACGACGCCGACTCCGCCCGCTCGGCCGCTCGCGGCGCACGCGCCGGCGGCGACGCCGATTTCGCCAGACGAAGCGATAAGTATCGCCCGCGCCGCCTTGCCGGGCGTCGCCCCATTTGACATCAACGTCCCCAAACCTGGTGAACGCTACCAAATCCGCGCCCGTTATCCGGAAGACTTGACGCCCGGGGGGCGTAGCCTGATCAGCTTGGACCCGTACACTGGCCAGACGCTCTTCGTGGAAGGGTCTCGGACCGCGCCCGCGGGCAAACGGCTGAATACCCTAAATCGAGCGGTTCACACGGGGGACGTCTTCGGCCTCCCGAGCAAGTGCGCGATGTCGCTGGCCAGCTTGATGGCGCCGGTCATGTTTATCAGCGGGCTGATGATGTGGTGGAAGAATCGGGGACGGAAGGTTGCGCTTTAACGCAGAGACGCAAAAGGGTCGATCGGGCGCGGCGGATTCTTGAAGTCATCGTGCCGCAAACTCCGGTTCGCGCGCCGCGCGGCGCAACGGCGCTTGCCGCATCAGCGCGGGTGGGCTAGGCTGGGCAGAATATGGAAAGCGAAGTGCCACCCATTTACCGCGCCCCCGCGCCTCCGCCGCCTCCTCCGCCGCCGGCGCCCCCAGCTCGGCGCGGCACATGGAAGGTAGTCATTTTCGTCCTGGTGCTCGTCGTCGCGGTTCTCAGCCTGTACAGCAATGTCCGTCACTATTTCCGTTCCGTGACGATCAAGTCGGACGGCGACAGCGGACGCTCGCTGGAGGAAGTGACGGTCGAAAACAATCATTCGGCCAACCGCATCGCCGTCGTGGACGTCAGCGGCATCATCACGGGCGAATACATCGACCGCAGCGGTCATAATATGGTCAGCCTCATCAAAGACTCCCTGGCGGCCGCCAAGGACGAAGATTCGGTGAAAGCCGTCATTCTCAAGGTCGATTCCCCCGGCGGCGAAGTGCTGGCTTCCGACAGCATTTACAAGGCGGTGGCCGATTTTCAGAAAAAATCGGGCAAGCCGGTGATCGCGGCAATGGGTGGCTTGGCTGCGTCCGGCGGCTACTATGTATCGGCGCCTTGCCGCTGGATCGTGGCGCACGAGATGACCATCACGGGAAGCATCGGCGTCATCATGCACACCTACAATTATCGTGGGCTGATGGATAAAGTCGGCGTGATGCCCGAAGTTTTTAAGAGCGGCAAATTCAAAGACATGTTGAGCGGCGAAAAA
The DNA here is from genome assembly GCA_964522665.1 of uncultured Verrucomicrobiota bacterium. GTDB lineage: Bacteria > Verrucomicrobiota > Verrucomicrobiia > Limisphaerales > CAZFVY01 > CAZFVY01. The sequence goes on along the minus strand of CAZFVY010000006.1, from coordinate 76,315 downwards.
GAGCCGGGCGACACGCTGCCCGAGGAGCGGCAAATGATTCAATCATTAATCGATGAAACGTTCGGTCGATTCAAAGCGATCGTGGCGGAAGGGCGACTCCGGGCGAACAACGAAAACTCCAAAGCCAATGAGACCGGCCGCAAGCTCGTCTCCAACTGGCAGGAGCTGGCGGATGGGCGCATACTGTCTGGCAGGCAGGCCTATGAAAGCGGGTTTGTCGATGAATTGGGCGATTTTGACGCGGCGGTCAAGCGAGCGCAAAAACTCGCGAATATTTCCGACGCCAATTTGATCCGGTACGTGGAACCGGTCGATTTTTCATCGCTCTTTCGGCTCTTTGGCAAAACCGAGGCCCCGGTGCTCAAGATCGATCTTGGATTTGATCTGCCCAAACTGCAGTTGGGCCGGCTCTATTTTATCTCACCAACGGTCCTGCATTGACTGTTGAGCCAAACTGTCACAGGCCTTGTCTCGCGCGGCACGGCCGAAAAGTCCCACTCGCGAGAAGTTGCTGCCTCGTCCTCGGGCGCAAAACGCCGCTGGCGCTTGGCATCCTTTTCGCTTATACAGAATTGAACGCGGATAAGACGCGCTAGTCAAAACGCGAGGCGGGCTTGGAACGTGGGTGGCCGTGCTGGGGCACGGAAATTCGATCAGTTCGAGCCAACGCCGGACGGAAGGCGATCTGATTATGTATCTTTTTTATCATTACGGATGGTTGCTGCTTCCCGGACTTGTGCTGGGACTTTACGCGCAATTCAAGGTTACTTCGACCTATCATCGTTATCTCGAGGTCCCCTCCGATTGCGGCCTTAGCGGGGCGGAAGGCGCCCGCCGAATTCTGGACGCGGCCGGTTTGCAAGACATGCCGATCAGCGAGGTTGGCGGGGAATTGACTGACCATTACGATCCGACCAAACGGGAGCTGTTTCTATCGTCGGAGAATTTTCATGGCCGATCCTTGTCCGCCCTCGGCGTCGCGGCCCATGAGACCGGCCACGCGTTGCAACACAAGGCGCACTATGCGCCATTGCAAATCCGTTGCGCGCTAGTGCCGGTGACCCAATTCGCCAGCACCGCGGCGATGTGGCTCACCTTGCTCGCGTTTTTCATCGGGCTGGCCAAGCTCGCCGGCGTCGGCATCGTCGTTTACGGGATCATCAGTTTATTCCAACTGGTGACGCTGCCGGTCGAGTTCGACGCCAGCTCGCGAGCGAAGGAGCAACTCGTGCGCCTGGGGTTGGTGGACGGATCCGAGCATCGGTCGATCAGCAAAGTGCTGAACGCCGCGGCTTTGACGTATGTCGCGGCCCTGGTCACCTCGCTGCTCTCCCTGCTGCAGTTTATTATGATCTTCCGCGACGACGATCGTCGCTAAGCGCCTTTTGGACCAAGGGCGCCCGAACCGACTCGCCAAGCCGGACTGGCCGATGCTAAATCGATGCAAATGCAGCGTTGGCTCGGAGTCACCGTGGCGCGGCCGGCATGGGCGGTTGATTTGCCTCGCGGCCGCGCTTGTCATCGTCCGCGGCGTCTCCGCCGCCGAGCAGCGAGTCATCGTCATCAGCCCGCACGCCGAATCGATCCGCTACGAATTTGGGCGCGGATTCGCGGAGTGGCACCAAAGGAAATATGGCGAGCCGGCGACCGTCGAGTGGCGCGATCTGGGCGGCAGCTCCGACGCGATTCGCTTCGTCCTTTCTGAGTTTGCGAACAAGCCGGGCGGGATCGGTATCGATTGTTTTTTTGGCGGCGGCCCGGAACCGTACCTGCTCTTTTCGGATAAACAATTGATCGTTCGCTACCTGCCGCCGCCGGAGATTCTCGACGGCATCCCGCAAGAATTCACCGGTGGCCAGATCTACGACGCAAGCCATACTTGGTATGGCGCGGCCCTGTCGAGTTTCGGCATCTTGCAAAATACGCGCGTGCAGCGATTGGCCGGCTTGCCGCGGGCGACCAAGTGGGAGGATCTGGCGAACCCACGGTTTTACGGCTGGGTGGGCGCGGGCGACCCACGTAATAGCGGCACGATGAACAACATGTTCGAGGCGTTCCTGCAGGCGTACGGCTGGGAGCGCGGCTGGGAGGTCTTGACGGAGGTCGCCGGCAATGTGCGCAAGTTCGACCGCTTCTCGGCGACGACCGCCAAGGACGTCACGCTCGGCGAGACCGCGTACGGATTCGCCATTGATTTTTACGGCTTCTCCCAAATCGCGGAAGCTGGCCGGTCGAACATGACCTTCGCGCTGCCGCAGGATTTCACGTCCGTCAGCCCCGATGGCATCGCGATCTTAAAAGGCGCGCCGGACCTGGTCGCGGCGGAACGCTTCATCGATTTTGTCCTCAGCGACGCCGGGCAGAAACTGTGGCTTTTGCCGCGTGGTCATTCGGAAGGTCCGCGACGTTTTTCCATCGAGCGGATGCCGGTTCGCCCGGCGCTTTATAAAAGCTACCAAGGGATCAGCAACATCGAGTACTCTCCATTCGAACTGAAGCAGAGCTTTCGTTACGACCCGAAGCTCGCCCGCGCGCGGCGGGAGTTGGTGGCGGCGCTGGCAGGCGCCGTGCTGGTGGACACCCACGCGGAATTGCAGTCGGCCTGGCGGGCCGTGACGCGGCGGGGTCTGCGCGCCGAGGAAGTTCGCCGATTCGGCGCCGCGCCGCTGAATGAAGCGGACGCTCTGACGCTGGCCGCGGGGGCCTGGAAGGACCCGGCCACGCGCAATCAGAAGAAGCTGGACTGGCAGATTTGGGCACAACACAAATTCCACCAATTGGAGTAATTTCCGGGAGCCGCCCGGGGTGAAAACCCCATCCCCAAGGTGAAAGGCCCCTGGCAAGGTAGTGGCGTCAGGATTTGAGTTGCGCGATAAAACCATAACGGAGCGCGGCAACCTTGGTGAGCGCCAGCGGGCGGGGCTGACTTAAAACTAATATGCGCGTCGGGATTGAAAACGTGAGCAAGAGATTCGGTGACACCGCCGTGCTCCGAAACATTTCCCTGATGATCGAAGATCACGAACTCTTCTTCCTCCTCGGTCCATCGGGCTGCGGGAAAACCACGCTGCTGCGACTGATCGCTGGATTTTATCATCCCGACGCCGGTGAAATCCGTTTCGGCGATCGCCCCATGAACGGCGTGGCGCCCCATCAGCGCAACACCGGGATGGTTTTTCAAAACTACGCCCTCTGGCCCCATTTGACGGTGGCGGACAACGTCGGCTACGGCTTGGACGTGCGCGGGACCAGCGCCGAAGAAAAGCGGAAGCGCATCGCCGAAGCGCTGGCGATTGTGCGGATGGAATCGTTCGCGGACCGGACGCCAAACCAACTTTCGGGCGGCCAACAGCAGCGGGTCGCCCTGGCGCGCGCCCTCGTAATAAATCCAGACGTCTTGCTACTGGATGAACCACTCTCAAACCTGGACGCCAAACTGCGCATCGAAATGCGTGAAGAAATCCGCCGGATTCACGCTGAGACCCGCATCACCACCGTTTACGTTACCCACGATCAGAAGGAATCCCTGTCGCTCGCGGATCGCATCGCCGTCCTACGCGACGGCGCGATCGAACAGATTGGGCCGCCGCGGACGGTTTATCGCTCTCCGGCCAACCGTTTTGTCGCTGACTTTATCGGTGAAGCGAACTGGCTGCCGGCCGAGGTGTCGGGCGTGTCGAACGGCGATATGAAGCTCCGCACTGAGTTCGGTGAGTTCATCGCCCCGAACCCCCATCACCTCGGCGCCGGCCAGAAGGCACAATTGGGGTTCCGCCCGGAAGCGGTGGTCTTGGAGCCGTCCGGCGTGAACGGATTGCGCACCACGATCGCCCACGTCAGCTATCTGGGGGAAATCGAACAGTACGAGTTGCGCCTGTCGCCGTCCGTCTCGGTTAAAGCATTCGAGCAGAATCCGTTGGAGATCCGCCAAGCCGGGGCTCCGCTGGCGGTGCATGTCCGGCCGCAAGACTTGTTGGTCCTACCGCTGTGACGCGAGGGCATTTTATTTTATCACCGCAGTCAATTGTTGGAATGCAACCTGCTAGCTCAGTGGGAATGCTTGGATAAATCGGGAAAATTTAAGCTCGCCATGAAAAACTCAATCAAACGTGCCACCCTGCCAAAGTCCACCCGGCTGGCGCCCGCGCTAACGGAAGCAACGCCGCTGCCCGCCACCGAAGGACGCGCGCCAGCGTCCATCGACGAGACCCTCGCGCCCGTGCCCGAGCCAGTCGTGGTCGCCGAGGAGCTCGAGGCCCCTCAGCCGCCGGTCGAGACGCGCGACCGCCCGAGTTACGATGGCGATACGGCGATCAAGCTCTACCTGCGGGAAATTGGGCAGGTCAAATTGCTCACCGCGCAAGAAGAGGTCGAACTGGCGGCGAAAATCAAGAAAGGCGACAAAAAAGCGCGCGAGCAGATGATCAAGGCCAACCTGCGGCTCGTGGTTAAAATCGCGCACGACTACGAGGGCTTGGGCTTGCCACTGCTCGATTTGATCAATGAAGGCAATATTGGCCTGATGAAAGCGGTCGAACGCTTCGACCCCTCGAAAGGCGGTAAGCTTTCCACCTACGGCGCCTGGTGGATTAAACAGTCCATCAAGCGGGCGCTGGCAAATCAGTCCAAGACGATTCGCCTCCCCGTCCATTTAGTGGACAAAATCTCACGGATGCGCCGAACCGCGATGCGCTTGCAGGAAATCTTTGGCCGCGAACCGAGCGACGACGAATTGGGTGAAGAGCTCAATATCTCCGCCTCGCGTGTGGCGCAATTGCGCACCGCCGCAATTCGACCGGCCTCGCTTGACGCCCCCATCGGCGACGACGACTCCAACAATTTCGCGGAAGTCGTCCAGGACGAAAACGCGGAGAATCCGTACGAACAGTTGGAAGAAAAAACCGTCACCGGCATGTTGAGCGACATGGTGAATACGCTCGACGAGCGGGAAGCCACCATTCTCCGCTATCGCTTCGGATTGGACGGCGGCAACGAGCGCACGCTGGAAGAAGTCGGCCAACGATTCGGCGTGACGCGGGAGCGGGTCCGGCAGATTCAGAATATCGCCCTCAATAAGCTGCGTCGGATGATCGAAAAGCTCGAGACCGGCAAAAGATAAAGGCGTCTGGGTTGGCGGGGCGGACCTTTTCAGTTCGGCCACCGACCACGCGAATTTACTTCATCTCCGCCGCGGACCGGGGTTAAACTTTCGCCCCGATGAGCAACGCCATTGCAACCGCCGCGGAAATCGAGCAGGCCATCCGCAATGTTCCAGACTTTCCCAAGGCCGGTATCCAGTTTAAGGACATCACGCCGGTTCTGGGCGACGCCCGCTTGTTCGGCTCGTGCATCGACCTGCTTACCTCGAGCTTCAAGCCGGGGGAGATTGACGCGGTAATTGGGATCGACGCGCGCGGGTTTATTTTTGCGGCCGCCGCGGCTCGGCAGCTTAATGCCGGCTTCGTGCCGGTTCGCAAAAAGGGGAAATTGCCGTATCAAACTTACGAAGAAAGCTACGATTTGGAATACGGCTCCAATACCATCGCGATCCATACCGACGCGATCAAGCCGGGCGCCCGAGTCGTCTTGATCGATGATTTGCTCGCCACCGGCGGTACCGCCGCCGCCGCCGCCGCGTTGCTCAAGAAAATCGGCGCGCAAATTCTCGAGGTTACCTTCCTGATCGAACTCGGGTTCCTGAACGGACGCGAAAAACTCCGGGGCTTTCCGGTTCGCTCGGTCGTAGTCTATTGACGACCACGAGCATAGCCGCGCGTGTGATCTCCCGCCCGCGCCACCCGTCTGGCCGAACCGGCCGCCGATCGGCGGGCGCTCGCGCGTCGTCAGCGCCCTCGAGAGTCTCCTCGGGTCGGCTCTGCGCCCGGCCAACCTAGAGCATGGACTGGTTGTATTCATGGGACTCCGCCGCCTTCCGCTTCGTTAACTCGAGGCTGAGCAATCCGTTCTTTGACTGGCTCATGCCTTTGGCCAGTCACACGCCGTTTTTCATTCCCGGCCTCTTGCTTGCCGCGGGCGTCTTGGTCTGGCGAGGCGGCGCGCGGGGGCGGGTGTTCGCCGCGTTGGCGTTGGTGGTCTTGGTAATCGGGGACGCGGTTATCTGCAATTCGATCAAACATTGGGTGGGACGCCCGCGCCCGTTCACGGTCCTGACGAACGTTCATCTCCTGGTCGGCAGAACCGAGAGCGCCAGCATGCCTTCCTCCCACGCGGCCAATTGGTTTGCCGCGTCCGCCCTCACTTTTCTCTTTTACCGCCGGGCGCTCCGCGTGGTCTTGCCGTTGGCGATCCTGGTGGCGGTTTCGCGCGTTTACAATGGCGTCCACTATCCCAGCGACGTGATTGCCGGCGCGCTCCTCGGCGCGACCTATGGCGCCGCGATCGCGTGCGGCGCCGACGCCTTGTGGCGAGTGATCGGGCGCCGCTGGTTTCCCATCTGGTGGGCGCGAATGCCATCTTTGCTTCGTCCCGAATCGGCCTTGGGTTCAGCGCCGACCGCGAGCGAGGCCCAGAACGCGCAGCTTACGCTGCACTGGCTGCGGCTGGGCTACGGTTTGATCGGCCTGATGCTCCTCGTGCAACTCGGGTACCTCGCGAGCGGAAGAATCGAGTTGAGCGAGGACGAGGCGTACCAATGGCTCTGGTCGAAGCATTTGGCGCTCTCGTACTACAGCAAGCCGCCCATGATCGCCTACTTGCAATTCCTCGGGACAAGCCTCTGGGGCGACACCGCGTTTGGCGTCCGTTTCTGCTCGCCGATCATCGGCGCCTTGCTTTCGCTCAGCGTATTCCGATTCGTCGCGCGCGAGGCCAACGTGCGCGCGGCGTTCGCGCTCCTGCTGGCGATCTGGGCGACCCCGCTGCTGGCGGCGGGCGGTACGTTGCTGACCATTGATTCCCCCTCGGTATTATTCTGGACGCTGGCGATGATTTCCGGCTGGCGGGCGGTGCGTCAGGATTCAACCGGTTCGTGGGCCTGGACCGGGCTTTGGCTGGGGCTTGGTTTTCTCAGCAAATACACAGCTCTCTGCCAGTGGGCTTCCTTCGCCCTGCTCTTCGTCGCGTGGCCCGAGGCGCGCCGCAGCCTGCGCCGGCCCGGCCCTTGGCTGGCGCTCGCCATTAACGGCCTTTGCCTCGTTCCGGTCTGGATCTGGAATCAACAACATAATTGGGTCACGCTCGCGCACCTGCACAGCCGGGCCGGTCTCGAAGAGCAATGGCGGCCGACCTTGCGATACTTGCAGGATTTTCTGCTCTCCGAGGCCGGGCTGCTCAATCCCATCTTCTTCGTCGGCGCGATCGGGGCGGCGGCCGCGGCCTGGCGCGCGCGCCGGGAGCGACCGCTCGCGTGGTATCTCTCCTGCATGGGCACACCGTTGTTTCTTGGCTACCTGCTCTACACCTTGCGCTCACGCGTCCAGCCGAATTGGATCGCCCCATCGGTGTTGCCGCTCTTTGCCTGCATGGCGGTCATGGGGGAAGCGGCTTGGCGCCAAGGCCGCCGCGCGTCGGCTCGTTGGTTCGGCGTCGGGGTCGGTTTGGGTTTGGTCGCGGTCGTTCTTCTGCACGACACCGACCTGATCGGTCGAATCACCGATCATCCCCTGCCGCCCCAGTCGGACCCGCTGACCCGCGTGCGCGGCTGGCAATCGATGGCGACCGCCGTCGCTCGCGAACGAGAAGCCCTGCTCAAAGAAGGGAAACCCGTCTTCCTCATTGGCGCTCACTATGGCGTTACTTCGCTCCTCGCCTTCTATTTGCCCAAGGTGAATTCCGCCGGCGCCGAACACGCCGAAGTCTTCTATCAATCGGTCGAGAAGCCCGAGAACCAATTCTATTTCTGGCCTGGGTACGAGCGGCGCAAAGGCGAAACTGCGATTTACGTGGAGGAGGTTAAGGAGCATGACCGGCCGGGCCCGCCTCCGGAGCGGCTCGGCAAGGAGTTTGCCTCGGTCATCGAACTGGGCCGGCGCGAGGTGGTCGTGCGCGGTCGCGTCATCCACACCGTCCGACTGTTCATCTGTCGCGACTTGCTCTAATCATGGCCCCAGTCACTGAAACGGTCCTCACCGCGCCCGACTACGATCTCGGCGCCACGCTCAGTTCGGGCCAAGCCTTCCGCTGGCGCGAGCGCGACGGAGCGTGGGAAGGGGTCCTCGGCGCGCAATGGGTCCGGCTGCGCCAGGTGGAAGGCGCGATCACGGCCACGACGGCGCCCGCCGTCGAGCGCTGGGACTGGCTCACGGATTTCTTGCAATTGCATGTGAATCTGCGACAAATCCTGGCGACCTTTCCCGATGACGAGCCGATGCGCTCGGCGGTCGCGGCCTGCCGCGGATTGCGCCTGTTGCGCCAGGAACCGTGGGAATGCCTGGCCTCGTTCATTCTCTCTTCGACCAAGCAAATCGTGCAGATTCAGCAAATCGTCGCCCTGCTCTGCGCGCGTTACGGCCAAGCCATCACCGCGCCCGATGATCGAGGCCAAGTCCACGCTTTTCCGAGGCCGGAACGACTCGCGGCGCTCAGCGCCGCCCAACTGCGCGAATGCAAAATGGGGTTTCGTGCTCCCTACCTGCAAGGGACCGCGCGGATGCTCGCGGACGGCGAAGTCGATTTGAACGCGATTGCCGCGCGATCCCTTCCCGAGGCGCGCGCGGAACTGCTGCGCCTGCCCGGAGTTGGTCCCAAAATCGCGGATTGCGTTTTGTTGTTCGCGTTCGGATTCCCCGAAGCGTTTCCGGTGGACGTCTGGATTCGCAAGGCGTTGCAGCAATTCTATTTCCCGCGGCGCCGGGTCACCCAACCGCGCCTCGAGCGCTTTAAGGAATCCCATTTTGGTCCGCACGCCGGTTACGCGCAGCAATACCTCTTTCACTACGCGCGAACCCTAAAGGCATGGTGAGAGTGACGACCCATCCGCGCCCAATCATTCGCAAAAGAAAGTGATTATGCCGACGACACTCGAAGTTCTTCTCAGCCCCGCCGAATTCGACGGACTGCGCCAAAAGCGGCTCAGCCAAACCGTCTGCGTCGTCTTCGACATCCTGCGGGCGACCACCACGATGCTGACCGCGTTGGCGAATGGCGCGGACGCCATCGTGCCAGTCGGTGAGATCACCGAGGCGCTCGCGCTGCGGGCGGGGCGGCCGGAGTTGTTGCTCGCCGGGGAACGGCACGGTTTGCGGATTCGCGGAGAACAAACGGGCGGGATCGATTTTGACCTGGGCAATTCGCCGCGCGAATTCGTCGCCGAAGTGGTGCGCGGGAAGACCATCGTGATGACGACGACGAATGGCACCCGCGCGCTCCGCGCGTGCGCTGGCGCGCAAGCCACTTTGATCGGCTCTTTCCTTAATCTGGGCGCCGTCGCCAAGGCGTTGGCGGCGGCGCGTCCCGAACGCCTCATGTTGATTTGCGCCGGCACATTTGAGCAGGTGGCGCTCGAAGACACGCTCGCCGCGGGCGGGCTCGCCGAGCTGCTCTGGCCAATCTACGGCGGCGGCGAAGTTTCTGACTCGGCGGAGATCGCGCGGCAAATCTACCGCGACCTTGGCGGCGATCTGTTGAAAGGCCTGCGGCTCGCGCGTAACGGTCGGCGGCTGATGTCGCAGCCGGACTTGGCGGATGACGTCGCCTTCTGCGCTCAACGAGATTCGCTAAATCTAATCGCGGCGATGCAAGTTGACGGCACGGCGCGGCTGACCACCTCGGTGGTCTGAGGTTCGTCCGCAGCCCTGCGTTGCCGCGGCGGCGCGGCCAAGCGCCGGGGAATGATCCGATCCGGCGCCGGAGCCGCGATACTCTGATCCACGCGCCCGCCAAGAACGCGGCCAGACCCGCGGCTATTTGATTTCCAAGCCTTTAAAATCGCCCTGATAACGCACTTGGAGCGCGTTGTTGAACCGATTGAGCATCGTGATGAAACCGGTGTGGAAAGTCAGCTCGACGATTTCGGAATCGGTGAACGCCGACCGGAGCCGCGCGAAAAAGGCGTCCGGCACGCGATTGGAATCGCGGGTCATCAGCTCGGCGTATTCGACGGCGAGGCGCTCGCGCTCGGTCTGCTCCGCTCCCGGCGAAAAGTCAGTCCCGATCCCAAGACCGCGCATGATTTCGAGATGCGAATTGGCGCAGAACTGGCACTCCTGGAGTTGCGAAACCCGCAAGATCACCTTTTCGAGGATGCTTCGCTCAAGGTTTCCGTACGGATAGACGCTCGCGAAACCGGCAAAGGCCCGCAGCACGTTCTCGTTCATCGCGAAGGCCTGGATCATCTCCGCGACGGGCAGCCCGCGCGCGAAAAGCTGCGCGCTTTCCTGCAGCGAAGCATTGTCAGAGAACTTGGCGAACGTTTCCGCGACGCGCGCGGGATCAATCGTGACACGCATAAAAAGCGGGATTAGACCGATAATCGCTCGGGAAGAAACCGACGGCCGGTCGCGAGTTTCCAGTCAGAGCCGGCAGACTCATTTCAGCAACTCGTCCCGCCGACCCCAAATCAGACGGAATGCGCCGGCAAACTCGTTCGGCCGTTCGGCCATCCAGGACGTGATCGTTTCGGCGGAGAACCAATCGCCCCGCTCAATTTCTTCCGGGTGCAACACGAACGGCCCTTCGCCGCGGCAGCGATAAATCCATACGAATTCCTGACCGGTTTCCGCGCAGGCGTCGATCTTGAGGAGCTTTTCAGGCGGTTCGCTGGGCCGCCAGCCGATTTCCTCGCCCAGTTCGCGCATCGCGCAAGCGTCGTAGCTCTCCCCCACTTCAAGGTGGCCCGACGACGACGAGTCCCACGCGCCGGGTGAACAATCCTTTTTCATCGAGCGCTTTTGCAGGAATAATTCGCCCCGCGCGTTGAACACGAGCACGTGGACCGCGCGATGTTTCAGCCCGCGCCGGTGCACTTCGCCGCGCGGGGTTTGGCCGATCACCTCATCGTTGTCATTGACGACATCAAATATCTCTTCGCTCATAACGTTGTTTCGCTGCCCGCGATCATAGCGGATTCCCGCCCGCCAGGAAACGGGTCAAAGCGACAAACTGATCCAGACTGACGGCTTCGGCGCGAATTTGCGGCGAAAGCTCAAGGTGCGCGAACGCGCGGTTCAGCGCCTCCAGCGGCCATTCGGCCTTGAGCAGTTTCAGCATCATTTTGCGCCGCTGCGAGAAGCCTCGTTTCACCAGGCGGGTAAACGTCCGCGTCAGCTCCGGTTCGAGCAACGGCTGCGGCCGTCGCCGGAGGCAGACGCACGCCGAATCGACCTCCGGTGACGGAAAGAAGGAGCCGGGCGGAATCTTGAACCATTCGCCGGGCAGATAACGCAACTGCGTCAGCAGCGACAGTACGCCATAATCATCATCGTCGCGCCGGGCGAACAGGCGGCGGGCGACCTCCAACTGGAGCGTGACCACGATCCGCTGCGGACAAGTCCGCGCCAGCGCGAATTCCACGAGGATTGGCGACGCCACCGAATATGGCAAATTCGCCACCAGTTTCCAATCGGTCCAATCCCGCGGATCGCGCGCCACCAACTCGAGCGCATCGCCTGGCGTCAATTCAAGCGCGCCGTCTTTCAGGTTGGCGGCGAACCGTTCCGTCAGCAACGGGATGAACCGTTGGTCCTTTTCGACAGCAAGGATATGGCCGGCGGACGCCAGCAACTGCTCGGTCAACGGTCCCAGGCCGGGGCCGATTTCGAGCACGCGATCGGCGCGGGTCAGCTCCGCGGCGGCGATGATGCGACGCACCTGGTTGGCGTCGTGCATAAAATTCTGCCCCAAAGATTTGGTTAATTGAATGCCGCGCTCGGCCAAAAGCTGATTCATCTCGGAGAGCGTCATCGTTTGACTCCTTGCCGCTCCGGGCGGGCGTCAACCGCCGCCAACTCGGCCGCCAGCGCCGCGACCGCGGCGTCCAGTTGCGCCGGGGTGATCGTCAACGGCGGCGTGAGGCTGACGACGTTGGAATGTTCACCCTCGGGAAGCAGAACGTAACCCCGCCGCAACATTCCCTTGATAACCGCGAGCGCGATCTCGGTGGCGGCGGCGCCGTCGAGCAAGCGCAACTCGACGCCGAGGAAAAGCCCGACGCCGCGGACGGCCAGCGAGCAAGCGGCTGGCGCCGCCAATTTCCCCAGCGCCACCAGCGCACGCGCGCCAATCCGAGCCGCCTCACGGGGCAGTTGACGCGCCTTAAGCTCAGCGATCTGGGCCAACGCCATTGCGCAGCCGACCGGGTGCCCCAAGAACGTGCTGGTGTGAATCGCCTCCCCATTCGACGCCGGCCAAGCGCGATCCATAAGGTCGGCCCGCCCAACGCAAACGGAGAGCGGAAACCCGCCCGTCAACGCCTTCCCAAGGCAGATCAGATCGGGCGCGACGCCGCTGTGCTCACACGCGAACCAACGACCGGTGCGCCCGAAGCCGGTATAAATTTCGTCGAGGATCAAGACCACGCCAGTTTCGTCACAGACGCGCCGCAATCGCGGCAGGAACTCCAGCGGCGGAAGATTAATCCCACCGCGCACTTGAATCGGTTCAACTAATATTGCGCCGACATTTTCGCGCTGAATCAACCGCCGTATCGAAGCCTCCACGCCGCCCACTTCGTCCGCTTGCGCCGGAAACGGCAGGAAATGGCTGAACCCGCCGATTTGCGCCAGGAACGGCGTGCGGAAATGGCCTCGTTGCGTCACATTGAGCGCGCCATAACCAAGGCCGTGGTAGGCGCCACGGAACGCGATCACTCCCGGTTTTCCGCTCGCCAGCAAGGCCGTCTTCAGCGCCGCTTCGACCGCTTCAAAACCAGAATTGCAGAAGATCGACTTGCCGGCCCACCGGGCCGCGCCCGACCGTTTCGCCGCTCGCGATGTCGGCCGACGACTCCAGCGCTCGAAGGTTAAACGGCTTAATTCCCGCGCCAGCTCGGCCTTCCGCGCGTGCGGATGGACATCCCCCATCGCGTGCAACAGGCGGTTCATTTGCCTCGTGCCGGCCCGGACGACGCGCGGATTCGCGTGGCCGGCGGCGGCCACACCGAACGCCGCGGTGAGATCCACAAAGCGTTTCCCCTCCGCGTTCCAGACGTGAACGCCACGCGCCCGTTCCCAGACGATCGGCCAGGAACCGTCCGCTTCCATATAAGTAACGTTGCGCGACTCGTAATCACGCAAGAGCTTTAGCACGCGGCGCGTGGTCACAAGGCGAGGCGCTTTTCCCGGCGCGCGCCGGAACTTCCGCGGCGAACGGACGCTTGGCCAGTTTTGGGAGTCATAGTGCGAGGAACGTCAGACTCCTCGCTGATCCGGCGGCCAGATGATTTTGTGCATTTGAAGTTGAAAGCGCACGGGCAACGCGTCGGTGATGATCCGCTCGACCAGTTCAAGCCGGGCGATCGGCGTTTGCCCCGCCGGAACCGGCTTGAGCGAGTGGTCCCGTTGGTGGTCGGCCAACGGGCTGACCCACGAAAACAGGATCGGGCACGTTTCGCTCAACCGATGCTCGATGACCTGTTGCTTCGCCCACCCGTAGTCTTCCGCGGTGCCGATTACGAATTTGAGTTCGTCGGTCGATTGCAGGAGTTTGAGATTCTCCCAACGATTGCGCTCGACCTCACCGCTGCTCGGACATTTAAGATCCATGACGCGCCGGACGCGCCGATCGACGGGGCCAATGTCGAGCGCGCCGCTGGTTTCGAGCAAGACGGTGAAACCCTCGTCACACAGCGACTGCATCAGCGGTATGGCGCCGGGCTGGAGGAGTGGTTCTCCGCCAGTCAGCTCGACTAAAGGCAACCGTGGCCCTGCGGCGGCGGGCGCGAAGGGCTTCGCCAACGCGTGGACCCGCGCGGAGACCTCGGTCAACGCGAGTTTCTTTCCGGTCGTGAAGGCGTACGCCGTATCGCAGTAAGAACACCGTAGGTTGCAGGCTGTAAAGCGGACGAAAACACACGGTAACCCGGCGAAGGTACTCTCCCCTTGCAGACTCAGATAGATTTCGTTGACGGTGACCGCATCCAGCATGCCGCCACTCTACGCCGAGCGGACGGCATCGGGAAGCGCTAACCAGCGCCTGCGCCCGATCACGGCGGGATCGCCCAAATGGTTCGAAGCCGAGGCAGACCGATAGTAATGCTTTCCACGACAATTCGACCCTCCCCGAGTGTGCTTTTGACGCACACTTTCCGCGGGCGCCAGCATATCTGTAGGTACAATACCTTATCAGAGAGTTGGTTAGGAAATTAAAAGCCGAGTTGAATCGCAGCCCGAGAACAGATTAAAAAGCGCTCTTCGACCTAAAGTTATTCGTAATCGAGCCGATTGTATGAGATAGTAGTTTTAGAATTTGGGCGATTGCGTTGAGCGCGATGCCCGTGGCCGCGGGGTTCGTGAGTCACTAAACGGTTTGCCTTTGGGGTTTGGCTTGGTCGGCCAACTCTGACTACGGATAGGCAGGCAAACCGCCAACCATGGATGGCGCCGAAGCTGTTAAGCTCGGACTTTATCGTTACAGATGAATTTTATTCATTGCCATGGCCTCGCGCCCGGCAAACGCCATCATGGACCTCAATCTAGCTCTTGACCATCCCTCCGCCGCGCTCGCGGAAGCTGAGGAACTCTTTTCCGCCGGACGATTAACCGAAGCTGAAGCGCGCTTCCGCTCCCCTTCGACCGACGGCCCCGACGCCGCCCAAGCCCGTTTTCGGCTGGGCCAAATCTCCCGTCGGCTCGGCAAATCGGGCGAAGCCACCGAATGGCTGCGCCGTGCCCTCGAGCTTCAACCTGAATGGGCGGAAGCCCATCATGAAATGGGTCTCGCGTGGCTGGCCGGCCGCCAGCCGGATGCGGCCGTCGCCAGCCTGCTCCAGGCGCTCGCCCAGAATCCGGGACACATTCGGGCGCGGGAAAGCTTGGCCGACTTGCTTTCCGCGCTGGGCAATTGGAAAGAGGCCTGCGCGCACTACGGCGTGTTGATCGAATGGCAGCCCCAAAACGTAAACTGGCTGCGGAACTACGGTCTCTGCTGCCAGGAGTTGGGCGAGTTCCGACGCGCCGACAAGGCCTATACGACCTGTTTGGAACTGGAGGCCGATTCGCCGGAGCTTCGGTTCAATCTCGGCGTCGTGAAGATGAAGCAGTGCCGCTTCCTGGCCGCCCTCGAACAATTCCAAGCCGCTCTCCAGCAAGACCCGAATCTGACGCTGGCGAATTTGGCGCAAGCCAATATCCATCGCCAACTCGGCGATCTCGATACGGCCGAAGCATGCCTCCGCCGGGAACTGGAAATTAACCCCAACTGCGCCGATGCGGCGGTCAATCTCGGCGTCGTGCTTCAGGAAAAGCAACGGGTCAACGAGGCCATCGCCTGTTACCGGCAAGCCATCGAACTGAATCCCCATCATCCGGTGCTCCACTGGAATTTCGCCATCGCCTCGCTCATGGCCGGCAATTTCGAAACCGGCTGGAACGAATACGAGTGGCGCTGGCAGGTTAAACATAAGCCCAAACCGCGCTTCCCCCAGCCCGAGTGGAACGGGCACGACCTTGAGGGACGCCGCATCCTGCTGTACGCGGAACAAGGCTTCGGTGACACCTTGATGTTCATCCGCTTCGCAAAACTGGTCGCCGAACGACACGGCCGGGTCATCGTCCAATGCCAACCACCGCTCAAGCGGCTATTGAGCAATATTCCCGAATTGACGTTGGTCAAGGCTGAGGGCGAGGCGCTGCCGGAGTTCGACGTGCAGGCCCCGCTGATGAGCCTCCCGCGCATCTTTGGTTCGACGCTCGACACGGCGGTTCCCTGGGAGCCTTACCTTCAGGCGCCAGCCGGCCTTGATGTTCCCCTTCCCGCGCACCGCGCCAACGCGCTCAAAGTCGGCCTCGTCTGGGCCAGCAACCCACAGCATCCGGTCTTCGCCGAGAAATCACTCGCCCTCTCGCGCTGCGAGCCTATTCTGAAAGTGCGCGGCTGTGAGTTCTTCAGTCTTCAAATCGATCCGGACGATGACGCGCGCGCCTGCATGGGCCGGTTCACGCACATCCATGAATTCGCGAATCGGTTTCCCGATTTCGCCGAAACCGCGGCGGCGATCGAGCAATTGGACTTGGTGATTAGCGTCGATACGGCGGTCGCGCATTTGGCCGGCGCGCTGGGCCGACCGGTTTGGGTCATGCTTTCGTTCGGCGCCGACTGGCGCTGGCTGCTTAAACGAAAGGACAGTCCGTGGTATCCGAGCATGCAATTGTTCCGGCAACCGCGGCGGCGCGACTGGGAAAGCGCGGTGGCCGAAGCCGCGCAACAATTGACCGACTTGGTGACCGCGCGCGGCATCCTGCCCTCCGCGGACGAGCCGGGCATGCAACTTCCCGACACCGACTTACGGGCATCGTTCCGCCTTTCGCCGAAGAGTCTCAGCCTTTAATATCAGCCGTCGAATTGGCCAGCACGTCGCCCGGCCGACCACGGGCGACGAAGCGACCGCGTTCGATGAGCAGTACCTCGTCACAAAGCGCCGCGACCTCCTCCGGTTCGTGCGATACGTAAAGCATCGGCAACCGGAACTCGTCGCGAATTCGACGCAGGTAAGGAAGAATTCTCGCCTTAAGCGGCCGGTCGAGCTTGGCGAGCGGCTCATCCAACAGCAACAGCCGGGGCGACGCCAATAAGGCGCGCGCCAACGCCACCCGTTGCTTCTCTCCGCCGGATAAATCGGTCACGGCGCGATCGACGAGCGCTTCAATCTCCAGGATCTGACAAACGTGGGCAAAACTGAAGAGCGTGTTCCCGCTCTTCTCCGGTCGGTAGCCGTATTGCAGATTCCCGCGGACCGATAAGTGCGGAAACAAGGCTAAATCCTGCGGGACGTATCCGATCTTCCGCCGCCGGGCCGGCTCCGAGAAACCAGCGGCCGTATCGGTCAACAAGCGCCCGTCCAATTCGATGCGCGCCGATTTCGGGTGGCGCAGCCCGGCGACCAGATCCAGGAGCGACGTTTTCCCCGCGCCGGACGGACCGAAAATGCCGGTGACGCCGGCCTCGATCACCGCGTTCGTCTCCAAGGCGAAGTCAGTCAGCGGCAGGAGAACATTTTCGAGAGTCAATTTCATCGCCGTTTGCCGCCGCGTCGCAGGATGAATCCGCTCAGCCATACCGCCGCGAACGCCAGCAGAACCGAGACGATCAACAATCCCGAAGCGTGGCGGTCTTCGCCCATTTGGACCGACTGAAAGATCGCGAGCGAGAGCGTGGTCGTCTGACCTTGAATGTTGCCGGCCACCATGATCGTCGCGCCGAATTCACCCAAGGCGCGCGCGAAGGAGAGGATCATGCCGGCGGCGATGCCCCGCGCCGAAAGCGGCACGGTGATCGTCAAGAACACCCGCCAGGGCGCGGCGCCGAGCGTTTCCGCGATCTGTTCGAGCCGTGGATCGACCTCCTCAAACGCGACCGACGCCGAACGCACCAAGAGCGGAAACGACATCACACTGAGCGCCAACAAAACGCCCCGCCAAGTGAAGACAACCTCGACCCCCAGACGGTAATGAAGGAATCCTCCGATCCAGCCGCGCCGACCAAAGGATTCCAAGAGGAGCAGTCCGGTCGCCACCGGCGGCATCACGAGTGGCAAATAGACAATCGTCTCGACGATTGATTTGCCTCGCCATTGGCCCCGCGCCAAGGCCCACGCCACTAAAAGGCCAAACGGCAGGATCAGCAGCGTACTCAACGCCGAAACCCAGGCGGTAAACCCGATCGTTTGCCAGTCTTCGGCGGCCATCGCAGCTACCGAACCAGAAAGCCGCACCGCGCGAAAACGGCAGCCGCGTCCGGCGAGTTGAGGAATTTTAGGAAGCGTTCCGCCCCCTCACGCTGCTTGGACTCGGTTACCACCGCGACCGGGTAGCTTATCCCCGGCGTCTCATTCGCCGGGATTTCCACCGCCACCTTCACTCGCTTGGAGACGGCGGCGTCCGTTTTGTACACGATGCCCGCCTCAACGTTCCCGGACTCCACCGCCGCGAGCGCGGCCCGCACGTTTTCCGTCGGAACCACTTTCGGCGAGATGGCGGACCAAAGGCCGAGTTTCTCGAGATATTGCCGCGCGTAGGCGCCAGCCGGCGCCGTGCTCGGGTCCGCCAAGGCCACGCGCTGGCACGCCGGCGAGGCCAAGTCGCGGGCGCCACCCATGCGGAGCGTTGAATCACTCGCGGTCACGATGACCAGACGATTCGAGAGACGGCTCTGGCGGGAGGACGGTACAATCAAGTTTTTTTTTGCCAATGCGTCCATACTCGCCTCATCGGCGGAAAAGAAGAGGTCCGCCGGCGCGCCGGCTTCGATCTGGCGCGCTAGCAATCTTGAGCCGCCGAAATTAAAACGCACTTTATCTTGCGCGTTGGTCTCATAGGCGGCGCCGATCGTTTTGAGCGCGTCAGCGAGACTCGCGGCGGCGAAAACCGTAATCGTCGCCGCCGAGCTGGACGTGACCACGAGCGCGAGACACAACGCCACGGCTGAGCGCCGTAGGGCCACGGCAAGCGTGGCTGCTCGCCAGCGCTTTCCGGCGGCGTTGCGGCGCTCCGCGGTAAGGTGATTGTTCATGGTCCAGCGGCCGTCTCATCGGGCCGATCATGCGCGATCAACCCACGACCATTCTGCGCTCTGGCCCGCGATGACTCCCGGAGCCTCAGGCCACGAAACCAGCAGAAATGATGCGCCTAGTAAAAGGTTCTCCATATATTCTGTCAAATACAACGCTGGCCGGCCAGACGGTGAGCCGCAGCCGACGACGAGCGCTCTTCCGTCAGCGATCCTCCGCGCTCCGCCCCGGAATCCGGACGGGCGTCCAATTGACGCCAACGAAGCAAACGCCCACGGCGGAAAATCGTCGGTTGCCAAGGTGCGTTGGCCGAGGTAAGAATCCGGCCAATGCACCACCGATCCGATCAACCGATCGACCCGCTCTCCACCATTGGCGACGCGGCGCGCGCAAACCTTCGCCCTTTCCGCGCGGTCAGCCGGACCCTTCTTCCGTTTTCGACTATGAGACTCATGCCTTTGCTCGCTCTCCTGCTCGCTTTCGCCACGCCTGCCCTCATGCGCGCGGAAGATTGGATTGTTTATCAGGGCAAGGCGGGCCCGGGCCAAGGCAAGCACATCGTCTTTCTGACCGGCGACGAGGAATATCGCGGCGAGGAAGGCTTGCCCATGCTCGCCAAAATATTGGCGGAGCGGCAGGGCTTCAAGTGTACCGTGCTGTTTGCGATTGATCCCGACGGAACCATCAACCCCGACAATGGCAAATCGCTGCCCGGCGCCGAAGCGCTCGATTCGGCGGACGCGATTTTCATGCTCCTCCGTTTTCGCGCCTGGCCGGAGGATCAGATGAATCATTTTATCGCCGCGTACAAGCGGGGCGTGCCGATCATCGGGTTGCGGACCAGCACCCACGCCTTCAATTTCCCCGGGGGCAGCAGTTTCCACAGTTACAATGAGTTCGGCAAAGAGGTGTTCGGTGAGCATTGGGTCAATCATTGGGCGCGGCATAAGCAAGAGGCGACGCGCGGCATCATCGAAGCCACCGCCAAGGATGATCCGATTTTCCGGGGCGTTTCGGATATTTTCGGCAACACCGACGTCTATGAGGCCTATCCGCCCGCCGACGCGAAGATATTGCTCCGCGGTCAAGCGTTGGCGGGAATGAATCCGTCCGACTCGCCCGCCGATTATCAAAAGCAACGCTCGACCGACAAACAGAAACAAGGGATCAACGATCCAATGATGCCGGTCGCCTGGACGCGCGAGCCAAAGAACGACACGGGAAAAGTGAATCGTGTCTTCTGCACCACGATGGGCGCCGCAACCGACTTACAAAACGAAGGCCTGCGCCGCCTCGTCGTTAACGCGGTTTTTTGGGGGCTGAATATGGAGATTCCGTCAAAAGCGGACGTCAGCTACGTGGACGATTATCACCCGACCATGTACGGTTTTGGCGGCTATCGCCGCGGCATCAAGCCGGCTGATCATGCGATCGGAATGACGCTGCGGCCGGGGATCGTCAAGAGCGAGCCGAAGAAAGAGTGATCGTCGGTTGGCGCCGTCGCCCGTGGGTCACCGGATGTTCACGCAAAACCCAGAGGAGCCGCGACCGTTTGCAGCGCCGCGATCACATTGCTGATGTGGTCATCCGGTGCGAGACCGAGCAACTCGGCGCCGTGCGTGATGTCGTCGCGACTGACGGCGGCGGCGAACGATTTCTGCTTCATTTTCTTGCGAACGCTGCTCGCGGCCATGCCGCTCAGCTTTTCCGGCCGCACGTAAGCGACCGCGGTGATGAACCCGCAAAGTTCATCCACGGCGAAAAGGGCTTTCCGCAGTGGCCGATCGAGCGGGTACTCCGATTGGTTCCAGGTCGCGTGCGAGAGAATCGCGCCGATGATCTCCTCGTCCACGCCCCGCGCCCGCAATATCACCGCGCCCTCTCGGGTGTGGGCTGGCGGCTCCGGCCAGCGTTCGTAATCAAAATCGTGGATCAGCCCGGTCAGGCCCCACGCCTCGACGTCAGCGTTGAAGCGAGGGGCGTAGTGGCGCATCGCCGCCTCCACGGCCAGCGCGTGTTTGAGCAGCGATTCGGAACGGGTGAACTCGTTTAAGAGATTCCAACCTTCTTCACGTGTCATAGGCAAGGTTCCTTAGTCGTGGCGAAGCTGGCGGCGCGTTGGCCCAAGCCAGCTCGCTGATTCATTTAGCCGGAGGCGGACGCCGGCCTTACGTTAAAGTGCGCCAACACATTGCGCATCAGGCATTGAAAATTCGGATCGGCGTGCAAAGCCCAGCCCGAGCCAATCGCGCCCGCGTTGAAGACCCGACCGCCTTCTGGACGTTCCCAGTAAATCATTTCACCCCCTTGGTCCACGGCGGGCTTGATCGGGCGAAAGAAATAATCGAACGCCGCCCCGCCCAGCTTCCAGGGGATGGTCCCGTTGGCGAGGCGCGTGATGCCGGGCGGGTCGGGTGGCAACGTCGCGCCTGGAAAGGGCGGCTTCTCCTGCAATTGCCCGAGGGTCGAAAGGCGCACGTCGATTTCATGGCCGTTGGCGCGCGGCAGGCCGGCGCCCTGCCCTTGGCCGAGCGCCTCACCCGTTTTCAATCCGACCCGCTCCGGTTGATGGAACAAAAAGTGGTCGGCGTGATCGACCAGATACGGCCCGAACTGCGCCGGATTGTCCTGATTATTCCACCCCAAAGTTTCGAGGCCGACGAGTTTCCAGCCGGGAAAACCGCATTCGCGCAGGAGGCCACCCCGGCGACCGTCGTGGCTGTGCCAGCATTCGCCCCGGCGGGCGCCCGGCGCCTGATCGCCGGGCGCGTCCACTTTGCGGCACTCCATTACCGTCGCGTCGGCGTCGAAACTGACCCGCCAAAAGAGTGAATTGCCCGACAGGCAGATCACGTTGCCGCCGCGATTCAGAAAACCGCGCAGCCCCTCGTAGGCCGGCAGCGACCAGTATTCGCTGTGGCCATTGATGAAAAACACCTGGTAGCCCTCGAGCAGCCGAGGGTCGCGATGCAAATCCACGTCGGTCACGACATCGTATTCGTATCCGGTCGTGGCCAGCCAGGCTTGGGCAAAGCGGTCGGCCCGCGCCAAGTGACTATAATCCGTCGTCGCCCCGTACAAGACGTACGGCCCGGCGACCGGCCAGGGCATTCGCAGGCCAATTTGATAAGTGCCCTGCCCCGCCGCGTGGCCGCGGTAATAAGAAAACGCCGGCGGATCACCGGCGGAATTGGACATCCCGTTGGTCCCCGCGACTTGTTTTAGGCCGGCCTTCGCGCGCGGGAAGGGCGCCGCGTTATAGGCGCGCCAAGTGTTCGTCGCCGCCAGTACGAGGATTGGCGCCTTACGCTGCCGCGGCGATTTCTTGACGATGAAAGTGACGTGGTAAAAGGCCGGCTTGCCATCGAGTTGAAATTGAATCCGGCCGACGCCCAGCCCGGGCCTGACCTTCGCGGGCACGCGAAATCGATGGGTCGCGCGCCAGCGGCAATCGTAAAGATCATCCGACGCGAGGCGCAAACCGTGACCCCGCCGCGGGTCGTTTTCCGGCGCGTAGTCGCCGTAGCGCGGCACATCGGCGCGAAAACTTGGGCCACCAATCATCCACGTCGCGTGGTTGATGATCGTCCCGTGGCGGCGATGACCCGAAAGATCCGCCACCCGGTCGCCCTTTTCCTCGCGAAACGGCCAGCACGCCGCCACCGCGTGGCCTTCCGCGGGAGCCAGGCCCATTTGCGCGAAGCGATCGCGAATCTGCGCTTCAGTTAGGGCTCGCTCGTAAATTACCATCATCGCCAAATCGGCGTCCAAAAAATGCTCCGCGCGTCCACCCGCGCCGCAGGCGCCCATCCGCAAAGGCGAGGCGCCGGGCGCGGCGCGGCCGTCGAAAGTCCAGCGTCCCACCCGTTCCGCATCGACCCAAATCTCTTTTTCAGCTCCGTTCCAACGCGCGACGACGTGTTGCCATTGGACTTTCTTCAACGCGCCGCCGCGCGTCACATGCAGCCATTCATGCCGGTGCTCGGTTCCGTCGCCCAAATAGAACGCCACGCCGCCGCCGGCGCTGACGAACAACCCGAAACCGGCCGAACGCTCCCGGTCGTACTGCCCGACAATCGCCGCGTCGGCGCTTAGCGTCCACGGCCGAATCCAGCCTTCGAGCGTCAATTCCGTGAACGGGCGGGTCAATCGCTTGGCCACGTGGAGATATGAGCCGGGATGAATCGGCTGCGGGGTCGCCGGCGATTCGGGAAATTCACCCAGGATTTCATCGCCGCCCGGGTCATCGATGAGCCGCCCGAGCCGGCAGACCGACAGCCGATAGGGGGTCGCGCTGCTGACATGAAATGAAATCGTCTGCCCGGCCGCGACGCTGACCTGATCGGCGTACGCGTGCACGCCCTCAAGCGTGAGCGGCCGATGCGGCGGAATCGAACCGTCGCCCGCCCACTCGGCGCCGCGCGCCGCGTCGGACCAGCCCAAGGCGGCAACTCCAGCCGCTCCGGCCCCGGCGCTCCGCAAAAACTCTCGACGGGTGGTCGGACGACCGCTCATTGCCGGGTTCCGATGAGGAGCAGTTCCGTGGCTCCGAGTTTGAACGGTTCGCTCTTCAACGAGCCGTAACCGACCATATCGTCGAAGCCCGCCTCCCGGAAAAGCTGGTGCAACTCGCTGCACGTATAGATGCGATGAGCGCCCGCCCGTCTTTCCGAGCGCCCGTCCCGCTCGAAGGTGTAAATCGTGTCGAGGCGCCCGCGGACCGGGTCGTAAGCGTTGTCGATCACAAAGCGAATGCCGCCCAGCGAATAGTCGAGGTGTTCCTTGAACGAGGGAAATAAACTTTCCGCCGCCATGTGCGTATCCAGAATAAAACGCGCGCCGGGCTTGAGCGCTTGCGACACCGACTTCAAATACATTTCATTGTCCTCGTCGGACATGTAACCGAAACAATTCCCGAAGCAAAACGCGCCGTCAAATTCCGCGCGCCACGGCAATTTACGCATGTCGCCCAACGCCCACTCCAACGCGCCGCCCTGGCCGGTCGAGTTCGCGCGCGCTTCCGCGATGAAGTCCGGCGCCAGGTCCAAGCCGGCGGCGCGATACCCCGCCGCCGCGAGGGCTCGAGCCAGGCGCCCGTTGCCGCAGGGCACGTCCAGCAGCCGGGCCGGGGGCGGGGTCTTCAGGTGCAGTCGAATGAACTCCGCCTCCTCGCGCGTCTGGCTCTCGGGCACCGCCGCGCGCCACACGTCCAAGACAATGTCACGAAAGAAATCTTCCCACCAATTCGGCGGAGGAGGAAGCTGCAGGCTTTCGAAGGTGACCGTTTCCATTCGTGTTTGTCGAGTTGATAGCAGTCGAATTCATTGGGGCAAAGCGCAATTTTATGTTAGCAATCGTGCCCACATGAAACGGATCACGCGCGAGCAAGCCCGCAAATACGCGTTCGATTGGGAGGATGAACCGCTGCTGCGCGTCGCGCCCGGCGAGAGCTTTGCCATCGAGACCTACGACGCCGGAACCGGCTATTTCAAATCACCCCAAGATAAGGCCGTTCCCGCGCGCCGGCCCGGATTCGATCGCGTCCCACCCCAAGCGAATCCGCTCGGCGGACCGGTCTGGCTGGACGGCGCCGAGCGGGGCGACACGCTGGTCATCACGCTCGAGGAAATCCTCGTGGACGACCATTCGTGGATCGCGATCGGACCACGCCGCGGCCCGTTAGGAGAATCGACGCGCTGGCCGGAACTATCCGCCGATTATACGACGAAGATTTTCCGTCATTCGCCCGGCCCGAGCGGGACAACGCGGGATGGAACCGTCCATTTCAGCGAACGCATCTCGTGGCCGATCACGCCGTTCGTCGGCACGTTGGGCGTCGCGCCCGACCGCGAAGTGACGACGAGCCTGGACGGCCAGGGTGAATGGGGCGGCAATCTCGATATCCGCGACGTGACGGTCGGCAACCGCGTCTATCTGCCCATTTTTCATTCGGGCGCGCGATTTTACCTCGGTGATGTTCACGCCAGCCAGGGCGACACCGAATTCACCGGCACGGCGGCGGAAACCAAGGCCACCGTCCAACTGCGGCTCGACTTGCTCAAAGGCAAGACGATCCCGTGGATGCGCATTGAAAAACCCGATTCGATCATCGCGATCCATGCCGCCCGACCGCTTGAAAGCGCGGTCGAAACCGCCACGATTCAACTGATGGATTGGTTAATCAGCGAGCACGGCTTCACGCCGACCGACGCCTATTGTCTTGTCAGCGCTTGCCCCGATTTTCGCATCCAGGTCTATCAGATGTGCAAAATCGGCAAGCTGAGCTACGTCGCTGGCGCCGAGCTTCCGAAGCGCTATCTCGTCTGAGCCGGCTACGGACGTTTCGGCGCCGGCGTTTTAAAGACAATGCGAGGGCCGCTTTCGGACTGCATCGGTTTGGTAAAATTATCGAGGAGATTCGAGCTTGTGGGCGGCGCCGGAGTGGATTGCGGAGGTTGCTGCGCTTTCGCGGCCGTCGGATCGAGGGCGGAACGAAGGGCGCCTTCGACTAATTGCCCGCAATGAATTTTCATCGGCGGCAGCGGCCCGAGGTCCGGCGCCAGATCGGCGGTTTTCATCGCCAAGGCTTCCTCAGCGGTCTTGCCGCGGATCATTTCGGTGGCCAGGCTCGCGACGGCGATCGCGGTCTCGCACCCAAAGGACTGGAACGTGGCGCGGTCGATCACTTTCCGCCCCTTCTCTTCCTTGAACTTGATCCACATCCGCAGCATTTCGCCGCACTCGGCGTTGCCGACGGCGCCAACGGCGTCGGCGCCCGCCAATTCGCCCATGTTCTGCGGATTGTTCAATGCCGCCTTAACGCGCGCTTCGAGGTCTTGGTCCATGGTTTTTGGGAGCCGTCTGGGCCGCGAGAAAAGCTATGCCAATTGATACCGGGGAACGCTCTCATCGACTTCCTCCGCCCAGGCGTCGATGCCGCCCTGCAAACAACGAACCTGTTGAAAGCCGTGTCCCGCAAAATAGGCGGCCGCGTCGAGCGCCTGCTTGCCCTCATGATCGTAGATGACGACGAGTTCCTGCCGCGGCCATTGTCCGAGGATCTCCTGCATCACCGGCTGGGTCAGCAGAACGGCGCCTTCGATCCGCACGGCGTCAAACTCAGCGCGCGAGCGGACGTCGAGCAAGCGCACCTTGGGTTGCTCCGCGCGGAGACGGGCCAACTCCTTGGCCGTGACAAAAATCTTCGCGTCCTGCTCGTGGCTGGTCCGGATATGGGCGAGAACTTCCGCCACGTCGAGGTTGTTATTGCGGCGGCAAACATCCGCGAGCGTCTCGGTCGGTTGGAAACCGCAACTGCTGCACCCGCCAATATGGTAACGGCGGAAGAGCGCGCGCTGCGCCCCGGGGTAGGCGGCGAGCACTTCACCCATGGTCGATTGCGGCTGGATCGTGTCAGCAGGGGCGGTCATAGTCATTTGCCGTTCTAACCGGCGAAGTATTTCTGAATTTCGCGCATCACCTCGATGAACCGATCGACTTCGGCCACGGTGTTGTAAAAGTAGAAACTGGCGCGCGCGGTCGATTCGACCCCGAGCTTGCGCATGAGCGGCTGGTTGCAGTGATGCCCACCGCGCAGGGCGACGCCGCGCTGGTCCGCCACCGTGACCAAATCGTGGGCATGCACGTCGGCAAGCAGAAAACTAACGAGTCCGGCGCGGCCCGTCTTGGGGCCAAACAAACGGATGCCGGGCAACCGCGCCAATTGATCGTAGGCGTAGGCGGCCAATTGTTGATCGTGCTCGAAGATTTCCTGGCGCCCGATGGCGTCCAGGTAATCCATCGCGGCATGCAAGCCGACGGCGCCCGAAATGTCCGGCGTGCCGGCTTCGAACCGATGCGGCGCCCGCTTGAACGTGGTGTGGTAGAAATCAACGTTCAGGATCATCTCGCCGCCACCCTGATAGGGAGGCATCGCGTCCAAGACCGCCTGCCGGCCATACAACACGCCGATGCCGGTAGGTCCGCAGATTTTGTGGCCGGAAAAAGCGAGAAAATCACAACCGATTTCTTGCGCGTCGAGCGGACGGTGCCCCGCGCTTTGCGCGGCGTCCACGAGCGTCGTCACGCCCAACTTCCGGGCCCGGGCGCATAATTCCGCGACTGGATTGACCGTTCCCAACGAATTCGAAATGTGGCTGAACGCGAAGATCTTAACTTCGGGAGTCAGATACTCGTCCAGACGCGACATATCGAGCGCTCCCTCGTCGCCCGTGACGGGCAGATAAACGAGCTTGGCGCCCGTGCGCTCGGAGAGCAATTGCCACGGGACGATGTTGCTATGATGCTCCATCTCCGTGAGGAGAATCTTGTCACCGGCGCGCACGTTGCGGCCGCCCCAACTTTGGGCGACCAGGTTTATCCCTTCCGTCGTGCCCCGCGTGAAGACGATTTCCTCGGGGCAGCGGGCGTTGATAAACTGCGCCGCGCGCGCGCGCGCGCCTTCAAAACCGGCGGTGGCGCGGTTGCTCAATTCATGAATGCCCCGGTGAACGTTCGCGTTGTCCCGTTCGTAGTAACGTCGCAAGGCGTCGAGCACCGCGACCGGTTTTTGACTCGATGCCGCGTTGTCGAGATAGACCAGCGGATGCCCATGCACCATCTGATCGAGGATCGGAAATTCATCCCGCAACCTCGACCAATCGACGGCCTTCTTCCCCGCGGCGCTGGCGGTTTCGGATAGCATCTTAAAGCTCCACCTTCACGTCGCCGCCCTCGACCACCACCTTGTAAGCGGCGACCGATTCCTCCGCTGGCGGACAAAGCACCGCGCCGGAGCGCAGGTCGAAATCGGCGTCGTGCCAGGGGCAACGAACGGTCGTGCCGCAAATCGCGCCCTCGGAGAGCGGACCGCCACTGTGTGGGCAAGTGTCGTCAATCGCGTAAAATGAACCGCCGACATTGAACAAGGCGATCCGATGCCCCTCGACGTCGAAGGCGGCGGCTTGGCCGGGCGCGAGACTTTTAGTTTCAGCGAGTTTGATCAGTTTAGCCATAGCGTGAAATTCGCGGTCAAAATCTACATCAAGCCGAGCTGAAGCTTGGCGGCCTCGGACATGAGGCCCTGGTTCCACGGGGGATCCCAGACCAGCTCGACGTTCGCGTCATCGATTCCCTCGACGCAAAGCAGTTTGTTTTGCACATCCTGCCGCAGGTAATCGCCCATCCCGCACCCCGGCGCCGTCAGCGTCAATTTGACCTCGGCGCGGTAACTGCCGCCTTCGGTCAAAGGCGAAAGCTTGCACTCATAAATTAGGCCGAGATCGACGACGTTGACGGGGATTTCCGGGTCGTAGCAAGTCCGCATCTGCGCCCAGGCCTGCTTCTCCAATTCCTCAGCGGTGACCGTTTTCCCAAAGGCAGACGGCGCCGACACCTGAGCCTTCTCGAACCCAAGCGCGTCGGCGTCTTTGCCATCGACGCGGAACATGTTGCCATTGACGACGACCGTATAGGTTCCGCCCAAAGTCTGCGTGATGTAGGCCAACTCCCCTTGCTGCAAGGTGACCTTGGTGCCAATCGGAATCACCACGGCCTCGCAATCGCGGGTTAAGGTAACGGGTTCGTTGCGTTGCATCTGACGTTGCTAATGTAGCCGATGTCCGGTCATTTGCACGGCGGTTTGTTCCAGCCGCGCCAGCGAGCGGGACTACTCGGTGCTGACCGCCTCGGCCTGCCCCTCGACGGCGGCCAGCGCGGCATGCCAGGCCAGGATCGCGCACTTCACGCGCGCCGGGAATTTATGCACCCCGGCGAACACGGCGAGTTTACCCAACGCGTCCGAATCGACTTTGCCGGTGGTCACCATGTCACGCACATGTTGGAAAAGCTCCCGCGCCTCGGCAATCGTTTTGCCTTTCAGCGTCACCGTCAACATGGAGGCCGACGCCTTGGAAATCGCGCAGCCGGAACCTTGAAAACCGATGTCCTTGATCACGTCACCATCCGTGACCAGATACAGCGTGAATTGATCACCGCACAACGGGTTGTGCCCCTGGGCCACATGGTTGGCGGATTCCAGTTTGTGAAAATTCCGCGGATGTCGGCTATGGTCCAGAATGACCTGCTGATAGAGATCGTCGAGCTCGTCATTCATGGAGGTGATGTTGTTCGAGGCGATCCCAGATCAAGCGGTCCAGCTCGTCGCGGATGGACGCGCAACGGACGCGCTCGATGATTTCGCCGGCAAAACCATGCATCAGCATCCGCCGGGCGGTGGCTTCGCTCAAACCGCGGGCGCGCAAATAAAAGATCGACTCCAGGTTTAAGGCGCCAATCGTCGCGCCGTGCGTGCACTTGACGTCGTCCGCGTAAATCTCAAGTTGGGGCTTCGTGTCGATGGTCGCGGAATCGGAGACGAGCAGGTTCTTGTTCGTTTGTTTGGCGTCGGTTTTCTGGGCGTCGGGCCGCACGAGGATGCGCCCGTGGAAAACGCCCTTGGAGCGATCCGCGAGAATGCCGTTGTAATATTCGTGACTGTTGCAGCGCGGCTTGGCGTGCTCGACGATCATGTGATGATCGGCCAATTGGTCCCCCTTTGTCAGATAAAGTCCGTTCAGGACGCACTCGATGCCTTCGGCGTTGAGGCTGGTGTGGATATTGTTGCGCGAAAGGCGTGCGCCCAGCGCGAAGGAGTGCGAGATGAAATCGCAATGCCGCCCAAGTTGGGCCTGGATCGCCGCGATATGAAACGCCGTCTGATTCTCGTCCTGGAATTTAACGTGCTCGACCCGCGCCTCCTCCCCAATCACGAGTTCGGTGACGGCGTTGGTCAACGACGCCACGGCGCCGATTGACAGATAGGTTTCGATCACCGTGAGTTGAGCGGCCTTTTCCGTGATGATCAAATTGCGGGGATGCGCGGCGGCGCCGGCCTCCTTCGCGGTCGAGATGAAGAGCAAATGCACTGGTCCGGCGGCCGCCTGGCCGGCTGGCACGTGAATGAACGCGCCATCTTGAAAAAACGCGGTGTTCAACGCCACGAAGGCGTTTTGGTCCACTTGCGCGAAGCGGGCCAGCCCCTTCTCCAAAACGGCTGGATTCTGGCTAAGCGCGGCGGCGAGGTTCTCGATCCGCACGCCGCCGGTCTGTGGCGTGGCGTGGGAAAGTTCCGCGGCGAAGAATCCGTCCACAAAGGTCAACCGGCTGCCGGGAAGTTTGCCAAAAGTAAACTGCTCGACGGCCTCCGCGGTGAGACCATCTCGAGAGTAGGCCAACTGCGGCTTAAACGGCAGCGCGACGATTGGGGCGACGTTCGTGAAGCGCCAATCCTCATCGCGCAAGGTCGGAAAACCACGCTCGGCAAACCGGGCGATGCCCGCCTTGCGCAGCGGCGCGAGCCAGGCGGGATGGCCGTCGGCGCCCTCGCGTTCGAGCCGTTCGAAGTGGGCCAAATGCGGATTGGTTTCCTTCATGGTCTCCTTCGATCTGGGTTCAATGATCTGGTTCATGCGCTCTCGTGGCCGGAAATCAAGCGGTCGCGGCTTCCCCTGAGAGGATCCAATCGTAGCCCTTGGCCTCGAGCTCCAAGGCGAGTTCCTTGCCGCCCGAATGTACGATGCGGCCATCGCACAACACATGGACCTGGTCGGGCACAATGTAGTCGAGCAGCCGCTGGTAATGAGTGATGACCAACTGGGCGTTGTCCGCGCGCTTGAGCGCGTTAACGCCGCCGGCCACGATTTTCAAGGCGTCGATATCGAGGCCCGAATCGGTCTCGTCGAGGACGGCGAGGGCCGGCTCGAGGATGGCCATCTGGAGAATTTCGTTGCGCTTCTTTTCCCCGCCCGAAAAGCCGGCGTTGACCGGTCGGCCGAGAAAGCTTTCGTCCAAGTGCAGCTTCTTCATCTTCTCGCGGACGAGTTTGAGGAAATCAATGGCGTCCAACTCTTCCAGGCCGTGATGCTTCCGCGTCTCGTTCAACGCGGCCCGTAGAAAATAAGCGCTGTTGACGCCGGGAATCTCAACCGGGTATTGGAACGCGAGAAAAACGCCGGCGCGCGCGCGCTCCTCGGGGTCCAACTCGAGCAAATCCTGGCCGCGATAGATCACCTGCCCGGCGGTCACCTCGTACCCGTCCCGTCCGGCCAGAATCTGAGCCAGCGTGCTCTTGCCGCTGCCGTTCGGCCCCATGATCGCGTGGACTTCGCCCGCGTTGATCGTCAGGTCAATGCCTTTCAAGATTTTCTTATTCTCGACGCCCGCGTGGAGATTCTTGATTTCAAGTATGGTTTCGCTCATTTCAAAAATAGATTTAACCGTCTCGGAGTGGAAGCCGCGTCGCGGACGCCGGCTTAACCGACGCTGCCTTCGAGGCTCACGCCCAACAGCTTCTGGGCCTCGACCGCGAACTCCATCGGCAACTCACGGAAGACCTCTTTGCAGAAGCCGTTGACGATCATGTTCACCGCGTCTTGCGTCGAGATGCCGCGTTGGTTGCAATAAAATATCTGGTCCTCGCCGATCTTCGAGGTCGAGGCCTCGTGCTCGACTTGCGCCGTGGTGTTCTTGACCTCGATGTAGGGGAACGTGTGCGCGCCGCACTTGTCCCCGAGCAACAAGGAATCGCACTGCGAGAAATTGCGCGCCGCAGTGGCGCCTTTGAGAATCTTGACCTGGCCGCGATAGCTATTCTGTCCGCGCCCGGCCGAGATACCCTTGGAGATAATTGTGCTCCGGGTGTTTTTCCCGACGTGAATCATCTTCGTGCCGGTGTCCGCCTGCTGATAGTTATTCGTCAACGCCACCGAGTAAAACTCGCCGATCGAATCATCCCCTTGCAGGATCACGCTCGGGTATTTCCACGTTATCGCCGAGCCGGTCTCGACTTGGGTCCAGGAGATGCGCGATTTGACGCCGGCGCAACGGCCCCGTTTGGTGACGAAATTGTAAACGCCCCCTTTGCCCTGCTTGTCACCGGGATACCAATTCTGAACGGTGGAGTATTTGATCTGCGCGTTGTCGAACGCGATCAACTCGACGACCGCCGCGTGCAATTGATGCTCGTCCCGCATCGGCGCCGTGCAGCCTTCCAAATAACTGACGTAGCTCCCCGCCTCCGCCACGATCAAGGTCCGCTCGAACTGCCCCGTATTCGCGGTGTTGATCCGAAAATAGGTGGACAGTTCCATTGGGCAACGAACGCCCTTGGGGATGTAACAAAACGAGCCGTCGCTGAAGACCGCGGCGTTCAGCGCCGCGTAAAAATTGTCCGCGTACGGCACCACGGCGCCCAGATACTTCTGCACCAGTTCCGGATGCTCCTTCACCGCGTCGGAGAACGAGCAAAAGATGACGCCGCACTTCGAGAGTTCCTTCTTGAAAGTGGTCGCCACCGACACACTGTCCACCACGGCGTCCACCGCGACGCCCGTCAACCGCTTCTGCTCGGAAAGCGAAATGCCCAGCTTATCGAACGTCTTCAGGATTTCCGGATCGACTTCGTCCAGGCTATTCAGGACTTTCTTGGGCTTGGGCGCGGCGTAGTAAATTGATTTCTGATAATCGATCGGCGGATACTTGACGTTTGGCCACGTCGGCTCCTTCATGGTGACCCACTGCCGGTAGGCCTTCAAACGCCAATCGAGCATGAACTGCGGCTCCTGTTTTTTGGCCGAGATCAACCGGACGACGTCCTCATTGAGACCCGGCGGAATGGAGTCCGTATCGACGTTCGTCACGAAGCCGTACTTATACTCCGTATTGACGAAATCTTCGATCGTTTGCGTGTCTGTGCTCATAGAAATTAACGGGCCGCGACGCCGGCGGCTTTAGGGGAACGGCGCTTCTGGGTGGCGCAATTCGGGCAGGAACCGCGCACCGACACATCGAACTGACTGACTTTGAAGCCCTCCGGAATCTCGACCACGGCGCGCTGCGCCTCAGGGGTCAGATCAAGGTCAAAGATGTGCCCGCAATCGTCGCAATGAAAATGACAATGTTCCCGCATGTTCGGACAGAAGCGGGACGCTCCGCGGTCAAGGTTGACCTGGCGGATCAGCCCACACTTGACCAGCGCGTCGAGACAATTATACACCGTGGCCATCGAGATATCCGGGTTCTCTTTTTTGGCCCGCATGAAAACTTCCTCGGCGGTCGGATGGTCCCGCTTGGCCAGTAAAACTCCGTACACGTATTGGCGTTGCGGCGTAAAACGAAAGCCGCTCGTCGCCAGCCGTTCAGTCAAAGAACTGAATTGATTTGCATTACGGGCCGAATTCATGGCAAATGGAAACTAGTCGATTGCGCGCGGTTGTCAATACTTGGAATAATTCTAATTCTCGATTGCAGCGCGCGCTTGCGCCGCGCGCCCGGCCCGCTACACTCGCCCGCAAATGTCTTGGAAAGTTCTGGTCACGGCCCGGACGATCAATGACGTCGGCCAGCGCGCCGCCCAACTGCTGCGCGACGCCGGCTGCCAGGTGATCATCCCCGCTAAACTCGGCCCACTCAAAGCCGCCGAATTGCTGCCCGCGCTGGCGGGCATGGATGCTTCCCTGGTCAGCCCCGACCAATACTCGGCGGCGGTGCTCGCTTCGCCCGAGGCCGCCCACCTCAAAATCATCTCTCGCTGGGGCGTCGGCTACGACTCGATTGACGTGCCGGCGGCGACCCGCCAGGGCGTCGTGATCGCGTACACGCCCGGGCTGCTTAATGAAGCCGTGGCGGACTACACGTTCGCCCTGCTGCTGGGCATCGGTCGCCGGATTCACGAGGGCCATTACCTGATGTCTCAGGGGACGTGGAAGATCACGTGGGGTCACGATGTTTTCGGGAAGACGCTCGGCATCATCGGTTGCGGGCGCATCGGCCAGGCGGTCGCGCGGCGGGCCAGCGGGTTCAATATGCGCGTCCTCGCTTACGACGTGATGCAACATCCCGAAGCCAAGAAACTCGGCGTCGAGTTCGTCCCGCTCGATAAATTGCTTGCCGAAAGCGACTTTGTGACCTTGCACGCGGCGCTGACGCCGGAGAATCACGGACTGATTAACGAGGCTCGCCTGCGCTTGATGAAGCCCTCCGCGTACCTCATCAACGCGGCCCGCGGCGCCATGATCAATGATGACGCGCTCATTCTCGCCTTGGAGCAAGGTTGGATCGCCGGCGCCGCGCTCGACACATTTGTGATCGAACCGCTGCCGGCGGACAGTCCGTTGCGCCGCGCGCCCAATCTGCTGTTGACTCCGCACCAAGCCTCCTGCGCGCGGGAAACGGGCGAGAAAGTCAGCCTGGTGGCCGCCCAAGCGATCGTTGACCTTATGAATGGCCGCCGCCCACAATACGTCGTGGACCCCGAGGTGTTCAAATCACCCTCGCTGCGCGCGCCGCTCCAAGCCTAATCTCCCGAGCCTCCAAAATAATGAAAACCAATCACGTTCGGGAAAAACTCAAACGCGGCGAGCCATCCGTCGGAACTTGGCTGACGCTGCCCGATCCGGTGGCCGCGCGCTTAATGTCGCGCGTCGGTTTCGACTGGCTCACCGTCGAACTGGAGCATACGCCTACGACCTTCGAGACCGCGACTTTGAGTTTCAGCCTGATCGCGGCCGGCGGCGTTGTGCCTTTGGCGCGGGTGCCATGGAACACTGGCGAAAACATCAAACGCGTCCTCGATAACGGCGCCTGGGGCATCGTCGTGCCAATGGTCAATTCGCGCGAAGATGCGATCGCCGCGGTTTCCGCGGCCCGTTACGCGCCGCTCGGCACACGGTCGGTCGGCGGCCAGATGCACGCGGTCAATTTTGACACCGACCCCGCCACCTACTACGCCCAGGCGAACGAGCAGATTCTCGTGGTCCTGATGATTGAGCACATTAAAGGTGTCGAAGCCGCGGAGGAGATTCTGAGCGCACCCGGCATCGATGTCTTTTTCGTCGGGCCGAATGACCTGCACCACTCGATGGGCAAAAAGCCGGAGTTCGAGAGCAACGACCCGCAATTCGTCCAGGCGCTCGATCACCTGCTGGCGCTGGGCAAGAAGTACGGCGTCACGCCCGGCATCCACGTCGCCGACGCCGCCGCGGCGCAGCGCCGCATCAAGCAGGGATTTCAGTTCGTGGCCGTCGCCAGCGAATCCGGCATGATGCTCAGCAAGGCCCGCGAGGTCGTTACCACCCTCGGCCTCGGAACCGGGGCGACGGTGGCGAAGTATTAGCGTACACCGACGTTGATTCCGCTCACGCCCGGCACGCGGGCAAAAGGTGGGCTTTGGAAAGACACCTTCGCCTGGCGGTATGGTTGAGAACGCCCGCCGTCCGGGGCGGGGCAGAATCGGTCGGACTTGGCGGCGAATCGAAAATCGAGTACATTAGCGGTCGTGAGCGTGACGCTTGAAATCCCTGAGACTCTGTTGGCCGAGGCCCTGGAGGTTCCAAAGGCAGAACTGCCAAGCCGATTGCTCGTGGAACTGGCTTGCGCGCTCTACGCTCAGAACCGATTAAGTCTCGGCAGAGCCGCGAGTTTGGCAGGCTTGGATCGCCACCAACTTGGAGAGCAACTGGCGGTCCGAAACATTCCCCGCCATTTCGGCCCGGACGACCTCGAGACTGATCTTCGGTATGCTCGTGGTGAGTAACACCTCACCGCTCTCCAACCTGGCGGTCGTAAACCGCCTCGATCTCCTGCGCGAACAATTCGGCGCGGTCACGATCCCTCCCGCCGTTAAAGCAGAGCTTGAGCGGCATCCCAACCCGAGCGCGCGAGGCCGAGCTCTCGCCGCCATCCTGCAGAAATGGGCTTGCGTCCGCGAATTATCGAGACCGGTTCCGGTCGAACTTGTCCTTGCGCTTGACACGGGTGGTTCCGAGGCGATTGCATTGGCAATGGAAATTCAGGCAGATATCGTGCTTCTCGACGAGTCGGATGCGCGCAAAAAAGCGAAGGAACTCGGGATTCGACACACGGGAGTTTTGGGAGTCCTGAAAAAGGCGAAGGACGCCGGCAGGATCACGTCCCTTCGCGCTGAAATCCACCGCCTACGCGAGGAGGCCGGTTTCTTCGTGTACCCAACGCTCGAAAAGGAGCTTCTCAAATCGGTCAATGAAGCGTAAGCGCCGCCGAGCGACGCGCTGGTTTTCAACTTTTTTTGATCACTTTGCCGCGAGCGATTGACGATTTCCCAATCGAAACCTAAGCTCCACGCATGAACTTGGAACGGGTGAAACGACGGCTGACCGGCGGGTTCAAGCCATTTGCTCTGCGGACCTCTGACGGACACGAATATCTAGTCCCCCATCCAGAGTTTGTCCTCATTGGCCCGCATAGCCTTGCGGTACTCGACAACGACGGTGAAATCGTGACACTTGATCCGCTTCATATCGTAGCGATTAAGAATTTCTCGGCTAAGAAAAGCGGCGCTCATAATTGAAGAAGCTTCCGAGGGCCGTGTCGCGCGCCAATTGCTAAATCAGGAACTCGACCGTGACGCCCACTCCTCCCCGTCACGACGTCAGTTTCACTCCGGCATTCCAAACTTCATTTCGACGGCGGCGCCGCCTCTTTGGGCGCTTTTGCTTTCTTCGGACGATCGTTCGAGAGTAGCTTCGCGTGGACCAAGGCGACTTGGCCCATGTAGTTGTTCAGGGGCGCGAGGTTCGCGGCGAGCTGAATGTGTTCTTGGGCTTTTTTGACGTCCTTTTGCGCCTCGTAGTAAAGGCCGAGATAGAGGTGGGCGTTGAAGAGCCGGGTGTTTAATTCGGCGCCGGCCGACTTGTCGGCGCGGGCGGCGGCCAGAATGTCGTCGGGCTTCGCGAACCCAGCGAAGAGCGCGTAAATCTGCGCCATCGGAATTCGGCGATCACCCTGGCTGGGGAAAAGCGTCGCGCGGGCCTGCTCCACGCCGGAGAGGCGCGCGACGCAGAGATAATGCCAGACGGCGTTCTCGACATCGTTCGGCTTGACCGCTTCATACTCGGCGAACTGCCGTTTGCCCGCTTCATACATCCCGGCGTAATAACACGCGATGCCGCGTTGCCAATGGAAGGCGCGTTGATCGGGCGTCAATTCCAGGAATTGGTCGAAATCGGCCACGGCGCCGGTGAAGTCACCCGCGAAAAACCGCTCCGTGCCCCGCCGCTGGAAAACTTCCGGCTCGCGCGGATTCTTGTCGATGACGACGGTGTACTCGGCGACCGCTTTTTCATGCTCCTTCTCCTCCTCGTACATGCGCCCCCGCATGAACCGCGCCTTGACGTTGTCCGGTTCGAGGCGGATTGCCTTGCTCACCAAAAAGAGCGCGTCTTGGTGGCGGCCTTTGGCGTAATCGGCGCGAGCGCGGCCCAGAAGGTCTTCGACTTCGGCGTTAGCGGCGAGGAGACGGGCGCCTGCCAGCGGAAGCAGGCAAAGGAAGTATATTATCGTTCTCGCCGCCCGACCGGCGAAGCGGTTGAAGCGAGACGAACGGCAGGACAGCCGCCGCCAAGCCGCCGGACGCGTCGTTTTCGCCGGCGTGCCGCCCGCGACGCGCGCAAAGGGGGTCGTGAACATCAAACCCTTGGTTATACCGCGCCGCAGTGAGGGGCAAGGCATTTGAGGCGAAGGTACGCCGTTCCAAGGATTAGAACCAATGCGCCGCCGGCCGCGCACGCCGCCTCTACCGCGTCGATCGCCTCCGAACGCGAAGCATGGCGGGTCGAAGCAAAGCCATCGGATCACGGCGGCAACGAAGGCGTAAATCACGCCGAAGCCCTGATCCGCTTGCCACCGTCGCGACCGGTTGTTACGGTTCGCACACATTCGATCAACTTGCGACCTCGATATGAAAATTCTCTCCCACCATCTCACTGCGTTTTGCCTGTGCCTGGCCATATTCATTGGCGGCGTGGTCTCGACGACTGCCGCCGATGCCCCGCCTAGAAAAGGGACACTGCGGCACGTCGTCGCGTTCAAGTTTAAGCCGGCGGCCACCCCCGAACAGATCAAGGAGGTCGAGGAGGCTTTTCGAGCGCTGAAAACCAAGGTCCCTGGGATTCAATCACTGGAATGGGGCACCAATGTCAGCCCCGAGAACCGGAACAAAGGTTTCACCCACTGTTTTGTGCTCGGTTTCCGGAGCGTCAAGAACCGTGACGGCTACCTGGAGCATCCGGCGCACAAGGAATTCGGCAAATTGCTTGGCCCGATCCTAGACGATGTCTTTGTCATCGATTTCTGGGCCAATCATTGATCGCAAGGGCTTGGGCTGAAACCGCGCCGCGTCTCGGGGCATGGAACCGACCCATCCACCGCTGCTGCCCGGCACGCTTTACCTCGTCGCCACGCCGATCGGTAACCTCGAGGACATCACGTTCCGCGCCCTGCGCACGCTACGGGAATGCGACCTCGTCGCGGCCGAGGACACCCGTCGCACCGGGCTGTTGCTCCACCATTTCGGCATCTCCAAGCCGCTGGTCAGTTGCCACCACTTCAATGAGGCGCGACGGAGCGAGCAAATCATCGAACGCCTGCAAGGCGGGGCCAAAGTCGCGCTCGTAACCGACGCCGGGAGTCCAGGCATCAGCGATCCGGGCGAGCGGGTCGTCCGGGCGGCGTTAGCGGCGGGACTGCGCGTCGAACCGGTGCCGGGCGCCTGCGCGCTGGTGGCGGCCCTCAGCGCCAGCGGGTTGCCCACCGACGAGTTTCATTTCGTCGGGTTCCTACCCCATAAGTCGGGGCAGCGTCGCCATCGCTTGGAGGCGGTGAAACCACTGCCCGGAACCCTGATCTTTTACGAATCCCCCTACCGGATCGAAAAGCTGCTGGTCGAATTAAGCGAGGTACTGCCTGACCGGCAAGTGGTTCTGGCGCGCGAGTTGACCAAGAAATTCGAGGAGTTCCTGCGCGGAAAAGCCGCCGACCTCCCCGCGCTGGCCAAGGGTTGGAAGCTAAAGGGAGAATTCGTCGTTTTGGTGTCCGGCGCGGTGGACTAGGCGTTCTTTGGCACTCTTTCGGCGCGCCGACGGCCACTTCCCGCACATTTTCACTGGCAAAATGTGGTCCGATTAGCCATAGTCCCCCCGCAAAGATGAGCGTTCCAAAGAAATCATCCACCAAAACCAACGCGCTGGGGCGCGAAATGGTGGTCGTCAATAAGTTGGGCATACACGCCCGGCCTGCCGCAATGTTTGTGAAGACCGCCAGCCGCTTCGAGTGCGACATTTTTGTCGAAAAAGACGGCGAAAAAGTCAACGGCAAGAGCATCATGGGCATGATGATGCTGGCGGCCGGCCCGGGCAGCAAAATCCAGGTGGACGCCGAGGGCCATGACGCGGCGCAGGCGCTCGTTGAATTGGAAGCCCTGCTCCAGCGAAAATTCGACGAAGACTGAGAGTCGGCGCCCGGCTCCCGCGTTTCGTCCGCTTAAGATTTATTCCCCATGGCCTCCCCGGAATTCGATGTCAAATATGTCGCGCGCCTGGCACGGATTGCTCTCAGCCCCGCCGAAGAGTTAAAGCTGGGAGCGCAGTTGGAACAAATCCTCGGCTACATCGAAAAACTTGGTGAATTGGACGTCAGCCAGGTTGAGCCAACCGCTCACGCCGTCCCCCTCACCAACGTGAGCCGTCCCGATCTCGTCCGCCCGTCGCTCCCCGTGGCCGAGGCGTTGCGCAACGCGCCTTCGCAGGCCAACGGCCTTTTCCTGGTCCCCAAGATCGTCGAATAACGGACCGGCAAGGTTCATTCCCCGCGCGCCGATGCTCCAACAACTCACCGTCTCCGAACTCGCCGCCAAACTTGACCGTCGCGAAGTTTCGTCCCGCGACGCCGTGCAAGCGTGCCTCGACCAAATCCAGCGCGTCGATGGCCGGATTCACGCCTTTCTGAACTACGACGCGGCCGGCGCGCTGGAACAAGCCGCCGCCGCCGATCAACTGCGGGCGCGATCCGGGAGTGATCGCTCCCGCCCGCTCCTGGGCGTGCCAATCGCGATCAAGGATGTCATTGCCGTGAAAGATCAGCCGCTAAGCTGCGGCTCCAAGATCCTGGGCAAATTCATTTCCCCGTACAGCGCCACGGTCATCGAGAAACTCCAGGCCGCCGGAGCGGTTATTTTTGGGCGGTTAAACATGGATGAGTTCGCGATGGGCAGCTCGACCGAGAACTCGGCGTTCGGCGCCACGCGCAATCCCTGGGACACCACCCGCATTCCCGGCGGTTCGTCGGGCGGCTCAGCCGCCGCGGTCGCCGCGGACGAATGCTTTGCCGCGCTTGGCTCGGATACCGGCGGCTCGATCCGGCAACCGGCCGCGCTCTGCGGTTGCGTCGGCTTCAAACCAACCTACGGCCGGGTGTCGCGGTTCGGTTTGGTGGCCTTTGCCTCGTCCCTCGATCAAATCGGGCCGTTCACCAAAGACACGCGCGACGCGGCGACGATTTTGCAGGTGATCAGCGGCCGCGACGAGCGGGACTCGACCAGCGTGCCGGAGCCGGTGCCGGACTACGTGAATGGCCTCGACCGGGGCGTGCGCGGATTGAAACTCGGACTGCCGAAGGAATACATGATTGGCGGGCTTGATCCCGAGGTCAGCCAAGCGGTCCAAGCGGCCGTCAAACAATTGGAGAGTCTGGGGGCCGAAATCGTCGAGATTTCCCTGCCGCACACCGATTACGCGGTCGCGACCTATTACATCGTCGCCACGGCGGAAGCGAGCGCCAACCTGGCCCGTTTTGACGGGATTCGCTACGGCTTGCGCGAGGATGGCGCCGACCCGATCGAACTTTACAGCAAGACTCGCGGGGCCGGATTTGGCGCCGAAGTGAAGCGGCGGATCATTCTCGGCACTTACGTGCTCAGCAGCGGCTATTACGACGCCTACTATTTGCGCGCCCAAAAGGTGCGAACGCTGATTCGCCAGGACTTTCTGCGGGCGTTTGAAAAAGTGGACGCGATTGTCACCCCGACCACCCCGACCGCCGCGTTCCGCATCGGTGAGAAATCGGACGACCCGCTGCAGATGTACCTTTCGGACATCTTTACCATTTCGTGCAACCTGGCCGGCATTTGCGGCGTCAGCCTGCCGTGCGGTTTCACCGCGAATCCCAAATTGCCGATCGGCCTGCAACTGCTCGGCAAACCGTTCGGCGAAGCCACCTTGTTGCAAATCGCCTACGCCTACGAGCAATCCACCGCCTGGCGCCAGCAGAAGCCGCCTCTCTGATTTCCCGTTACGGTTTCTTCAGCGCTTCCACCGGAGGAGCATTGGTCTCGGCGCCGCCGCTTTCCTTCTTCGTCAAATTTCGGATCAACCGATTCTTCGTGTCGGCGTAAAGCGAGTTCGTCACCCGGTCGAGATGCCGATGCGCCTCGGTCAACATCCCCGAGTTCAGTTCGACGCGCGCCAGATGCAGGTAAATGCCTTCCCGCTCGACTGGTTCCGACGCCACTTTCAGCGCGTAATTCCAGGCTTCCAGCGCCTCCTTCGTGCGTGATGGTTTAATGCCGTAATACGTTTGCGCGACGTCGGTCGCCAACGCGAAGTTCTGCGGATCGAGTTTTAACGCGTGTTGGTAAAGGTCGAGCGCGCGGTCGAAAACCCTCTGTTCATCAATGTCGTAAAACTCCATCGCGTCTTTGCGGAACAGAAACACGGAGGTGGCAAAATTCTGGTAGTACACCGAGGCGTTTGGGTTCAGGCGAATCGCGGTCGCGTAGTATTCGAACGCCTTTTTGATCGGGCCACGGTGCCCGTAATAATTCGCCAGATTGTTCCACGTCGCCGGGTTTTGCGGGTCCAATTGCCGGGCCTTCTCCCACTGCTCGACGCCGGCTTCCTCGTCCCCGGTGTCGTTGAGAAAGCTGCCGTACGCCAGGAGCGCGCGAACGTGCTCGGGATGGCGTTGGAGAAATTCCTTATACTCCTGCGCGACCGGCGCAAAACGCGCTTGAATCCGCCCGTTGAGCGTCTCGCGGGGCAATCCCGCGCCCTTGTCCTTAAAGGCCTGGTTCTCGCGAATCCAATGATCCACTTCTCCCTCCGCCGTGTCGTCATCGTCCAACAATTTACGGTACTCTCGCTCGACCGGATCGTTCGGGTCGGTGACCGGCAGCGAAATGCCCGTCGCACTTTTTACGACGTTGCTGGCGTTAACGGGGACATTGGTGGTCACCAACGCCGCCAGCAGCCCAATCAGCAAATCATTCACGGCAGGAAACTACCACCGGCCACGCCAAGCACAAACCCGAATCTGGAAGCGGAACTTCGCTCGTCAATTGGGGGATTGCAGGAACGGCGCGCCGACACTAGCCTCGACTCATGAACTTGGAAGACCATTTGGGTGACATCATTCGCAAGGCTCGGCTCATGACCAATGTCACGCCGGAGGCGGCCGCCCAGGCGGCTGGCTTGACGACGGAGGAATACGCGACGCTGGAGGATTCCGGCAAACCGCCGCGGCCACTCAAGTTTCAAACCCTCGGTCCGCTCATCGAACTCGATCCCGTCAAACTCGAGGGAATCGCCAAGGGCTGGTTGCCGGAGCCGCCCGACCTGAGCGTTTGGCCGGAGTTCCGCCAAGTCACCACCAACGCCAATGGCATGGACGTTCATTGCTACCTGGTCTGGGACGCCGTGACCCGCGAAGCGGCGTTGTTCGACACCGGCTGGGACGCCGCTCCCGTCTTCCAATTGCTGGACGAAAACCGGTTGCAACTGAAGCACCTATTCATCACCCACACTCATGAGGACCACGTCGCCGGCTTGACGGCGATCAAA
Source organism: uncultured Verrucomicrobiota bacterium (assembly GCA_964522665.1). GTDB lineage: Bacteria > Verrucomicrobiota > Verrucomicrobiia > Limisphaerales > CAZFVY01 > CAZFVY01. Next base: position 33,991 of record CAZFVY010000006.1, on the reverse strand, counting down.
GAGAAGTTTCCGAAGATTTTCCTGCACACCAACGCCAAGACCGCGCCGCCTCAACATCGCAACCGGGCGAATGACTTCATCCATTTGGGCAGCTTGCGCATCACGAATCGCGACACGCCCGGCCACGCCGAAGACGGCGTCACTTATAACGTTGGCGGTTTTTCCGAGGACGCGCCCAACTTGGCCATCGTCGGTGACGCGATCTTCGCGGGATCGATGGGCGGGGCCAAACTCTTCGGCCCGCTTGCGAAGCAAAAGGTGCGCGACCAAATTCTGACCTGGCCGGCGAACACGCTCATCTGCCCTGGGCATGGACCGCTAACTACCGTCGGCCAGGAAAGAGCTCACAATCCGTTTTTCTGATCGCGCCCAGCCGATCTCGCCGGTTCACTGGCCACCCGAGCGGCGTACGGCGATACTGGACGCGCGCGACCGTAACGGTGCAGCGCATCCAATCGGCTGAGGTTCGCCCGGGTAAGCGGACCGATTAAGCTACGCTTCTCCGCTACTTCGTCTGACTGACCCGATCGAGGAACTGATAGCGCGCCCGCACCTTCTCGGCCTCGGCCGCGGAAGTGACGTCGATGACCATGCGTTGGCCGTTCGCGAATTTGGGCCAGTTAGGCAAGCCGCGGCCGTTTGGGTTGCCGGTCTTGATGAAATTGGCGAAATACTCCTGCATGACCTTCGACACTTTGTAGTCGTCTGACGTCCAGGCGAAGACCTTGTTCAATTCGAGGTTGCCCATCGCGTATTCGATCTCGGCGGAATGGACCGCGCCACGGGGCGCCGGCGGCTGGTTGGCGGTCGATGACGAGCCGCGCACGACGCCGCCCGCAAGGCCCGGCGTGGCGTTGCCCATTTCGGATCGCATCGGCGGGCGCGGTCGGGAAAAGAGATAGTAGTAGGTCGGCTTGCCGCCCGTCCGGGTCGCCAAGTCGATCCATTTCCACGTGCTGAAGCTGATGAAACGGTCACTCGCCAGCTCGCGCGCCGCGTCCATCACTTCCGCTTCGGTGGACGCCGGGTAAAGCTTGAAGACTTCGTCGGCGTTGTTGGGATAGAGCCGATGGAGCGCTTTCTGATAATTCTCGACCGTTGGCTTTTCGCGCCCCAAGACCACCATCCCGGTCATCTCCTCCGAGTTCGATCCAGCGAGCAATGGCACATGCGCTTGCTCTCCAGCCGCGAAAACCTCCGGCGGAGCTTTCCCAAAGAAGTAGCCGTCCACCGTCGGGGTAAACCAGGGGACGCCGGGCTTGCCCGTCGCCTCGAGCAATTTCTCAGCGGGAATGGCGCGCAGCGCGGCGAGCGTAGGAGCATCGCCCAAGCCGAGGCCAGCCGCAAACTTGACCCCAGCCTGCTCGCCTTGCGCCAAGGGCACGGCCGAAAGCGCCCCAATGATCGACCCGCTCTCGCCAATCGCGCCCGCGATCAGACCCTTCGATAACGGTGACGCCATCTGCGCGCTCACCGAAATGGAACCGGCCGACTCGCCGGCGATCGTGACCCGCTTCGGATCGCCCCCGAAAGCCGCGATGTTCTGCTGCACCCAGGCCAGCGCCGCTTGTTGGTCAAGCAAGCCATAGTTCCCCGACGCATGATGAGGCGACTCCTTCGTCAATTCGGGATGCGCCATGAAGCCGAACACGCCCAGCCGATAGTTTACCGTGATCGCGACGATCCCCAATTTCGCCATGCTCTCGCCGTCGTAGCGGCCCTCGGAACCGTCGCCCGCGACAAAGCCGCCGCCGTAGAAATAGACCAGGACCGGCAGCTTGGCCTTGCTCGATTTGGCGGGAGTCCAAACGTTCAGATAAAGGCAATCCTCGCTCATCCCGTTTGCGCGAAATCCCATGTCTCCGAACACCGGGCGTTGCATCCCGCGCGCGCCGAAGGCGTCCGCTTTGCGCACCCCTTTCCAGTTTTTCGGAGGCTGCGGCGGCCGCCACCGCAAGTCGCCAACCGGTGGCTCCGCGAAAGGAATGCCCTTGAACGCATGCACGCCCTCGGCAAACGTTCCTTCCACGATTCCATTTGCGGTGCGGACCTGATTGCCCGCGAACGTTTCCGCCGCGCCGCGCTCGACGACGAGCAAAGCCGCCGCCAACGAGATGATTGATCTGAGCTTATTCATAGGTTCGTTTTGATTTACGATTCTTAACCAGGCGCTTCCTCGATCCGCCACGGACGAGCAGCGCCGGCTTGGAAGCCCGGCGCCGTTGCGGCCTCATCGCCTCGATAATTCGGTCCAGGAGCCCGATCAACGCCGTCGCTTCGTCCGGGGCCAGCAAGGCCGCGAGTTCCACCCGCACGCTTCCGCTGCGATGCCACAGTTCCTTCTGCAACGCTTCCCCCGCCTCGGTCAGGCCAACGCGCCACGAGCGGCCGTCCCGGACATCTTCCGCCCGGCTGATCAAGCCCTTCGATTCCAAGAGCGTGACCATGGTTCCCAGCGTCGTGGTGTCCGAATAACAACGGCGAACCAGTTCCTGCTGCGTCGCGGAACCGTGCTGCGCCAGGACCGTGAGCAAGACAAACTGATCGGAGCTGATTCCCAATGGCGCCAGCGTCGCGCCACCTCGCCGCCGAAAATACGAATAGGCCCCGCGCAAACGCATCGCCAACTCGTGCCCCGCCTGTTGCGATCGATTGGGAAATGTCATGTATACGTGACATTAACGGAATTCGAATGCGCATCAAGCTGAAATCCGAGTGGATACGCGAAACAATTGGACCGCTAACAAAACTCCGGGCTCTAATGAATCTGCCTGGTCGCCAACCACTGTTTCGTCTCCCCTTCTGCTCCGTTCTTCGCTCGAAGATTCGACAATGCAAGTGGGCGCGACCGCCGGGGCAGCGGTTGGTTCCCGTCTCGAAGAGACCGGCTGAGACTAGCCCGGCGCTTCAGCGCCGGGGACTGGCCCAAGTCCCGACGGGACGGCTGAGATCGAGACGTTCAAAACGCGGCTTTCGGCGGAAAACTGCGCGAGCTTATGCCGCGGGAGCTCAATCTCAGCCGTCCCGCCAGCACTTTCACCCGTTCCGACGTAAGACCGACGTTGAGACGTCGGGCTACTCTCGACTGTCCCTCCTGGACAAAAACGAGCGACTCACAATTCGCCGAACCGGTTCTGATCCTGGCGAGGGATCGTGAGCCGCATACCAAAATAGGGCTGACGGAGGTCGCTCCTTTGGAGATAACCAGGCCCCAATGCGCCTTCTCCCTCTCGGTAACTGGAACGCTAAAACAGTTACCGTCAGACGGCGATGACGCGATCCTCACCGCACCGATTGAAAGAAGCCCGCGACGGTCCAGTCGCGGAACCAGATTTTAAGGTCGGTCGCCAGCGTGTCTAAATTGCATTCAGGATCAGAAGCGGCGGCGGCAATGGCTCGCGAGACCGTTTTGCCGGCGGCGAGGGCGGAGAGCAGTTGGAATTGGGCCCATGAAAGCGGGTAGCGGCGCACGCGGAAATCGCGTCGCGTGATGGCCACGAAGGAATCGCGCGGGGCGGGAATCGGGAGGCGACGCTTGGTCTTGGCCCGGCGCGCGGCGGTGTAGTAGTCGTTGACCGGAAAGCGACCCGCGAGCAAACGCAGGCAGGGGACCAACCGGAGTCGCGCTTTCGGCCACCGCTCGGGCGGAATGTCGAGGACGTCATCGGTCGTCAGGATTGGCTCGCGTTCCACGCCGGGACCGTCAAAGACCTCGTAAATCGTCCATTCGAGCGCGGCGAGGTCGATGAGAAAATCGGGCCAATTGCGGACGGCGGCGTCGCGGTCATCGGCCACGGCGGGGCGAGTTTCGCGCAGGAAACGGGGAAAATGACGCCCCAATTCGTTCAAGGTGTAGCTGCGCGAGGGCTGTTTCTGGAGATACCCCAACGCGAAGCCATGAAAAATATCGTCGCCGAGCGCCCGTTTCAGGACTGGATAAACGTCGCCGAGACATTCGAAGAGGCGGGCGTAGTAGGCGTTCGCATAGATCGCGACGCGTTCCGCTGCGGTCATCGACTTGGACCGCGTGACGACCCGCTCCAAACCGCGAGCGCCCGCGTCGATCAAACAGAGCGCCTCGGCGGAATCCGCGCCGGCGTTCACGCCCGCCGGATTCGTGATAACCGTTTGCAGCCAGCGCTGAACGCGGTCGAGCTTCAATCCGGCATCAGCCGGTTTCGCTCGCGGTTTCACTCGACGAGGCTGGCTCATTCAACGTCCGCCGGCGCGTGGTGCAGTGGTTGCGGCGCCGTCGAGCGCTCCGACGCCAGGCGATTGGCGCCGGCCGCGGCCCGACGTTTCCCGCCGTCCGGCCGCGGCGCATCGTCGCGCAGGCCGTCGAGCGCGCCCCGGGCTTGCGTCGGCTTGGCCGCCGGCAGGTTCTCTCCGAGGTAGCGCTTCGCCTTCAGCGCCTCCGCGTGGACGACGGGGAACGCCGGGATGTTTGCGTCCCATTCGAGGAGCGTCGAGGCGCCGCCGGTTAATTGATTGGCCAGGCGGTAAAGCTCCCAAACCGGATCGATCACGTGATTGTCATGCGTGTCGAGAATGTGCGTCCGCCGATTGGTGTGACCCGCCAGATGGAATTGCACGACGCGTTCGGGCGGGATGCCGCGAATGAACTCGGTCGGGTCAAAGCCATGATTAACGCTGGAAACATAGACGTTGTTGACGTCGAGCAGCAGCCCGCAATTCGTCGCGTCGGCCATGCGCGCGATGAATTCCCATTCACTCATCGTGGAGCCGGTGAAGCCGACGTAGGTGCTTGGATTCTCGAAGACGAAGGGCCGCTCCAAATAATCCTGAACCATCCGGATGCGCTTGGCGACGTGCTTGAGCGAGGCCTCATTCAACGGAAGCGGGAGCAAGTCGTGGCTGTTTCGTCCGGCGACGCCCGTCCAACAAACGTGATCGGAAATCCAGAGCGGGCGAATGTCGCGGGCGAGAGCCTTGAGCTTCTTGAGATACTTGAAATCGAGCGGGTCCGTGCTGCCAATCGAAAGCGACACGCCGTGCATGACGACCGGGTAACGTTCGGCGATCGCTTCCAGGACGTAACGCGGCCGCCCGCGCGAATCCATGAAATTCTCGGAGATGACCTCGAACCAATCGACCGGCGGCTGGCGCTCGAGGATGTAATCGAAATGGACCGTTCGCAGGCCGACGCCCAAGCCGAGGTTGGGGTGTCCAAGGCGTGGCGCTGTCATATTGATTCCGCGGCGGCTGAAATGTCACCGCGCGCGGGAGGAACCTGCTCCCGCACGCGGCGAAGAATCGGTAAACTGGCCGGAGCCGTCCAATCGGAAAGTGGCCGGCCCTGGTCGCGTTAAGCTTTTTTCTTGGGGGCGTCGCCGAAGGTCTTGCCGTCCTTCTTCATCTGTGCCTCGAAAGCCTTGCGGGCCTTTTTCCACGACTTGTCGTCGAGGGGAACCTCGCAACTGCCCTGGCCTTTGCACGTGTTCTGGCCCGGATACTCGCCGCAGCCGCCCTGGCCTTTGCAGGCATTGCTGCCTTTGCAGGAATGGGCTTCCGCGATCGCGCAATTGCCTTCGCCGGCGCAGGAATTGGCGCCGCCTTTGCCCTTGCCTTTGCAGGTGTTGATACCGCGGCAGACGTGCTTCTCACCGAGGAGAAGCGCGGGGTCGTGGTCGTCCTTGCCGGCGGCGCGGCTGGCGGCGGAGGCGCCCAACAGGACGCCGCCGACGGCGGCCATGGTGAGCTTGTTAAAATCGCGGCGGGAAAGCCGGGCGGATGGGGTGGATTTTTTGCCCTTCATATCATTGGTTCGAAGTTTTTTTGGCTGCTGCTTGGCTCGTGACCACGCCTCGCGTACTCGGCGCGAGGCGTCTGCCGTTGACCCTACGTTAGATTGGAGGCCCCGGCGAGAAAATTGTTCCCGCAGCGCGGACGCCGAGCGGGCGCCGCGGCGCCGTCGTCTGTCGTCAAAGCCCGAGCTTCTGCAATTCGTTATGCAACTGCGTCTGGAAGGAAACCAAATCGCTTTCCGGCGGGCGATAGCCTTGGCGTTTGGCGACTAGACCGAGACGACCGGTTTGATCGAGGTACCAGTCCGCTTGATTGCCGTCGGTAAAGGTCACCTTGCCACTGACGAGCGAGCCGGGGCGGGTCAATTGATCGACCGTCACCGCCACGCGGGCGCCGCCGACCGGCGCCGGCTCTTCCGGCAATTCGCCTTCAAAAGGAGCCAGGCCAGCGGCGGCCGCCGGTGGTGCTGGCGCCGCGGGCTTGGGCGGAGGAGGAGGAGCCTCTTTATCCTTTGGCTTCAATTTGAGGTCGTCCATCAGGAACCGGGTCTCCATGTACGTGAGGCGGAGGCCGTATTCCGCGGATAATTTGTTCTGAATCTCCGCCAGTTTCAGGCCTTCATCGATCCACGCCCTGACTTTGTTTTTCTGTGCGTCGTCCAAGTTCATTTGATTCCGGTTTGCCGTCCCCAATATCAATGCCTGAAATGCCGTGAAACTTCAACTCACTTTCAGGAAATTCGCCCAATCTGGCGCCGAGCCGATGGCGGAGGGACGTCGCGACCTGTTCCAAAGCGCGACTACGCGCGGAAGTCATTCTGGCACGCTTTGTTTCGGACGGGTGACGACGCGGTGAGCGAACGGTAAAATCTTGCGTTTTGGCGCCTTGGGCCTTGCTTCCGACGCCAAAACGCGGGAGATGAGAGGCGCATGCGCGGCTGAACTCAACCCCTCTGATCCGTGATAATCGCTCTGGTCACTGAGACCTATCCACCGGAAGTCAACGGAGTGGCATTTACCCTCCAGCGGCTGGCCGATGGACTGATCGCGCGCGGGCACACGGTCCAGTTGGTCCGCCCGCGACGCGGTTCGGACGAATCGTCGCATCGACCCAACCGCCTGCAGGAGCTGCTCGTCCCGGGGGTTCCTCTGCCATTCTACCGCGGGTTGCATCTGGGCCTGCCCGCGCGCCGGCGCCTGCTCTCCGCGTGGCGTGCGGCGCGACCGGACATTGTCCATGTGGCGACCGAAGGATTGATCGGCTGGAGCGCCATTCGCGCCGCTCGAACGCTGGGAATCCCAGTCGTCTCAAGCTATCATACGAATTTCCATCTTTACTGCCGCCATTACGGCGCCGGCCTCCTCCAGCGACTCATTTTCTGGTATTTGCGGCGATTTCACAATCGGACCTTGGCCACTTTTGTACCGACGCCGACGCTGCGACGCCATTTATCGCGGCATCACTTTGCCAATCTACGCATCCTCGCCCGCGGCGTGGACACCGCGCTCTTCGCGCCAGTGAAGCGCGCCCCCGAGCTACGTCGCGCCTGGGGCGCCGACGAGCGCACTCCGGTCGCGCTTTATGTCGGGCGTCTCGCGGCGGAGAAGAATCTGCCGTTGGCTGTCGAAGCGTATCTGCGCTTCCAGAAACGCGCGCCCGGCGCTCGCTTTGTTCTGGTCGGAGATGGCCCGTTGCGCGCCAAGCTCGAAGCCCGGCATCCGGAATTCCAGTTCGCCGGCTACCGTCGCGGCGAGGATTTGGCCGCGCACTACGCTTCCGCCGATTTCTTTTTGTTCCCGAGCCTGACCGAAACGTTCGGCAACGTCGTGATCGAGGCGATGGCCAGCGGCTTACCGGTCATCGCTTTTCGTAACGGCGCCGCCGCCGAGCACATTCGCCCGGGCCAAAGCGGCCTTCTGGCGCCGAAGGGCAACGCGGCTGAGTTCCTGACGCTGGCCGAATCGATGAAACCGTTCTCGTCCGCGAGCGTGGAGATGGGCGCGGCGGCGCGGCGGATCGCGCTCAATCTTTCGTGGACCGAGGTCATCGATGGTTTCGAGGACGACCTCAAGCGTCTGAGTGGGGACGAGCAAGAGAACTGGCTGACGCGTCGATTTGAAGCGGTGGCGGCCAATCGCGCGGCCGCCCGCCGTGGCATGGCGGGAGTCGCCAAATGACCGGGTTCGGTCGCGGACGAACGCACTATCCTTTGGCGCCACGCCTGGGCGCCCGAGGCCGCGCGGGCGAGCCGCTCGCCGCATGAGAATCAGCCTCGTCACGGAGACGTTTCCGCCTGAGATCAACGGCGTGGCGATGACGAACCACCGGTTGACCCGAAGTCTCGCGGAACGGGGTCATACGGTCGAATTGGTTCGCCCCCGGCCGGTCGCCGGCGATTTCACCGTCGAGGGACTCAACGCGCCGGAACTGCTCGTGCGCGGCTGGCCGGTCCCGGGCTATCCCGGCTTGCGGCTCGGACACTTTGCCCGCGCCCGACTCGCGAAACACTGGGCGCGGAACCGCCCCGACGTGGTCCACATCGCGACCGAAGGGCCGCTGGGAACCGCCGCTCTCCTGGCAGCGCGGCGCCTCGGGATTCCGGTCAGCTCCACCTTTCACACCAATTTCCACGCGTACTGCCGCCATTATGGCGCGCCGTTCCTCCGGAACGCGATGTTGAAATACCTGCGCTGGTTTCACAACCGCTGCGACGTCACCCTCGTGCCGACGCAGCAATTGTTGAATCAACTGCAGGAACAAGGGTTCGAGCGCTTGCAACGCCTCGGCCGGGGCGTCGATCGCGATTTATTCCATCCGGACCGGCGGCGCACCGAGTTGCGACAGTCTTGGGCCTGCCGGGAGGATACGCCGGTGGCCCTTTCGGTGGGCCGGATCGCGCGGGAGAAGAATCTCCGCCTCGTCATCGAGTCGTTCCAGTGCGCGCGCGAGATTTGCCCGGACTTGCGGCTGGTGTTCGTGGGCGATGGCCCGCTGCTGCCGCGGTTGCGCCGCCGCTTTCCCGACGCTTGCTACGCGGGAATGCGCGTCGGCCCCGACCTCGCGGCGCACTACGCCTCGGCGGACCTGTTCCTGTTCCCGAGCGTGACGGAAACTTTTGGCAATGTCGTGCTCGAGGCTTTGGCGAGCGGGCTGGTCGTGCTAAGTTACGACTACGCCGCGGCCCATCAGTTTTTGCGGCACGAGCAGAACGGATTTTTGGTGCCTTATGATCGATCCGACCTTTTCAAAGCCGGCGCGCGCCAGCTCATGGAGCGCCGCGCGAGTTGGCCCGCCTGGTCCGCCGCCGCCCGCGCGGCCACCGTCGAAGCGCCATGGCGCGCCGTGGCGGACGTGTTTGAGCAGGCGCTCGTGGCTTGTCAGAGCCTCGCGACCGCCGCGGCTTGTCGCTAGCGCACGCCGAGGTCCGGCCCGCCGGTCGGCGGCGTTCGCGCTCGCGCTCGTTCTTCTCACCTTGCGCCTGGCGCGCGGGGCGGAACCGATTGAGCAGGCCCGAGAATTGTTTCACGAGGGAAAATGGCGCGCGGCGACCCAGGAATTGGAACAACTAAGCTCCGCCAACGAGCGGCAGCGCGGTGAAATCAATTTCGCGCTGGGGCAAATGCACCTGCACGATCAACGACTGGCCGCCGCGATCGATTGCCTGGAACGCGCGGTCGCCTCGGACGAAACCCGCAGCGAATACCACCGGGCGCTCGGCGAGGCGTACGCGGCGCAAGCGGTCCACGTCGATTGGTTCCAAAAACTGAAACTGGCAAAGAGGATCAGGCTTCAGCTTGAGCAGGCGATTCTGCTCGACCCGGGTAACGTGCGGGCCAGATTCATACTGGTGCAATATTACGCCTACGCCCCGGGCATCGCCGGCGGCAGCGTGACGGCGGCCGAGCAGGAATGCCGCGAGATCGAACGACTCGACCCAGCGCTGGGTTTGCGCGCGCGCTTCAAGCTGGTGGGCCGCAGCGCGCGTTGGCGACAAGCGCGGGCGCTCGTCGATCACGCGCCGCCCGAATGCGCCGCCAACCCGGACGTCATCAACGAACTTGCGGGGGTCTATGCCGATCACGGCGAATTCGCCGAGTCCTTCGCTCTGCTCGACCCGTTGCGCAAAGCTCACCCCGAGTACATCCGGGCCGACTACCAGTTTGGACGGACCGCATCCCTCTCCGGCCAACGGCTGACGGAGGGCATCCAAGCGTTGGAAGCGTATCTGCTCCGCCAACCGAACTACGATGACCCGCCGTTTGTTTGGGCGCGGCTTCGATTAGGCACAATTTACGCGAAACAAGGCGAAGCGGATAAGGCTCGCGCCGAGTATGAGCGGGCGTTGGAGCGCAGTCCGGGGCACCCCGAAGTCACCGCCGCCCTCAAATCCTTGGCCGCCAAGTCCAAACCAAATCGGTAGCTCGCTCGTCTGCGGCCGAGAAACATCACGCGACAGGCCATTTCAAACAGGGCAGACGCATCTAAATCCTGCCGTGCGAGTCGTGTCGGCCCGTTTTTTGAGCAATGGTCGCTTCCTTCGGTTTTAGGAGACGATCTAGTGAAAGAATCCTGGAGGGATTCCGTCCCAAAGCCCAAGGTTGTCCGGCGCCGCGGGCAACCTTGGGTGTCCGGTCCGTTCCGATCCAACCCCGAAGTGGGGAATGGCGCTTACTTAAGCGACAAAACTTTGCCGCATAGTTATCTGCGTGGCCGTTAAACGCCTAGGGTGGTAGGGACATCGCGCTGCGATGTCACCGTCCCGCCGCAGCGAGGCGAAGGCGGGGCGGAACGAATGGACCACGACGCCCGCAACGGTCATCCGATTGCGCCGCTAAGCGGCGCTGACGGCGCAGCGCGCCATCCCGTCGTGGGCTTAAGTAAGCGCCATTCCCCCGAAGTGGGTTGTGGCGCCGGCCGCCGCCACAACCCGCTTCGGGGTTGGCAAACAGAGACGTCTGAACCCAAGGAAGCCGCGTTGCGCCATCCTTGGGCTTTAGGACTCAGCCCCGCAGGGGCTGAAAGAAGGCGCGGGCGCAAAAATGGATGACCGCTTGACTGGGATTCCGGTTACGGCAACAAGTTCCTCGCGACGACAACGGGGTCGAATCGAGAATCCCGTGCGATTGGTAACAACCGTCGTTGGGTTCCACATTTAGATGCGTTTGCCCTGCCATTTCAAAAAACCAGGATTGCCACGCGCGACCCGCGGCGATACCTTCGGGTCAGCAGAGTGTGAATTAATTTTTTATGAGCCAAAACGCATTTCAAGGCAAACGAAGTCCCTTCGAACTCTTTAGCTTTGCCGTTACCTTTTACGGCATTGTGACCGTCGCTGCGGGTCTCGTGACGACCACTCCGTGCGCCGCCGCGCTGGGCTTCGTGATGGTCGGGTTTGGGTTGCTCTTTTTCGTCGCCCGCCAACTTGGATCCTGATCGGTCGGCTCCGCCGAGCAAGGAGCCTGGACCGATCGCGCTCGACCGCATTGGCTGCGCCAACTCTCGGCGCCGACTTGGTGAATGAAGGCCCGCTCAGCCTTTGTAGCCGAGCAACTTCCGCTCCTTGATCACCTTCGCCACCTGCGGCGGCACCATCTCTTCCCACACCGGATTACCGGCGCGGATCTTCGCCAGCGCGTCCCGCGAGAAAATCGAGAGGTAGCTTTCTTCGTAGTCGCGCAGCCCCAGGATGAATTGGTTTTCGATCAGGTAGGAGTACAAGTGCCGAAGGTTCGGCACCACCCGCAGGTTTCCCGCGGTCAAAATGCTGCCCGAGGCGGGGTCTTTGTAAGGATAAACGTATAGCCGCAATCCGTTGCGAAAAAGCCGGCCAAACGACTCCAGGATTCCGCCCTCCAGGTCGGTGTAGTATTTTTCGTCGAACAACTCGCGCAACGTGGGCACCCCCATGCAGACGCCAATCAGTTGCTTCGTGTATTTGAACAGGTAGCTCGCCAGCCGATGGTATTCTCCGTAGTTGGAGATCAACACGGTCTTGCCGAGCGAACTTAGGATGTCCACCCGTTCCAGGAAGTCCTTGTGGTCGATCACGCCGCCGTCGGTGAGATTCTTGAGCGTCATCTCCAGGAGCACGACGATTTCCTCGCCGGCGACCTGCGGCTCCTGCACCAATTGCGCCAGGGCGCTGGTCAGCATGTGGTAAGTGGTTTTCACCACCGGGCGAAAACTGCCCCGTTCGATCAGGATCGGCTTTTTGTAAAGCACCTCGGCCGCCTGCACCACCTCGCCGTCCGAGTTGAACATCGCCGCGTTCGTCAACCCTTTCTCGACCAATTGCAGACTCATCAACCGATTGTCCACCGACTCGAAATCAGGTCCCGAGAACTTGATCATGTCCACCTCGAGGCGGAGCGGATTGAGATCGTCCATCAGCGAGCCGATCAGCTTCTCTGGCTCCGCGTGATATTGGAGCGCGCCGTAAATCAAGTTGACGCCGATAATGCCCAGGGTCTCCTGCTGCTGCAGGTTCTCCTTGTCCAGCATCCGGACGTGGATGATGATTTCCGAGGGCGGAGCCTGCGGTTTGACCTGGAAACGGATGCCGAGCCACCCCTGGCCTTCGTCCTTGCGCGTGTAGCTGCTCGCGGTGACGGTATCGGCGAAAACGAAGAAACGGGTCCGGTCGCCGCGCTTGTCATGCAGTCGCTCGTGCAGCAACTGGTACTCGTGGTCGAGCATCGTCGAGAGCCGCTGCCGGCTGACGTAACGTTTGCTCGGGCCGTAGATGGCGTCGCTGATCGTCATGTCGTAGGCCGACATGGTTTTGGCGATCGTGCCGGAGGCGCCGCCGACCCGGAAGAACCAGCGGGCGACTTCCTGCCCGGCGCCGATTTCCGCGAAAACGCCGTACTTGGTCGGGTCCAAGTTGATGCGCAACGCTTTCTGGTGAGGATTCAGTGTTTGGTCTTCGCTCATAGCATGGTTGCGACCGGCCTTCGCGGCCAGTCTTTACGCCCGGTGAAACCCGCGGGTTCACGGGCTAATTCGCTCAGGTTACCGGCTGCGGATTGCGCCACTGATGGCCGGTCTGCGCCAGCAAATCATCGGCCGCCACCGGCCCCCACGTTCCCGCCGAATAGAACTCGCGGTTGGTCAAGGGCCGATTCTCCCACTCTTTGCGGATCGGATCGACGATTCCCCAAGCCGTCTCCACTTCATCGCGCCGGATGAACAACGTGGCGTCGCCCGCGATCGCCTCAAGCAGCAGACGCTCGTAAGCCTCGGGCGTGTAGGCGCCAAATTCAGTGTCGTAGGCAAAATGCATCCGCACCTGCCGGGCGACCAGGCTGTTGCCGGGAACTTTTCCGTTGAAGCGGAGCGAGATGCCTTCGTTCGGCTGCAGCCGCAACGTCAGCGAGTTCGCGTCCAGGTTCATGCCGCTCTGCGCCGCGAACAGGACGTTCGGCGCGGGCCGGAACAGAATCCGCACCTCGCTGGCGCTCAGCGGCAGACATTTTCCCGTGCGCAGATAAAAGGGGACGCCCGACCAGCGCCAATTGTCGATCGACATCTTGAGGGCGACGAACGTCTCGACGTTGGAGTCAGGCTGCACCTTGGTTTCCTGGCGGTAGCCCGGGCAAAGTTTTCCGTCGATCTGCCCGGCAAAGTATTGCCCGCGGACGACGTTCGTGGCGAGTTGTTCCCGCCGCAAAGGGCGGATCGATTTGAGCAGTTTGACCTTTTCGTCGCGGACGGATTCCGCATCGAGGGAAACCGGAGGCTCCATGGCGACGAGCGACAACACTTGCAACAGGTGATTTTGCACCATGTCGCGCATCGCGCCGGCTTCCTCATAGTAACCGCCGCGACCGCCGACGCCCAGCTTTTCGCCGACGGTGATCTGCACGCTATCAATCGATTCCCGCTTCCAAAGTTGCTCGAAAATCGCGTTGGAAAAACGGAACATCAAAATGTTCTGCACCGTCTCCTTGCCGAGGTAGTGATCGATCCGAAAAACCTGCTGCTCATCCGCAAACCGGGTCAGCTCGGCGTTCAATTGCCGCGCCGACGCCAAATCGTGCCCAAACGGTTTCTCGACCACGATCCGCTGGCCGCCTTCGGCGCGCTCTTCTTTTTGGAGCAATCCGGCGTCGTGCAAGTGCTCGACCACCTCCGCGAACTGGCTTGGTGAAGTCGCCAGATAATAAAGCTGATGGTGCCGCGCGGACCCACCGAACGGCTTCAGCATGTCACGCAACTTATTATAGGCCGCGTCGTCCCCAAAATCGCCCTGGCAGTAGAAAACCGACGCGGCGAAAGCGTCCCAAATGGCGTTGTCCACCGGCTTGGTACGAGAAAATTGGTTCAGAGCTTCCCGCAGTTCGGTCCGCCACGATTCGTCGGTCTTCTCCCGCCGGGCGAAACCGACGATCCGAAACGACGCCGGCATCTGCTTCTCCAGGAAAAGATGGTAGAGGGCCGGGATGAGCTTGCGCGCGGTCAGGTCGCCGCTCGCGCCGAAGATCACGATTGAACAGGGTTCTAAGGCCTTGCGCCCGGCTCCAAGGCGATTGGCGGGCTCTTCCAGTTGGTCCATGGAGGCGGATTATGCTGTCACCCGACAGTTTATGCAATCATTCTTTCGCGGTTGGGGACAAAAACGGGCTGGCTTGAACCCAGTCGGGCGCCCTCGCGATTCGGCTTCCCAGTTATCGCGCATTGGAGCGTTGCGGCCAAACGGGAAGCCCTCGCCTAAAGCGACTGAAAAATCTGCCGGGCGCGCTCCAGGTCAACTCCGGGCGGCTCCCGATCCAAGAGCCATTGCAAGTCTTGCTTCGCGCCGCGGGAATCGCCGCCTTGGAGGCGGACGAGAGCGCGGCTCCACCGTTCACGAGCGGCTTCAGGTTGAAGCGCGAGAATCGTGTCGAGGCAAGTCAGGGCGCGTTCGTTCGTCCCGCTGCGCATCGCAATGTTGGCCAGATTATTGAGCATGCGCACAATGATCTCCCGTTTCGTGGCCGGTTGCAGGTCGCCCAATTGAAATCGCTCGCCGGTGTTCTCCTGGACCAAGGCGCGGATTTCGTTCGTGTCCACGAGCTTGCCGCCTTCATAGACGTCGATGTATCGCGCGGGACCGGACTTCGGCAGATCGCCGACGATAAAGTGGCCGGGCAGCGGAATGCCGGCCAGATTCGTCAAGCCGACGCGCCAGCCCAACTCCATGTAGAGGACCGACAGCGTCACGGGAATGCCTTCCCGGTTGTCGAGCACCTCGTTCAAATGGCTGTTCGCCCGGTTGTAATAGTCGGCGCGGCTGCCGTGGAAACCGTTCTCAGTAAACAGATAGTCCGAGAGCGCCTTCAACCGAACGAGCGCGTCGCCGCTGGCCGTCGTCGTCGCCGACAAATCCCGAGCCATGCGCGCGAGCTCCTCTTCGCACGCCGCGGCGTCCACTTCCGCTCCGTCCAATTCGGCCACAAGGAGCGCCGCGCGGCCCAAATCGACCGCGGAATCCGGTCGGGAGAGGATTTCCACGAGATTCGTCTGCGCCCGTTGGCGCCGCACCAAATCGGCCAGTTTGCGAAACTGCTCCGCCTGCTCCGCCAAGTCCTTGGCCCGTTCGAGCAGCAACGGCTGGCTCGCGCCCGCGTTTTCCGCCAACCGACTGAGCGCCGCGGGCGCTGGCAAAGCGGCATTCGTAATGCCGCGGATTACGCCGCTTAACGTCGCCAGCAACTCCCTCGGCGGTCCGGCGGGCGGCAACGCGGCGCCGAGTTCGAAGCGTTTGAATACCGCTCGGGTCTGGCGGAACTTCGCCAACCCCACCTTGCCGCCACGCAGGCGGGCGTCACGGGACTCGATCACGACTTGGTCATTGACCGAACAAACCAGCCGATCCTTATCGACGTGAACCTTGAGGGCATTCCATTCGCCCGGGCGGTAAGCCGGGCTTTTGACCTGCTCCAGGATAGTCCACGTGGAAACGTCCGGACCATCGAAACGCGTCAAGCGCAGTTGACCAGCGCTGGGATAAAAGCCGTAATGAATGTCGCCGCCATCCGCCGCGAACGCCAGCCCGGCGGCGCCGGCCTCGTCATCCAATTTAACCTGGACCGCGACTTCGTAAGGCTCCGGCGGCGGCGTGTTTTTGTAAAGACATAGCGAACGACCGCCAAAACCGCTGCCCAGCCCCTCCACTTGGATGCGGCCGACTTTCTGAGTCCACCGCGCGCCCATGATCGGTCGCCATGTTTTGGCGTCGAGCGGCTGAATCGTGAGCCACCGATCGATCGGCACCGAATTGGGCTTGGCAAGGAGCGGCTTGAGAGCGTTGACCGGCATCGCGAAGCCGAGGTTTTCCGCCAGGGTGAATTTCAACGTCAGAATCCCCTGCACTTGACCGCGCGCGTCGAGGAGCGGGCCGCCGCTGTTGCCCGGCTCAATCGGGATCGCCACCTGAATCATCGGCGTTTCCTCGAACTCGCGCATGGCGGAGACGACCCCTTGCACCACGCTGTGTTCCAGACCTTGCGGATTGCCAATGGCGACGACCGGCGCCCCTTGCTTCAGCGCGTCCGAATCGCCCAGCGGCAGCGGCGCGGCGGTGGACCCCGCGACCCGAATGACCGCCAAGTCGAGCTTTCGATCCCACGCATAAATCTCATTGACCTCGGCGCGGGTCCCGTCGGCAAATCGTACGCCTAATGCCCGCCCTTCCCCGATCACATGCAGGCAGGTCGCGATCAATCCGTTGGTGGAAACGACGAATCCGGCGCCCATTCCTTCCACGGTCCCGTCGCGTCCATACTGGGACACGACAACCACGGAGGGACCGGCGGCGGCGTTGACCGCCTCGACCCAATCGTTCGGGAGGGCGGCGGCGCTATCGCGGAGTCGAGGTGGCGCTTTCCTGGGGGGCGAATCGGCGGCGCTGGCGAACCCGGCGAACTGCCACGCCAATTGGGCCAGCAAAATCACACCGGCCACTCGGCGACGAACTTGCGGCCGAGGGAGCCGCGGCGTGACGACGGCGAAGAACGCGAGAAAAAAGGGAAAGCGCATGGTGGATTGCCTGCCGACGCGGGCATCAGTCGGAAGTCACGCGGGAAGATTTCGCGGTCGCGGACTTGGCTGCTTCAGGCCGCGTGACACCCAGATCGAATGCCCCGTCGAGCGCCGCGGGAGGATACAACAATTCCGGGAATTCCTTCCGTAACGCCGGCAGCGTGCTGGCCGTCGCCGCGCGTTCGGCGCCGCCCGCTTGGCCGCGGCCCACCACGCCAAAACGGATCCGTTGGCCGGGTTGCAAATGCCTCGGCACGGTAACTCGGAGCGTCGTTTCGTTCGTCTTGGCGGAGATCACGTTGTCAGAGAGTTGAAAGCTCCCGGCTCCGCCCGTCAAGGAGAGCGTGATCGGACCATCAAACCCCGCGGAGCGCACGCAGGCGACTTTCAACTCGAACTGGCCGCCCGGGGCCGCGTCCGCGCGGTCGGCTTCGACACTGAGGGTGAAGCCGGGTTCAAAGCGATTAACTTCGACCCGATAGATTTGATCCGGTCCACCCTGGCGATCCAGAGCTTCGAGGCGGAGCAAGTATTTGCCGGTCTCGTTAAAACTGTTCGTCAAGGCGCCTTCACCGGCGCCGTTGGCGTCCGCGTCCGCCAGTTTCGAGCCGTCGGCGCGGCACACCCGCATAAACACATCACACGGCGAGCCGAGACTACGGGTTTTGACGTTGAAAACCAGCCGCTCCCCTTTGACAACGCTGAACGAAAAGTAATCGCGGTCCTTGGATCGGTCGAAACGTCCGTTGAGGCAGGCGGGAACCGCGAACGGGGTGGCGTTGGTCGGCGCGTCGTTCGGCTCGACCTCGAGAACCTCCGGCAGGTCCGAGACGGCGATTCGCGCCGCGCACGAGCCTTGACCCCGCGCGAAACGCAGCCCGGCGAAACGTTCGCCGGTGGCGTCGGGCATCTTTAGTTGCAACTGCAGTTCCTTCCCGGCGCGTCGGCCCGGCAACGAGAATTTGGCGACCGTTCCACGCTTCGCGCCGAGCGGAAACGGCACGGCGTGCAACGGAAAATCACCCGCGCGCAAGCGATAGAAATAGTCCTTCCCACCTTGGTAACGCACGTCCCGCACCTCGACGAAATAATCGCCCGTCTCGCCGAATCGATACTCCAACCGCGCGTCCCCTCCGAGACCGGGGAAGTCATCGCAGTAGGCGAGTTCCCGCCCCTGCGCGTCGAGCAGGCGCAGGACGGGATCGAGCGCGGAACCGAGCCGCTGCGCCACCACCTCGACGGCCAACCGCTGGCCTCGCTTCGCCGTGAAGCGATAGAAATCGGACGTCAATTCACCGCTAGCGCCGTCCACGGCGATCGGGGGGCGAATCGACTGCGCGGCCGAGGCCGTCCGGTTGCTTCCGGTCGCGCTGATCGTCGGCAGATCGTCGATCATAATGAGGCGCCAGCGAGATACCCCGTTCACGGTGGCCAACCGCAGCGCGCCAATCCCCGGCGAAGCGTCGGGCGGAACGAATACGCGCCAACTCTGGCGCTCGCCGGGGTCTTGAACCGAATTGGTCAGCGGCTCGCAACGCCCCCCGAAGCTCGTCCACAGTTCGGTCGGCGAGGCGAGGCCACTGCCAAAAAAGGTGATCGTTTGAGCCTGCCCGGGCGCGACCGCGTAGGGAAGGACACGGTCGATCCCTGGCGTCTGCGCGAGGCCGCCGACGCCCGAAACGACAAGCAGCGTGACCCCCAAAGCCAGTCGCGCCACGCCACCCAGAATTGATCGCCGGCTTCGGACTCGCATCAGGTCGAAGGATTGCCGCGCCGCGCGGTGAGGAAAACAAGGACGAGGTACGCCAAAGTAAAGCTCTGCTCGGTAGATGGTCGGGACGCGATCTCGCTGAAGCCGTTTCCGTCCGGCCGATTGAGCGACGGAGGTTTGGGCCAGCGGCGGCTCGCGAAACGAATCCTTTGCCGCTCCCGGGTCCGGGTCAAGCGATGACTCCCATGACCGGCTTGCCTTCCGCGATCATGATCGGGCGATTTTGCGCGTTGTGGACTTCCGTCCGCGGGTCGATGCCGAGCAGGTAAAAGATCGTCGCCGCCAGATCGTCGGGGCGAACCGGATTCTCCGCGGGATACGCGCCATGTTTATCTGACGCGCCATAAACGAAGCCCCGCTTAACGCCGCCACCAGCCAGCAACGTCGTGTAGCACTGCGGCCAGTGATCGCGGCTGATGTTGGTATTGATCTGCGGGGTGCGTCCGAATTCGCCCATCCAAACGACCAGCGTGGAATCAAGCAGGCCGCGCGAATCGAGATCGTTCAGAAAGACAGGCAGGGTCTGATCGGTGAGCGGGAGGTGGTATTTCTCAATAATCGGAAACATCCGGGTGTTATTGAAGCCATGCGTATCCCACCCGCCGGAAGTTGTGCTCTGCCCACCGATGCTGTTGGAAAAGTAAACCGTGACGAACTTGGCGCCCGCCTCGACCAGGCGCCGCGCCAACAGGCAACTCTGGCCGTAGGTGTGGCGACCATAGCTGTCCCGCAGCTTCTCCGGCTCGGCCGCCAGGTTGAAGGCGGTGCGCAGTCGGGTCGAATTCAACATCGCCAGCGCTTTGTCATAATAATCATCCAGCCCGCGCGCGGCCGCCGAGTACTCGAGCATCCGGGATTGCGCGTCGATGACTTTCTGCAATTCCCGCCGCTGCTCCAGCCGCGCGTAAGGAAGATTGGCCGGCAAGCTGAGTTCGGGGAGATTGAAATCCGGACTATTCGGATCGCGCGTAATGAGCAGAGGATCGTGCGCCTTGCCCAGAAAACTGGCGTGCTGGCCCGGCGTCACCGAGCCGTCGCGGATCACGTAGGGAAAGGCGACCGAGGTCGGCATTTCGCCGCCGACGGGCGCGAGCCGATCGACGATCGAACCATACATCGGCGCCAGATCGATCGAGTCACGCAAGCGAATGTCATCGACCGGCGGGGCGTGCCCGGTCAACGCATAATAAGCCGCCGAATTGTGATTCTTCATCGTGTGATGCATCGACCGGATCAAGGTCACTTTGTCCATGACCTTCGCCACGTTCGGCAACCGCTCGGAAACCTGAATGCCGTCCGCGCTGCTCGCGATCGGTTTGTGCTGCCCGCGAATCCCCTCGGGCGCGCCCGGTTTCATATCGAACATGTCGATGTGACTCGGGCCGCCAAATTGGTAGAGGAAAATGACCGATTTGGCCCGCGCCTTGGGGCCGCTCATCGCCTTTTCGGCTTGCAAGAGGCCCGGCATCGTCAGTCCCAGCAAACCCAATCCGCCAACCTGAAGCAGACGGCGGCGCGAGAGGTGTGTCGCTTGGCAGTCGCCGCAGGCGAAGAAATGATCTTGCCGGTTCATTGAGGAAATGCGTCGTCTGAAATCTGGCGCCGGGAGGCGTGAATTCCAAGCAATTTTCGCGAGCTGAGAACCGGCGATCGGAGCGCCGCCATTCGGATTATTTGCGCGCGCCTAAATCGGCGGCCAAGGCTTGCATGTATTTCTGTGAGTAACCGGTCCCTGGTCCGCCACCCGCGTGTTGCAAGGCCAAGTGAGCGAGGTCGAAGGACCCATAGAGATCGTGCGCCACCAAGGCGATTTTCAAGAGTTGCGCGCGAGGTAAGCGGGCGAATTCGGTGAATTTGCGAATATAGACCGCGTCACTCCAGAGAACCTGACTCATCCCGGCGTAGGGATCATTATTCACGACCATCGGCTGAAACACCCGGCTGACCAGGGGCGCGAAGCGGTGCAGGTAAAATCCGGCCCGGCGCAGCTCCTGGTCCAGCTCGGCGAAAAGCGGCTGGTCCTGATAGAAAGGGACGAATTGGACCTCCGTATGCACGACTAAGACGCTCTGGAGAACCTGGCCGGCGCCGCGCAAGATCGCCAGTTCACCACCCTGGACGTCGAGCTTTAGAAAATCCGCCCCGGCCGCTTCCGGCACGTCGTCCAAGCGGCGCGTCGGCATCGGCAGTCGGCGCAAGACCGTTCCCCATTGGGCGAAATGATGAAAATGGGACAAGACCGCCGCGTCCGGCTCCAACATCGAGGTCATCCCCGGAGCCTGGCAGACGCGTAAAACCCCCGCCCCGCCATCGCCGAGCGCGTCCGGCAGATAAGTCGCACCGCGCCGCGGCGTTTGGGTCAACACCCGATACTGATCCGGGTCCGGCTCGAACCCGAGGACCGACGCCGCCCCGGCGTCAAAGAGCGCCTGGTAGATCGGCGGGCCGTCGATGGCGCTGGCGCCGGCGTCCAACACCCGCAACGGTGGCGTTTCCGGGAAAACTTGACGGAGTGAAAACGACATGAACCTCAATTACCCGATCACCGGCGCCCGCGCACGACGAAACTGCCGGGTCTGATCGCCCCCCCAACCCAACGTCTGCGAAACCAGGCGCCGCCCGCCGTTCCTCACTCGGCGATCAACTCTTTCGTCCGTTTGAGAATCGTCGGCACGGCTTTGAGCGGGTCCTCCTGGTTCTCGTATTCGAGCGAGACGAACCCCTGGTAGTTCGCGTCGCGCAACAATTTGATAAGCCGCGCGAGGTCGGCCTGTTCGTTCTCCTTCTGGTTGCGGCGACGCAGCTCCGTTTTCCAATGGACATTGATCGCGTAGGGGGCGCACTTCGCAAGGTCCGCGTATGGGTCATCAGTGCGGAAATTCCCGACGTCCAAATTGACCCCGAGCCATGGGCTTTTAACGGCGCGAATGACCTCGATCATATCGTCCGCTTCCGCGACGATCCCGCCGTGATCCTCGAGTCCGAGCATGACGCCCTTTCGGCCCGCGTATTCCGCGCATTCCTCGAGCGCCGCGACGCACAGCGACTTCCTTTCCGCGACCGAGCTCCCTTTCGGGTCACCCGCGAACACGCGCAGGTACGGCGCGCCCAAAACCTGGGCGTGGTCCACCCAGCGTTTGACGGAGGCGATCTGCGCGTCCCGCTTTTCTCCCAGCGGGAGCGAGAAATCGTTCCCCACCGACGTGCCGCTGATCTCGACTCCGCTCAGAAACGCGTGCCGTTTGACTTGCATTAAATAGTCATCGCTGACCTCGGGCGGGAAATAATAGCCGGTGAGTTCGGCTCCCTGACAACCCTGCTCGACGCAGTAGTCGATGAATTGCAACATATCGATCCGCGGCGAGGCGGGCGCGGTCTTTGATCGCGGATGACTCGAATCAATGAAGTAGTCACGCAGGGAGTACGCGACCAGACCGACCCGCAACCGCGGCGGGCCACTCCGTTTGATTGGCTCGATGCCCAGCGCGGAGTCAGTTTCCCAAGCCGCCAGACCGGCGGCAAAACTTGAAGTGGCCGTGAGTCGAAGGAAGAGGCGTCGATTGATTGGGTTCATATGCGGTCCCGCCAGCTTAACCCACTCAACCGCCGGAAAAAGAAAATTCCCGTCCGCCGTCCGAGGCCGGGCGCAACTTTGAGGAGTTGCCTTTTTTGGCCGGCATGATCCGGAGCTTTAGAGCCTTTTTGAAATACCCCGGGAGTCTCCGGCGGATCTTTCGCCTGCCGACTTCGTTGGCTCACCCTCGTCCCACCCAGGTCATTGCGCCACTCCGTGTCGCGGACGGCGCAACGCGCCATCTACCCGCCGCGGGCTTCAGTAGGCGCCGTTTGCCCTACAGCTTCGGAAGAAACGCGAGCGCCACGCCGCTCACGGCAATGGCCGCCCCGGCAAGCCGCAAAACCTTGCCTTCCAGCAGGCGCTGTCCAATCAATCCGAGCGCGACGCCCAAACCGTGCAGCGCGAGGGTCGAGACCACGAATCCCGCGCCGAATGCCGCCGCGGCGGTACCGGGCGCCATTTCAACCCCGTGGGCGTAGCCGTGACAAACCGCAAACAAAGCCAGCAGCGCCAAACCGTGACGCCGGTTCATACGAGTAGCGGTCGCAATGAGCAACCCAAGAGCAATGACCGAAAGCACGATCCCGACCTCCACGCCCGGCGCGCGAATGCCCAGCCAGCCGACGACGCCGCCGACCGCCATGAAACTCGCGAACGCCAGCGGCAACTGCCAGATGGCCCGTCCGCCCAATTGCACCGCCCAAATTCCCACCGCGACCATCGCGAGCAAATGATCCCAACCGGTAAAAGGATGTTCCCAACCGGAGGTGAATCCCGCCGAGTGACCTGGATGGGCCATGGCCGGAGTCGCGCCCGCCAGCGCCAAAAGTGTCAAAACCGCCACCAATCGTGAGCTTGATTTCATAGTCATTGATTCAAAGTTGCGGGCGGCATCGTACGCCCGCCTTCACCCAGGGTCAAGCGACGCGTCAACGCACGGTTCCCTTGTCCAACTGGAAAAAGCGATCCGTTCGTGGCGCTCCAGCCGTCCGATCCCACCCCGGCCGGGCGAACGTTCGCGCGCGGACGCACGTCCCCCTGCTCGATACCGTCACTTGGAAACGGTCGAACCGATCAGGTCGAATTTTTCCAGCATTTCCGAGAGCGCCGCGTTGAACGCCGCCGGTTTCTCCAACATCACGAAATGCCCGGCGCCAGGGATGGTCCGGTACTCGGCCTGGGGCGAAAGCGTCCGAACGTATTCCTGATACGCCGCCGACCACATCCGATTGTCCGTGTTCAAGACCAGCACTGGGATCGGCACGCCAGCTTTGGGCAAATCCCACGCGGGCGCCATCGTCGAGAACATCCCTTCCATCGCTCCAAACATCACGTGTTGTGGCGTTTGCAATACCTCGTTCACGACTTGATCGCGCAGCGGCGCGGTCTCGGGGTTCGGAAACATCGCGCCGATAAACTCCCGCGCCTGGTCGCGATAGCGCGGCGTTCGGTAAGGCCCGATAAATTCCTCGACGTCCTCCGGCTTCATCGCGGGCCGGCGCAGGAAGCCATCGACCGCGACCAAAGCCGCCACGCGCTCAGGCGCTTGCGCGTACACGCGGCAGATGACCGGAGCGCCCATGCTGTGGCCCACGAGCGTCGCCTTGTCCGCCTTCGCTTCTTGCATGACCGCGACGACCGCGCGGGCGAAGAAATC
Source organism: uncultured Verrucomicrobiota bacterium (assembly GCA_964522665.1). GTDB lineage: Bacteria > Verrucomicrobiota > Verrucomicrobiia > Limisphaerales > CAZFVY01 > CAZFVY01. The sequence goes on along the minus strand of CAZFVY010000006.1, from coordinate 10,198 downwards.
CATTGAGTATTCGGTTTGCGGCTTGTCGCTCCGGCCATGCCCGGGAAGATCGACCAGAAGCAACCTCGCTTTGTCCGCGAAAGCGGATACTTGATCCCGCCAGAAATCGGCCTGACACGCCCACCCGTGGACAAAAAGAATTGTCTTCGGCCCATGACCAAGCGCCAGGTAATGCACCCGGTTGGTCCCCGACGCCGCGAAGTGAGATTCCGCGCCGGCCAGCGGATCAACCGGCGGCGCCGCCCCGAAGACTTCATAGGCCAGGCGCAGCCAAAGCGCCGCGGTGGCGGCGATGAGGAGTCGTCGAATCGTCATAATCGCATTGGCCCGCGCCAGCGCCAAAGATCAGGCGCCGTCTGCGCGGGCCGTCTAACCTTTCGGGCGTTCAATTCCAGTAAATTTACGGCCCACGTCTGCTTAGAGCCGCGAAAGGGAGAAAATGTTCCTGAGTTTCGCGCGATTTTTGATTTTTTCCAAAATCCATGCGGATTTCGCGAGTTTCCGGCCCGCAAAGATCGTCCGCGATCGTCGCCAGGTCGGACAGCGGTTGTCCGGGCGGGAGACTACGATGGCGCCAGAAATTTTCAGGTTTCGCAGCGCGGCGGCGGGTGTATGATCTCTCTCCCGCGCGGAACGGGCGCGCAGTTTGATTTATGCCGGCGGCAGATAACATCGTCGAGTTACGCCGACTCCTCACGGAGCGGTTTCCGCATTTGCGCCAGGGGGTCGCCGAGGCGCCGCCGATCGCGACCTGGGCGACCGGGACGCCGGCGCTGGACGCCCTGCTGGAAGGCGGTTTGCCCCGCGGCGAATTCACGGAGTTGATCGGCGTCGGAGACGGTTCCGGGGCGGCGCAGGTGATCCACGCGGCGCTGCGGCAGACGGCGGCGGATGGCCAATTCCTGGCCTTGGTGGACGGCGCGGACAGCTTTGACGCCAGCGCGGTCGAACCCGATGTCCTGGCGCATCTGCTCTGGGTGCGGTGCGCGCAGGCGGACGAGGCGCTCAAGGCCACCGACCTCTTGCTGCGCGACCGCAATTGCCCGCTGCTCATTCTCGACCTGAAACTTAATCCCCCCGCCCAGTTGCGGAAGATTTCGGCCAGCGCGTGGTATCGGTACGCGCGGTTGCTGGAGCAAAACGGCACGACCGCGCTGGTCATCACGCCGTTTCAATTTGTCAGCGGCGCCGCCTGCCGGGTGCGCGTCGAAAGCCGCCTCGGCCTCCATACGCTCGCGGCGCCGCCCGCCCAGGCGCTGGCGGATTTGCGATTCACCCTGCTGCGGTCGGCGGCGGCGACCGCGCGACAACGGAACGCGGCGGCGGGTTAGCAGCCCGTTAAGTCGAACTTTAGCAATGTTTGCCGTCCTCCATATTCCGCATTTTCCGCTGCAAGCCGCGTTGCGGCACGAGCCGGAGCAGTGGACCGCGCCGACGGCGCTTGTCGATCCGGCGCGCAACCCGCCGGTGGTGTGCGACGCGACCGAACCGGCGCGCGCGGCGGGCGTCACGGACGGACTGACTTCACCCCAGGCGATGGCCCGCTGCCGCGCGGTGGCCATCCGGCGGCGAGCGCCCGCGCAGGAGGAGGCGGCGATGGACGCGTTGCTCCAAGCCGCGTACGCGTTTTCCCCACGGATTGAAGCGACGGCTCCCGGCGTCTGCACACTCGATCTGCGCGCCCTGGCGCGGCTCGCCGGAGCGGACGCGGCCGCGATCGCGGTTTGGGCGGGCACGATTCGCCAGGCGCTGGCCGCTCAGAATCTGCGCGCCCGCGTCGGCGTCGGCCCGACTCCCAACGTCGCGCGCCAGGCGGCCCGCTGGACGGAGGGAATCGAGATCGTGGGCGATCCCGGCTCCTTCCTGGCTTCGCTGCCGGTCGCGGCTCTGGAGCCATCCTCGGATGTATCGGGGATTCTGCAAAAATGGGGCATCCGGACGGTGGGCGAATTGCTGGCGCTGGGCCAGGCGGAGCTGGTGGACCGGCTGGGATTGGAGGCGCTGGCGCTGTTCGCGGCGGCGTCGGCCACCGCCAGCCGGCCGTTGCGCCACGCGCAGCCGCCGGAACGTTTCGAGGAGGCGTTCGAATTCGAGCACGAAATCGAAACCATGGAGCCGTTGTTATTTATTGTCCGACGGTTCGTGGATCAACTGAGCCTGCGCCTGGAGCTCTCCGGATTCGTCGCCGAATCGCTGACGCTTCGGCTGCGCCTGGAGGCGGGCGCGCCGCTGGAACGCCGCCTGCGCGTCCCGCAACCGACGCGCCGGGCGGACGTGCTGTTCCGCATGTTGCACACGTATCTGGAAACCTTGCGGACCGACTCGCCGATCAAGGCGTTGACGCTCACGGCCAGCCCCGGCCAGCCGGAACAGAAGCAGTTCGGCCTCTTCGAGGCGGCGTTGCGCGACCCGCATCAATTCCAGGAGACGCTGGCGCGGCTGGCCGGCCTGGTCGGCGCCGACCGCGTTGGCACGCCGGTCTTGGAGGACTCGCATCGGTCCGACGCGTTTCGCCTGATCCCGCCGGATTTCGAGAATGCGCCGCCGGTGTCTCCGCGCCCCTCAGCCGCGGCGTTGCAACCGGTCCCGGTGCGGCGGCTTCGACCGGCGCCGGCGGCGACCGTGGAGACCGCGCCGAACGAGGCCCGCGCCGACGCGCCGCCGGTCTCGGTCCATTGCGCCGTGGCCAACGGCAAGCTCAGCGTGGTCGTCGGTCCGTGGCGCGCCTCCGGCAATTGGTGGGAGCCGGGCGCCTGGCAGCGCGAAGAGTGGGACGCGGTGACGAAAGACGGCAAGGTCATCCGGCTGGCCAAGCGGCCGGAGGGATGGTTTGTGGAAGGGGTGCTGGATTGAACGCCGAAGCGACAGTCGCGCCCGCCGGCGCCGGGCCGGCCGAAACGACGGCGGAGGAAGGCGAGCGCCAAGTTCCACGCCCGCGCCAATTGCGGATGTTTCCGCCCGCCCGCCCGTTGGTGGAACGCTTCGGCGTCGAGTTCTTTCGCGCGCTGCCGGAAAATCCGGGCGTCTATTTCATGTGCGGCGCCGGCGATGGCGTGCTCTACGTCGGCAAGGCGAAGAACCTCCGGCGTCGCCTCGGGAGCTACCGCTCGGCGAATCCAGAACGGGTGAGCCGGAAGATTCAGCGCCTGCTCAACGCTGTCGAACGGATCTATTGGGACATCTGCGAGGACGAAGCCGCGGCGCTCGCGCGCGAAAGGGAGTTGCTGGCGACCATGCGCCCGAAATTCAATACCGTGGGCACCTATCCCGCCCCGGAGTTGCATTTCGGCTGGCGCTGGACGAACGATGGCCTTGCCGTTGGCTGCGGCGTGGCGACGGACGATTGGGAGCGCCGTTATGGCGGCTTCAAACGCGCCCGCCCCGCGTATGCCGCGCTGCTCCGGCTGCTGTGGCGAACGCTGCATCCGACGGCCCCGCTCACCGCCCTGCCCTTGCCGCTCACGGGCGACGCGCCACCGGCGGTTTGGACATTTGAAACGCGCGAATCCTTGGATTCCGGACGCGGCGCCGAAGTCATCGAATGGCTGGACACCTTCTTCCGCGGCGCGGCGCCCGAGCTGCCGGAATGGCTGCTGCCAGGCGCCGCTGGCGCCAGCCGCTTCGAGGCGGGTTGGCGCGCACAAGACGCGCTTTGCCTGAGCGAATTTTACGAGCGCGCCTTCGCGCCACGCCGGAGCGAACGTCCGCCGTCCGCGTAACGGCTATGCCCACGCCCGCCTACGTCGAACTCCATGCGCGCAGCGCGTTCAGTTTCCTGCGCGGGGCCTCGCTGCCCGAGCAACTGGCCGAAAGCGCCGCACGGTTCGGCTACCCGGTCTTCGGGATGTGCGACCGCATGGGCCTCTATGGGGCGCCGCGGCTCTTCGGAGCGGCGCGCGAACGCGGCCTGCGGGCGATCATCGGAGCGGAATTAGCCATGGAGGACGGCGCCGCGTTGCCGGTGCTGGTGGAATCACGCGCGGGCTACCAAAACCTGTGCCAACTGCTGACCACCGCGCATCTCCGCGCCCCGAAGAACGAGGGCGTCGTGCGCTGGGCGGAACTGCCCGCGTACGCGGCGGGACTCGTCGCGCTGACCGGCGACAACGAAGGCCCGCTCGCCCGATCGATCGTGGACGGGGACGCCGCCGCTTGCCCGCCGGAGCGGCAATTGCAACGCCTGATCGATATCTTCACGCCCGGCCGCGTTTACGTCGAATTGCAGCGCCATCTGCGCCGTGGTGAGGACCGTTTGAACCGGGCGATCATCGGTTTGGCGCGGTCGCGGTCGTTGCCGCTGTTGGCGACGAACGGAACCGCGCACGCCACGCCGGAGGGCCGGCAGGCGCTCGATGTGTTCACCTGCCTGCGGCATCACACGCATCTCGACGCGGCCGGCAGGCTGCTTTCGGTCAACGATGAGCAGCGCCTCAAATCGCCCGCCGAGATGGCCGGACGATTCGCTGATTTGCCCGAGGCGATCACCAACACGGCCCGGCTCGCCGAGCGCCTGCAATTCACGCTGGCGGACCTCGGTTATGAATTCCCCCGCTATCCCGTCGGCCCGAGCGAAACGATGGAGGGCGTCTTGCGCGAGCAAACCTGGGCCGGCGCGCGGAAACGCTACCCGCGCGGCATCCCGGAAAAAGTGCGCGGCCTGCTCGAAAAAGAACTGTCCCTGATCAACAAACTTGGTTTCGCCGGCTATTTTCTGATCGTCGCGGATCTCGTCCGCTTCTGCGCGGAGCGCCAGATCATGGCGCAAGGCCGCGGCAGCGCGGCGAACAGCGCGGTCTGTTTTTGCCTCGGCATCACCGCGGTCGATCCGGTGCGGTTCAACGTGCTCTTCGAGCGCTTTTTGAGCGAAGGCCGGAAAGGCTGGCCGGACATCGACATCGATTTGCCCAGCGGGGACCGCCGGGAAGCCGTCATCCAGGAGGTCTATCGGCGCTACGGCCCGCAGGGCGCGGCGATGACGGCGACCGTCATTACCTATCGCGGGCGCAGTTCAGCGCGTGAGATTGGCAAGGCGTTGAACCTGCCGATCGACGTGCTCGACCGGTTCTCGAACCTCTTTGCCAACGGTGATTTTCCAGACACCATGGGGTTGTGGGAGCGCGTCGAACAGGCGGGCCTGCCGAAATCGCACCCGCGAGCCGCGGCGTTTGTGTCGCTTTACCAACAACTGGCGCGGCTGCCGCGGCACCTCGGCCAGCACTCGGGCGGGATGATCATCTGCCAGGGTCAGCTTAGCTCGGTGGTGCCGCTCGAAAACGCCGCCATGCCTGGCCGCGTGGTCGCCCAATGGGACAAGGACGACTGCGAAGATTTGGGCATCATCAAGGTGGACTTGCTCGGCCTCGGCATGATGTCCGCCATCCAGGACACGCTCACCCTTTCGAAAGCGCGCGGCCGGCCGGTGGACCTCGCGCAATTGCCCGAATGCGACCCGAAAACGTACGAACTCATTCAGAACGCCGAAACGATCGGCGTCTTCCAAATCGAGAGCCGGGCGCAAATGGCGACCCTGCCCCGGCTCAAGCCGAAATGTTTTTACGACTTGGTCATCCAAGTGGCAATCATCCGCCCCGGTCCGATCCAAGGTGATCTGGCGCATCCTTTTCTGCGCCGCCGGACCGGCGAGGAGCCGGTGACCTACTACGACCAGCGACTTGTGCCGGTGCTCGAGCGGACGCTGGGCGTGCCGTTGTTCCAGGAACAAATGTTGCAGATCGCCATGGTGATGGCCGATTTCACCGGCGATGAAGCCGAGGAATTGCGGCGCGCCCTCAGCTTCCATCGCTCGGACGAGAAGATGCAACGGGTCGTCGTCAAGCTGCGGGCGGCGATGGAGCGCAATGGGGTTCAGCCGGACGCGGCCGACCGGATCGTGAAGGCGGTCGGCTCGTTCGCGTTGTACGGGTTTCCCGAATCGCACGCGATCAGCTTCGCGCTCCTGGCGTACGCGAGCGCCTACCTCAAAGTTCACCGCGCGCCGGAGTTTTTCGCGGCGCTGCTGAACAATCAGCCGATGGGCTTTTATTCCGCGGCCACGCTCGTCAAGGACGCCAAGAGCCGCGGCGTGCAAATCCGGCCCGTGTGCGTCGCGCGTTCGAATTGGGAATGCGTCATTGAAGCCGACGAGTCGATCCGGCTCGGCTTGCGCCAGGCGCGCGGGCTGCGGCAGGCGCATGTGTTGGAAATGCTGCAAGAACGCGGGCGCCGCCCGTTTGCGTCGCTCCACGATTTCAAGGCGCGGACCGATTTCGGCAAAGAGGAACTGCGCTCGCTCGCCGAAATTGGCGCGCTCAATAGCCTGGCGCCGCACCGGCGCGCGGCCCTGTGGCAGGCCGAACAAGCCTTTCATGACGGCGATCTCTTCACCGAGACCGCCGAGCCGGCGTCCGTCGACGCGGGGCCGTTGCGGCCCATGGACGCCGCCGAGCGGCTTCAGGCTGACTATTCCAACCTCCAACTCTCCACCGGTCCGCACCCGATGGCGCTCCTGCGCGGCCGTCTGGCGGGAATCTGGCGCGCGGTGGACTTGAAGCAGGTTCGCAACGGTCAAGTCGTGCGCGTGGCTGGCCAGGTGATCTGCCGCCAGCGGCCGGGAACCGCGAAAGGCATCTGCTTCGTGAGCCTGGAAGATGAGACCGGCATCAGCAACGCCATCGTTGCGCCCAAACTATTCGAGCAGGAACGGCTCACGATCACCATGGAGCCATTTCTCATGATCGAAGGAATCGCGCAAAGCCGGCACAACACGATTCATATCAAAGCCCATCACATTGAACGCCTTGAATGCGCCGATCTCGACACCGCTGGGTCTCACGATTTTGGCTGAAGCCGCGCCCGGAAGGCGCGACGCCACGATCGAAAAAAGAAGTGGTCGGAGCGACAGGATTTGAACCTGCGACGTCTTGGTCCCAAACCAAGTGCTCTACCAGGCTGAGCTACGCTCCGATTTGTTGATGTTCAAGCACTTGCACAACAATTCGCCGGTGCCACAAAGTAACTTGTAACCCGCACTTGTCACCCGGCAATTTTCTGCTATATTGTTGCTGTATGAATGCAACGATACATGAGAATGCCCAGACGAATGGGCATCCTGTCTTCCACAATGTGGGCGAAAATCTGTACCGGCTCGACTCATCGGGAGGATACTACGCGCTAATTAAGAAGGGGGGCAAGCAGTTTCGCCGCTCGCTCAAAACAAAGGACCGAAAGCTGGCGGAACGGAAGTTGAAGGAACTCAAAGAAAAAATGGGTGTGTTGCGCGTGACACAAGACCCGCACGGTGATTTCAATAGCATGGCCCATCGTTGGCTTGACTCACGTATGCACAGGCTGGCGGAAAGCACGGCGGAGTGGTACGGATACCTCATCAAGAACCTCGCCGAGTTTTTTGGGGCGACTTCGATTCGGAACATCACCGCTGACGATTGCGAGGGGTGGGCCAAAGCGCGAAGGGGCACCGCCGGCACCAAAGCCTTCGTCAGCGAACTCGACACAATGAACGCCGTTTTCCAATACGCCATTCGCCACGGGATCATTCTTACGAATCCCGCAGCCCACATTGAACGCCCCACGGTTCGCCAGCCAAAAATACAAGTTCCAAGTTTGGGCGAATTCCAAAAAATCGTCGCAACGATTCGTCAGGCTGATGATCGCAAGGACAGCCAGAAGAAAACAAAAGCTGGCGCCGACCTCATTGAGATTCTCGCCTATTCCGGCGCTCGCGTTGCTGAAATCACCGGTGGAAGGAAAAAGAAAAATCCCTTAATTTGGTCGCATGTGAATTTTGAAAACAACACAGTTTATCTTCCGGGAACCAAGACAGAATCAAGCCCTCGCTGGATTCCGATGCCCCACGAACTGCGGACGTTTTTGGAGAAATTGAAAGCGGAACAAAACCCTGAGCCGAGCGCCGCGCTCATCCCTATTTCCAGCGCGCGAAAGTGCTTGGAAACTGCCTGCCGCAAACTCGGTTTCCCTCAATACACTCACCACGACTTCAGGCACTTCTTTGCGACGACCTGTATCGAATCCGGCGTGGACATTCCGACCATCAGCCGTTGGCTCGGACATTGTGACGGTGGCGCGTTGGCGATGAAACGATATGGGCATCTCCGCCAGGAACACAGTCTCGCCATGAGCAAACGCGTCAGCTTCGACAAACCCGCCAATGTTATCCCAATGCCGGATACTGCGAACAAACACGCCCAGGCGCAAACATCTGCAACTCCTGACGGAAGACGCGTCGTAGCCAAAGCCAAAGCGAAATATGGCTATGCTTGGTGGGTGTCACAGAATCCGCTTGAAGTGTTTTGGGGGCAAATCCATGAAGAAGTCTGGCTTCTGCCGCTTGAAAGATTGCTTGACGCCGCGAAACAGGCAATGGGCCGTGAAGTGTTCCGTCAGGAACTCAATGACCGGGATGCCCTTATTGATGAATTCGTGGAAAGAATCCCCGAATCGTCGCTCAACGAAGTTCGTGCTAAAATTTCTGCCCGTGACGAAAGGGGCCACGGAAACGACCGCGAAGCAACCAAATGATTTATCCGCATTGGCCGAACGGCTATGATGTCTCGCGCAAGAATCGGTCGAGATCATCTCTGGAATAAATCGGGTGGCGCAGTGCGCGGGAAGGATGGAGCAGGCCCCGCTTCGCCAATCGGTCAATCGTCACTGGATTCACCCCCAAATACGTCGCGGCCTCGGCGCGTTTGAATCCCTTTTTCTCGACAAAAGCATTCGTTTCCGCGCCGTTCGTCTGACACTGGCGGGGTGCCTGTGGTTTAGTCAACTGTTCGTTTTGTTTGAGCATAAATCCTCCGATTTTTCTATCTCGATTGACTGAATCATGCCCTGCACGCCTTCCCGCGCATCCCCGTATTTTTCCGGCACGGGCATGACCCATTCGACGGCGCGTTCCTGAAAGCCAACAGCCAGAGCCCGCAGATTCCGGCCCGCAATTTTCACCTTATGATTGACGAACGAGAGCGCAATCGTGTCGCTGTCGTGGGCCGACTCGAACTTGGCGACTTCCAAGTGGTGGTAAGGCAGCAGATAAAAACAAGTGGGCGTTAGTTCCAACCGCAGGTTGTCCAGAGGGACGTGGTTGCCCATCACTTGACGGCTTAGGTGGTAACACTCTGGGCGTTCTTTGAATTCTCTCATACTCCAATGCCTCCTCCGTATCTTTGTTTGTGTTGATGACTGTGGGTGATTTTCCCCGCCGCCCGAACCGCTGGCGATTGCCGCACCGTTTCCGTTTGTTTCGGCGTTTCCGTTTGCTGCGCCGCCTCGGACACCTTCGCGGTTTCCTCCAGCCCAAACAATTCAGCCCGGCGTTGCCCGGTTCGACGTTGCGAATGCTGGACGCTGAGGACGTAACCAATATCACGGCCCCAAGCGTTCGCCAGCGCGTGGATGGCGGATTCTTTGACAATGTCCAAGGCCAATTCGCGGCCCCCGGAACGAATGACGTTTTGCCGAAGTTGGATTTTGTCGGCGGTGAAAATCTGGACGCCCTTTCGTCCCCGCGAAATGGTCACATACCATTGCTGGTCGTTGGTTGCGGCCTGCACAGCGGAATCGGAGAACAGGACATAATCCACGGTTTTGCCCTGGGCGGCGTAGGACGTGACCGCATAGCCGCGCACGAACTGGCGGTAGGACTTGTCCAGGGTCCGACCGTCCGCCAGGGCGATGCGTCCATCCGGGTGAATCTGTTTGACCGTGACCAGTTCGCCATTGACCACCTTGCCGCCGTCCGTGGCGTTGCCATTGGCTTTCAATTGCAGCCGGTCGCCGCTGGCCAAGGGCAATTCCTTGGGCTGGCAAACCGTGAGCCGGTCGAGGTCTTTGAAGGGAACCGGGCGTATGCGCTGGTTGGCCTCAATCAGCAGATGTTTGTCGGTGACGGCGAGCAAGCGGCCAGTGTCGCCGGGCTTGTAGCCACTGACGGGCCGGTTAAAGACCACCACGGAATCAGGAGCGTAAGATCGCGCAGCCCGTTTTTGGGCATCCGTCAAATCCAGCCGTTCCAGCGCGGTCACGGTGATTTCCTCCTGACCGACCAGTCCTTGAGCTTTCAATCCATCCCGCACCCGCTCATTGACCTTGTGAATCTCCGACCAGCTTTGCGAGACGACCACGGTGGAATGATTCGCCTTCACCAGTTCCAGAAAACGCT
>CAZFVY010000005.1:0-125097 GCA_964522665.1 uncultured Verrucomicrobiota bacterium | reverse complement strand
ATGACCGACTGGGGCGCCCATCACAACGACATCGCGCAATGGGGCAACGGCACGGAGCGCACCGGTCCGATCAGCGCCGAGGGCAAGCCCCTCATCGACGAGATTCCCGGCGGCTACACCGCCGCCAGCCAGTATCACGTGGAATACCAATACGCCAACGGGGTCAGACTAGTCTGCATGAGCGTGATCACCGACGGACCGGACGGGTCGCATCACGGCGCCTCGAGCGACACCGTCAACGGCATCCGCTTCGAAGGTACCGATGGCTGGATTTTTGTCACCCGCGGCGACATCGAAGCCAGCAACCCCGAGCTCCTCACCCAGCCGCTGCCCGCCAACGCGCAGCGCCTCTACGTGAGCAACGACCACATGGGGAATTTCTTCGACTGCGTCCGAACCCGCAAGCAACCAATCTGCGAGGCCGAGATCGGGCATCGTTCCGTTTCCGTCTGCCACATCGGCACCATCGCGATGCGCCTCGGCAGAAAATTGGAATGGGATCCCGCGCGCGAAGAATTCAAGCATGACCAGGAGGCGAACGCGTTTGTCTCTCCCGAGATGCGCGCGCCGTGGACGTTTGATTCCGTCTAGCCGAATGGTCCCTTGATCGCTCCCATGATTACGCTCCCCTTATCGATTATGACCAACCCACTCCTTCGTTCGCGGCGCCTCCGCTCACTCACGCTTGGCCTCGCCGCCCTCACCTCGTTCACGGTGAACGCCGGCAACTGGCCAAATTGGCGCGGCCCGGCGAACGACGGCGTCGCGCCCGAAAAGGACCTCCCGACCCGCTGGTCCAAGAATGAAAATGTCCGCTGGAAAACGCCGCTTCCCGACCGGGGCAATTCAACCCCGATCGTCTGGGAAGGCCGGGTCTTCGTCACTCAGGCGGTCGAGAACGACAACCTGCGCGCGCTCCTCTGTTTCGATCGCGCGGACGGCAAGCTGCTCTGGCAGTCCGGCGTCACCTACAAGGAGAAAGAGCGGTCGCACGATGCCAATCCGCCCTGCTCCGCCTCGCCTGTCACCGACGGCCACCGCGTCATCGCCTGGTTCGGCTCGGCCGGTCTTTTCTGCTACGATTTCGCCGGCAAGGAGCTTTGGCGGCGCGATCTCGGCAAACAGGATCACACTTGGGGCTATGCCTCCTCACCGATCATTTTCCAAAACCTCTGCATCCTCAATTTCGGCCCGGGTGAGCGGACCTTCCTGGTGGCCGTGGACAAAACGACCGGCGCAACGGTATGGCAGCGCGACGTGCCGCCGGTCCAACCGAAGGAGCGGACCGATGGGTTCGCGGGCAAAACGAATGGCGTGATCGGCTCCTGGAGTACGCCGCTCGTCGTGAAGAGCGGCTCCCGCTCCGAATTGGTCGTGAGTTTTCCCGGCCAAGTCCGGGCGTTTGATCCGCTCACCGGCAAGGATCTCTGGAGTTGCGACGGACTGAACCCCCTGATTTATACTTCCGCGATTTACGGCGAGGGCCTCGTGGTGGCGATGGGTGGCTACAGCGGCTCGACCGTCGCCGTCAAGCCCGGCGGTCAGGGTGATGTCACCGCCACCCGGCGGGTCTGGCAGAAAATCAAAACCAAGACGGGCATCGGCTCAGGCGTGATTCATAACGGCCATATCTACATTTTGAATGGCGCCATCGCGCAATGCCTCGATCTCAAATCGGGCGAAACCGTCTGGGAACAGCGCGTCCAAGGCGCCGGCGCCGACTCCGAGTCCTGGTCGTCCGTGGCGCTGGCGGGCGACAAACTTTACGTCGTCAACCATTCCGGTGAAACCGTCGTCCTGAGAGCCAGCCCCACCTTCGAGCTGATCGGCGTCAACTCGTTGGAAAACGAACTTTCCAACTCGTCGGTCGCCATCTCGAACGGCGAAATCTTCGTACGGACCCACAAACATCTCTGGTGCATTGGCCGCGCCGCCGGCGCACACGCCGCCGCGCCCGTCACCAAAAAAGCCTCTTGAACCGCCCGGTTATGCGTGCCTCCCTCAACCGTCGCGAGATGCTCCAGCGCAGCGCGGCCTTCGCGGCGCTGGCCCTGATTCCCGAATCCTTGACCGCGTTGGGCGCGCCTGAAACGCCACCGGAGGCCGAGTTGATCCCCTTTCTGGACGTTCAAGCGCCCGGCCGCGGCCTGCGATGGGATGAGTTGACCAGCTGGATAACGCCCAACGCCAAAGTTTTCAACGTCGGGCATTACGGCGTTCCCAAGCCGGAGCCGCCGGACGCGTGGCGTCTGGAGATCTCAGGGCTGGTCAAACATCCGGTAACGCTCTCCCTGGCGGACCTTAAGGCCCGCAAAAGCAAACGCATCATCGCGACGCTTGAATGCTCGGGGAACGGGTCGAGTCCGGGCTTCGTTGGCGCCGTCGGCAACGTCGAATGGACTGGGGTCCCGCTCGCGGCGCTCCTCAAAGATTGCGGCTTGCGCGAACGCGCCATTGAGATCGTTTTCTTCGGCGCCGACGAAAAGCTCGAGAAAATCCGCGAGAAGGATTATCTGCAGAATTTCGCGCGCAGCCTGTCAGTCGGCGACGCGCAGAGAGAAGACGTGCTGCTGGCCTACGCGATGAATGGCGAACCTCTCTCGCAAGAGCACGGGGCGCCCGTTCGCTTGATCGTCCCGGGCTGGTTTGGCATCGCGTGGGTGAAATGGCTGAAACGCATCGAGGTCACGGACCGCCGCTTCATGGGCAAATTCATGGCGCGCGACTACGTGACGATTCGCGGCGAAGAGCGGGATGGCCAGACGATCTGGCGCGAAACCAGCGTTGGCCCCATTGACGTCAAATCCATCTGCGCCCGCGCGGTCCGCGTCAAGGCTGGCGTCGTCCGTTTCACTGGCGCGGCGTGGAGCGACGGCACGGCGGTCGAGCGGGTGGAACTGCAGATCGACAACGGCCCCTGGAAGGCCGCGCGTCTCGAACGCAAAAAGCAGGCGCGCTACGGCTGGGTGTTCTGGACCTACGATTGGGAATCGGCGCCGCCCGGCGAACATACCGTGGTCTCTCGGGCCACCGACGCCGCCGGCCGCGTTCAGCCCGCCGCCGCTGACCCCGCGATCGCTCTGAAGCGGACCTACTGGGAAGCCAACCAACAGTTCCCCCGGAAGATCAAACTCTGAGAGTCGGTTTGGAAGATCCGGGCGCGCGGGCGGCGACGGATTTTGGCCGTGGGCGAGGCGGCGAAAACCCCGGCTCGGGTTGGCCTCAGCGCGCCTTTTGGGCCTTTTTATAGCGGTCGAACGTCTCCGGCCCCAATAGTTGGCGAAGGGAGCTTTCTTGCGCGGCCTGGACTTCGTCCGCCAGATCATCGCGTTCATCCGGCGAAAGCGTCTGGTCATTCCTGATCCGTTCCAACTCCTGCTCCGCGGCCGAGTTGATCCGATACAACGGCAGGACATTCTGCGCCGAGATTCCCGATTGCTGCGCGTACGAACTGGCCTCGACGTACACCGGGTCCTGGTTGAGTTTATAGAGCTGGAAACGGTCGGGCGATAAGGCCTGCTGGATCGCCGCGTCCCGTTGTTTTTCCAATTCGTCACGCCGCTTCACGCTCGCCGGATCGTCACCCGCAAAATAGAGCTGTTCCTGCTGATCGATCGGATCGGTCACGCGGAAAATGCTGCGAAACTCGTCCGGCGTCGCGTCGAGGCCGCGCAACTGGCGGCGCAGGTTCGTCGAATTTTGCGAGTACCGCAAAAGGAATTCCTCAAGCTGCGTCGGGTCGAGCAGCGCCGCCAATTCCTGTCGAGTCTGCGCCTTGAGCTTGGCCAGTTCGGCGGGATCGACCCGCGCACCCGCCCGCTGCTGCGCGTCGTAGTACGCCTGGAGTCGTTCCTGGGACCGTGCGAAGGCGTTCTGCACCGCCAGTTTCTTTTCCGCGGAAAGCGCGCCCAGGACCGGCCCGTTTAACGCGACGAGCGGGATCGCCGGCAGTGGCGGATGGGATGAAATCTCCCAATCAGGCCCCAGCAACTTGGTCAACAGCGCGCGCCGCTCGGCGTCCAGCGCCCGCAATTTCTCCAGCGCCGCCTGCTCCAAATCCCGGCTGGGATCAGACCGCCACCATTGCTGGTCCGGCGTCACGATGTCCGTCAGCCGCTTTTGCGCGTACATTTGATTGACGTCGGCCACGATGATGTCCCGGATCGTCGCCTCGGGACAGCCGATCGCGCGCAGATTGGCGATAAAGGCGGTGTAGTCCTGCGATTCGACTTCGTCCCAGGTAAAGTTAAGACGCCGAACGATGACTCGGGTTTTTGCCGCGTTGGTGGATGCCACCGAAATCGGCCCCGGGGCCGGAGCCACTATTTCGCGCTCCGGCGCGGGGCGCCGCTCGTAGAACAGCGCCGCGGCCAAGGCGACGTTCAGCCCCAGCGAGACCAAAACAGCGATGCGCGCGCGCATACCTTTAGCATTCGCCAACCCGCGGCGCTTTTCAAACAAAAACCCAGGGTGGTCCGTCGCCAGACGGGCGATCAGTCCAGCCACGATTTCCGCCTCCAAAGTTCCAAAAATCTTCCGCTCGGCGGCGGCGGCGGCGACCTTCGCCCGCGCCGCGCCGCGAGATCGACACCTTATCCGCCCGCCGCCCGCCCGCCCACCGATCGGTTGGATGATATATTGATACATATATATCCCATTTCAGGACGCGCGAAATTCGGCCGGCCGCATCGATTTTCCACGCGGCCCGCGGCTGAAAGAGCGACAAAATCCCGCTTTTTTCCACCGCGGACCCGCCGCCGCCGTATGGCGTAAACTCGCCATAGATTCGCTCCGCGCGAAAGTGCATACTGGCTTCAGTGATGGCCGACCTAGGGTTGGAAGATCACGATGGCAGCGGCTGGGTATTAGGGTGCGTTAGGGCGGGTTTGCCACATGGGCACGTGGCGCGAGCGGCGAGCGAGCCGCCACTGGGTTGTGAGGGGCAAGCAAGGGCGCTCTGAACGCGAAGGGCCGCAGCCGCTGCCGCTGTGATTTTCGAACCGGTCGTTGGCCGTGATAAATGTATGAAGCCTCCTTACTTCTGGCGCGCCTCCCTTCGTCCCGGTCACACCCGGAGACGGACCTTTTTCGCGGCCCCGTACACCGCGCCGCCCCGTCCGCAAGTGGCGTTTGGCCACCGCCCTGGGGAGACTCGGCGTCGCCTCTGTCAGGAAATGCCCCGCCAACCGGTCCCGGTTGACCACGAACAAAACTGATGTTCCGCCCCAAAAACGCGCGTTCCCCGGCGGCACGGGCGGCCGCGACCTCCGCCCGGCCCCGACGCCGCCCCCTCGGCGGAGTGACGGCGGTCGGCCGTCGGGCTGGCCTGGCTTGGAACCCCCGGCTCAATCTCCTGGAGGCTCCACCCGAGTTGCTCGAAAAATACCTCGCCGACGAAGCCAAACTCCGATAACCGGTCTTACCTTCTCCGCTTGACTCACCTGACCGTCCCGGCCAGGTGACGCAGGCCTCCGTCCGCTCGCGATTTTTGCCTAAATTTTTCGCGCGCGGCGCCGACTGTACCCGATAGCGGGGCCAGCGAGCGCATCGCCTTCCCGCTCAGGAATCGGAAGACGCCTGAGCCTGTCTTCCCCCAGCAAGGATGCTGGGCGGCAGTGGACAAACGGAATTGTCGATGGTCATTAACACGAACATCGCCGCAGTTAGCGCGCAGCGCGAACTGTCGGTGGCTTCGAACAACTTGGCCAGTTCTTTGGCCAGGCTTTCTTCGGGCTCGCGGATTGTCTCGCCGGCGGATGACGCCGCTGGCTTGGCGGTCTCCATCAAGTTTTCCGCGCAAATCAATCGCAACTCGGCGGTCATCACCAATCTGGGGAACGCGGCCTCCTTCAGCCAGACCCAAGACGGCTTCCTGCAAAAGGTTCAGACCGCGCTGGATCGGATGAGCGAATTGACCGTGCTCGCTCAGGACCCGACGAAAACCAGCTCGGATCTTTCCAATTACACCGCTGAATTCACCCAATTGCAGAATTACATCAGTGACATCGGGACCAAGCAATTTAACGGCGTGACCTTGTTCGACAGCGCCGGACTGGCGGTCACGATCGACAGCGACGCCAAAAAGTTCACGATGAACACCGTGGACTTGACCAGCGCGACGGTCGGGTCCGGCCTGGCCAGCATCTTCAACTCGGTTACGACCTCGATCGCGAGCTCGGCCAGCGCCGCCCAGGCGCTGAGCAATGTGCAGACGGCGATTCAGACCCTCGCCGGCATGCGCGCGCAGGTCGGCGCCAATCTCGAACGCCTGAATCTCACGATCGACCAGGTTTCGGTTCTCAACGAGAATCTGACGGCCGCAAACAGTCGAA
Organism: uncultured Verrucomicrobiota bacterium; assembly: GCA_964522665.1. Classification (GTDB taxonomy): domain Bacteria; phylum Verrucomicrobiota; class Verrucomicrobiia; order Limisphaerales; family CAZFVY01; genus CAZFVY01. The sequence goes on along the minus strand of CAZFVY010000005.1, from coordinate 118,765 downwards.
TTACCGACGTCGATGTGGCTCAGGAAGCCACCAATTACGCCCGCGACAGCATCTTGGTTCAATCGGCCACCACCATGCTTGCCCAAGCCAACTCGCTGCCCAGCCTGACGCTCCAGCTCCTGCAGAGTCTTCCGACGAACGGCTTTGGCGGTTGAAGTGGTTAGCGCCCGTTGACGACGAACGACGGACCTCGCTACCGAGAGGGCGTCAGGATGACCGGGGAAGCGACCCGCTATCGTTAAGGCTGTGGCACGGGCTCGGACGCCGTCCGATCGGCCCCGGAAATCGGAGAATCATCAAATCGCCGGCAAGAGCCTCCCAGCCCAGTGGGGGCCGAATAAACCGCCGGTTACGCGATGTAAAAAACCGTGTCACCGATCTTGAAGGCTTGATTCGGCTTCAGCGACACCTTGCCTTCAATTCGAAGACCGTCCACGAGCGTCCCGTTCTTGGAGCCTAAATCCTCAAGGATAAACGCCGCCTCAACCCGGCTCAGTTGGCAATGCCGTCGCGAAGCCTTCGGGTCTTTGATGACGACGTCGCACTCCGGCCCCCGGCCGATCACCACCGTCTTGCGTTCGTGCAACTTGGCCTCCAGCTTGCCGTTCTGACCGTCCTTGGAGGACTTCAGCGATTTCGGGGTCGCTTCGGGTTGCGTTGCCATGACGGCAATTTAATTGCCCGTTTGACGATGGCAAGCTCTGACTGGCGGGGAAGCGAGGACGCAGGCCGCGGCCAGCCCTCCCAGCGGACGCCCGTTCGACGCCTTCGCGGCACGCGAGCGCCAGTGTCTTGACATGGGTATGGCGTTGACCAAGACTCCCCGGCTCAATGCAATCGTCTAATGCAACCGAGTTGATGGAGAAGATCGTTTCTCTCTGCAAGCGTCGCGGATTCATTTTTCAATCTTCGGAGATCTACGGCGGCTTGAACGGCTTCTGGGACTACGGTCCGCTCGGCGCCGAGCTTAAGCTCAACTTGAAAAGCTACTGGTGGCGCTGCATGACCCACTACCGCGAAGACGTGGTCGGGTTGGAGGCGACCATCATCATGCACCCTAAAATCTGGGAAGCCAGCGGCCACACCAGCACGTTCAGCGATCCGATGGTCGATTGCTTGCTGACCAAGAAACGGTTTCGCGCTGACCAGATCGACCCCCAAAGCGGCACGATTTATTTCTACGACGGCGCCACCGCGGGCGGCGACAACGCCAAAACGAGCCAGGAGCCATACTCCGTGCTCCTGGCGGCGGGTAAAAACGCCGAATCCGCCCGGAAGGTCGCCCGTACGTTTTACGAGCAGCGCGGCATCGCCTCCCCGACCCTCCTCGGTGAACGCACCGAGCCGGTCGTCGATTCGGTTCGTTACAACCCGGAAAACGGCAGCCTAATGACCGAGCCCCGCCCGTTCAATCTGATGTTCAAGACCTATGTTGGCCCGGTGGAAAGCCCGGACAACGCCGCGTACCTGCGCCCCGAAACCGCCCAGGCGATTTTCGCGCAGTACAAAAACGTCCTGGAGGTCTCCCGCCAAAAGGTGCCCTTCGGCATCTGTCAGGTCGGCAAGGCCTTCCGCAACGAAATCAATCCGCGCAATTTCACCTTTCGCTCGCGCGAATTCGAGCAGATGGAACTCGAGTTTTTCATCCGCCCCAACGAAGTGGCCGAGAAACTGGTCGATCCCCCGGGAGCGGAGCCGCCCGCGCCCGGCCAGCCGTGCCGTTCCTGGGGCTGGAACGAATGGCATCAGTATTGGGTCGAGGAGCGTTTGAAGTGGTATGAAAGCATCGGCCTGAGCCGCGATTCCCTCGAGCTTTACTGGCAAAAGAAAGAGGAGCTGGCGCACTACGCCAAAGCCACCGTGGACATCCTCTACAAATTCCCGTTTGGAACCCAGGAGTTGGAAGGGATCGCCGCCCGCGGCGATTTCGACCTGACCCAGCACCAGAAGTTCAGCGGCAAATCGATGGAGTATTTTGACGAAGAGGCCAAGGCGCGTTATGTTCCCCACGTGATTGAGCCGAGCGCGGGCGCCGATCGCCTCGCCCTGGCGCTGATTTGCAACGCCTATCGCGAGGAAACCGTTACCGATGAACAGGGCAAAACCGAGACCCGGATCGTCATGAAGTTCCACCCGCGCGTGGCGCCCATCAAGGTCGGCATATTTCCGCTCTTGAAAAATCGGCCGGAATTGGTTAAGAAAGCGAGGGAAGTGCAAGCGTTACTGCGTCCCCACATGACGGTTTTTTACGACGAGGCCGGCGCGATTGGCCGGCGTTACCGGCGTCAGGATGAAGCCGGCACGCCTTTTGGGGTCACGATTGATTTCGATACCCTCGGCGAGCGTCCGGAATTGGCCGAGACGGTGACGCTGCGCGACCGCGACACGATGCAACAAACGAGAGTAAGAATCGACGAGCTCCTGCCGATGCTCCTGCCCAAGATTCGCTGATGAGCGAAGTCACTTCGATTGAGCCCCGGGAAAAGCGGTACCCGACGCTCTACGCCATCATCGGTTTCAAGCTTTTGAAGGGATCACTTTTCCTGACCCTGGCGATCGTGGCGTATTGCCTTTCGGATAACGACCTCCCGTACGAGTTCGGCCGTTTGTTGCACGTCTTGCGGGTCCATCCGGGCAACCGATTCTTCACCCAATTGGCGGTCAAAGTCGGCCAAATCACCGAAGTGAAGATGCTTTGGGCGGCCGCGGGTACGCTCGTTTACAGCCTGTTTTCCCTCGTCGAAGGCGTCGGTCTCATCTTCCGCGTCAGCTGGGCTGGCTGGCTGGCCATCGGGGAATCGGCGTTTTTCGTCCCGATCGAGGTTCTCGATTTGATCCACCACTTCTCCAAGCTGGTCTTCGTCGTGCTCGGCATCAATATCGCCATCGTCATCTATCTTTATCGCAACCGCGACCGGTTGTTCCGCCACCACGCTCACCGCGCCCCGATTCCCACGCTCGGCGCGGAGCCGATCGCGTCAAGTCGCAAAGGACCGTAAGCTCGCGCGGTTTTCGCCGCCGCTCCTTTCCCGCGTGACCCGTCTCGGCGCTCATGCCATCATTCCCTCCATGAATTCGAAGGCCGCGACTGATCTCCTGGAAGAATTCCGCGCCGGGCGCGTCGGCCACGACCAGGTTCTGCGCTTTTTCCAGGCGGCGCCGATCGCGGACCTCGGCTTCGCCCAAGTGGACACCCACCGGGCGCTGCGCAAGGGATTTCCCGAGGTGATTTTCGGGGCGGGTAAAACGGCGGCGGAAATCGTCGCCATCGCCCGCCAAATCCTCGCTCGCGAGACCTGCGCGCTCATCACCCGCGTGAACCTCGACCACGCCCGCGCTTTGCGCAAAGCCTTCCGCCGCGCGGTCTATCACCCCCGCGCCCGCTGCGTGACGATCGAGAAAAAGCCGCTGCCCAAGCGTCCCGGCGCGGTCGCGGTCCTTTGCGCCGGAACCAGTGATTTGCCCGTCGCCGAAGAGGCGGCCATCACCGCCGACATCATGGGTAACACTGTCGAGCGCCTCTACGACGTCGGCGTCGCTGGACTGCACCGCTTATTGGGCAAGCTGGAGCGAATCCAGAGCGCGAACGTCGTCATCACCGTGGCTGGAATGGAAGGGGCGCTTCCCAGCGTCGTCGCCGGGTTGATCTCCAAACCGGTTATCGCCGTGCCGACGAGCATCGGTTATGGCGCCAGTTTTGGTGGGATTGCCGCGTTGCTGAGCATGTTGAACAGTTGCGGCAGCGGGGTTACGGTGGTGAATATTGACAACGGTTTCGGCGCGGGCTACGCCGCCAGTCAGATCAACGCGCTGATTCCATGAGTCGTGATGAAACGATTGCCTTACGCCGTATCGGCCTATGACTCCCGTGACAAACCTCGGCCTGAAATAAATCCGTGAAGACCCTCTACCTGGATATTTTCAGCGGGATCAGCGGTGACATGTTCCTGGGCGCGCTGATCGATCTCGGCCTTGATTTGCACGCTCTGGACCGGGAACTCGCCAAACTCGGTCTGGATGGCTTCCACCTTCACGCCACGCGTGGGCAGAAGTCCAATCTGAGCGGGATTAAATTTGACGTCCACCTGGAGGATGAAGCGCACCATCACGGCGCGCACGGTCATCCCCCCTCCCACGGTTCCCCTCCGTCCGAACCGGCGACCGCCCACGAACACGGCGCCTCCGCCCACGATCACCCGCACGTTCACGCCCATTCGGCAACCAGCCCGACGCCCGTGGCGCACGCGCCGGGGGAACATCATCACGACCATGAGGACGACGAGCGGACCTTTGCCGACATCCACGCCTTAATCTCGGCGAGCGCCCTGTCGAATTGGGTCAAGGAGCGCGCGATCGCGGTCTTTCATCGCGTCGCCGTGGCCGAAGGCAAGATTCATGGGCAACCGCTCGATCAGGTCCACTTTCACGAGGTCGGCGCCATCGATTCGATCGTCGATATCGTCGGCGCCTGTATCGGGCTGGAACTGCTGGGCAAACCCCGTGTGCTCGCCGCGCCGGTCATCGATGGTTCCGGCTGGGTGATCTGCGCGCACGGCCGCTTTCCGGTCCCCACCACCGCGACGCTGGAAATCCTCGGCGCCCGCGGCATTCCGCTCTCCCAATGTGAGGAACCGCACGAACTAGTCACCCCGACCGGAGCCGCGCTTCTGGCCGAATTCGCGGAAAGCTTCCGCCCGATGGAGGGTCTGATTGCCACCAGGGTCGGCTACGGCCTGGGAACCCGCGATCTGCGGTCGCGGCCGAACGTGCTTCGCGCGGTCTTGGGAGAGGTCGCGACGCCGGCCGAACCGCACGACTGGGAACGCGACACCATTGCGGTTTTAGAAACGAACCTGGACGATCTGAGCGGCGAAGTCCTCGGACATTTTGTCCAGCTCGCGTTGGACGCCGGCGCGCTCGACGTGTTTCACACGTCAATCCAAATGAAAAAAAATCGGCCAGGCGTGCTCCTGACCGTCCTCTGTGAAGCGTCGCAGGCCGACCGCTTCAGTGAATTGATCCTACGCGAAACCAGCTCTTTCGGAGTACGCCGCTCCATCGCCCAGCGCCGTAAGTTGGCCCGGAAGTGGGCCGCTGTCGAAACGCCTTACGGCAAGGTCTCGGTTAAATTGGGCCAACTCGACGGCCAAACTCTTCACGTCGCGCCGGAGTACGAATCGTGCCGCGCGCTCGCGCTTGAGGCCAAGGCGCCGCTGCAAGACATCTATGACGCCGCCCGACTCGCCGCCATTCGGCTCGCTGAAAATGATTAACCCTGACCTCTTGGAAATCCTCTGCTGTCCTGAAAGCCACCAAAGCGTCGCGCTCGCCGAGCCGTCGCTGGTTGAGTCCCTGAACCAGCAAATCGGCGCGGGCCGCGTGCAGACCCGGGGCGGCCAAACTGTCACCGAGCCGATCGAGGCCGGCCTAATCCGCGCGGATCGAAAGTACGTTTACCCAATTCGCCAGGGTATCCCGAATATGCTGATCGACGAGGCCATCCCGCTCGCGTAAGTCGGTGGGCTGTGAAACTCCTCTCCTTTGTCCAGAAAGGATTGGCGGCGCCGCGCCCCTTACTCGTTTTCCACCAGCCAAATCTCCTCTCCAATCACGGCGGTTTTCAAAGCCGTGAGACTCGCTCCCTGACACGGTCCATGCACGCAGTAACCCGTTAGCGGCTCGTAAACCGCGCCGTGAGTCTGGCAGATGAAAAGTTGTCCGTCGGGAGTGAAAAACCGATTGTCCGCGTAGTCCAACGTCAACGGGATGTGCCGGCAGCGATTCTCGTACGCGACGACTTGCCCTTTGAAGCACGCCGCGAATCCATCCACCTTAACCCCGTCCCGCGCGAACGCGAATTTCACCGTCTTGCCGTCCGTCAACTCCGCGGTCGCCGCGATGCGAACTCGTTTCATGCGGGAAACGATGACCGACCGCCGGGATTCGCGTTGGGTCGAGTCCGCCGATTCCACGAGCGAATCGAGCGATCAACCGATTGCGACCAAGACGCGCCTAGGTGCAAACCTTGTTCTTGCACGCGCCTAACTTCTTCAATTCCTCGCAACTGCCCGTGATTTGCAACCGTTGCGTCTTGACCGAAAAGCCCAACCCATGACTGATCTCGTCCTCTAATTTGGAGATCTTCTCACTCTCAAACTCGACGATCTTATCGCAATCGTTGCAAATGATATGATTGTGATTGGGATGCTCGGCGTAGTTGGGATCGTAAAACTTATAGTCCTTGCCAAAGTCCATCTCCCGCACCAAACCGCTCTCGGTCAACAGCGGCAACGTCCGATAGACGGTCGCCCGCGAAACCGATTGATCCCGCCGCCGCGACCAGTCCAGCAATTCCTCCGCCGTGAAATGCTTATCCGTCCCAAATACCGTGTCGATAATGGCTTGCCGTTGTGAAGTCAGGCGGAGGTTTTTCTGGCAGAGAAATTCCATGAACTTCTGCTTGGCGGTCTGTTTGTCCGTCGCTGCCATCAAGGCACTATATTTCATTCGCCGCGCAAGTCAACGAACCGGTGGCCGGTCGCCGGCGGCGGGCACTATGTCGCGTGGTTGAAGTCTTGGAGATTATGGCTCAGAGCCTCAGGTCGGACGGACTGAAAGTCCCCAATGTTAAATGGGGGAACGAAGCGCCATCCCAGGAAATCGTCCCTCATAGTGATCGTTCCGGTCGCCGGATCGGGACTGATTCGCTTAGCGCCGCAGATCCAGAGGCCGATAGACGCAACAAGGCGAAGTTGCCCCCGCCGGCGACACCACCGCTCCGACCGGCCTCGCGACCATTCGAATTTACGAACTTGAACCACGCGCGACGCGGCGCTTGAAAGGCCAGTCGGGAAAAGGGAAACTTCGGACGCTTTGAAGATCGAGATCATTAATACCGGCAGCGAAATCATGCTCGGCCGAATCCTGAATACTCACCAGCAGTGGCTTTCCCGTCAGTTGGCCGACCTCGGCTACATAGTTACTCGCCAAGTCAGCGTGGCCGACACCGGTGAGGATATCGAATCCGCCGTGCGGGACGGGTTGTCGCGCGCCGAGCTGGTGATCACCACTGGCGGGCTTGGTCCGACGTCGGACGATTTGACGCGCCAACAAATCGCCGCCTTGGTCGGCGCTGAACTGATTGAAGACCCGGAGGCGCTGCGCCGGATCGAGCGCTTCTTCGCCAGCCGCAACCGGCCGATGCCGGGCAATACGCGCGTCCAGGCGCTCGTTCCCGCCGGCGCGCAAGTCATCCAGAATGAACACGGCACCGCGCCCGGCCTCGTGCTTGAAGTTTCCGGCTTCGCCGCGGACGGATCGAAACGTTGCCTCGTGATGCTGCCCGGCCCGCCTCGCGAATTGCGCCCCATGTTCAAGAACCAGATTGCCCCCCTGCTCCGCCAGCGATTCCCGCTCAACGCCGCCTACGTCTGCCACACGTATCGGACGACGGGATTGGGCGAATCTCAGGTTGAAGAACTGATCGCAACCCCGTTGGAACCACTGCTGAAGGCCGGCTTGATCGTCGGTTATTGCGCCCAAATTGGCCAGGTGGATGTGCGCCTTGAAGCGCGCGGCCCCGACGCGGCGCAGTTGGTCGAGTCCGGCGGCCAGGTGATCCAGCAAGCGTTGCCCAAATATATCTTCGGGGTCGCCGACGAACGCTTGGAAGATGTCGTCGTGCGCAGCCTGATCGAACGACGGCAAACGCTGGCCTGCGCCGAATCCTGCACCGGCGGCTTCCTCGCGCATCGCGTCACGAATGTTCCGGGAGCTTCGGCGGCGTTCCTCGGCGGCGTCGTCTCCTACAGCAACCAAGCCAAGGAACGCTTGCTAGGGGTCCGCCCCGAGACGCTGGCGGAACACGGCGCCGTCAGCGAAGCGGTCGCGAAGGAAATGGCGGCTGGCGCGCGCGCGCAATTCAACGCGGACTACGCCCTTGCCGTCACCGGCATTGCTGGGCCCGACGGCGGGACCGCCGCCAAACCGGTGGGAACCGTTTTCATCGCCTTGGCGACGACCGAAAAGGCGACCGTACTGAAACGGTCGTACCCCTACGACCGTGAAACGTTCAAGTACGTGACCTCACAACAAGCGCTGGAGCTGTTGCGCCGACGGTTGAACCGTTCAGTTTCGGAATCCGGGGAAGAATAGGCGTCCGAGCAGCGCACGCCTGAGAAGCGCGGCTACGGACCGTTGTCACCGATGGCCTCGACCGGGCAGCCTTCCTTCGCCTCTTTGCACTGCGCCTCCTCCTCGGGAGTCGCGGGCTGCTTGAAAACAAACGAGTACCCGCCGTCATCATTGCGCGTGAAATTATCCGGGGCGGTTTCGCGACACAGATCGCAGTCGATGCACTGATTATCGACGTAATACTTGCCGGCGACGTTGTCGTTATATCGATTTGCAATATCTGCCATAGCTCAAAGCCGTTTCAATCCCAAAATCTACGGGCCGCGCTTGGTAAAGATCAAGCAGCATTTCCCAACTCGGGCTTGCGCGCCGCGACGCCATCGACTGGGCGGCTCGCCTCGCCCGTCAAACCCGCCACGCCTTCGAGATGGCCGCGACCACGTTCAAGAGGTGATTCGGGAAAATGCCCAGGTAAAGCATCCCCACCGCGCAGCCGTACAAACAAAGCTTGATGGTCGGCGGGATGCTGATCGGCGAGAGATTCGCCGGGTCCTTCGACCAGTAGATCGCGCGGATCACGCCAAAATAATAATAGAGCGATATGACCACCCCCACGATGGTGACCGCGGCGAGCCAATAGTAGGCGGAGTAGGTGATGCCTTGCTCGATAATCGCCCGCAGTAACAGGAACTTGCCGAAAAAGCCGGCCAAGGGCGGGACGCCCGCGAGCGAAACCATCGCCAAAGTCATCACCGTGGCCATCAATGGCGAGCGTTGGTGCAACCCCGCCAAGGCACCGATTTCTTCATTTTCCGAATCGCGCAGGACCAGGCAAATCACCGTGAACGCGGCCAAAACGGTGAAAAGGTAGCCCGTGAGATAATAAAGGATCGCCGCGGAGCCAGCCTGACTCATTGACGCGACGCCGAGCAATAAATAACCGGCGTTGGCGATGCTGGAATAGCCTAGCAACCGCTTCAAATTGCGCTGCGGCAGCGCGCACAGATTCCCGTAGAGGATGGTGATTCCCGCGATCACCATCAGCAACTTCTCCCAGTGAAGCATCAGGTCGGGAACGGCGCCGAAGAATAACCGCATCAGCAGCGCGAATCCCGCCGCCTTCGAGCCAACCGCCAGAAAGGCCGTCGTCGGCGTCGGTGAACCTTGATACACGTCGGGCGCCCAGATCTGGAATGGAAACGCGGCGATCTTGAACGCCAACCCCGCCAAAATCAGCAGCACGCCTAAAACAAAAATCGGCTGATGCGCCAGCCCGGCGGTCTTGCTCGCCAGTTCCGAGAAGCCCATTACCCCGCTCGCGCCATAGACGAGCGCGATCCCATACACCAGGAAGCCGGAGGAAAGCGCCCCCAGAATTAGGTACTTCACACCCGCCTCCAGAGATTGCTGCCGATGGCGCTGAAAACTGGTGAGGATATAGAAGCTGACCGTAATCGTCTCGAGCGAAACGAAGAGCATGGTAAAGTCGTTCGCCGACGCCGCGAACATCATTCCCGCCAGCGCGAACAACACCAGCGCGTAATACTCCGAGATGCCCGCTCCCAGACGTTCGGAGAACTCCGTTGACATCAGCAACACCACCGCCGCCGCCAGCAGAAAGAACCGTTTGAAGAAAAGCGCGAACCCGTCCATCACGTACAGATCGTGGAAGGCGTAGCGCGGTTCCGCCCCATTCATCAAGAAACTCAACGCCAGGATCACCACCAAGCCCGCCGCCGCGACATACCCCAGGCGGCGCTTGCCCTCCGCCGGCGTCCAAAGATCGATCAGCAACAGCGCCAATCCGAGCACGACGACCCCTACTTCCAAGCTTAGCAACGCGTAATTCATCGTCTCAGGATTCTCCCCGACGAGCGGCCGGCGGGCATCGCGGAAGCGCCATTGACCCCGCCCGGATGGGCCAGGCTCACGATCACCTCGGCGGCCGGTTTAATCTTTTCCGTCAGCAGACGCGGGAAACAGCCGAAAATCAACAGGCACGCGAGCAGAATCAAGAACGGCAATTGACGCCAGAGGTTGTTCGCGTCCTGCGTCCGCGCGTAGAGCTCCGGGACCGGGCCTTGCAGAATCTTGCGCACCGCGCGCAGCGTGTAAACCGCGCCGATCACCAGGGCGCCCCAAGCCGTGATGGCGACGTAAGCCGGCATCGATTTCCAGGCGCCGAAAAGGACCAGCACTTCACCCACGAAATTCGCGAAACCGGGCAGGCCGCAACTCGCGAGCATGGCCATCCCGAATACTACTCCGATGAACGGCATCGGCCGCAGTAAACCTCCCAGTTTGTCCATCTCCAGCGTGCGCGTCTGGCCGTAAATGTACCCGCTCAAGGCGAAATTCAGCGCCGCCAGAAACCCGTGCGCGATCATGACGATCACCGCCCCGGTCACGCCGACCAGGCTAAGGCTGGAAATGCCCAGGAACACGAACCCCATGTGCGCCACGCTGGAATTACCGAGCAGGAAATTCAAGTCGCGCTGACGCAACGCCACCAAGCCGCAGTAAAAAATGTTTCCCAGACACAGTAGCGCGAGCAGCGGCAGCCATTCTTTGGCCCCGTCTGGCAACATCGGCGCCGCGATGCGGATCAAACCATACAAACCAAATTTCTTAAGCACACCCGCGTGCAGCATCGCGGTCGCGGCGGGCGCCGAGCCATACCCCAGCGGCGCCCAACTGTGAAACGGCCAAAGCGAGACCAAGATGCCGAAGCCGAACATCAGCAGCGGAAAGATCACATGCTGTGCGGAAGCTGAAACCGGGTGCGCTTGAAAATACTTCGTCAACTCCGCGATATCGAACGTGCGCGCGTCGGCAGGCATCTGCAAATAAAGCATGATCAGCCCGATCAGCGCGATCAATGCCCCCAAACTAAGATAAAGCGTGATCTGAAAGGTCGCGTAGTTTTTGTTCTCACCGCGCCCCCAGACCCCGATCATGATGAACGTCGGCACCAAGGCCAGTTCGTGGAAAAAGTAAAAGAAAAACAGATCAAGCGACGCGAACGCGCCGAGAATCCCGCCGGTCATCACCAGCAGCAGGATGTAAAACTCTTTTTCCCGTTCCTTGATTTCCCACGCCGCGCAGGCCGCCGCGAACGCCACCACCGCACCCATGAGAATCAGTCCAATATTGATGCCGTCCACGCCGACGCGGAAACTTATCCCCAACGCATCGACCCATTTGATCGACTGCACAAAACGATAGCCCCCGGCTTCGACCGCTGCGCCGTCATATTGCAGAAACAACTTGATGGCCAGGAGCATCGAAATCAAGGTCGCCAGCAACGCTCCCGCGCGCATGACGAACCGAAAATTGCGCGGCACCAGCGCCAGGACGAGCGCCATGAACAGCGGCCAGACAATGATGTAGGTCAGCGGTGACATGGGCTACAAACGCGATTGAGATAGCGGCCGGAGGTTCATTTAAGCGCGAAATAGAGGACCACCGCCAGCCCCGCGACAAACGTGAACGCGTAGGTTTGCAAGTTTCCGGTCTGGGCCAGGCGCAATGCCCGACCGAAAAGGTCGATCGTACCGTGCACGCCGCGCACTCCGAAGCCGGAAACGATCCACCGGTCAAAACAGTCGGCCAACGTCGCGAGCGTTTCCTGGGTGGCGCCGATGATCCGCGCGTAAAGCTCGTCAAAATAGAAACGATTGCGCATCCCGCGCGAGAGCGCCCCGATGATCACCGGCAACGGATCGTTCTTCGCGCGCGCGTACAGTCGATACGCCGCGCTATAGCCGGCGACGATCGCGAAGAGGCCGAAAAACGCCGCCAACGGAGACTTGTTGAACGGCTCCAGAATCAACGCGTACCAACTGACCGCGATGCTTTCTTCATGCCCCGGAAAGGCGTGCTCCAAAAACCCGTTGATCCCCCAGAACCCGGCCAACGCCGCCGGTACCGCTAGGATCACAAGCGGCCAGGTAATCAACCCTGGGCTTTCGTGCGCGTGTTCCGCGGCGTGGCCGCGCGGTTCACCGAGGAACGCGACGTAGAGCAAACGAGTCATGTAGAAGGTCGTTAGCGCCGCCACCACCACCGCGACCGCAAAAATGCCGTAACTGTGGTGGTCCAGCGCGGCCCCCAGAATCTCGTCCTTGCTGAAAAAGCCGCTGAACGGAGGCACGCCACACAACGCCAGCGAGCCGATCAAGAAGGTCCAAAACGTCTTCGGCATCGAGCGTTTCAGGCCGCCCATCTGCCAGATGTTCTGTTCGTGGTGCAAGGCGAGAATCACCGAACCGGCTCCCAGGAACAACAGGGCCTTGAAGAACGCATGGGTCACCAGATGATACATCGCCGCGGCGGGGCCGCCGACGCCGACCGCCATCACCATGTACCCGAGCTGCGACAGCGTCGAATAGGCGAGCACGCGCTTGATATCGTTCTGTTGCACCGCGATCAAAGCCGCCAGCAGGGCGGTAACGGCCCCGAGCGAGGCGATGACTTCCATCGCCGACGGGTCCAGCAAAAACAGTATGCGGCAAAGCATGTACACGCCCGCGGCGACCATGGTCGCGGCGTGGATCAACGCGCTCACCGGCGTGGGGCCTTCCATCGCGTCCGGCAACCAAACATGCAACGGAAACTGCGCTGACTTGCCGGCGGCGCCGCAGAAGAGCAGCAGCCCGACCACCGCGGCGCCCGCGCCCAACGCATGGGGGTTCAGCGAGAGCTTCGCCTCCAGTTCATTGAAATTCAGGGTGCCCAGCAACGCCCACACAGACAGAATCCCCAGCAAAAACCCGAAGTCACCAAGCCGGTTGGTGATGAACGCTTTCTTGCAGGCGTCCGCCGCCGCCGGACGGTCATACCAAAATCCAATCAACAGGTAGCTCGACACGCCGACCAATTCCCAAAAGATGAACAATTGCAGAAGATTGTTCGCCAGGACGATGCCCAACATCGAAAACGTGAACAGGCTCAGCGCGGCGAAAAAGCGGGCGAATCCCCGGTCGCCGCGCATATAACAATACGAGTAAATGTGGATCAACCCGCCCACCCCGGTGACCACCAGCAGCATCAATGAACTCAGCGGATCGAACCGGATGCCAAAATCAACCTTGAGATCCCCCACGGTCAACCAATCCGTCTGCATCTCTAAGTGCGACACGCCAACCGACGGCAGAAGAAAGAACAGCGCGAGACTGAGCACAAAGGAGACGACGACGGCCGCGATCGAAATTTGCCCGCTCACTTCCGGATTGCGCCGGGTAAAAAAAGTGATGACGACCGCCGAAAGCAGCGGCAGGAACAGGATCAACCAGATCAGCTCGTCAGGGTTTTGTGGGTTCATCGCTTCCCTATAATTTCAGCGTCGCGAGGTCCTCGACGTGCGCCGTTTGACGACGGCGATAGAGCGCGACGATGAGCGCCAAGCCCACAGCCACCTCGGCGGCGGCCACCGTGATAATGAAGAACACCATGATCTGACCGTCCAAATTCTGATTGAAGCTCGAGAACGCGACGAGCGCGAGATTGGCGGCGTTGAGCATCAACTCGAGCGAAAGGTAGATCACCAGCAGGTTTCGCCGTAGCACCACGCCGAGCAACCCCAGCGTGAACAAGAGCGCGCTCACCACCAGGTAATGTTCCAAACCGACGTTCATTATTTCAGGTCCTTTTTGCTCAACAGAATCACGCCGACCATCGCGACCAACAGGAGAATCGAGACGACTTCAAACGGAAGCAGGTAATCGGTGAATAGTTTTTCTCCCAGCGCAATCGGCGTCCCCTCGACTTGCGACCCTGCGACCCCGCTCAGTCCCGATCCGGTAATGCTCCGCACGAACAGCGCCGCCAGACCGCCCACGAACACGACGCTCAACACGATGCCGGAGCGTTTGATCTTGCGCGCTTCTTCCTCTTTGACGTCCAAAAGCATGATGACAAAAAGAAACAGCACCATGACGGCCCCGGCATAAACGAGCACTTGCACCGCCGCCAAAAAATAGGCGTGCAGCATCACGAACAAGCCCGCCATCGAACCGATGGTCAACACCAGGAACATCGCGCTCGTCACCGGATTGCGGCTGAACGGATTGGCGACCACCAGGAAGCCAAACAGCAACGTCAACGCCGCGAGCAGGTAAAAAAGAACGTCGTGCATGAATGATCGTAAGCGCCCCGGTCCAGCCCGTTAAACTTTGATCCCTTGCGCCACCGCCTCTTCGGCCTTGTGTTGCCACTTGTGGTGTTGGTCCTGATGCACCCCACCCAAGGCCAGCAGCTTCTCTTTGTTGTAAACCATTTCCTTCCGGTTCGTCCCGGTCAGCGAATAATCCTTCATCAGAAAAATGGCTTCCTCGGGGCAAACCTCCTGGCAAAAGCCGCAGAAAATGCACCGCAGCATGTCGATCTCGAACTCCTTCGGCAGCTTCTCGACATTGCCAACGGCAGGATTGGCGGTCGGCCCCGGCGGCGTGATGCGAATCGCTTTCGGCGGGCAAACGAACTCGCACAACTGGCAGGAGACGCACTTCGTCCGGCCCGCTTGGTCCTTGACCAAATACGGCGCTCCCCGGTAGCCGGCCGGGACCGTCCACTTCTCCTCGGGGTACTGCATCGTCACCTTCTTCTTGAAGAAGTGGCGCAACGTGACCTTGAACCCGCCGATAATCGCCGGCAGGTAAAGCCGCTCCCAGAAATTCAGTGCTTTTCGTTTTACAATCATTTCGCGCCCACTCTCAAATCGCCATCGCCGCGCTCATCGGTTCAACTTTGCGCCCACAAAATAACGGCGGTGATAAAGATGTTCGCCAACGCCAACGGCAGAAACCGCCGCCAGCCCAAATCCATCAACTGATCATAGCGGAACCGCGGCAACATCCAGCGGACCCAGATAAACACCAGCATCAAGCACATCATCTTGCCGAAGAAGATGGCGATGTGCGCCACCCCGGCGAGCAGTGTCGTCGCCGGCTCGTCCAATCCGCCAATCGGCAGCGTCCAGCCGCCGAAAAAGAGCGTTACCATCATCGCGGACGAGGCGATCATATTGGCGTACTCGCCCAGAAAAAACAGCGCGAATTTCATCGAACCGTATTCGGTATGATAGCCACCAATCAGTTCGGACTCGGATTCCGGCATGTCGAACGGCAACCGATTCGTCTCCGCGAACGCCGCCACGATAAAAATGGCAAAGCCAAGCGGCTGCTTGAAGACCAGCCAATTGAACAACCCGCCTGCCTGGTACTCTATGACCTGGCTCAAGTTCAGGTCACCCACCAGCATGAAAATCGGGATGACGGACAACCCCATCGCCATCTCATACGAAATCATCTGCGCGCTCGATCGAATGCTCCCCAGGAACGGGTATTTCGAATTCGACGCGTAGCCGGCCAGCACAATTCCGTATACCCCGAGCGACACGATGCCGAACGTGTAAAGTACCCCCACGTTGAGGTCGGCGATCACCATCTTCTGGGCGCCGATTTGCGACCCGAAGGGAATGACCGCCATCGTCAGAAACGCCGGAATCATCGTGATCGCGGGCGCGATCCAGAAATAAATCTTCCGCACGTGCGCGGGCGTAAAATCCTCCTTGAGGATGAACTTCAAACCGTCCGCCAGCGGTTGCCAGATGCCAAACGGCCCGACGCGATTCGGCCCGATCCGATCCTGAATGAACGCCGAGACCTTGCGCTCGATGAGCACGGAATAGGCGATCGTCGGCATCAAAATCGCGATCACGCCGACGATCTTGATCAGGCTGAAACAAATGTATTCGGTCGTGGGACTCATATTGGAATCGTCACCCCCGCGTCACCCAATTTCGCCCATTCCAATCCGGCAAAACCGGGCACGGTTTTCGCCATCTGATTGAACAGCCCCTCGATATTCACGAATCCGTCGCGCGCGCCCAAAAGAACGAGCAACTCGTGCAAGAATTCCCACTCCGGCCTGGCCTCGCCGGGCGCCTCGACCGCTTTCATAAACTTTTGCACCCGTCCCTTGACGTTGGTGAACGAGCCTCGCTTCTCAACGTGCGCGCAACCCGGCAAGAGGTAATGCGCCAATTCAGTGGTCGCGTTCGGCAGAATATCGCTGACGATCAACGTTTCGAGTCGGGCGAGCAATGCGGCGTCCAGCCCATTTTTTGCCACGTTGTCGCCGAATACGATCAAGGTCTTGATCCGCCCCTGGCGAATTCCGTCCGCGATTTTCGTTAGATTTGAACCCATGGGCGCCGCCGCGACCCCAGTGAGCCGAGCCCCGTTGGAATTCGGATTCTTATCGGCGTTCACTAGCAGGCGATCGCTCGCGCCGGAGCGCGGAACCGAATCGGTGACCGCGCCCAACTTGGCCGCCAATTGCTTAAGCAAAAACAATTCTTCGTTCGTCTGCCGCGCGGACCCCACCACCGCGGTGGTCCCCGCGGGCGCCGCGGACAATTTCTGGGCGATTTCCTTTAAGACGGCCGACCAGTTCCCAGCCTCGGACCGACCGCGTTTGACGGCTCGGAGCCGATCCGCGCGCCCAATCCATTTGTAATTCAGGCGGCCTTCGTCGCACATCCAGGAACCGTTGACGGCGTCGTTGTCGCGCGGCTCGTAGCGATAGACCCGGTTTTCCCGCGAACCGACGGTAATATTGCAGCCCGTTCCGCAACTCGTGCAAACGCTCCGCGCTTCCTTGAGGAACCAGACCCGCATTTGGAAGCGGAAGTCCTTCGAGGTGAGCGCGCCCACCGGGCAGATATCGACGGTGTTGAGCGTGTAATTGTTATCGAACGGTTTGCCGGGATAATTGCTAAGCGTGTTCCGGCCGCCGCGATTGACAAAGCCGAGCGCGTCGTCGCCGGCGATGTCGCGCGTGAAGCGGACGCAACGCGAGCAAAGGATGCAGCGCTCGTCGTCGAGCATGATTCGCGGACCGAGGTCCACCTGCTTGGGTTTATGCACTTTCTCCTCGGCGAATCGGCTGCCCGATTGGCCGTAATCAACCGAATACTCCTGGAGCTTGCACTCGCCCGCCTGATCGCAAATCGGGCAATCCAGCGGGTGGTTGATCAAAAGAAATTCGAGCACGCTCTCCCGCATCTGTTTGACGCCGGGAGTGGTCGTGTAGATTTCCATGTTCGGCGAGATCGGCGTCGCGCAGGCAATCGCGGGCCGCGGCGATTTCGCGATTTTCATCGAACCATCGGGATTGGTCAGCGGCTTACGATCGGGGCCGACGGCCGGCGTGCCAAATTCCACCAGGCACATGCGGCAGTTGCCGGCGATCGGCAACTTCGGATGATAGCAATAATGCGGAACGTCCACCTTGGCCAGCGCGCACGCCTGGATCATGGTGGTCGGCGTCGGCCGGCCCGTGAGCGGGTCGGGCATCGTCTTGGGCGCCGCGACCGCCTTGCCATCCACCCAGACCGTGATCGTTTCGACCGCGGCGGGCGCCGGTTTGGCTTCGCTGGTTGTCGGGTTCGACATGTCGTTGATTCAGATTGTTCGGCGCTTCGTACCGCGATGATTCGTTGCTCGCCGGTTCATGTTTGCGGGCTGGCGGCCAGCTTGACGCTTGCGCTCGGTCCGGCGCCCTTGCGCGCGGCCTCGGCGGCGGCCCCGCGGGCGACGAATTCGTCCTTAAACTTGGTCACAAAACTTTGCACGGGCCACGAACACGCTTCGCCGAAGGCGCAGATGGTCCGGCCGCCCGGAATGTTATCCGCGATCTTAATCAGATAGTCGGCGTCCTGGGCGCGGCCATCCCCGTTGGTCAAGCGATGCAAGGCCTTGCTCATCCAAAGCGAACCTTCGCGGCACGGCGTGCACTGGCCGCAACTCTCGTGCGCGTAAAATTCCGAAATATTGTCCAGCGCGGCGACGATGTCCGTGGTGTCATCCATGACGATCAACGCGCCCGAGCCGGACATGCTGCCTGCGGCGATGATCGAATCGAAGTCGTACGGCAGGTCGAGCATATCGACCTCCTGGACGATTTCTTTGCCGTCCGGCCCTTTTTTCTTGAGCTTAAATTTTTCGCCCGCTTTGAAAATCTTCGCCGAGGAACCGCCCGGGATCACCGCCTTCAACGTCCGCCCGATATGCAGGCCGCCGGCAAAATCCTCGATCAACTGGCCAATGGTCGCGTGTCCCACTTGGACTTCGTAGTAACCCGGCTTGCGCACGTGTCCGCTGATCGAAACGATGCGGGTGCCGGTATTGTTCGGCGTGCCGAGCTTCGCGAACTCCCCGGCGCCCATGCCGATGATGTGCTTCACGGCGCAGAGCGTTTCGACGTTGTTCACAATCGTCGGGCACATATAAAGCCCGAGCACGGCCGGAAAATAAGGCGGCTTGATCCGCGGATAGGGCCGCTTGCCCTCGAGCGACTCGATCAACCCGGTTTCCTCGCCGCAAATATACGCGCCGGCCCCGCGGTGAACGTGGATCTCCAGATCGTAGCCGCTGCCAAGAATGTTCTTGCCCAGAAAATTTCGCTCGCGGGCCTCGGCGAGCGCGCGATTGAGAATGCGGGCTCCCTCGACGAATTCGCCGCGGATGTAGATGTATGCCAGCTTCACGTCGTTCGCGAAGCAGGAGATAACCATCCCCTCAATCAACTGATGCGGGTCCTTATAAATGATCTGACGGTCCTTGAACGTCCCCGGCTCGGATTCATCCGCGTTGCAAATCAGATAAATCGGTTTGCCGCTGCGACGATCCACGAACGACCACTTCAAGCCGCACGAAAAACCGGCGCCGCCACGACCACGCAAACCCGACGCCTTAACCTCTTCACGAATCTGCTCCGGCGCGCCCATGGCGCGGCCATCCGTCAAGGTCTTCGCCGGAAGCGTAAGGGCCTTCTTCAGGCACTCGTAGCCCCCGTGCCGCAAATAACAATCCACGTCCCGCGTGTAACCGGGGACATCGGCGTATTTGAGGATGAGACGGTATTCTTCAGGCATATCAAATTATTGTCCGGCGCGCGCCAACCCGCGGCTTGACTCCCGGGCCAGATTCTCTAGCTTGTCGTCACTACGCCTGCCGAATGGTGTAACGGTAGCACAATAGACTCTGGATCTGTTTGTCATGGTTCGAATCCATGTTCGGCAGCCATTTTTTCTTGATCGGTTCAAGCGTAATCCACGGACGCTCGCGTTCATTTGCAGCCGCCGATGATCTCATCGGCCTTCGCGGTTGAAACGCCTTCGTAAAAATCATCATTGCACATCAACACCGGCGCCGTTCCGCAACTGGCCAGGCATTCGACAAATTCGACCGTGAATTGGCCGTCCTTCGTCGTCTGGGCGCCGTGCGCGTGGTGATCTAGGCCAAATTTATGACAGAGGTGTTGCCGCAGCGGGTAAGCGCCGCCCAGCGCGCAGCTCAGAGTGCGGCAGACCTTAAAATGATACTTGCCCACCGGCTCCTGCCGGAACATCGGGTAAAACGTGACCAACTCCAGCACGTTGATCGGCTGAAGCTCAAGCTTCGCCGCCGTCCACTCAATCGCCTCCTTCGACAGAAACCCGTAATGCTCCTGCAACGCGTGCAAAAGCATCAGCGACGCGCTCCGCTTCTGCGGATAACGCGAAATCACTTCATCGATTTCCTGCTCTAATTTGGCGGGCACGCTCAAGCTCATGGATTCTTTCCCGGCTGGGTTCAGCGGTCGCATTCCCCCATGACAAAGTCGAGGGAACCGAGGATCGCCACTCCGTCACTCATCATGTGGCCAGGCAACAAATAGGGTATCGCGCTCAAATTGACGAACGAGGGCGCGCGTATCTTCAATCGATGCGGCGTTCCCCCGCCCCGGCTGTCGATATAAAACCCGAGTTCACCTTTCGGGTTTTCCGCCCCGAAATAGACTTCTCCGACCGGCGCGTTGATGCCCTGCGTCACCAGGATGAACTGGTGAATCAATTCCTCCATGCTGGTCAACACCTTGGCCTTCGGCGGTAACACGGTCTTGCCGTCCGGCACGTTGATCGGTCCCTCCGGCAGTTGATCAAGGCATTGCTTTAGGATCTTGACGCTCTGCCGCATTTCCTCCATCCGCACCAGATAACGGTCGTAGCAATCCCCGACCGAACCGAGGGCGACTTCGAACTCCAGGCGGTCATAGACCAGGTACGGCTGGGCTTTGCGCAGGTCGTAATCGACGCCGCTGCCCCGCAGGTTCGGCCCGGTCACGCCGTAATCGATCGCCACGTCCTTCGGCAAAATCCCGATATTCCGGGTGCGATCGACGAAGATGCGGTTGCGCGTCAGAAACGTCTCCGATTCGTCGAACGAAACGACCACTTCACGCAGGAACGTCCGCAATTGATCGGTCCAGCCCGCGGGCAAATCCCGCGACAGGCCGCCGATGCGCGTGTAGGTGGTCGTAAACCGGGCGCCGGTGAGCGATTCGATCAGGTTGTAGATTTTTTCCCGCTCCGTAAACGTATGGAGAAATACCGTCAACGCGCCGACGTCCATCGCAAACGCGCCCAAGCCGAGCAAGTGCGCCGAAATCCGCGCCAATTCGCAGCAGATCACCCGGATATACTGACAGCGTAGCGGGAGTTGTTTGTCGATCCCGAGGAGCTTTTCCACCGCCAGGGCGTAAGCGACGTTGTTCGCCAGCGGAGCCAGGTAGTCCAGGCGATCCGTGTAGGGAACGAACTGCGCGTACGTCATGTTCTCGGCGATTTTTTCGTCGCCGCGATGAAGGTAGCCAATCTCCGGCATTGCCTTCGTGATGATCTCGCCGTCCATCTCGAGCACCACGCGCAGCACGCCGTGGGTCGAGGGGTGCGAAGGCCCCATGTTGAGGACCATTTTCTCGCCGTGAACATCCTCCAGCGCGTCCGCCGAAAAGGCGGCCGCTCGGGCGCCGGAGTCCTTCACTTCGATTTCAGTCGTCATGGTTCTCTAAATCAAATTCGACCAAGCGCCGTTCCGTTGGCTCGCGGCCAGCCGGTCCATCCGCTTTCGCGGTAAGCGCCTTAGTTCTGCGGCAGCCGCGCCCGGGGTTCACGGGCAATGGTATCTTTGCCGCCGGCGACCGTCACGAACGGCCCGCCTTCCAGCGGCGCCGGATTCGAAAACGCCACCTCGGGCATTTCACTCGGCTTGCCCGAAAGCGGAAAGTCCTTGCGCAATGGGAAGTAGGGATACCCCTCCCACATGAGGATTCGGCGCAAATCAGGATGTCCGTTAAAGCGGATGCCCATCATGTCGTAAATCTCGCGCTCATGCCAATCGGCGGTGCGCCAGACACTGGTAACGGTGGGTGCCTCGGCGTGTTCCTCGCTCACGCTAACTTTGATCCGGAGGTAGCAGCGATGCGCCATGCCGTAAAGCTCGTACACCAAGGTAAAGCGCGGGTCCGAGCCGTAATTATCCACGCTGCTGAGGTCCACCAGATAGTCGAAACCGAGGTTTGCTTTGGCCCAGGCGCAGATTTCACTAATCCGGCCAACGTCTTGCGCCTGAACCGTCCACTCGCCGCGAAACTCCACCGGCTCGGAAATCAATTCGCCAAATTGCGCCCGCAACTTTTGCGCCAATTCGAGAGCTCCCATGTTAAATCGTCCCTAAGGTGATCGGTTCACGCGGCGACCTGCCGCTGGGTCGCGATCACCGGCTCTTTGGCCACTTTCCCTTGAAGTTTAATCAACGCGTCCAGGAGCGCTTCCGGCCGCGGCGGACACCCCGCCACGTAAACGTCCACCGGCAAAATCTGGTCCACCCCTTGCAGGACCGCGTAGCTGCGATACATGCCGCCGCTGGACGCGCAGGCTCCCATCGCGATCACCCACTTCGGCTCGGCCATCTGATCGTAAATGCGGCGCACCGCCATCGCCATCTTGTACGTCACGGTCCCGGCGACGATCATCACGTCGGATTGGCGGGGGGAAAAACGCATGACCTCGGAACCAAAACGAGCGATGTCAAACCGGCTTGCGCCCGCCGCCATCAGTTCAATCGCGCAACAGGCCAACCCCATCGGCATCGGCCAGAGCGAATTCTTGCGAAACCAATTCAGCGTCGCATCAATTCGAGTGACGATTACTTCTCCCTCAATCTTGGAGTTATAACCGATTTCGGTTTTGGTTTGCATCAGTTGAGCGCGGGCTTGAGAACCCACTCGGGCAGGCTAGCCAGCGGCGAAAAGGCAGGCAAGTCAATTTGTGATTTTTTTCACAAGCCCGCGTGTTTCGCTCTCATCCACCGACCAACCAGCCACCTGGTTTTCTCGATTCTGAGAGCGGCCGGGGCCGGCGTGAACGGCCCGTTATGATTGCGCATTCCGTAACCAGCGGAGCCTCCGGTTCGACTCGTCGCCCTTCGGCGGATCGCCCGCCACCCGGTCGCTCTCGTTACCCGTTGACCGGCGGCCTCCCTGCCAAAAACCCGCCGCGAAATGTCCGCTTGACTAAGCCGGGCGCCACCACAATATAGCCGCGCTAATTTTTGCGTTCTAAGCCCAGCGCGACAGTCCAGTAGCTATGGTCAAGACGAAGGTTAAGCAGCCAAACGCCAAGAGCGTGACGGAGAAGGCCCCCGGCCTTTCCGGCAAGGCGGCTGACCAGACTGCGCGCAAGAAAAGCAACGGCGCGGAAAGTGCTTTAGAAAAGACTGTGGATGGCTCAGAAATGAAAGGACCGGAAAACGGCGCTCCGCCCGGCAGCAATGGTCACGTGAAACTCAAAGGGGGCGCGGCCGCGGACTCAGGCTCTCCTCCCGCGACTCCCGGCGCCAAGCCGGCGCTTACGGTCGAGTTGCCGGAGAAGATCAAAGAGTTGGTGCGCCTCGCGCAGGAGCAGGGTTACCTCACCTACAGCGATATCAACGACGCGCTGCCAGACTCGATGATCACGCCGGAGGAGCTTGATGACATTTACATCAAACTCCGGAATCTTGAGGTCGAGATCGTCGATCAGGCGGAGGTGGACCGCGTCAAACAGCCCGAACCTGAAGAGGAAGAGGACAAGGTCCGGCTCGATATTCTCGATGATCCGGTGCGGATGTATCTCAAACAGATGGGCCAGGTTCCCCTTCTGACGCGGGAACAAGAGGTCGAGATTTCCAAGCGGATCGAAGACGCCGAGAACGAGGTCAAGAAGATCATTTACAGCCTCGGTTTCGCCGGCAAGGAACACATAGCGCTGGCCGAAAAACTGATTTGCGAGCCGCCCAAGGAGCGCTTCGACCGCGTGATCCTCGACAAGAAAATCGAGGGGCGCGAGAATCACCTCAAGGCCTTGCGCAAGCTGATTCGCGAAGTACGCGCCATCGACCAGCACGTCGATCAGCATTACGCCGAATGGCAGAACGCCGCCTCGAAAACCAAGCGCGACGCCAGCGGCGTCAAGCTCAAGCGCTCCGATCAGAAGCTGCAACGGACCTTCGCCAAGTTTTTCTTCAAGCAGAAGGTGATCGAGGAAATGGCCCTCGTGGCGGACAACATCCACGACAAGTTTCAGTTGAGCGTCCGCGCGATCCGGGAATTTGAGCCGCACCGCAAATCCAGCCAGCAACAGGCGGCGATCCAGTCGGAGCAAAAAAAGATCCGGGCGTTGGAGGAATTCGTCCGGCTGCCGCACCCGGATTACCTGCAAGCCTACCAGCTATTGCAGCAATTCTCGCGCAAGGCCCTGCAGGCCAAAACCGAGATGGTCGAGGCCAACCTCCGCCTGGTGATTTCGATCGCCAAGAAATACACCAACCGCGGCCTCTCTTTCCTGGACCTGATCCAGGAAGGCAACATGGGCCTGATGAAGGCGGTCGAAAAATTCGAATACCGCCGCGGCTACAAGTTTTCCACGTACGCCACCTGGTGGATTCGGCAGGCCATCACCCGCTCGATTGCCGATCAGGCGCGCACCATCCGCATCCCGGTGCACATGATCGAAACGATCAACAAGCTGATGCGGGTGCAGAAACAATTGGTCCAGGACTTCGGCCGCGAAGCCACGCCGGAAGAAATCGCCGACGAGATGCAGATTCCCGTCGAACGGGTGCGCGCCGTCCTGAAGATGGCGCAGCAGCCTATATCGCTACAATCACCGGTCGGCGACAGTGAGGATACCAATTTCGGCGATTTCATCGAGGACAAATCCGCCGAGAACCCCTTGGACATGACCAGCTACAGCCTGTTGAAAGACAAGCTGAGCGATGTCCTCGAGTCCCTGACCGAGCGCGAGCGCAAGGTCCTCGAGCTCCGTTTCGGCTTGGGCGACGGTTATTCCCGCACTTTGGAAGAAGTGGGCAAGCAGTTCAAGGTGACCCGCGAACGCATCCGCCAAATCGAAGCCAAGGCGCTCCGCAAGATGCGCCACCCCACTCGCATCCGGCAGCTACAGGGATTTCTCGAAGTTCAAGAAGTGGAATAAGTCCGCCGCCGAGCGCTCCCGGAGGAAGCGGTTCCCGTCCCATTCCGGCGCTTCCGCGCACTCAGCGTCGTCGTTCACGAGCTTAGCCACCTGGCGAATGCGCGGCCCAAAAAAAGCAGCGCCGCTCCCCTGAGCGGCGCCAAAATTCTGACGGCGAATCGAGCCGGTTACTTCATCAGCAACATCTGCCGCGCGCGCTTGATTGATTGATTCAAACGGCGCTGATAATGGGCCGGCAATCCGGTGTACTTGCGCGGGAGAATACGGCCCTGGTCGGTGACAAACTGCTTCAGGAGATTGACGTTCTTGAAATCGAGCGCGTCCACCGTGAAATCAATCTTCGGCTTGGGGCGGGGCGTGCGGACTTCGCGGACGGAAGTTTTCCCGCGGGAGTTACGGCCACCCGGGGAACGGTCAGTATTGGTTTTGCGGGGCATAATCGGCTATTTGATTTCGCGATGCACGGTGTGGCGGCGGAGAAAGCGATTGTACTTTTTCAGCTCGACCTTTTCCGTCTGCAGTTTCTTGTTGCGGGTGGTGGTGTAACGCGAAGGGGTCTTGCCCTCTTTGCGCGCTTCCGTGCATTCCAGCGTAATGATCTCTCGGGGCATAAATTACTCTTTCTCCTTGGCCGGCTTTTCTTCGACTTCTTCTTCTTCCTCGACTTCGACGACGCCCGCCGCGTCCACCGTGCCGAGCGTTCCCAACCGGCGCTGGCGCAAAGCGCCTTCGCGTTCCAACTGGGCCTGCGCTTCCACGGTGAACCGCGCCCACGGAATCGCGTCCAGACGCGCCCGGGGGATCGGCTTGCCGGTTAGCTCGCAGATGCCATAAGTGTTCTT
Organism: uncultured Verrucomicrobiota bacterium; assembly: GCA_964522665.1. Lineage (GTDB taxonomy): Bacteria > Verrucomicrobiota > Verrucomicrobiia > Limisphaerales > CAZFVY01 > CAZFVY01. The sequence continues at coordinate 93,430 of CAZFVY010000005.1, read as the reverse complement.
CTCGATGCGCTTAAGCGCCTCTTCAATCTCGTAAATCGCGTCCTGGTCCGACGAGAGCAGGCTGAGCGCGAAGTCGCGGTCAAAATTGTCCGTGCCCGAATCCGCCATGTGCAAGCTGTAGCCCGCCAGCTCTTCCGCGGATTCCTTGGCCAACCCGCTCATCTGATCCTGCAGCCGCTCCCGCAGCTCAATCAGGTTTTGATAATACTTCGTCCATTCCGCGGGTACCTTGAGGTCCCCGTTGCTGCCGCCAGATTTTGGGTCGGAATAACCCAGAATCGACGCCGCGGTCGCGGAAGCCACCGGCTTGCCGCGGCTAGGCCCCGTCGCAGGTTTTGCTTTCTTCATGTGCTCTCTATTCATCGCGTCGCTGCTTGCCAAATTATCGCGCCGATATGGCGCCGTTTCGCCGATAACGGCCAGTTAGGCCATTCTGCGAAAGGGCGCGACTGTATCAGACGAAGTTAAATACGCCACAACTATTTTAAAGATTGTTAAGCCGGGTTTTCACCCCTCGCTCGATCCATGTTTCGCCGCGGGTGGCCCCGCGAACTCTAGCGCCCGTCCTAGCCTTTTTCAATGCACGCGTACGCGTTGTGATTATGGATGCTCTCAAAATTCTCCGCCTCGACCTTATACCACGTCACGTCCGGATGGGCTTGCAGCCGCACGACGACGTTCCGCACCAGATCCTCCACAAAAACCGGGTTCTCGTACGCGCGCTCCGTCACCGCTTTCTCGTCTTCGCGCTTGAGCAAAGAGTATAATTCACTGCTGCCCGAGCTTTCCACCAGCGCGATCAGGTCCTCGATCCAGATCGCTTTGCGCGAGCGGATCTTGACGCTGACGTTGCCGCGCTGGTTATGCGCGCCGTGTTTGCTGATCGCCTTTGAGCACGGGCAGAGGGTGGTTACCGCGACTTGCACCGTGAGGACGAAATCGATTTCTTTGCCGCACGCGGTGGCGTCGAAGCGCGCGGTGTAGTCCATGACGCATTCGCGCTTCGAAACGGGCGTCTGCTTTACCAGAAAAAACGGGAACTCCATCTCGAGGTGCGCGGTCGCCGAATTGAGCTTGCGCTGCATTTCGTACAGGATGTCCGTGATATTCTCGACGTGCACGACGCTGCCGTGCGCGTGCAGAACCTCGATAAAGCGGCTCATGTGCGTGCCCTTGAATTCCTTCGGCAAGTCCACGTACATGCCGATGGTCGCGATCGTATTCTGCAACGAGCGGGCCTTGTCCCGAATCTGAATCGGGAAACGCAAGCCGCGCACGCCCACTTTATCGATCGGCAACTGCCGGTGGTCGCTCTCGCTCTGCTTGTCGTGCAGGTGAGCCGCCTTGGATTTCCGGTCGGTCACGCTCAACGCGGCCGCCGGGTCGGAGTTCCTAAGCATGCCCCCACAGTACCAGTCGGGCTTTAGATTGCAAAAAATTTTTCCGGCTTGTGAAATCACCGGTTCGGGCGTTCTATTAATGTAACAAAACTCGCCGGCCAGTCGGTCGGGTGGATTGACGCTTTAGATAACAATGATGGAATCGCCCGCGCCACTTCCTGGCCCGCCTGACCGCCGTCCGCCGGAGTACCCGCCGGCCGGCGCGATCCGCACGCCGCCCGCCTATCGCATTGCGGACGCCGTCTCGGAGGCGGTGATCTATTTCATGGTCTTGTTCGGCCCCTGGGCGTTCGGCGCCACGCAAAACTGGTCGATTTGGACGCTCAATATCGCCGCGTATCTCCTGGGTGGCTTGCTGGTTACCAAATGGATCATTCGCTTACGGACCGGCTATCGGCCCGCCCGCTGGGGCCAATCCGAGACTGGGGAGTCTGTCCCGGGCGCGCTGGACATCGGCTTGGCCGGCCGGCGCTGGACCGCCGAACGCCGGGCAACGACGCTGCTGGCCGCCTTGACCGTCGCGCTGCTAACGTACTGCTTCGCCAGCGCCTGGAACGCGCGGGCGGTGTACTCCTTCACCGAATCCACCTTTAAGTATTTCGATTGCATCCCGTGGCTGCCGCATAGCTATGATCGTGACAGTTCGTGGTTCGCCTTTTGGACCTACCTCGGCATGGCCCTGGCGTTCTGGGCGGCGCGTGATTGGCTGCTCGCCCGTACCGCTCGGGAGCGGCGGATGAAACGCGAACTGCCGCCGACGACGCCCGGCCTGACCGCGGGGGAGTGGGTCGCCCAACTACCCGACCGATTGCGCCGCTTGCTCTGGCTGCTTTGCGTCAACGGTGGCCTGGTCGGACTGGAGGGCATCCTGCAGCGTCTTTCCGGCGTGGACAAACTTCTCTGGCTGGCGCAGCCGCGCTTTAATGACACGGCGGACACCCAATTCGGTCCGTACGCCTATCGTGCGAACGCCGCTCAGTACCTGAATCTTATCTGGCCCGTCTGTCTCGGCTTTTGGTGGAGCCTGCGCCGCTGGGAACGGCAATCGAGCCGGGTTTCGCGCCGGGCCGGCAGCTCGCCTCACGTAGTCCTGGTGCCGTGCGCCATTCTGATGGCCATCAGTCCGGTCATCTCGACCACGCGCGGGGGAGCCGCGGTCGCGGCGCTGCAATTACTCGCCGTCCTGGCCGTTTTGACGTTCGCGGACCGGCGCGGACGTTGGCTGCGACACCTGGCGACGCTGGCGGTCTTTGCGCTGAGCATTGGCCTCGGATTCTATTTGGGTTGGAGCAAGTTCGAGGAGCGCCTTGCGAATGGGACGCGGGACGTTTCCAGCGGGCGCGCCGATATTTATCGCAACTCCGTCCAGATGGCGCGCGATTTTCCGGTTTTTGGCTCGGGACCGGGATCGTTCCCCGCCCTCTACCAACTCTATCGTCACGATTTCAACCAGGACTGGGAAGCTTACCTTCATAATGATTGGATGCAGACGGTCGTCACCTTTGGCGGCATTGGCTCCGCGATGGTATTGCTGGCCTTGCTGCTCGCCCCAGCCCACTGGTTCCTGCATCGCGGAATTCCGGTGCCTTGGGTCATGATGGCGACGATTTGGATCGCCATGAGCGGTTGCTTGTTGCATGCGTTTTTCGACTTTCCGTTTCAGATTTACTCCATCGCCTTCTTGTTTCTGTTGCTCGCGTGCGTCTCGTTTTCCGCCCGGCGGGCTTGAGGCCGACACCCGCTTCCGGCGCCCCGCCGAACGGCCACCCATCTTATGGCTAAACCACGATTTATTGAGCTTGGTGAGGATATGGTCATTCCGATCCTCTACGAAGATCGCTCCGTGCTGGCCATCGACAAACCGGCGGGCTGGTTGCTCGCGCCCGATTCCTGGGACCACACGGCCCGTAATCTCCAGTTAGCGCTCATCTCGTCGATGAACGCGGGCGACTTCTGGGCCAGCTCACGCAACCTGAGGTACCTCCGCTACATTCATCGCCTGGATGCGGAAACGAGCGGCGCGCTTCTGTTCGCCAAAAGCCCCGGCGCCCTTTCCACCTACAGTCGCTTATTTGAGGGCCGTCAAATCGAAAAGCGCTATCTCGCCGTCGTGCGGGGCATTCCCGCCGAGCGCGAGTGGGACTGCCGACTCGCCATCGCTCCGGACCCGCGCACGGAGGGCAAGATGCGGACCATCTCCCCGCGCGGGAGTCATTCGCGCGCCGCGGACGGCTCCGGCGGGGGACGCCCCGCGGGACTGCCGCTGGACGCGAAGGAAGCGGAGACCCATTTTGAGCTGCTTGAGGCGGGCCGCACGGTGGCTCTCGTGCGCGCGACGCCGACGACTGGCCGCACGCATCAGATTCGCGTGCATCTGGCCGCCACGGGCCACCCGGTGGTGGGTGACCTGCTCTACGGGCCGCCCGCCGAGGCGTCACGCGCGGGCGCTCCTCCACCGATTCGTGATCGCCCGCGCCACCTCCCGCCCTCCCGCAGCGAACGCCCGCCGATGGCGCTGCGCGCGGTCGAGCTGGCGTACGTTGATCCGTTCAGTCACCGGCGGGTGCGCATCACGGCCTCGGACCGGCCCCTGCTCGAACAATTTAAAGCTTGCGACCAAGCGCCCGCCGCGAGTAAATCGCGGGACGAGTCGGCAAAGGTCAAACCATCAAACGAAGGCAACGTTGCGTTATGAAAGAAATCGTTCGTGAAATCCTCAGCTGGTACGGCGGCGACAATCCGGGTACTTTGACCAATCTCGCCCGCATCCTTAATCACGGACGTTTGGGCGGCACCGGCAAGCTCGTGATTCTGCCGGTTGACCAGGGATTTGAGCACGGTCCGGCGCGCAGTTTCGCGCCCAATCCGCCCGCCTACGATCCCCGCTACCACTTCCAGTTGGCGCTTGACGCGGGCTGCAACGCCTATGCCGCGCCGCTCGGTTTTCTCGAGGCTGGCGCGCGGGAATTCGCGGGCGAAATCCCCTTGATCCTCAAGGTGAACGATCATGATTTGCTCCAGGACGAGAAAGACCCGATCCAGGCGCTGACGAGCGGGGTCGAAGACGCCTTGCGGCTCGGCTGCGCGGCGATTGGCTTCACGATTTATCCCGGCTCGGCCCACCGATTTGAAATGTACGAACAACTGCGCGATTTCGCCGCCGAGGCCAAACACTACGGCTTGGCGGTCGTCGTCTGGTCGTATCCCCGCGGCGCGGCCCTGAGCAAGGAAGGCGAAACGGCGCTCGACGTCTGCGGCTACGCGGCTCATCTCGCGGCGCAACTTGGCGCGCACATCGTCAAAGTCAAACTGCCCAGCGCCCACCTCGAGCAGGAGGCCGCGCGCAAAGTGTACGAGAAGCAGAAAATCCCGCTCCAAACCCTCGCCGAACGTGTGCGGCACGTCGTGCAGTGTACCTTCAATGGCCGTCGCGTCGTGATCTTCTCCGGCGGCGCGGCGACCTCGGATGAAGCGGTGCTCGATGACGCCCGCGGCATCGCGGGTGGCGGCGGCTTCGGCTCGATCATTGGCCGCAATTCCTTCCAACGCCCGAAACCGGACGCCCTTAAGTTGCTCGACGGAATCATGCGAATCTACCTGGGCGAGACGAAGTAGGCCGTTTTAGCGTGGCTCTCCGGGGCGACCGCGCGCCCATTCAAAACGCCGACTGCGCGCGCGGCGATGAACCGTTTGGCGTGGTTCGTCGCGTCCTCGTGCCACGGTAGCTTCGGCGAACATCCGGCGCCGTTCCAGACTTGACCGTCGCGTAGGCTGCCACCATCTTGACCGCGTGTTACGATTCACTTACGCGCGGGCGTTCAAGACGCTTCTTTGGCTGCTGGCCGCAGCGCTCGCCGAAACGGTTCGGGGAGGTGACGCCGAAAAATCGGTGATCCTGATCAGCACCTTCAGCCAACAGCCGCTCTGGGACACTCCCTGGCGCTTCGACAGCGTCCACAAAGCCTCCGGGTCGGGCTTTGTCATTCACGGGAAGCGGATCATGACCAACGCGCACGTGGTCAGTTGGCACAAGCAGGTTTTGGTGCACCGCTATCAAGACCCACGGCCGTACCCGGCCAAGGTCGTCTTCATCGGCCACGACTGCGACCTGGCGCTCCTGGAGGTCGAGGCCCCCGGCTTTTTCGACGGGTTGGAACCGTTGGAATTTGGCGAACTGCCCAAGGTCCGCTCGGCCGTGATCACCTACGGCTATCCCGCGGGCGGTGAACAGATTTCGTACACTCGCGGCGTGGTTTCACGCATCGAACTTCAGTCGTATGCCCACGGCGGCAACCGCGGCTATCTCGCCGTCCAGACGGACGCCGCGATCAACCCCGGCAACAGTGGCGGCCCGGTCATCCAGGATGACAAAGTCGTCGGCGTGGCTTTCCAGGGCATCCCCGGTTTGGAAAACACCGGCTTCTTCATCCCGCCACCGGTCATCCAACATTTCCTGAAAGACGTCGCCGACGGCTCCTACGACGGGTTCCCGCAGGCGGGTATTCGCCTTTCCGCGCTGCAAAACCCGAGCTACCGGCGCTCGCTCAAGCTGCCCGATAATGATCTCGGCACGCGCATTGACTACATCTATCCGATCCCCGATACGCAGCGACGGCTGCGCGAAGATGACGTGCTCCTCCAGGTTGGAAACTATCCCGTCGGGAGCGACGGCACGATCATTTACGCCGGCAACCGGTTGAACGCCGCCGTCGCCATCAGCGAGGCCCAGGAAGGCGAAAGCGTTCCGCTGAAGGTCTGGCGGGACGGCGCCGCGGTGGACGTGGCGCTCCCCGTCCATGTTTATCAAGCGGATCGCGCGGAGGGAAACCAGTACACGTTGCCGCGCTACTACGTTTACGGCGGCTTGGTTTTCACCCCCTTGAGCCGCGACTACTTGCGCACCTTGGGCGCCAACTGGAATGACGGAGCGAATTCCGATCTGGTTTATGAACTCTACTATCGGCGTCAGGAATCACCGGAAACCGTGCGCAGCGAGCCGATCGTCCTCTCGACAATCCTAGCGCACAGCGTGAACGCCAACATGGCGATCCACGGCCGCGCGCTGGTGGACAAGATCAACGGCCAGCGCATTGAAAAACTGGAGGACGTCATCCGCGCCTTCGAGGCTTCGACCAACGCCTATGACGTGATCGAATTCTCCAGCCAACATACCCTCGACTGCCTTGACCACGCGGAAGTCGCCAAGGCAAACGCCGAAATCCTCAAAAACGCCGGCATCTCGAAGGACCGCCGCCTATGATGAATTACCTTTCGCGTTTTGCTGCCGTGGTCGCGTTGTTGGTCGCCACCGAGACGGCCAAAGCCGCGCCCGACGCCTCGCCTTGGGAACGTTCCGTCGTGACGATCGAGGTCACCCGCAAGCAGTATGATTACTTCCAGCCGTGGTCCAAACGGATGGAGAGCGTGCAAAAAAACGGCGTCGTAGTCGGCCCGCGCCAAATTCTGACGACCGCCGAGCACATGAACGACACCGCCTTGCTGCGCGTTCAGAAGGGCGGACACGGCACGTGGTGGAATGGCCAGGTCCAGTGGATTGACTATCACGCGAATCTCGCCCTCGTCACGGCGACCGACGCAAAACTTTGGGACGGCCTCGAAGCGGTCACGCTGGCCGACCCGATCCCCGCGAAAGGCAGCGCGCAATTGGCCCGCTGGCGCAACGGCCAATTGGAAACCCACAAAGCCGAACTGAATCGGCTGATTGTCAAGCACGCCAAACTCAGCTTCATCGATCATGTCCAGTTGGAGTTGGACTCCGAGATTAGCGGCGCGGGCTGGGCGGAGCCGGTCATCTCCGGCCGCAAGCTGTTCGGCCTAGTCTGCTCTCAAGACGGCATCAACTGCACGGCGATTCCCGCGCCATTCATTAAATCGATCCTCGACGCGCAAAAGAAAGGTCCCTACCGGGGCCTCGGCTACTTCGATTTCGTCTGGACGCGCGCGGAGAATCCCAACACCCTCAAATTCCTCAAACTCGAAGGCGAACCTCGCGGGGTGATCATTCTTGATACCCCGAGCCTTGCGACCAATTCCGCGCCATTGCGGCCGCGCGACTTGATCTTGCAAATCGACGGATTTGAAATCGACGTCGAGGGAAATTACAAAGACCCCGCCTACGGCAACCTTTTGTTGGAAAATCTCTCCACCCGCAACCGCTGGGCGGGCGATTCGGTCCGCCTGAAGATTCTCCGCGACGGCAAACCGTTGGACGTGAACTACACGCTCCCCAAGGCGAAATACACGGATGAATTGGTGCCCGAGGAAATCTTTGACCGCGAACCCGAATACCTGGTCGCCGGCGGACTGGTGTTCCAGCCGTTGACGGAGCCTTACCTGCGGAGTTGGGGCGGCGACTGGCGGCGCAAGGCGCCGTTTCGCCTCAGCTACTACACCCAGGATAAACCAACCGCCCGCCGGCCCTCCCGCATCCTGCTATCGCTCGTGCTGCCTGACCCGTATAATCTCGGCTATCAGGACTACCGCTTCCTGGTCGTTGACCAAGTCAACGGCCAACCGGTCTCCAAACTGTCCGACGTGCAAAGCGCGCTGGCCAAACCATCCGGTGGCTACGACGTGATTCAATTCGCCCGGGGCGAAGCCGTTCGCCGCATGGTCCTTGACGCCGAAGGCATCGAAGACGCCACCCACCGGGTAATGCAACGTTACGGCATCGACCGTGATCTTGTCGTCGATCCCGCCGCGGCCCGGTAAAGGAAGTGGCGGGTTGGATGTGGCCGTCGCGCCACGCGACCGATCGACCAGTGGGCGCGTTCCATGCCCCTGGGTCTTTTGCGGGTTTCAGCCGACGTCGGCGTCGAGGCCAAAGTGGCGGCCCCGTCCCGCCGCTCATTTCCCGCTATCTTTCAGCCCTAATTGCCGATAAAGGTTTGCTCGTCTCGATTCTTGGCGATACCGATGAAAACCTGCCGTTTGACGCGATGGGCGTGGGCCGTAGCCTGGTTCGCGTGTCTGGCTGGCTCCGCCGCCGCCGCGGACAGTGGCTCCGCTCAGACCATCGATAAACGACTCTATCACCTGGGAACTCCCGGTGAGCCCGAATGGCAGTCGTTTGTCGGCAAAACGCCTTACGGCCGGCAGTTGGACATCCACTTCAACGCCCAGGCCAATCCCGACGAAGCAACGCTTCGGCTGCGCCAGGACGACGTAAAGCTCGACTGGCGGGTGACGATTAATGGCCACCGCGTCGGCTATCTCTTTTTGATCGAGGCGCCCGTGGCCAACGCGCTGGCGATCCCGCCGCGTGTTTTGCGCGACGGCGACAACGTCCTTTCGATCCAGCCGCCCGATGAGATCGACGACATCATCGTCGGCGATTTCCAGCTCGATTATCGCCCGCTGAAGGCGGCGTTGAAAGAGGCGACCGTGATCGTCAACGTGATGGACGCCGACGGCCAGACCAACCTCCCCTGCCGCATCACGATTGTGGACCGCGAAGGCGCCTTGGCGGCCGTCTATGCCGAGCCAAGCCTCAATCTCGCCATCCGTCCGGGCGTCGTTTACACGGGCAATGGACAGGCCGAGCTTGGGCTGCCCGCCGGCGAGTACACGATTTACGCGACACGGGGTTTTGAGTACGGCGTAGCCTCGCAAAAGCTGACCCTGGCGGCCGGCGATTCGCGGCCCGCGTACTTGCAAATTCGACGGGAGACGCCGACTTCGGGACTGGCAAGCTGCGATACCCACATCCATACCTTCTCGTATAGCCAACACGGCGACGCCTCAATCCAGGAGCGGGTCGTCACCCTGGCCGGCGAAGGCATCGAATTGCCGGTGGCGACCGATCACAACTGCCTCACCGACTACTCGCCCGTGGCCCGAGAGGGCGACGTCGCCAGTTTCTTCACGCCGGTGATCGGCAGCGAGATCACCACGCCGACCGGACATTTCAACATTTTCCCGGTGCAGGCCGGCAGCGCCATCCCCGATTTCCGAGTGCAGGATTGGCCGCAATTAATGCGGTCACTCCGCGCGACCCCGGGCGTCCGGGTGGTCGTGTTGAACCATCCGCGCAATCTCCACAATAATTTCCGGCCGTTTGCCGCCCCGAATTTCAACCCGGTCACGGGTGACAACCGCCGCGGCGCCGACTTCAGTTTTGACGCCATCGAGGTGGTCAATTCCTCGGCGTTGCAGAGCGACCTGATGCTGAATTTTCAAGACTGGTTCGCGCTCCTCAACCACGGCTACCGAATCACCGCCCTCGGCGCCAGCGACGCCCACGACGTCAGCCGCTACATCGTCGGCCAAGGCCGGAGCTACGTCGTCTGCGACGACTCCCATCCCGCAAAAATCAACGTCGAAGAGGCCTGCCGCAACATCCTGAAAGGCCGGGTCCTGGTCAGTCTTGGTTTGCTGACGCAGATGACCGTGAACGACGAATTCACGGTGGGCGACCTGGCGACGGGAATGGGCGATACGATGAAGGTCGCCGTCACCGTGCTCGGACCATCGTGGACTCACGCCGATCGCGTCGAGCTATTCGCGAACGGGATCAAAATTCGGGAGCAAGCGATTGATCCGGCCGCCAGCTCGGCCCTTGGCGAGAAGGCACGGGTCGTTTGGGACATTCACCGCCCCGCTCACGACCTATACCTGGTCGCCCTCGCCTCCGGCCCAGCGGTGACAGCGCCGTACTGGCCGATCGCCCGACCTTATCAGCCAACCTCCCGCGTCTGGGCGCCACGCGTGCTGGGCGCGACGAATCCGATCTGGATCGACGCGGACGGCGACGGCAAGTTTACCTCGGCCCGGGCCTACGCGCAGAGTGTCTTTAAAAAGGTCGGAGCCGACACGACCGCGTTCATCAACGAATTGGCCGGCTACGATCAAGCGGTGGCCGCGCAAGCGGCCGGCTTGTGCCAGGCGGCTCATCGTGACGTGCGGTCCGCGGCGTTCGAGGAAGCGCTCAAAACCGCGCCCGCGGCGGTTCAGGCGGGATTCGCCGATTTTGCCGAAACCTTGCCCCCGCGCTGAACCGTGAAGGTCCCTTTTGGAGCGCCGGTCTCCGATCTCAAAGGGCACGCCGCGCGTTTCGCGTAATCCAACTTGATTCAGGAGGCTAGGTCATAGTTCTATACGCGCATGAATATGTTTTGCCATCTCCCGTTCCTGTTCTGCCTGCTCAGCCTGCTTCTCGTCGGGATGACGGATGGGAGCGCCCAAGAGGCCGACGCTTCCAGCAAAACGAATCAGAGCCTGCTCTATGTGGGGACCTACACCGGCGCCAAAAGCAAGGGAATCTATCTTTATCAACTCGATCAAGCGACCGGCGAACTGAAATCCTTGGGGCTGGCGGCCGAAACCGAAAGCCCCTCGTTTCTCGCCCTCGACCCGAGCCACCATTTTCTCTACGCGGTCAATGAAGTGGATAATTTTGGCGGGAAGCCCCAGGGCGCGATCAGCGCTTTCAGCGTGGAGCCGGAATCCGGCAAGCTAACGTTTATCAATCAGCAACCCACCGGCGGCGGCGGCCCGTGCCACGTCATCGTGGACCACACCGGCCAATGCGTCGTCGTGGCGAACTACGGCGGCGGCAGCGTCGCGGCCTATACCGTAGCCAAAGACGGCCGGCTCAGCCCACCGACCACGTTCATCCAACACACGGGCGGCAGCGTGAATCAGGATCGGCAACAGGGTCCCCACGCCCACTGCGTGACGCTGGACGCCGCCAATCGCTACGCCTTCATCTGCGATCTTGGGCTGGACAAAGTCCTCGGCTATCGCCTCGACCCGGCCAAAGGCTTGCTCAATACCAATGAGGTCACCGCCGTTTCGCTCGCTCCCGGCGCCGGCCCGCGGCATCTGGCGTTCCACCCGAATGGAAAATTTGGCTACGTCATCGCTGAGCTCGACTCGACGATCACCGCCTTCACTTTCGATGCCGGCTCCGGTTCCTTCAAGGAGTTGCAGACCGTCTCGACGCTGCCGCCGAGCAGCACCCGCCGCAACAACAGCACAGCCGAAATCGCGGTGCATCCCTCCGGGCGATTCCTCTACGGCTCGAACCGCGGGCACAACAGCATCGTGGTCTTCGCGATCGACCCCGCGACCGGCAAGCTGACCTACATCGAGAACGATTCGACCCAAGGCCGGACTCCGCGCAATTTCGTCCTCGATCCCACCGGCGCGTTCCTGCTCGCCGCCAATCAGGACACCGATCGGATCGTCGTATTCCAAATCGACCCGAAAAACGGCCGCCTGCGCTTCACCACTCATTACGCCGACGCGCCTTCCCCGGTCTGCCTCACGTTCCTCGCGCAACCACGACCGAGTCCTGCCACCTCCGCGACCGAATGAGTTTAAGGACGGCCTCGCAGCCGCCGTGGGTTTCCGCGCCGCAAGGATAACCGGCGTAATCTCTCCGCGGCCGCGGCCTATTTATTCGCCTTGAGGAACTCGATGAGGTCGGCCAACTCCTGCGCGCTTAACTGATCGGCCAGCCCGCCCGGCATCACCGAGACGGCGCTGGGCCGCATTTCCGCGATGTCCGCGCGGGCCAGGCGGATTTCCGGCCCGGGACCCGTCACGAGCGAAAGTTCGTCCCCCGCCTCCCGAGGAATGCCGTTGAACTGGTCGCCGCCCTTGGTCACCACGACCATCGGCTCGAAGCTTCGCACAAAACTCGCGCTCGGAAAGACGATCGACTCCAACAAATCGCGCTCGGTCCGAATCTGCCCAATGTGCGTGAGGTCGGGGCCGACATGTCCGCCGAGATAGCCGATCTCGTGGCAAGTCGAGCAGGCGGCCTTTGGATTGCTGAAAACGGCTTGGCCACGGCGGATGTCGCCGCCCTTGAGGCCGGTTAGCATCTGCTCGAGCCGCGCCTTTTGTTGCGCCGCGTCGGCGTTGAGCGATGCAAGCAAATCCTCCCCCGCCCGCTGCGCCGACGCTGGGAATTTCGCCAACGCCGGCCTGATCAAATCCGCGCGCAACCCCGAGACGCCCGCCGAAGCCTTCAGCGCGCTGACTAACCGCAAACCAAGCGCCTCATCGCCGCCGTTACGATACGCCGCGATCAGGCGCGATACCTCGAGCGGTCCGGCGCCCTTCAACGAATCGGTCAAGGCCAGCAGTTGCCCGGGCGATAGCCTGGCCCCGCCAAGGACAGACGCCGCGGCGGTCCGAGTGAGAACCGGCGTTCCCGGCTCCAAATTCGCCCGCAGGAAGTCGAATACCGGCGGCTCAACCTGGCTCAACCCACCGGGCACGGCAGCCAGCGCGTCCAGTCGAACCGCCGCCGGGACCGCGGAAGTTTGGGCCACGCGGAGCAACGCCGCGCTCAGCTCTGAAACGACGTTTTTAGGCGGCGTCAATCCCCGCGCCGTGGCAACCGCCTGGCGGGTCAGATCAGAATCCCCCTCCTCCAACACGCGGATGACCGCCATCGTCCACGCCACCGGGGCGTCTTTCATTTGGGCCTGAGCTATCACCCGCAACGCGGTCAGCCGGGCCGGCTTCGCTACGGAAGCGTCCACCACGCTCGCGGCCAGCAATTGTTGGATCGCGGCATCATGGCTCAGGCGGCTCAATTGGCGCTCCAGCTCCCCAAGTTGCGCCTCGGTTTGTCCCGGCTCCGCGAGGCGTTGTCGGAAATGCCCAACCAGCTCCCGCCCCCATTCGGAGTGATGTTCCACGATCCACGCCGCGGTCGCCTTCAAGGTCGAGTCAGCGGACGCCAGCAACGGCGCGACGTCGGCCACCGCAAGGCCGCCGCGGTCCATTTGATCGAGCGCGATCAGCGCCGCCCGCCGGGTGTTGGGACTCGCCGCCCGCAATCCCGTCGCCACCGCCTCGTGATCGTCAATCTCGATCAAGGCAAAGATCAGCGCGTGTTCCAGAGCGCGGTCCGTTGGAACCGCCGCCGCGTCCAGGAGCGCGGGCGTCGCCGTCCGGCTGCCAATCTGGCCCAGTGAAGTCGCGCTCGCGCATTGCAGGTGCGGCGAGCCGGATTTGACCCATTCGAGCAGATTCGTCACCGCAAGTTGGTCGCGGCGAATCCCCGCCGAATAGACCGCCGCCTGCCGGACGTCCGCGTCGCGATCCTTCAGCGCCACCCGCGCGGCCTCGCGCGCGGCCGAACCATCGATTCGGGTCAACGCCCAAATCGCGTTCAAGCGGCCCAGCGCGGACTCTTCCTTCTTCACCGCCTTCGCCAGCGCCGGAACGGCCTTCTCGCCGTGCTTGCCCAACGCCAGGAGCGCGCGTTTCCGCACCGCGGGACGCGGATCGTTCAAGAGCTTGACGAGCGCCGGCGCGTGCATCCCCTTCCAATCGAGTTTCAAGCCGCGGGGATCATCGACGCCCGCCGCGCCACGGCGACGGACGCGATAGATCGCGCCAAGCACATCGGGCTTGGCCAGCTGCGACGTCGGGCAACAAAGCTTGTACCAACCGCCCGTATCAACCACCAGGAGACTGCCGTCCGCGTCTTCTAAAATGTGGGTCGGGTGAAAGTCCGGCGAGTCCGAGGTTACGAAATCGGTGTCCACCGAGTGAAAGGTGGCGCCTTCCGGCGCCAGGACGTGCCGCTGAACGCGGCGCAAATTGAACTGCGTCGAGAACAGATTGTCCTGATACTCACCGCCAAAGACGCGCGACTCATACCTTACCAAACCACAGGGCGCCGCAGGCCCCAAGTGAACCATCGCCGGCATCAGCTCGCCCGTACGCTTTAGCCCATCAAGGACGCCGTGAACCTTCGGATAGACGCCGCCGTAAATCGCATGCACCAGCGCGTCGCGCCGCCCGCCATCCGGGTTCGTGTAAAAGGTCGTCGTGAAGATCGCCTCGCCGGCCGGCGTAAAAACGACCTCGACCGGGTTGTCCATGCCCCCGCTCATCACGGAATCGAACTCACTCCCGTCCGGTCGGCAGCGGAAGATGTGCGCCGCGGAATCGGAGATCGTCGGCCGGTCCGGCCGTTCGTGGGTTTGCTTGGCAAACGCGCCTTTGCACCAGTAGATCCACCCGTCAGGTCCCAGGTATGGACCGTGCAGATCATTCGCGCACCCGGTCAGCGTCATCCCCTTGAACCACTCGGTGCGCCGATCGGCGATCCCGTCGCCGTTGGTATCCTCCAGTTTCCAAATGCTCGGCGGCGCGCCGCAATAAACCGCCCCATCGTACCAAAGCAGCCCTTCGGGAAACATCATCTTGTCAGCAAAGACGACGCTCTTGTCGAAACGCCCGTCCCCGTCGGTATCCTCCAGGCGAACGATGCGATGCTGCGGATTCTGAAGCTGCTTATCCGGTTTGTCGTTCACCCCGGCGGAGTCGGCCACATAAAGACGGCCCTGTTCGTCAAAATCGGCGATGATTGGCCGGTCCACCAAGGGCGGTCCCGCCACCAATTCGACCTCGAATCCATCGGGCACTGTGAGCGTCTGCTGGGCGAACTTAAACTGCGCGGATTGACCACCACGCGAGGCGCCCAACGCGGCGACGGCGATAACGAAAAGGGAACAGGCGGAGGAAAACCGGTGTCTCATGATACGCATAAACCAGATGGATTTCTGGCGTCCGATTCAACGCCGATTGCTCGCCATTAGCCAACGAAAATTTTGCCCTCCGCGCCGGTCAACTTGAGGTCGCGAGGTTGCGCTGTCATCCGACCGCCCCGCATTCAGCCGGGCGAGGAGCCTGTCGCCACCTCGCGGACATCGCGATTCTGCGAGCCAGAAGCGCCCCATGCGCGGAACGTGACCACGGCTCTCAGCCGCGCGTGACGGACCGAGTCGAGCGACGCGGCCTACTTCGCCGTCTCCGCCGCCGCCGGAACCCCACTTAGCTCCTGCTTGAGCATCTCGAACGCCTTGTCGAACAGGGGTTGGTCGCGCCAGCCCGTGAAATCCGGGACGTTTTCCTCGGTCCGCGCGATGCCCAAGTCACTGCCCGTGGCGCCGTGCGCCGTCATCCAACCCGAAAACGTATTCCAGTCAACCACCCGAATCGGAAAAAGCTTGCGGCGCTGTTCCTTCTTCTCGGCTTCGCGCACCCGCTTGGTTTCGGCGGCGACCCATTCGCTATTAACGCTCGCCCGGGAGAGCACCAACAGGAGTTTGTCGCGCTGTTGAATCACCTTGAAAAGCTGCTCATGGGGCATCTTGGCGCCGTCAATGTCCTCGGGCACGCACCAGGCCCGCACGCCGGCGTCGCGCAGATGCCCTTGCAAACGGCGGGCAAACTCCTCGTCCGCGAGGGAATAGCTGATAAAGCACGAATGCCATTGTCCGGCGCGCGTGCGCACCGGCGGCAGCATCGGCTCGATCACGGCCAGCGGCACGCCCGCGCCGCGCAGGAAACGCTCAGTGACGTTGCCGTTGGACGCATGGATCGTGTCCAAACCAATGGTGGACGGCCCGTGATGGTTCACGCCATCCAAGCCAACGGCCCCGCTAAGATCGACGTTCGCAAAAATCGTCCCCTTGCACCGTGACTCCCGGAAATCGACCCCGGCGACGACCGCGTGATGGAAATTGGCGAGCATGAGGTCAGTCGCGCTCAGATTCGCGCCGGTTAGATTGGTGCCGATCAAGTTGGCGCCGATGAGGCTCGCGCCGATCAGATTGGCGCCGTTAAGGTCGGTATTGCTGAGGTTTGCGTAACCCAGATTCGCGTGCCACAGCTCGGCGCCGACGATCGTGGCGTAACTCAGGTCGGCGCCTTGCAGATTGGCTCCGTTGAAATCCGCGCCGCTCAAGTCGGCGTTGGTCAGGTTCGCGTGGCCGAGGTTGGTGCCGCGCAGATTGGCGTGCGCCAGATACGCGCCGCTCAAATCAGCCCCCCGCACGTCCGCGCCCCGCAGATTCAAATAGCTGAGATTCGTGCTGACCAAACTCGCGCCCCGCAAATCCACCGGGTCCGATGGATTCTCGTGCCGCCAGTGGTTCCAAGCCTGCACGCCGTGCAAGAGAACGTCCAGCTGCGATGAGTTACTCATACGATTTTGCCGTCCCCTTTATCCCAAGTTCAACGAACTAGCCGCTCTGTCCATAATTAGAGCTTCATGAGGCAGTTATTCTTCTTGAATCGCGAAACCTGCGGGAACTGCCAACCACCCGCACGCGACGTTGAGTGCAACCGCAGACTAGCGAACCAAATCCAGCCCGTCAATCATTTGGACAGGCATTTTTAATGAAAAATGCAAGCAAATTTCCCGGGTATTCCCCGGGATGCCAACTCGGCATCCCCTTGGATTTGTCATGGGTAATCTCGACCGAAATGGCCGCCCGCCGCCGTCCCGCGGCCCGAGAATATCTGATCGGTCCAAGGTCATGAAATTAACACATATCTTCATATCAGGATTCGTTGATTTTTTACTTGCGCGAGACCCGCTTTCACTTAAGCTCTAGGCGTGAACTCGGACTCGACTCTTCATCCGCTCGCGCAGTTGCTCCGCCGGCGCATCGTCATCATCGACGGCGCCATGGGCACCATGATCCAGACCTACAAGCTCGATGAAGCGGGCTACCGCGGCGAGGCCTACCGGGATTGGCCGCGCGATCTGAAAGGCAACAACGACCTGCTGTCGCTGACCCAGCCCCAGATCATCGAGGCGATCCACCGCGAATACCTCGACGCGGGCGCTGACTTGATCGAGACCAACACGTTCAACTCCACTTCGATCTCGCTTGCCGATTATGGCATGGAGAAGCTTGCCTACGATTTCAACCTCGCCGGCGCCCGCGCGGCGCGGCGCGCGGTGGACCGGTTCACCGCGGACCAGCCGGGACGGACCGCTTTTGTGGCGGGCGCCCTCGGCCCCACAAATTGCACCGCGTCCATGTCTCCCGACGTGAACAATCCGGCGTTTCGCGGCGTGACCTACGATCAACTCGTCGCCGCCTACACCGAGCAAGCGCGTGGTTTGCTCGACGGCGGCGCGGACGTGCTGCTCGTCGAGACGGTTTTCGATTCGCTCAACTCGAAGGCCGCCTTGTTCGCGATCGACCAGCTTTTTGAAAACGGCGGCCGCCGCGTGCCGGTGATGGTTTCCTTCACGATCACCGACTTGAGCGGACGCACCTTGTCCGGCCAGACCGTCGAAGCCTATTGGAATTCGATCTCCCACATGAACCTGCTGAGCGTGGGCATCAATTGCGCGCTCGGGGCCAAGCAGATGAAGCCGTACGTGGAGGAACTCGCCGGCCTCGCCCCGATCTTTGTCAGTTGCTACCCCAACGCCGGCCTGCCCAACGCCTTTGGCGGGTTTGATCAAACGCCCGATCTGATGGCCGCGGACTTGCGCGAGTTTGCCAGCCGTGGCTGGTTGAATATCGTCGGCGGCTGTTGCGGCTCGACGCCCGCTCACATCAGGGCGATCGCCGCCGCGGTGCAGGAATTCCCGCCCCGGGTTCCCGCCCGGCCCGAGCCGTTTATGCGCCTCAGCGGCTACGAAGCCCTGACCATCCGCCCCGAGACGAATTTCGTGAACATCGGCGAACGGACCAACGTCACCGGCTCGCCCAAATTCTCCAAGTTGATTCTCGCCGGCGACTATGAAAACGCCGTCGCCATCGCCCGCCAACAAGT
Organism: uncultured Verrucomicrobiota bacterium; assembly: GCA_964522665.1. Classification (GTDB taxonomy): domain Bacteria; phylum Verrucomicrobiota; class Verrucomicrobiia; order Limisphaerales; family CAZFVY01; genus CAZFVY01. Next base: position 75,458 of record CAZFVY010000005.1, on the reverse strand, counting down.
GCAGGGCGGCGCGCAGATCATCGACATCAACATGGACGAGGGCATGCTCGATTCCGAGCGAGCGATGGTCACTTTCTTGAATTTAATCGCCGTCGAGCCAGACATCGCGCCCGTGCCCGTGATGATCGACAGTTCGAAATGGTCGGTCATTGAAGCGGGCCTCAAATGCATCCAGGGCAAAGGGATCGTGAATTCGATCAGCCTGAAGGAAGGCGAAGATAAATTCGTGCAACAGGCGCGGCTCGTCCGTCGTTACGGCGCGGCCGTGGTCGTGATGGCGTTCGACGAACGCGGGCAGGCGGACAACGCCGCGCGCAAGGTCGAGATTTGCGCGCGTTCCTACCGCATCCTGACGGAAAAGGTCGGGTTCCCGCCGCAGGACATTATCTTCGACCCGAATATCCTGACGGTGGCGACCGGGATTGAGGAACACAACAACTACGCCGTTGATTTCATCGAGGCGACCCGAACGATCAAGGCCACGCTCCCGCTCTGCAAAGTCAGCGGCGGCGTCAGCAACGTCTCCTTCTCGTTTCGCGGGAACAACGTCGTGCGGGAAGCCATGCACTCGGCGTTCCTCTATCACGCGATCAAGGCGGGCCTCGACATGGGCATCGTCAACGCCGGCCAGTTGGCGGTGTACGAGGAAATCCCCAAGGATTTGCTCGCGCTGGTCGAAGACGTTCTGCTCAACCGCCGTCCCGACGCCACGGAAAGGCTGTTGAAATTCGCCGATTCGGTGAAACAGAAGGGCAAGACCGAGATCGAGGCGGACGCCTGGCGCCAGGGCACGGTGGAAGAGCGCCTCAGTCACGCGCTGGTCAAAGGCATCGTCGAATTCATCGACGCCGACACCGAGGAAGCCCGCCTTAAATACAAGCGGCCGCTTAGCGTCATCGAAGGCCCGTTAATGGCCGGCATGAACGTGGTCGGCGACCTCTTCGGTTCCGGCCGCATGTTTTTGCCGCAAGTCGTCAAAAGCGCGCGCGTCATGAAGAAAGCCGTCGCCTACCTCCTGCCGTTCCTGGAGCAGGAGAAACGGGACGGCGCCTCGCATCGCGCGCAAGGCAAGATCGTCATGGCGACCGTGAAGGGCGACGTGCACGATATTGGCAAGAACATCGTGGGCGTCGTGCTCGCATGCAATAATTACGAAATCATCGACCTGGGCGTGATGGTGCCGTGCGACAAAATCCTGCGGACCGCGCGGGAGGTTGGGGCCGATCTCATCGGCGTCAGCGGATTGATTACCCCGTCGTTGGAAGAGATGAGCCACGTGGCCAGCGAACTGGAACGTGAAGGCTTTACCATTCCGCTGTTGATCGGCGGGGCGACGACGAGCCGCGCGCACACGGCCGTCAAGATTGCGCCGCACTACCACCAACCCGTCGTCCACGTTCTGGACGCGTCGCGCGCCGTTGGCGTCGTCGGGCAATTGATCAATCCCGAGACGCGGGGCGACCTCGACGCCAAAAACCGATTGGACCAGGACCGGTTGCGCGTCGAACACGCCGGCGCCCGCGCGCAAAAGCCGCTGCTCCCGTTGGCGCTCGCGCGGGAACGCCGGACGCCCATCGTCTGGTCCGCGAACGAGCTGCCGCGGCCGGCCTTCACCGGCGCCCGGACGCTCACCGAGATTTCCGTGGCCGAGCTTGTGCCATACATCGATTGGTCGCCGTTTTTCCACGCGTGGGAGTTGCGCGGGCGATACCCGGCGATTCTGGAGGAGCCTAAAGCCAAGGAATTATTCACCGATGCCCAAAAGCTGCTGGCGCGCATTATTTCCGAGGACCGGTTGAAAGCGCGCGCCGTTTATGGGTTCTATCCCGCCAACGCCGTCGGCGACGACGTCGAACTTTACACGGACGAGTCCCGCGCCCACGTCTTGACGACCTTCCACTTTCTCCGGCAGCAGATGGAAAAACCGTCGGATCAATTCAATCATTGCCTGGCGGATTACATCGCGCCGAAGGCGAGCGGGCTGGCGGACTACCTCGGGGTCTTCGCATTGACCACCGGCTTTGGGGTGGACGAATTCTGTCACGTTTTTGAGCAAGACCACGACGACTACAACGCGATCATGACGAAAGCGCTCGCCGATCGGCTGGCCGAAGCGTTCGCCGAGTTTCTGCACCAACGAGCGCGCCAGGATTGGGGCTACGGCCGGGACGAAAAACTCAGCCACGAAGACTTGATTCGGGAGCGTTATCGGGGCATTCGGCCGGCGGCGGGCTATCCGGCCTGCCCCGACCACACCGAGAAGCAGACCCTTTGGCGTCTCTTGGACGTGGAGGCGCAAACCGGCATCAAATTGACGGAAAGTTGCGCGATGTGGCCGGCCAGTTCGGTCAGCGGACTCTACTTCGCGCATCCGGAAAGCAAATATTTCGGCGTGGGCAAGGTTGACCGCGATCAAACGCTCGACTATCACCTTCGCAAACAGATGGACTTGCGAACCATTGAACGCTGGCTGGCGCCGAATCTCAATTATGAGCCGGCCGCCGCCACCACGATCACACCAGCGCCGAGCGGTGGCGTCGCCTGCTCTTGCGGACGGCCACACCCGACGAGCGGCGCCTGACGCAAGTCCGACGGATTCCGCCCGCGGGCACGGAAACGCAGGAAGCAGACCGGTGAACATGAAGACAATCGAATTACGCGCCATCGCTCGGAGTTGCCGACTGCCGTTGGCCTGCGTCGCGCTCGTGACCGGGCTGCTTTCCGGCGGATGTGGCCGCTCACAACGGGCGGAAGAGCGGGACGCCGCGATCTTCAGCGTCCGGCTGCAAACGCTGCCCCCCTTCCTGAACCACCCGGTCAGCGTTCTGCTCACCAATACCCCCGGTTTCGGAGCCTACGTCGTCATGGAGACGAGGTGGTCGTCCAACCAGGTCGGCCGGGTTTCAGGCCAGCTCTTGGGGATGGGTTCCAAGTTTCTCTTCGAACCGGAGGCCATCAATCCGTCCGGCAAGCCCGGTCGCGCTGGGGGCGTCCTTTTCATTTGGGACGTCGCCAAACGAAGCGGCTACGTCTTAAACGATCCCCTCCAGGGCTACGCACCGATCGGCGAAGGCGGCGGATTGAATCAAGTTACCGTCCAAGCCAGTTCCCGCCAGCCGGTCGCTGAACGCGTGGAAGGTCACAAGTGCGAACAGGAGGACGAATCCGTTACTTGGAGCGACCAAACTCGGACCGATTTCCACGTGCTCAGATCTCTGGATCAGAAGGGGTTCCCCATCCGCGTGACGTGGACGACCAACGACACGACTTTCACGCTGAGTTTCTCGAAGGTATTATTTGAACCGCCCGCCGCCGAGCTATTTGAGCCGCCGGATGGCTTCACCAAATACGCGAGTCAAGACGCGATGATTAGCGAACTGATGATGCGCCAGCAAGGCGTCAAACGCCCCGCCATGGAAGGGTCCGACCGTCTCGACAACGCCGGCGAGCACGAAGGTCGTCGCTACCGCGGCCAGCCATAGGCCGCCGATCTCCCGGCCCGGAGCAGTCTCCGGACGAACGTATCCGCCCGATCGCAGCGCCGTCGGCGCCGGGGTTTCCCCGGGGCCAGAACTGACTCGTCCGCCGGTTGACAATGACTTAAAGTGCTTGCCATTAGGTTCTTACGATTAAACTAAAGTTTCCCTCCCAAATGCCGACTATAAAGATAGGCGGCGGTAAAACCGGTCGCCAGAACTGACAAGAAGCCCCGGCGGGCTTCGGTGGGCATGGATGCCCTGGGTCACGACAGACAAACGGATTTGTCTTATGGTAATCAAATCACACGATACAGGCTTGCTGTCAGCCGTCCGAACGGACCCTGATGGGCAAGGATTCGGCTCCTTCTCCCGGCAGAATCGCGGCTCAAAGCGCCCGTTGCGTCAGGCGAACGACGGGCTCGACGAAAACGCGTCCCTGATCGAGCTTCAGCAACCCCGCTATTCCGAGGATGATCACCACGTCCTGACCGAGGTAGGTCGAGCGGTTTCGTTCAGTCAAACGCAGGACGCTTTTCTGCAAAAAGTTCACGCCTCCCTCTCCCGCATGAGCGAATTGGGCGCGTTGGCGCTCGATACCAGCCGGACGGAGACGGACCGGGCCAGCTTCAGCGCCGAATTCCAGAAATTGCAGAGTTATCTCAACGAAGTGCATGAGAAGACGTACGAAGGGAAGGACCTCTTTGGCGAACAAGCGTTGAGCTTCAGTTCCGAAAGCGGCACGACCGCCTTGGAAGCCAACGCCGCCCGGCTTTCCGTGCCGGTCGCCGAGGGCGGCCTGGCCGAGGCTTGGAGTTCCATCTCGATTGATACCGTCGCCGCGGCTCTGGACGCCTTGGACAAAATCCAGCGGGCGCTGACGAATTTGGTCGGGATGCGCGCCAAAGTTTGCGCCAAGCTCCGCCAATTGACCCTGACCGGCGAACGTCTCACGCTGGAATCCGAGATGTTCGACGCCCACGGCGTCCCGATTCGGAACTTCAATGTCGCCGAAGAGAGCACCCGGACCGTCCGGTTCAGTTTGCTCGACGAATCCGGCCCGGCGATGATGGCTCAGGCCAACGCCCTGCCCCAATCCGCGCTACGCCTTTTGGACTGAGCGCGGCCGGGGCGGTCCACCGCGGCTGCGTCCGCTTTGGACTGAACGTCGTGTCAGCGGCCTGCGGTCGTCCTTTGAAAACCGCACGGAATCTGATTCAATTGATCCATGGCGCTTGATTTCAACGAGACGAAGGCGCGCGCTGAACGCGGAGACCTCTCCGCGCAGTATAACCTTGCGGTGATGTACGAACAGGGTCTTGGGGTTCGCCAGCGCCTTGAGCAAGCCGCGTATTGGTATCTCCAAGCGGCCCTTCAAGGCGACGCCGAAGCGCAATCCAACCTCGGCGTCTTATACGACCGGGGTCACGGAGTCCCACAAAGCTACGAAGCCGCCGTCAAATGGTATCGGCTGGCGGCCAACCAGGGCAATCCGCTGGCGCAAATGAACCTCGCCATGATGTACGTCAACGGCCTCGGGGTTCCCGTTGATGATTCGGCCGCGGTCGCCTGGTATCGCCTCGCGGCGGACCGAGGAATCGCCGCGGCGCAATCTGGACTTGCCTACCTGTACGCCCGCGGCCGGGGAGTGCCCCAGGACTGGCGCGAAGCCGCCAAATGGTATCGCCGCGCGGCGGAACAGGATGAACCCGAGGCGCAGTATAATCTCGGTGTGCTTCATGCCGCCGGGCACGGCGTGCCTTGCGACTACGTCGAAGCGTACCGGCTACTCAAGCTATCAGCCGCGAAAGGCTATCGGGCGGCGGTCAACGCTCTCTATATGTTCACGCAAGCGTTGCCTCGCGAGATCGTGATGGAGGGACAGCGTCGGGCTGCGGAATCGGTCGTTCCTGAAGCCCCGGACGGGCTTTGGGCCTAGCGGCCCTTGCCGACGATCGGGCGCCATCTCATCGCGCGAAGTGGTTAAGTAGCCGGGTAGTTTTGGCGCTTCGATTAGCGGCAAGAGCGAGACGCGTCAAGCTCGCCCAAATCTCGTGAAGCCACCACCCGCCCCAAGCGCCGCCTCAAGCAAGCTGATTGAACGACGAGGAAAACCCAAACGGCGGAATCAAGTCGGTGCCAAATGATTGGAGGCTCAGCCCGAACACCGACAGCGATTGGTTCGCGATATTAAGCGTCTGAAGATTGGAGCCAACCGTCGCCGATAAGGTGCTCAGGTTCTGGATCGCCGTCGCGATCACTGACGACGCCGAAGCCGCCGCCACCGTGGTCGCGAGCGAGGTCGTCGGCGCCACCACCGAGCTTACGGCCCCACTCAAATCAACGCCCCCCAACGGCAGGGACGTAGAGGAATTCCCCAACGCGACGCCAATGCCACCGCTGGAAAAAAGATTCACGGAATTAAACGTTTGCGACCCCACGGAACTCACGAACGACTGCAACTGAGTAAACTCCGTGTTGATGTTTGACAAATCCGAGGGCGAAAGGGTCGGATCCTGCGCTTGGACGCTCAAAGAACTCAACTGATCCAACGCCGAATTGACTTCCTGGAGGAATCCCGACTGCGTCTGGGTAAAAGATACCGCGTCGCCAACGTTCACTTGGCCCGCGTCATTCTGCTGAATCTGGGCGCTAAGCGCGGCCAACTCTTGCTCCGTCGAACTATTGATCAAAGGGGAGAGCAGCGACGCCGAAAGCTGGCTTATCGTCTGGCTTAAACCCAAGTTTGAAAAGGTGGGAAAAAGGGCGGACGTCGTGGTCGAAAGCCCAAAACCAATCGGGTTAATCGTATTCACAGCCATATCGATCCCTCTGATTCAGTTATCGTCAAACAAAGCGCGCGCTTACAACCCGGGGCAAGTTCCAATCCCGACGCGAAGCCTGACCCACGGTTGTTGGCGATGATAAGCAGATTAAATCTTATAAATCAACTCAAAAAACTCGAATTTCGGGGGCGCCCACCGGTTGCCTTCAGCCTTAATTCAAAGGCAGCCCCGGCTCCTCGTCCGCCGCGCTCTCTCGAAACACCCGCACCGGGCTTGGCGTAAGCTGGTTGCGCGCCACCCAGCTGGCCAGCCGGAGACTATCGTTCGCGTACGCGATGAACTGGCAACCCTCTGCGATCCGCCGCCGTAACGTCGCCGCGTCACGCCGCACCACATGAATCCCGCTCGGCACGAGGCCGGCGCGGCAGGCCCGCAGGATCGACTCCTCCGTCCGTACGTAGTCTGGATGCTCGAACTGTCCCGCCAAAGCCATCGATTCCGCCAACCCGTCCGGCTCGATCAGCGCCGCGTCCAAACCCGAGACCGCGAGGAGCTGGTCCAAGTCGGCGACCTGCGTGACGTTTTCAATCTGCGCCACCACCACCAATTCGGCGGGGCGCCGGATCGGCGCGAGCGTCGCCCAGCCGATTCCTCGCTCCAGTTCTTCCCGCGAATCCAAACCCGCCAGCACGACCCCCTCGGCTCCAGCGCGCAGGGCGCCCTGAATCTGCTCATCGCGACTGGCGCGTACTCGCGCGAACGGCGCCACGCCCGCCTGGCTTAAGTTCGCAAAAAGTTCCGGCAAAACCTCCAGGGAAGCCGCCACCATCTCCAGATCAATCCCAATCCAGTCGTAGCCCGAGCGGGCCATCGTGAGCGCCGTGGGCAGGTCGCAGGCTTGCAACCAACTGCCAACGGCGGCTTTGCCCTCACGAAGGCGTCGTTTGATTGATAGCTGCATGTCGATTTTTATCGCGCCTGATCGCTCCAGCCGACCGCCATTCCATTCGGCAGTCGAACCAATTTCGCCGCCGCGTCGGCCGTGCTTTCCGGTTTAGTGCTACCATCAAGATAGACGAGCGTGGTCTGATGTTCCCGTACTACCACCGGTATCGCGACCATGCCGTAGCCGTAGGCTGGCGCCACCACCTTATATCGGCCGGGCGGCAACTCCACCGTCACCGGTTGGGAATCGAAAGAGCTGGCGCGATTGCGCACTCGTTGGACGAGACTCCCATTTTCGGCGTAGATGACGTAGCGCCGATGTTGGGGCGTCGTCGGATCGCTTGAGTTCGTCAACGCCCACTCAGAATAGACCCGCAGCCCGCCATGTTCGGTCCCGGGCTTCTCGACGCCAGCGGCCGGCCCGAGGGTTTCGTGCAAGACCACTGTCCGCGCTCCCGCGCAGCCGAACACGGCGACAGCGCAGCCGATCAGGCATATCGATAGTTGTTTTTTCATAAAATCGTAGCGCCGCTACGCCGCCCCGCCCGAGCATCGGGCGATTTCCGGCGCGCACACTGGTCGCGAATAACGGTCATCATTAACGCTTCCCACAACCCACGCGTCAACGCCGCGTTGCTCCGGTCAAACCCGCGGCGCCAACCGCCAATCTTCCGGTCTGATAATCAAGCGCCGCGCGTTGAATCTGGTATTGATACTTGGCGTTCGTTTCGTCAATTTCCGCCGCGGTCCGATTCAATTGGGCCTGGCTCAGTTCCACGATCGAGCCGACGCCCGTTTGGTAGCGCGCCTGCGCCAGCTCAAACGCCTCGCTTGCGCTCTGCGCCAGCTTCGCCGTTAACCCCATCCGCTCCAAGGCATAATTCGCGTTCAGCGCCGCGACTCGCACGTCGCGCACCACGTCATTCTCCGCGTCGCGCAGGGTCTCCTCCGCGCGTCGAGCCTGAAAATCCGCCTCGTTCTGGCGCGATTTGTAAAGCCCCCCGGCAAATATGGGCAGACTCAAATTGACCCCGGCGGCGGCGTAGTGATCATCGTTGAGCAAGGCATCACGAACCGGCGTAATCCCCGCGACGGCGATCGCGCTGATGGTCGGATAATTAGCGTCTCGTTCCGCCCGAAATTGTCGCCGCGAAGCGTCGCGCTCGTAGCGCAAGGCCGCCAATTCCGGGCGACTCGCCAGCGCCTGCTGAACGAGCGCCGCCCCGTCCATGACGTTGGTGGCCGGCAGCGCCTCCTCGATCAACTCGAACCGTTGCTCCTCCCGCGAGCCTAGCGCGTCCGCCAGCGTGGTAAACGCGGCGTTCACGTCGTTCTGCGCTTTGACTTGGAGAATCCGGCCCTGCTCGAGCGACACCCTGGCAAAACTCACGTCCAAGTCCGACTTGATCTTGTTGCGCGCCAATTCGAAGACTTGATCGTAAATGAGTTGATACGTCGCGACGGTTTGGCCGGCCACCCGCAGAACCGCCTGCGCTTCCAGGGCGCCAAAGTAGCTCTCGCTCACCACGAGCAGGACCCGCGCCCGCGCGGTCAGCGCGTCCTGTTCCCTCGCCCGCGAGCGAAACTCGGCGCCTTTCGTCAGATTCGCCGTTCGGCCAAAATCGGTGATCAGTTGATTCAGCACAAGGCCGTCGCCGTTACGGTCGAAGACGCTCGGATTGTTGAGGGCTCCCGCGGTGATGCGGTTCCCCTCCCGGTCAACTCCCACCGCCGTCGCGTTGGCTACCAGCGTCGGAAAAAACGCGGATCGAACCTGCGCCGTCGCCTCCCGCGACGCCAGCGCCTGAAGTTGCGCGGCCGACACGCGCGGGTGATTCTGGAGCGCCAGTTCCTCGGCTCGCGCCAAGGTTAGTGACTCGGCGGCCGCGGTCAGCGGGCCTGCGACCAGCCCAGCGAACAGAATGATTAAAGTTCGGATGCTCATCTCAGGCCCCCGCGGGATTCGAGGTTGCGATCTCGGGCGCGTTCGGCGGCTCGTGGCGGCGATACATCAATAGATAGGCCGCTGGCACGATAAAGACCGTCAGCACTACCGACACCGCCAGCCCGCCGATGATCGCCCGTGCCAAAGGCGCGTACGCCTCACTGCCGGCGCCCAGTTTCAACGCCATCGGCAATAGGCCGATCAACGTCGCCAGCGACGTCATCAACACTGGCCGAAGTCGAATTCGACAAGCCAGCACGACCGCTCGCAGCAACGGCGTGCCGTCTTCGCGCAGTCGATTGGTGAACTCAACGATTAAAATGCTATTTGAGACCACGATTCCCACCATCATCACGACTCCCATCAACGACATGATGTTCAGCGTCGTCCCGGTTATCACCAGGGTGATGATCACGCCGGTCAACCCCGTGGGCACCGCCAGCAAGATCAACCACGGGTCGCGGAACGATTTGAACTGCGCCACCAACAGCAAATACACCAAGGCGACCGAGAGCAGCAGACCAATTCCAAAGCTATGAAAGGAGGACTGCATGCCCTGAACACTCCCCCGCATCGCCACGCGAATGCTCGCGGAGTGTTTGGTCTCCTTGATGATTTTTTCCACCGCCGCGGCCGCTCGCCCCAAGTCCTCGGTCGCGGGGGACACGTAAACATCCACGACCCGCCCAAGTTGATAATGGTCCACCTCGGTCGGTGACTGGTCGTAGCGGACCTTGCAGACCGCGTCCAGGCGAGTCGGCGATCCCAGCTTCGGCGAACGGAGCGGAATCGCCCGCAAGTCCTCGACGTTTTTGACCAGCCCCTCCGGGTATTGAACGGTCAGGAGGTATTCATTGCCACTCTTGGGATCAACCCAGTAGCCGGGGGCGATCATCCCGTCGGAAGTCAACGCGGTGATGACGTTGCCGACCACGTCCTTTTCACTCAAGCCCAACTCGTCGGCTCGCTCGCGGTCGATATCCAGGCGCAACGCCGGATAATCGATGTCCTGCGGCAACAGCACGTCGCTGATCCCGGGCACGCGCCGAATGCGCGCGGCCATTTCCGCGGCCGTGGCGTAGGCCTCCTTCAGATTCTTACCGCTGACCTGCACGTCAATCGGCGCCGGTAATCCCAGGTTGAGCACCGCGTCCACCATACCGCCCGACTGCAGATAAACGCTCAGTTGCGGCAACTCCGCGTGCAAGCGGCGACGGACCCGATCCATATAATCGTAGCTGCCCACCCGATGCTTTTCCTCGAGGCTGACCTGCACCACCGCCGTGTGCTGCCCGGAATTGCTGTTGAGCAACGCCGAGAAATCGCCGGTCACGCCGATGTTGGACAGGATCATCGCCAAATCGTTTGTCGCCACTTCTTGGCGCACGATGTCCTCCACTTTCTTGATCAGCTTCTCCGTAATCTCAATGCGCGTGCCGGTCGGAGCCTTGACGTTGATCACGAACTGCCCGGGGTCAGTCCGCGGGAAGTACGCTTCACCCACCAACGGCCAAAGGCCCAAACTGAGAAAGAAGACCCCGATGATGGTCAATACCGTCGCCAGCGGCCGCAATAGCGCCTTTTCCACCGAGACCTGATAGCGGTCCAATAGCCCGGTGAAGCGGCGGTTGAAAGCCGCGTTGAATCGCTGGCCCCAATTTTGGGGTTCGGCTCCGTGGCTCGCGCCGTGACCGACGTCGTGCGCTTTGATCAGACGCGAGCAAAACAGCGGCACCACGGTCATCGCCACGACGTATGAGGCAAAGAGCGAAAGCACCACCGCCAACGCGAGCGCCGAGAACAGAAATCGACTAACGCCATACAGGAACGTGACCGGAAAGAAGACGATCGCGGTCGTCAACGTCGCGGCCAACACCGCCAGGGCGACTTCCTGCCCTCCTTTTTCCGCCGCGACCTCCGGCGATTCGCCCAGCTCCAGGTGGCGGAAAATGTTCTCGAGCACGATTACCGAATTATCGATCAAACGGGAAAACGCCAGCGCCAGCCCGCCCAGAATCATGGAGTTGATCGAGTTGTCGCCGAACGAAAGCGCGATAAAAGTCGCCAGCGCCGAAAGCGGTACCGAGAGGAAGACCGCGACCGTGGCCCGGACGTTGCCTAGAAAAATCAGGATCATCAGCCCAGTGAGGACCAAACCGATCAGGCCCTCGTGCGCCAGGTTCTCGATGGCCGTCTTCACAAAGACCGACTGATCAAACACCACCTTCGTTTCCAGATTCCTGGGAATATCCACCAGCCGCGCCAACGCCGTTTTGATGCCATTGACGATCGAGATCGTGTTGGCGTCGCCGCCTTGCTTCAAAATCGGCAAATAAACGGACGGCTGACCATCGACGCGCACCAGGTTGTATTGGATCTGTGATCCGTCCACCGCTTTACCGACGTCGCCGACGAGCACCGATGCCGCGCCGACCGTTTTGAGCGGGATATGGTTGATCTCCTCCATCGTCGGCAGTTGGCTGTTGCAATAGATGTTGTAGTCCAGTGGTCCGATCCGCACGTCACCGGCGGGCAGGATCAGATTCGCGCTGTTCACCGATTGGACCACATCCATCACGCTGAGTTGATGGGCTTCCAATTTGACCGGATCGACATAGACCATGATCTGCCGGTACTTCCCGCCAAAGGGTTGCGGCACCGACGAACCCGGCACGCCCGCGATCTGGTTGCGCACATCGTATTGGCCCACGTCACGAAGTTTCGCCTCGGTAAGTCCTTCCCCTTTGAGCGTGACCAGGCAAACCGGCAGGCTCGACGCGTCAAACTTCAAAACCACCGGCGGCAGGGTTCCCTGCGGCAGGCGCCGCAGATCGGCCATCGCCAGGTTCGCGATCGAGGAGAGCGCGGCGTCCGGATTGCTTCCTGGCTGAAAATAAATTTTGATGAGGCTCACGCCCGCCAGCGACCGGGATTCGATGTGATCGACGCTGCTAGCCAGCGTGAAAAATCTCTCGAACGGCCCCGTGATGTCGTTCTCGATGTCCTCCGGCGGCATCCCCGAATAAAATGTCGCCACGACCACGACCGGGATTTGAATCGAAGGGAAGAGATCCACCGGCAGCCGTAACAGGCTGTTGACGCCGATGACGCAAACCATCAGGCATGCCACCACGATGAAATAAGGATACCGAATTGAGAATCGCGACATGATGTTACGTCCGCCGACGCGGTCTTAGCTGTGTTCGGACTGAATCCCCCGCAATTCCGCCCGCAATCGTTCTTGCGTGAATGAACCGCGACGGCAAAGGTCAATGACCCGCTGCTCCCGCTCCCGAATCAGCGCCGCGACCAACGGAACGTCGCAAGCGATCTCCGCCGGAATGGAGAGCACTCCATGCGCGTCACCATGCAGCAATTCGCCCGGTTTCACCGCCAATCCGGCGACCTTGACCGGTTGACCAAATTCGACGATGTGAGAGAAGGCGTGGGAAACCGCAGGGTTGCGGGCAAAAAAATGGAAGCCGAGATTGGCGACTTGGGGCAGATCACGCACGGCCCCGTTGGTCACCAACCCCACGCAACCGAGCGCCTGCAAGATATTGGCGTGGACTTCGCCATAGAGGGCGCCGAATCCCGGCCGCTCATCCACGTCCTCCGCCACCAATACCCGCGGCGCGGGAAGACTCAGGATATAGTCCCACAAATCGGTGCGGTCGAAGTAAGCGGCGCCTTGGGTGGGCGGAGAGCTAGTCCGAATTCGGATCGGCGCCGCATGACCGACCATCGGCGGCAATTGCGGAAACAGACAGCGCACGCCGCTGTCCATAAATCCTTCGTTCCGCAGGCGCCGCCCGAAGGTTTCGACCGCGTTCGAAACCGTGCAGGTATCCAGGCGGCCGAGCGCCGCGAGGCAGGTGGCGTAAGCGTCGCCGCTCACAGCTTTCCCTCCGCGGTCGGAAGCTCCACCTCTTTCGGCTGGACCCGTTGCCCGGTCTTGAGCTGACCGCGCCCGGCGACCACGACCAAATCGTTCTCCGAAAGCCCGGCGATGATTTCCACCTTGTCGGAAGATCGCAGCCCGATTTTCACGGGGCGTTCCTCCAGCACGTTGTCTTTGCCAATCACCGCCACCGTCGGCGATTCCCCCAGCGAAATGGCCTGGACGGGAGCGGTCAACACGTTCGTGTGCCGGTCGAATTCGAGGCGGACCTTGACGTAAAGCCCGGGCGCCAGCTTCAAGTCGGCGTTCGTCACCAGCGCCTCGACGTGCATGTTCCGCGTCGCCGAATCAACCTCCCGCGAAAATCGCGAAACCTTGCCCGGCACGCTCCCTTCGATCCCTTCAATGTGAATCTCAATCGGCAAGCCCACTTTGATGAACGGCACGTACGACATCGAGACCGGGAAGACCAAGCGCAGCTGATCGTTCTCCGTCAGCCGCACCAACGGAATCGCTTGCGTGCTCGAAGCGGTCCCTTGTTGAATCAACGCCCCCGTGTCCGCGAACCGTTTCGTAATCACGCCCGCGAAAGGCGCCGTGATCCGCGTGTAAGTGGCCATCGTCCGCAGGCGCTCGAGATTTGCCCTCGCCTCATTGACTCGGAACTCCGCCGTCGCCAGCGCCGCCGAAGCGCTCTCCAATTCCGCGGCCTTGGCGCGGGCGCGCGCGCCCGCCACGTCGATGTCCTGTTGCGCCACCAGTCCGGGCCGAACCTTCGCCGTGTTGGCCAGATTCGTGTAGATAATTCCGCTTTCGGCGTATCCCGCTTGCGCCCGGGTGATTTCCGCGCGCGCGCTGTTCACTTCCTGGCCGCTGCGCTGCAGGACGGCGTCCGCATGGCGGATGTCATCTTGCAACTCGGGGATTTCGAGAGTGGCGATTACCTGATCGTTGGTGACCACATCGCCAACATCGACGTAAATCTCCTTCAGATACCCGGCTACTTTCGCGTGCATCTCGATCTCCTGGTACGGCCGAAACTCCGCGTACTCCGGCAACTCCGTGACCACGTCGCCGCGCGTCACCTTCGCGACCGCCGCCAGCGGCGCCTCAGCGGCTTCCACGTTCGCGTTCGCCGGCCGCGGCCGGGTCATCATGACGACGAACACGACGGCCAGCGCGGCCAAACCCACCCCCCAGCCAAACCAACGGCGGCGACGCCGTGCAATCCGCCGGCCGGGGCATTCCATTTCACTTTGTTGCTTTTGAGCTTCCATCGCTTTTTTTGCTTAACTGCCGGCTTTTTCCAGCGGCAACTTGAACCTGAACTGACTGCCACGCCCTTCCGCGCTTTCCACCTCGATTTGTCCGCCGTGCGCCGCGCAGATCGCTTTGACGATTGACAAGCCGATGCCCGCGCCCCCCAACTCGCGGCTCCGCGCCTTGTCCACGCGGAAAAACCGGTCGAAGACGTGCGGGACCGCCTCGGGTGGTATGCCGATGCCGTTGTCGGCCACTTCCAACACGGCGTCGCCGTTGGAGGACACGATCTTCAGTCGGACCGAACCCCCTCGCGGCGTGTATTTGATCGCGTTATCGAGCAAATTGACCACGATCTGCTTGAGGCGAGCGCGATCTCCACGCACCGGCACCTCGCGCGCCGCGTCGCAACTGACGGTGACGCCCTTGTCCTCCGCCAGCAGGCACATTTGCTCCGCCGTCGTCGTCGCCAACTGGGCAAAATCGAATTCCACCCACTCGGTCTGCGCCTCACCGGCGTCCAACCGCGACAGCGCGAGCAAGCCTTCGACGATCTTAACCAGGCTCTCCACTTCTTCCAGGACGCTCCCGACCGTGTCCCGCGCCTCGGCGTCCAATTGGCCGCGTTGCGCGATGTTTTCCAATTCGCCCCGCATGATCGTCAACGGCGTGCGCAACTCGTGCGAGGCGTCGGCGAGGAACCGCTTCGATTGCTGGAACGCCTCGTCCAGCCGGGTAATCATGTGGTTCAATGAAATCGAAAGGCGCTCGAGTTCATCGCCGGTCTGCGAGAGCGGCAAACGGTCGCTCAAACTGTGCAGCGTAATCTGCTCCGCCTTCTCCGCGATCCGGATCACCGGCGCCAGCGCGCGCCGCACGAGCACGTAGCCGCCGCCGACCCCGACCGCGACAATGATCGGCAGACCCACCACCAGCGAAATGACGAGCGGCCGCAAAGCCGACAGCAGCGGCGCGACCGGCGCTCCAACCTCGATCAGGAAGCGCTGGCCCGGGGCGGCCTCAAACGGCGCGGACGCCACGAGTAATTCGTGCCCTTCCGGCAACCGTTCCGTGCGCACAAAGCTTTTTGCAATCGGCCCTTTGACTCGCGAAACCGCGTTTGGATCGAAGCTTAGATCCTTCGGCGGACCGGAGGCGTAGATGACCTTGCCATCCGGCCCAGTCAAGCGGATGAATCGCCCATTCACCTCGGGCGCGTAGAGCATCTCCAATTCCTGCACCACGTACGCCGCGCCCCGGCGCTGCATTTGGGGCAGCAGCGTGTCCGTGATCTGCCGCGCCCGCCGCGCCTGGCCCAGCCCGACGCCGGCCTCCAGGTAGCGCTTGCAACCGAAATACGCGAAGACGCCGAACAGTATGAAAACCGCGCTCAACCAGGCGGCGTACCAAACAATAAGTCGAAAATGAATCGACCGCGTGTTCATGCCTCTTGCTGGTCCGTCACGAAGTACCCCACGCCCCGCACCGTGCGGATCAATTTTTGGTCGTGCGGAACATCGACTTTGGCCCGCAGATGCCGCACGTAAACATCGACGATATTCGTCAGCCCCTCAAAGCTCTCGTCCCAGACGTGCTCCATGATCATCGTGCGCGAAAGCACGCGTCCGGGATGCGAAACCAGGTATTCCAGAAGCGAGTATTCCTTTGAAGTCAGTTCAATCCGCTTCCCGCCGCGTTTCACCTGGCGGCTCAGCCGATCCAACTCCAGATCCCCCACCCGCAGAATGTTCGCCCGGTTCGCCGGACCGCGGCGCAGCAGCGCCTTCACCCGCACCAATAACTCGGCGAACGCGAACGGCTTGGTCAAATAATCGTCCGCCCCCGCCTCAAAATTCTCCACCTTCTCCGCCGTCGCGTCCCGCGCGGTCAGGATCAAGACCGGCGTCTCGGCGCTCCTGCGTCGGATGCGCCGCAAGACTTCCCCGCCGGCCACATTCGGCAGCATCAAATCGAGGATAATGAGGTCATACTCCACCATCGACGCCATGTCCCAGCCGGCTTGGCCGTCGTTCGCCACATCCAGGGCGAAGCCTTCCGCGCGCAGGCCGCGGGCCACGAATTCCGCCACTTTTTTTTCGTCTTCGATGAGCAAGAGCCGCATAGGTTTCGTTTCGTTTCAACCTAATAGACTACAGTCGGATTAAATCCGCCTGAACGTCTCATTAAATTCGCTTAAGAAACCGGCCGCGACAAGCAGCCAGCCGCGCGCCCAAGAACGCCGCTACGCTTTGCGCAGAATCGTGTCCCGTTGCGCCCAGGCGGGATCGGCGTTCGGATAATCCAGATTGTAATGGAGGCCGCGGCTCTCCGGCCGCCGCAATGCGCTGGCTACGATCAATTCCGCGACCGTGGCGATGTTGCGCAATTCCAACAAATCGCTCGTCACGATGAAGTCCCAGTAATACTCCTGGATTTCGTCCTGCAGATTCGCGATTCGCTTCTGCGCCCGCTGCAAGCGCTTATTCGTCCGCACAATCCCGACGTAATCCCACATCAGTCGCCGGATCTCGTCCCAATTATGCGAGACCACCACCATCTCGTCCGCGTTGCTCGCCTTGCCCGAAGACCAGGCCGGCACTTCCTCGTCCGCGGGCAGGCCGGGGTCCGCGATCACCCGTTGCGCCGCGCGATGCGCGCAGACCATCGCCTCGAGCAGGGAATTGCTCGCCAGCCGGTTGGCGCCATGCAGGCCGGTGCACGCGACCTCGCCGACCGCCGACAGCCCCGCGATCTCGGTCTCGCCGTCCACGTTCGTCACCACGCCACCGCATTGATAATGCGCCGCTGGCACCACCGGGATCGGCGCCTTCGTCATGTCGATGCCGAACTGCAGACAAGTCCGATATATATTCGGGAAATGGTCGATCAGAAAAGGCGCCGGTTTGTGCGTGATGTCCAGCAGCACGAAGTCCGCCCCGCTCCGTTTCATCTCGGTGTCGATGGCGCGGGCCACGACGTCGCGCGGGGCCAGCGATTTCAACGGATGGTACGCGTCCATGAATTCTTTGCCCTCAAGATTCTTGAGGACGCCCCCTTCCCCGCGCACCGCCTCGCTGATGAGAAACGATTTCGCCTGGGGATTGTACAGGCAGGTTGGGTGGAATTGGATGAACTCCATATTGGCGACCGGCGCGCCCGCCCGGTACGCCATCGCCACGCCGTCGCCGGTGGCGATGTCCGGATTCGTCGTGTACAAATAGACCTTGCCGCAACCGCCGGTGGCCAGCAGGACGCGGCGTCCGACGAACGTTTTGACCTTGCCCAGTTTTTTATCGAGCACGTAAACGCCCAAACACCGCGAGGCGCCGGAACGTCCCAGCTTGCGGCTGGTGATCAAGTCGATCGCGAAATGATTCTCAAAGATTTCGATGCTCGGGCATTTGGCGATCGCGCTCAGCAACGCCCGCTCCACCTCCCGGCCCGTCACGTCCTTCGCGTGCAGAATGCGCCGCTTCGAGTGACCGCCTTCCTTGCCCAAATCAAGCTCCCTGGCGCCGTCCGTAGCCGGAATCTCTCGCTCGGTGAACTGCATGCCAAACTCGATCAACTCCGCGATGCGCGCCGGCCCCTCCTCCACAATCGTCCGAACCACGTCCTCGTGGCAAAGCCCGGCGCCGGCCGTCAGCGTGTCTTGCACATGCAGTTCAAACGAATCCTGCTTCGATGTGACCGCGGCGATCCCGCCCTGGGCGTAGTTGGTATTGGATTCGGCCCGATTCTTCTTGGTGATGATGGCCACCCGGCCGTGGGGCGCCACTTTGAGGGCGTAGAGCAGCCCGGCAATGCCGCTGCCGAGCACCAGGAAATCGAAACGCTTGATCTGGTTTTGCATGGGATAAATTGAACGCGAGAGGCCGTCCCGCTACATCCAAGGCTAGCTGGAACCCGAGTGTTTTCCAATAGGAACTTGGAATTACGAAAACCGCCGTGCTCCGTCCGCCAGGTGGTAACTCATTTACTCCGCGGCGCGTTCGCCCGCCGGATTCTCCTTTAGCCCACCGGCCACTCTCGACCGGAGCGGATCGAGCGTTCTAAGGCGGGACGCACGTCGCTGCTGGGCAAACTGACGCGAACGGTGGTTCGACTCCTCGGGTGAATACGTTTCCTTGAAGAGCCAAAGCAACCCGTTTTCAAGGTCATCGACCGACATCTGCTTCGGACGATAGTTCACGTCAAAAAGCGTGCAGGCGTCCCAGAATCTTTCCGACAATAACCGTCCCTCCGCCTTCAGCCTGTTGTAGAGGGGTGTGCCTGGAAACGGCGTCAAAACGGTGAACTGAATTTCAGCCAAGCCTGACCGCCGGACGAAATCGAGAATCGCAGGGAAGATGTCGGGCGTCTGATTGTCCAAGCCCAGAACGAAGCAGCCATTCACACTGACCCCGCGTGATTGCAGAACGTCGATAACCTGCTGGCTTCGCGAGGCCTGTTTCATTTTCCAACCAGAGGGGTCGATCCCGCCCAGGTCTTCCGACCAAGGGCTCTCGAAACCGACGAGCAACTGTTTGCATCCGGAATCAGCCAACCGGTCGCACAATTCCAGATCGTCGGCGACCGAAGCATCGGTTTCGGTGAAATAACTGATCCCTTCCCGCGCCAACTCTCGCAATAACTCCTTTCCCCACGCTCGATCGAGAAAAGTGTTGTCGTCGGCGAATTCAATAAAAGGTGTGACCATATGACGCCGAGCCGATCGAATTTCTTCGACCACCAACGTAACCGGTTTTTGGTTAAATCGCCGAGTGATCCGCAGGCTGGCGCCGCAAAACTCGCACCCGCGCGGGCAGCCGCGAGACGTCTGGATGGTAACGCGATTGTACTTGCGGCCTCTCAACAGCTCGAACCGCGGAAACGCGTAATGAGCCGGAGCAAAGACGCGATCGTCCATGCCACAGTACACCGGGCGCAATCGACCCCGTTCTGCGTCCTGAAGCGCCTGCGGCCAAGCTCCTTCCGCTCCGTTGACAACGACGGAATCGGCGTGCTCCAATGCCTCATTCGGCAAAAGTGACGCATGTAACCCACCGATAACCACGCGAACGCCTCGGCCGCGAAAATAGTCGGCCACACGGTACGCCTCCTCAATCTGCGCGGTAAGGGCCGAGATTCCCACCAAGTCAAAATCTCGGTCGGAACCGAGTGCAGCCAAACTTTCGATCTCAATGTAGGAAAGTTGATGATGCCGCGGTGTCAGTCCTGCTACCGTCAAAAGCCCAAGGCTCGGAAGGGTCGCGATGACCTTGCCCCGTCGAATGAAACCCGGAAGTGTCACCCCCAGCTTTGACAATTCCGCCGACTTCACGCGGACTCCACTCATTGCAATGAGGCCGATGCGCATACCTGTTCAATCGGTCTATTTCAGTGTCTCAGGATCAATGCCGAGATTGCGAAGCATCATTTCAATCTGCACTACTGAATCGTCTGGCTTCTTAGATGTCGCGTCATCCCGGGGGGCTGCAAGCAGCGGTTTCAGGCTTTTAAACCGCTCTCGATTTCGATCAACCCACTCTTTCCCTTCCGGCAAACGCTCGAGCGCGCCAAGAACCTTCAACATCTCGTCTGCATTGATGCGAAGCCAAGGGTCCGAGAACACCACTCTCAGATAGTCCAGATAGAGTCTTTTGACCCACTGTGGGTCGGTAGCTCGGAGATTTGCTAGTGTCTCAGGGAATTCTCTCCGACTAAACAGTTCAAACGGCGACGGTTCAATGCGACGCGAGGCGGGGAAGTCAGTCCGCCGATGGCGCGCGAGGTAGTTCAACGCCCCCCGATAATCTCGGGCGCGCAGCAATGCGACGTGGGCAACGAAACGATATTGTTCGATTTGGGCCGGTATCGAAATCACAAACCACACCGTCACCACTATCGCCAGTCCAACAACCGGGAGTCGGCCCGGCGCTAATTCGGGCAAGGGACGCGCGACAAAGCGACGTTCGGCCCGCACCAGCAGAATCGCGACGACCCCGAGAAGCACAATCGCGCCGTAAAACGCGACATTCGCGGCGGTAATCATAAACGAGTCCTCGGGGGAATACTGAATACCCCCCATTCCTCCCAGCGCGATGGCTAGACCTCCGCAAAACGCCACCACAAGAACCTCGAAACATGCGGGCGCCAAGACCCACCCGAGCGAGAGAGAGAATTGAACAGGTTGCAATACGGAAAACACACGGGCCATCAGGCATACTCGCCAACCGGCGACGCCCAGCAACAAGCCCAAGTTTGCCATCGCCGCATGATAGGGATCAAGAAACCGTTCAACTGGGATCGCATAAAGCCACGCAATCGGAGCAGTCATCCAGAACAATGCCATGAAACGACGCCATTGTTGCCGCACGGGGACGCTTCTCGGATCGTCCAGCCAGCCGCGAATAAATCCAAAATATATGAACCCGAACAAAAACGTTCCCGAGAAAAGGGAAAAGATAAGCGGCGCGAAAAGCCAATAAGGCCAGGCGTCCGATTCTCGCCAATAGATTTGATCGTAGTTCCGAGGGATCGCCGTAATCAGGACGAGAACCATGCCAGTATTTAACGAGGCGCTATCACGCGAGACGGCTTCAATCGCGTCCCGACGTCCCAACTGATAACGAAAAACGGTGCGGAGATCCACGCGCGGAGCTTAGCCCCATGTGACAAAGGATAGCAACTCGATCCACCCCGCGGTGGTCGGCGGTCCTCAAAAGCGTATTTCCTTGAAGGAATCCCAACGCGACGGGTCATTAGTTTGGCGCCCCCAAGTATTTCGCCAGAAACGCCGCGATCCGCGCTTTGCAATAGTCATTCACCGGTTGCGCGGCGTCCATCGTGTGCGGCCAGCCGTCGAGGCGCAGATACTCGTGCGGCACGCCCAGTTCGGTCAGCTTGGCGGCAAGCGTGTCCGATTGCTCGACGGGAACGGTCTCGTCGATCGTCCCGTGAAGTATCAACGTTGGCGGCGCCCCAGCCTTGACTTGGAACAGAGGCGAAGCCTGCCGGTACAATTCAGGCGCTTCCGCAAACGATCTCCCGCCCAGAAAATCCTTCACCAAACTTGAGGTCTGAGCAAACGGGGTTGTAAAATCGGCCGGCCCGTATAAATCCACGACCGCCGCCACCCGGCTGCTGACGCCGGCATGGCCGCCGCGCCCTTCCAGTTCCGGAACGCCAGCGGAACACCCCACCATCAGCGCCAGATGCCCGCCGGCGGAGCCGCCCAGGACGGCGATTCGCTCCGGGTCCAGATGCAATCGCTCCGCGTTGTCGCGCAGCCAACGAACCGCGCGCTTCGCGTCCTCGACCGCCGCGGGAAACGCGGCTTCCGGAACCAGCCGATACGAAATCGTCGCCGTGACGTATCCCAGCGAAGCAAAATAGGTCGTGTAAACGCGATAATCCGACCGTTTGCCACTCTTCCAGCCGCCCCCATGGATAAAAATCAGCGCGGGCGCCGGCTTGCTCAATTCCCGCGGGGAGTACAAATCAAGCTGGAGCGAACGCTCGCCAACTCGCCCATATTCAACGTCCTTTCGTTCGACCACGCCCGCCGGCAGTGGCGGGTTCATGTTGACCAGTTTAACATCGCCGAGCGCGTAAGCCGCCACAATCTCCCTCCGGCTCGAATAACCACGCGGCGGTTCGCCCGGCTTGGGCGCCGGCCGCGAAAGCACGAATTTCGCGACACCCACACCCGCGACGATGACTAGCACGAGAACCAGCAGAGCGAAGACGAGGCGTCTAAGGAAACGTTTCACAAGCGTCACTCAATTCGTGGTCGGCGCAGGTTGGCGCTCGAAATCACGCGCAGGCGTGTCGGGTGGGACGACAGTCGGGGTTGCATTGGTCAAGGAGTCTGAGGGATAGCGCGAAGATGGGCTAGACCAAAACCGTGACCGCTTCCAGCCCCTCTCAGACGCGAACGAGATCACGGCCACTAGAAGATTGACCGAACAGTCCGCTCTTCGCCGCCAAAAGCCGGACGTCACTCTGCGCCATTCGATTCCGCGCGTCACTCGTAGGAACTGACAGGGGCGCAAGCGAGAATTGGGATCGATGAGCCTCCGACCTTGCCAATGAAACGCGCCCGGCCAGGAGCCCAGAGAATCCGGGCGGTTGACGACTATGACGCATTCCGTTATAGTTCGACTCGTGATTCGCAGTTTCGCGTGCGCCGAAACAGAATGCTTGTTTAATGATGCGCCGTCTAGGCGGTTGCCGCCCCAGATTCAGCGAACAGCTCGGCGGATCGATGATTTGCGTGCGCCACCGGGCAATCGGCTTCAGACTCTAAAGGGCGATCGCGCGGACCAACACTCCATCCGGATAAATGACCAATGGCGGTTATGTTTCCGCTGGGACACGGAGGACGCCTTTGACGTTGAAATCGTGGACTATCACTGAATATGAAAACAAAGAAACTATCGCCCATCCACCCGGGCGAAATCCTCCGCGAGGAGTTCATGAAACCGCACCACCTTTCACAAAACGGCTTGGCGCGCGCTTTGGGTGTTCCGCCTAGACGCATCAACGAGATCGTTCTTGAGAAGCGGGGCATCACCGCCGATACCGCGTTGCGGCTGGCCCGCTATTTCCGGACCACTGCTGAAATGTGGTCCGGACTCCAAGCGGACTATGATCTGCGCGTCGCGCGTCGGGAGAAGGACCAGCAGATCGAACGCGAAGTGGCGCCGATGGCTGAGCTGATCCAGACTCCATGAGAATCCCGTGCGGCCCACGCTCCGCGTCGAGACACAGCCCGAATGCCGGCGCGAAAGCTAGGTTTCCGCAAGGCGTCTCGTCCGCGGCAACGCGGCACAGATTCGATGGGTAAACGAAGCGGTGGTCCTACGGCTCTTTGACCGCCCACTGAACTTCCTTCGGCAGATTCGCAAAGCAGCGTAGCGCTTCCGCCTCGAGGTCCTCGCGCGCGGCGGCGCCGGATGGATCGGCCTCTTTGAGTGGGCCAACCAATACCCGCCGAAGGTGAATCTTGCCGTCCGTGAACGTTACTGTGAATTCCATCGCGCCGATCCCGTGCGCCCGATTTGGGTCGAGCGAACGCCCGGCGGGATCGTTGCCGAGCGGAGCGAAATGGAACTCGGCGGCCCCGGCCGCAATACTCGCTCTTTCCTTCGTCAGCCACGCTTCAAAATCACTCAGGCTGACCGCGGTTTCGTTCCAGAATGTGACGCGGTCGAACGCGACTTCCCGAGCGCGTTTGATCACGAATTCCCGGTCGAGGAACGAGAGGAGATTACCCGCCTTGGGACCGGATTCGCGATCCAGCAATACGCGGTAGATCGCCTGGAACGCGGTCGGCTGCGCGATCGGGGTCAGGCGGGCGGCCGAGAATATCGTCGATTGGATCACGTCGTCCTGCCACGGCGTCGTCTCGACCAGCAAATCGGCCAGTCGCGATAAGAAGGCCCGCTGCGTGGCGGTCAACTCCGCAGCGCGCGACGGCAGCGTCATCTGCAATTGCGTCTTCTCCTCGGGCTGCGCGTAGCGGTCGAGCCAGTATTTCGCCGCCTGAATCCGGCGGTTCAAGTGCTTTAGCTCGATGGCGGTCAAAGGCGCGCGTTTGCGCTTTTCCATCTCGCGGAAAACGTCCAAGTGCGGCATTTGCAGCAGCGTGACTACCAGTTGGAATTCGGCGTCGAAGTAATCCCCCTCGGGCGCGACTTCGGAGAGAAAATAGACCCGTTTGTCCTCGGCGGAGACGCCGGCGTCGTGGAACGCGCGCCGATGGTAGCGGTCAATTTCGTTAAAGAGCTTGATGATGTGCGTTTCGGACGGGGAAAAATTGACGTGATTGTTCGGCTTGGTCCGGATCATCAGGAAGCGGAGGACTTCGGGCGGCAGGAAGTCGGCCATCTCGCGCGATGACACCCCGACGCCGCGCGACGAGCTCATCTTCGCGCCGTCCACGAGGAAAAACTCGTACGGCACGTTAAGCGGCGGCTCCTGTCCGAAGATCGCCCGCAGGCAGTGGACCGCGGTATCCCGCGAGCCACCCTTGGTATTGTGATCCTGGCCGCCGCCTTCGATGGTGATGCCCATCGTCTTCCACTTGGCGGTCCATTCGAGCTTCCACGGCAGCTTGCCGCGTCCGTCGAACGGCGACACCTTGCCTTGATACCCGCACCCGCGCGCCCATTTGACCAGGTCAGGCCGGCAGGTATAAGTGACCTCCTTGCCGTCAAACGCGGACACCTCAGTCGTGCCGAGTCGCCCGCAGCTCTCACAAATCGCCTGGAACGGATGCCAGTGCGCGGGTCGGTCGGAATGGCTGATTTCCTTGTAAATCCGCCGCACGGTCGCCGCCTGGTTGAGGATCATTTCGATCGCCTCATTGAACCGGCCGCTCCGATAAACGTCCCGCATCCGGTAAATCTCCGGGAACACCCCAAGCTCCTTAAAGACCTCGAGGAACTCCGAAAAATAATGGTCGGCCATGTCGGTCGCCTTGGAGCCGGGCGGCGGCGGCACCGTGAATAGCGGCGCGCCGAGATGCTTTTCGAAATGCTCGCCCTGCCCCGCCGGCAGCTCATCCAGCGGGTCGTAGTCATCGACGCCGAACTGGTAGCGGACCGGGGTCCCGCGCTCTCTAAGCGTGCGGTAAATCGCGTCGTGGATCAAGACGCCCCGCAGCGCGCCGACGTGCGCGCGGCCCGAGGGAGTCTTCGAGTCATTGATGACTTGCGGTCCCGCGACTTTCTCCAGCAACTGGTCACACCAAAACATAAATTTTGCTTTTCCAAATATCGAACCAAATTAGCCCGCCATTATTAGCGAACGAGGCCCCGAAGATCAAATCTCCATTCCAACCGGCGGGAGGCGAATCCAGCGCCAACTCGAAATGCCGTCCCATCGTTCGCGGCGGAAGCTCACCATTCGGCGCTTATTCCGGCGTGAGCAGGCTTTCGATTTCCGCGTAGGTCTTCACGACCCGAGTCGCCCGCGTTAGCTTTTCGGCCGGCAGGGAATTGGTGATGGCGATGACGCTCATGCCGGCCGCCAACGCGGCCTCCACGCCGGCGGCGGAATCTTCGATCACACAACAGGCTTGGGGCGAGACCCCCAATCCTTCCGCCGCATGCAAGAAAACGTCCGGGGCCGGCTTTCCGCGCGGCACGTCCTCAACGCTGCTAACGGTCGGAAAAAACCGGCGCAAATCGTCCAACGCAAGCACCGCGTCGATCACCCGGTGATCCGAGCCTGACGCGACCGCGAGCGCGAATCGCGCGGCAAACTTCTCGACGAGCGCCGGTATTTCGCGAAAGAGCGGGCGATCACGCCGAATCATCGCCAAAAACCGATCCTGTTTCCAGGCCGTTAATTCCGTCAGCGACTGCGACGGCTTGTGCAGGGCGATAAAATCAACCCAGAGCGCCAGGTCGGAGCGACCATAGTACGCGGGAAAATCAATCCCGTGGGTCTCGCCGTACCCCATCTCGTGAAAGACCTCTTCGAACGCGAGCTTATGAAGTGGTTCGCTGTCCACGATCACGCCGTCCATGTCAAAAATGATCGCCTCGAATTGTTTCATCGGTGGTGTTGTCCGCAGAATCGCTTGGCGGCCCAAGTGGGCCAGCCGGTTGTCGAAGGGTCCAGGTTGGGCCGTTACCGCCCGGGCACGGTTTCCGCCAAGGCGAGGAGCCGCTTCGCTTGCGCCTCACTCAAGGGCGTCACGGAGAGCCGACTGTTGCCCACCAAGGGGATTTCCTTCAGCGTCGGGTCGTTCTTGATCGTCTCCAAGGTGACTGGCTTCGCGAGCGCTTTCACCGGGACCAAATCAACCGCCGACCAATCTCCTTCCTTGGCCGTTGGATCGGGGTACGCCTCTTTCGCGACCGACGCCAGTCCGACCGCCTGTTTCTCGCTGACGCTGTGATAAAAGAACACGAAGTCGCCCCGCTTCATCGACCGCAGATGATTCCGCGCCTGATAATTGCGAATCCCCGTCCATGCGGCCGTGCCGTCCTTCACGAACGTGGTCCACGAATACGCTTCCGGCTCTTGCTTCACGATCCAATAGCTCTTCGACATCGCCCATCTAATTAGTCACAAATTCGCCGCTCGGCAACTTCAATGAAACCCTCCTTCGAAACGGCGCTCAGGCCCGGCGATCGACCACGGTCAACCGTGAACGCCGGACGCGAACTCTGAATCGCTCCAAGGTTGATCGCCGCCGTCGGACCGGCTTGTGTCGGGCCGGGGCACAGCGCTAAGGTCAGCCCATGGGTTTGGCCGAGAATTTGAATTCCATCCAGCAACGTATCGACGCAGCCTGCGCTCGCGCCGGACGCGATCCGGCCACCGTTACGCTTCTCGCGGTAACGAAGGGGCAGCCACCGGCGGTGGTGCGCGCGGCCGCCGACCTTGGGCTGACCCTGTTCGGCGAGAATCGCGTGCAGGAAGCCAAAGCGAAGATCGGGCAATGCCCGGGACGTCTGCGCTGGCACATGATCGGGCATCTGCAATCGAATAAATGCCGCGACGCCGTTCACTTCTTTCAGATGATTGAAAGCGTGGATTCGTTGGAACTGGCCCAGGAAATCGATAAGTGGGCCGATAAATCCGCCAAGACCGTGCCGCTCCTCCTGGAAGCGAATCTCGCTGGCGAAGCGTCAAAATTTGGTTTCAGCCCCGAACGGTTGCTCGCCGACCTGCTCGCGATCAACGCGCTGCGCAAAATCGAGATTCACGGACTTATGACCGTCGCGCCGTGGACGCCGGAACCAGACCGAGTCAGGCAGTTTTTCCGCCGGCTGCGGGAGGTCAAAGAGGAATGCGAGCAACTCCTGGGCGCGCCCCTGCCCCATTTGAGCATGGGCATGAGCGGCGACTTCGAGGTCGCCATCGAAGAAGGCGCCACCCTCGTCCGCATCGGCAGCGCGCTGTTTGGCCCGCGGGCAAAGCCGGCCGCTTAGCGCCGGCCTTGAGAGAGCCGCGCTCGCTATGGCCGCGTAATCGAGCCGTCCGGCGCGCGCAAGCGGCCCCACTGCAAATCAAACGGCGGGTCATCGCGAATCGGATATTTCGCCGCGAGCGTTTCATTGATGTCGATGCCCAGGCCGGGCTTTTCGTTGCTCCACATCATCCCTTGGCGCAGCTCCGGGGTTCCCGGAAAAACCTCGCGCAACGCGTCACTGAATCCGGGGCACTCTTGAATTCCGAAATTCCACGTGGCCAAGTCGAGATGGACGTGCGCCGCGTGGCCGACCGGCGAGGTGTCACCGGGGCCGTGCCACGCCGTGCGCACCCGAAAAAAGTCGCACAACGCGGCAATTTTGCGCGCGGCGCTGATGCCGCCGACCTGCGACAGATGGCAACGGATAAAGTCGATCAAACGCCCGCTGACCAGTTCGAGCCACTCGTTGGGATTGTTGAAGAGTTCGCCCATCGCGATCGGCGTCGAACACTGTTGGCGCATCTGCCGAAAATAACCGACGTCTTCCGGCGTCAACGGGTCCTCCAAAAAGAACAGCTGGAATTGCTCGAGATCCTTGGCCAGCCCAATCGCTTCAATGGGTGGCAGACGTTCGTGCATATCGTGCAATAAATGCGGCTCGTCTCCGAGGGCCGAGCGCAAGTGCGCAAAAAGCTTCGGAACCGCGCGCCGATACGCGTAGGGGTCGAAGCGCTCGCCCGCGAAATGTCCTTCGCCCGTCAACGTCGGCGGCGCGTTCGTCGAACTGCCCGCGCCGTAAGTCGCGTTTCCAGGCACGCCGACCTGCGCGCGGACATACTGGTAACCATCCGCCAGCCATTTGCGAACAGAGTCGGTCACTTCCTCGTGCGTCCGCCCGCTGGCGTGCCGATACACCGGCACGGCGACCCGCGCCTTCCCGCCCAGCAATTGGTAGAGCGGCATGTTCGCCCGCTTGGCCTTGATGTCCCAGAGCGCGGCATCGACGCCACTCAACGCGTTCATCAACACCGGCCCATTCCGCCAGTAGCTGCTCTGGTACATCGCTTGCCAGATGTCCTCGATATTGTCCGGGTCCTTCCCCTTCAGGAACGGCGCGAGGTATTGTTCGACCGCGGTCACGACCGTTCGCACCCGCTGGGTAAACGTCGCGCAGCCCAAACCGTAGAGACCCGGC
Organism: uncultured Verrucomicrobiota bacterium; assembly: GCA_964522665.1. GTDB lineage: Bacteria > Verrucomicrobiota > Verrucomicrobiia > Limisphaerales > CAZFVY01 > CAZFVY01. Next base: position 47,037 of record CAZFVY010000005.1, on the reverse strand, counting down.
TCGCTCGTCTCCACCTTCACGACGCAGAGGCGAATGCGCGCGGGCGCGGTCAAGATGGTGCGAACGTTGGTGATCTTTAATCCCGCGCGCCCATCGGCCGGCGGCTCAGCCGTGGCCGCCAACGCCGCGCCGCCGCCACCGGCGACTCCCGCAAGCGCGGCGCCTTGCGACAACTTTTTCAGGAAGTTTCTTCGGTCCATAAATGTGTGAATCAACTAAGTCGATTCGTTCGATTACGCGGGCGTGACGCGGCCAGTTCGGCCGGCCTTATTCATACCCAAAAGCAAGCGTGAGAACGCGCGCGCCCGTGGCGGACAAGCCTTCGATTGGAATCAACGGCATGGTGCCGCCGATCCGGTGATGAGGCAAATCTTTTGCGCGGACTTTTTGTGAAATCATAAGAGAAAGGCCGTGGCGATTTCGCTCGGGTTAGGCGTCGCGAAAGAATAGCTTGAGCGATGCCTTCGTTCCTCCGCGCGAGGCGGGAATTGTAATGCCAAACAAGATGGGCGAGATTCAAAACGTGAGCGAATCGAAACTCTTGAATCGGCGGCGGCCGTCTGGGCGAGTTTCCGCGCGGCGGCTATCTGGATTCAAGCCGACTCGGCTGATCCGCCACGTGGCCGGGAGAATTTGGTCGGCCTCCAGCGGCCTAACTTTGGTGGCGCTGCTCTGCGTCACCGACGCCGCCCGCGCGCAGAATGCCACGCCGATTAATCCGCCAGCGGGAACGAACATCAACCTGACCGCGTCCGATTTTGTCAGCGCTTCAACCTTTAGCTCGAACGATCGTCTGGTCGCCACGGATTACTTTTATTGGTACGATGTCTATTCCGGCGCGCACATTCGGAACGGCGATGGGACCGATGCGCTCACCGATCATCCGCCGACGCTCACCGATTTTTCATACCTGTCCGTCGCGTGGCACAAGACGCAATTCACGGATATGATCGCGGCGGGAATCGACGTCGCGCTGCCGGTCAGTTGGGGCGCCCCCTCAGAACGCGACCCGGTCACCGGCGCCAATCACTGGAGTTTCGCCGCGCTCCCACCGATGGTCGCAGCGCGTGAACAACTGTTGCAAGCGGGGCAGAATCCGCCGCGCCTCGGGATGTTTTACGACACCAGCACGCTGCGATACAATTCCTGGAGCCAAGCGATCGATCTGACGACGCCGTACGGACGGGAGTGGTTTTACGAAACGATCCGCGATTTCTTCTCACTCATTCCGCCCCGTCATTGGGCGATGATCGATGGGCATCCCCTCGTGTTCCTGTACAGCTCGAGTTTCGCGTTGAACTACGATCAACGTTTCATTGATTTCACGAAGCAATCGTTCGCGCGTGATTTTGGCGGCCGGACGCCCTACATCGTGCGGGAGATTTCGTGGCAAGTGCAGGCGGACAATGTTTACGCCTGGGGCGGCTCCTTGGGATTGAAGAACCCGGGCGTCGCCTCCCTCGGCCCCGGTTATAACGATTCGGCGGTGCCGGGGCGCAAGACGTTGATCGTCGATCGTGAAGGCGGCGGCTTGTTCGAGCGGAATTGGATCCGTTTTCTACGAAATCCATCGACGATCGTCGTCGCCGAAACCTGGAACGAATACCACGAGGCGACCGATATCGCCGCCTCGCGGGAGTACGGGCGCGCGTACATCGACCTCAATCGCCAGTACGCCGACATGTTCAAACAGGGAATCCGCCCGCCCTTGCCGCCCGGGCCGTACACGGACGTGAAGTTCGTGAGCGTCTCGTTGCAGGCAACGAACCTGGAGGAGGGCCTACGCCAATTCGATCTCGCCGACGGCGTCACCTATGCCACGAATGTCACCGGCGTCCCCGCTCGAGCGTTGGCTCCGAGTGGGACCAGCCAATACTTTTATTTCAGGATCGACGATTCGTTCAAGTGGGCCGCCTCGATGCACGTCGAGGCCGAAGTTGATTACTACGACGCGGTCCCCGGGAGCTTCACCATTCAATTTGACGGAAGCGATCCGAACGCGCCGTTCCAAGGAGCCTACAGTTCAAGCACGGTGACCGTTTCGCTGGCGGGGGACAAACGGTGGAAAACCGCAACCCTGCCGCTGTTCGGCGCGAAGTTTCTCAATTCTGAAAACGGCGGCGCGGATTTCCGCATCGCGGCGTCCGCCATGCAGTTGCTCGTTGGACGGGTGAAAGTCTCCCGGCCGGGTTTGCCAGCCGAGGCAGGCCAAACGGTGACTGGTTACCAGGATGATTTCAGCGGCGGCCCGGGCGCGAACTGGCAGGCCAGCCAATCGGAAACCGGCGCCTTTCAATGGACCGGGGGAACGCTTGCCGTCCACTCGTCTCCGGGCCGTCGCGAATTCCTCCTGCTGAACCTGCCGGAACTGAACGGATCGGCGCAGGAGGTTCTGGCTCGGGCGCGCGTCCGCGGCGTTTCAACGAACGACAACGCTCCCGGCGGAGTGGCGTTGGGCGTCGCGACGAACGATGCGACCGGCTTCAATTTGTATTTCACGACTCGAAACCCGCAAGGCAGAAGCTTGCCCTTGGACAATCCCCGTCTGCCGGCGCCACCGGCGTCAAGCTTCGGATGGAAAACCAATGTCTGGTATTGGCTCCGCCTTCGCCAGCAAACGAACGCCCTCGCTGGCATCGCCGATGTTTTTTCCAAGGCTTGGCCGGCCGATGGAATCACACCCGAACCGGCGGCATGGTTGTCGGCTTGGGACTATTTTCCCGCCTCAGCCGCGCAGTCTGGGTGGCCGGGAATCATGGCTGGAGCGGACGACGGCGGCAGCGTCATGGAGTTCGACTACTTTTTGGTCCAATCACCCGCGCTGCCGATAATCACGGCTCGGTTGCCGGCGCTAAAACCCGCGCGCGCGGCGTTGCGCGTCGAGCCGGCTGACACGCAGAATGATCTGCATTTATCGATCACCGGCGAACCGGCCGGATACTATGAGCTGGAAACCTCGACCAACCTCACGGACTGGCTCGGAATCTCGTCGCTGGTCCTCACGAACGGCGCGGCGCAGTGGCAGGACTCCGGCCTGGCTGGTAGCGCCGCGCGCTACTACCGCGTTCGCTTCATGCCCTGAGTTCGCGATCCAGTCCGCTGGGAGGCGCGATGCTTCGCCTGCGGTGCTGGCGAATCGAGCGACATAGCGTTCCTCAAATCGCGCACGAACGCGTTGATATCCCCCGTCGTGGTGTCCCACGAGCAAACCAACCGGCACCCACATTCGCCGGCGACCACGTAGAAATGCCACCCGCGCCCGTGCATCGCGCTGATGACCGGCTTCGGCAACTCCAAAAACACCATGTTTGACTCGACTGGCGCGGTGAACTTCACTTCAGGCAGACCTTGCAGCTTCGCGTAAAGTAGTTGCGCCATGCGGTTGGCATGTCCGGCGTGGCGGAGCCAGGCGCCGTCCCGCAACATCCCCACCCACGGCGCCGAAACGAAGCGCATTTTCGACGCCAATTGACCGGCCTGCTTGCAGCGGTAGTCGAATTCGTTCGCCAGTTCACGGTTGAAAAAGACCAACGCCTCGCCCACCTGGGTTCCATTCTTGGTGCCGCCAAAAGCCAGCACATCCACCCCCGCCTGCCACGTGATTTCCTTGGGCGTCACCCCGAGCGCCGCGACCGCGTTCGCGAAACGAGCGCCATCCATGTGAATGCGGAGGTTTAGCTCTTTCGCCACCTCGCCGATCGCCCGCAATTCCTGCGGCGAGTAGATCGTGCCCCACTCGGTCACTTGGGTCAGGCTGACCGCGCGCGGTTTGGGATAGTGGATGTCACTGCGCCGGGTCACCATCTCGCGAATGGAAGCCGGCGCGATCTTTCCGTGCTCGCCGGGCATCAACAAGACTTTCGCGCCGTGCGAGAACAGTTCGGGCGCGCCGCACTCGTGAGTCTCGATGTGCGCCGTTTCATGGCAAAGCAGGCTGTGGTAGGACTGGCTCAACGCCGCCAAGGCGAGCGAGTTCGCCGCGGTTCCGTTGAAGACAAAGAAAACCTCGCAGTCCGTCTCAAACACTTCGCGAATCAGATCCGCGGCGCGACTGGTCCAAGGATCATCGCCGTAGCCGACCACATGCCCCTGATTCGCCTCGGCCAACGCGTTCCAGGCCTCGGGACAAATGCCGGCGTAATTGTCGCTGGCGAAATGCCGGCGCGGTTCCGTGAGTCGCTTCATAAGTGGCCGGGTTTATCCCATTTTCGCTGAGCCGGAGCAACCCAAACAACCGTGCGAACACTCTTGAACCCGAATCGCCGAAGCCAGCTATTTCGCGACGGAGCGCGACTCGCGCGTCGGGCGCCGCCGACGGCGCCAATGGTCACCGCCGGCACACGACGTACGGTCAGCGTCCCAAGATTCGCTCGAGGCCGTGGGATTTGGTGGGATCGAACCCTGGATCGAAGCGTGACCGGTTCAACCGCCGACGCGCCTCAAGGTCGATCTGCAACAGCAATCCGACGCTATGAGAACCGCGGCCGTCCGAACGAATCGCGTTGATCCCGTAAGCATAGCCAAGCTGCACTTCCCAGACCTTTGCCGGCGACCGATAGGTCAGGCCCCCGCCGACTCCCGAATTCCAATTGCCGGGTTGCTCGAAACCCGGGAGATACGTCACCGCGGCCGACGAGGCGAAAGCCGTTAGGCACCAATCCTGCGCCGGGTCCAGAGGCAGAGTATAGACGCCACTGAAGAGGACGAACCGAGTGGCCGTGATCTCCTGAAAATAGTAGCCGGGCAGATTGAGGGCAAATTCGGACGCCAGCGGCAAAACGGAACCCAATCGGTAGGCGCTAAAGCGGTCCGAGTTCAGGCTCAAGCCCGAGGTCATGCTGAAGTCGAAGGTTTGCCCGGATTTGGGCAGCGTGTAAATCATCAGCGCGCGGCCCCAAAACAGATGGGCGTGCGAGCGGATCACGCGATCGCCGTCAAAACCGAACGAGCCGTCGTCTAAGCGGTACTGGCCCTCATACCAGGCGGATAGCTCCATCGCCAGGCGCGGCGAGAGCAACGGTTCCCGGCCGCCCCAGCGCAGACCAGCCCGCACATTCAGCGTGCCGCGGTCCTCGGGCAGCACAAAATTCTGGGCGGTATTGTCGTCTCGCTCGTACATGCTATAGCGCACGCCGCCCCGCAAGACGCCAGTCAATGGAATCTGGCTATCGGGGTTGAAAAGGTGGTATGCGGAAAGTGAAACGCCCGCGCCGTGCCCGGTGAACGACTCGCTCTCGATAAACTTGCCTTGCCGGATTTCGAAATGGCTGTCCGCGAAACCTCCGCCGCTGAACCCCAGCGCCAGGTCCGTCTGCGGGCCGAGCGCCCCTTTGAAGCCGAGTTCGCCATCGAGATAGACCGGCGCGATGGCCAGCCGCAACGTAAGGTTTGTCCGAATGAACTCAGGCTGATTCCAATAATAGAACGCGTAACCGGCGATCGGCCCACGCCCCTCCAGAGGCTGATTGTAACCCATCTGGATCAATTGACGCGGCTCGGGATCGAGCTGCGCGCGGACGGACGGCGGGGCCACCAACACCAGCAGCGCCAGCAGCGCCGGCGCCCAACTTCGACTCGCAACCTTCATCACTTCCATCCCCACATAACGACTTTCGGATTATAGCACAAGCCCGAACAATCCGCCCTGGGTCAATCCACCCAGAGCCTACCCGCAAGCCAGGCCCGGCCAGCCAAGCGTTGCGAACCCGTCCGGCCCCAGCTACACTTCCGCCATGAACGCTGCCAAAAAACTACTCCACACGCGCTATCGGGTGAATGACCTCGAAAAGTCGGTGAAATTTTATTGCGACATTCTCGGCCTCCAGGAAACCCGGCGCCACAAATCACCGCGCGGTTCTGAGTTGGCGTTTTTAAAGGCGCCGGAAAGCGAGGAGTTGATTGAACTCTGCTATTTCCCGTCGAGCGGTCCGGTCCAAGTGCAGGCCGACCTGACCCACTTGGCGTTTGAGGTTGAGAGCTTGGAGGAATTCGGCAAACACCTGGCCAAGTTCGGCCTCAAGTACTCGGACGGCCCCACGATGCGTGAGAACGGCGGAGGTTTCGCTTTCATCGACGCGCCGGAAGGTTATGAGATCGAGTTGATCCAACCGGCCAAAAAACCGGCCGACGCGGGTTACTAAACGACCGCCAAACTCCCGACCTCACCCCAAATAGGACCCGCGATGAAACGATTGATTGGCTTGACTACTTTTACCTGCGCCTGGTTGGCCTGCGGCGGCCTCGCGCGCGCGGCGGAGTTGCCCGTGCCTGAAACGGTTGAGTTCACGAAAGGAATCGAGTTCTCGAACCCGGACGACCAACATCTCCAACTCGACCTCGCCCGCCCCAAATCGGCCAATGGACTCTTGCCGGTCGTGGTCTGTATTCATGGCGGCGGCTTCCGGGCGGGCACGCGCGAGGGCTACGACAAGCTCTGCCTTAAATTGGCGGAACACGGGTATCTGGCGGTGACGGTGACGTACCGATTGGCTCCGAGATACCAGTTTCCGGCGGCGGTGTACGACGTGAAGGCGGCCGTACGTTGGCTGCGGGCGAACGCGAGCAAATATCAACTCGATCCCGACCGCATCGGGACGATGGGCGGTTCCGCCGGCGGGCATCTGGCGCAGTTTCTGGCCGTCACCGCGGGCGTCAAACAGTTCGAAGGCGACGGCGGAAACGCTGACCAATCCAGCCGCGTCGCCTGCGTCGTGAATTTCTACGGGCCAAGCGATTTCACGAAATCGTACGGCAAGAGCGTGGATGCCGCCGAAGTGCTGCCTCTCTTCCTCGGTGGCGACGTCATCCACGAGCGCCAGCGGCACATTCTTTCCAGCCCCCTCTATTGGGTCACGCCCGAGGCCGCGCCCACGCTTTGCATCCACGGCACGCGTGACAATTACGTGGACTACGAGCAAGCGCTCTGGCTCGTCGAACGTCTGAAGTCGTGCGGCGTCGAGGCCGACCTGCTCACCATTCTCGGCGCGGGTCACGGCTTCAAGGGCGCCGACGAAGACAGGGCCGAGCAGGCGATGATCGAGTTCTTCGGCAAGCATCTTATTGCCAAATCAAACTCCGCCCCGGCCAAGTGAGCGGGACAAAATCACGCCGCCCAACGGCCGAGCGCCTCGGATAGTTCGCGTAAATTGATCGCGGCGCTGCCTAGCGATATGCATCAACCCCTTTTCCACCTCGGTAGTTTCGGGATCACTCCTTGGGAAGTGGTAGGCTACGTCGGCACCCTGCTTTTCGGCGGGCGGTGGGCGGTCCAATTCCTGGCGACTCGAAAATCTGGGAAGCCGACCATTCCCAGGCTCTTTTGGTACATGAGCGTCGTCGGCAGCCTCCTGGTCTTGGCCTATTTCACTCTGGGAAAGTGGGATTCGGTCGGCATTCTGAGCAATTTGTTTCCCGCTTTCGTCGCGGCGTACAACCTCGTCTTGGACTTCCGTCACCACCCGACTAAGTCAGGCGGCTAAAGCCAGGGCCGAGCTCGGGCGTCCCTTGGTCTTGGAGAATCCGCGCCCCACACCCGAGACAACTGAGTCGCCGATTCAAGGCCGCTCACACCCCGGGATCAGCCGCGCGACCGACGCAAAGGTCCGTGCGATTCGCACCTGCTGGTTTCAATCGAGGCCACTGCGTCCCCACCTTTATCGACCTGGCGGAAGCGCTCGCAACCAGAGGCGCCTTTTCCGACTCCGGAGCCGTCGCCCAACTCAGATAAAACGTTGGACGCCGACCTCTTTCTCCACGACCGCAAGGTGGGGCGCCCAAAGTAGGGTGTTTACCGAATTGTCGGATCGCCCGCATTTTCCGTACTGTCAGCCGCATAAAGGCTGACGGCCACCGTTCGCCACGCACCTATTCAACTCAAGCCGCACCCCTACCCCGCCTCCCTCGCTCGCTTGTACCTCAGTCACAGGTTGGCAATGTTTAAGCCGATAATCGAATGCTAAACCGCGCCGTTAAACTAGCCTGGAGCCTGCTCACCGTGTCGTTGGCGGCGCTGCCGAGCTTTGGCCAATCTACTTCGACAAACACTGGTTACGTCTTCACGCGGCTCGCCGGGACTCCGAACAACGGCGGCGCGGACGGAACGGGTAGCGCCGCTCACTTCTATTTCCCGTCCGGAGCGGCGGTGGATGGCGCCGGCAATATCTATGTCGCGGACTCCAATAACCACACGATCCGGAGGTTGACCCCGGCGGGAGTCGGAACGACCCTCGCCGGACAAGCGAGCAGCCCGGGCAGCGCCGACGGCTCGGGTGGCAGCGCTCGCTTCAACGCGCCGTTCGGCGTGGCGGCGGACAGCGCGGGAAATCTCTACGTGGCGGACACGCGCAACAACTCGATCCGAAAAGTCACGCCCGCCGGCGTCGTCACAACCTTGGCCGGTCAAGCTGGCAACTATGGCGCCGCCGATGGCGCCGGGAGCGACGCGCGCTTCAACTACCCCTCGGGCGTGGCGGTGGACCTCGACGGCAACGTCTATGTCGCCGACACCGGCAACGCGACGATTCGAAGGGTCACGCCCGCGGGCGTTGTGACCACTCTCGCGGGTCTGGCGGGCGCCCCGGGCTACGCCGACGGGACGGGCAGCGTCGCGCGATTTTGGAACCCATTCGGAGTCGCGGTGGATCAATCTGGTAATGTCATCGTCGCGGATACCTTCAACGACACGATTAGGAAAGTGACCCCGGGCGGAGTGGTAACGACTCTGGCGGGACTGGCCCAGTCTGACCAAACTGATCAGTATGGCCGGCCGATCGGCGGAAGTGTCGATGGGGTCGGAAGCAACGCCCGCTTTTATTCCCCGTCCGGGGTGGCGCTGGACGGGGCGGGAAACGTGTTCGTAGCGGATACGCTTAACAACGTGATCCGAAAGCTTACGCCGGCCGGCCTGGTAACCACCTTGGCCGGTCGAGCAGGGTTCAGCGGGAACAGGGACGACGACGACAGCGCGGCGCGGTTTTACGAACCTTCCGGCCTGGGCGTCGATGCGGCCGGAAATGTCATCGTGGCGGACTCCGCCAACAATACGATCCGAAGCGTAACGCCGGGCGGCACGGTGACCACCTTGGCAGGTCAGGCCGGTTATGGCTCCGCGGACGGAACCGGAGACGCCGCGCGATTTTATTCTCCTTCCGACGTGGCGGCGGACAGCGCCGGTAATGTTTACGTCGCCGACGCCTCAAACGAAACGATTCGCAAAGTGACGTCCGCGGGAACCGTCACAACCTTGGCGGGACTGGCGGGAGTTCCTGGCAGCGCCGACGGAGCGGGCACGTCCGCGCGTTTCGGCGGCGTGCTAGGCGTCGCCGTGGACGGCGCGGGCGCGGTCTATGTGGCGGACACCGGCAATTTCACGATCCGAAAAATCTCACCGGCGGGCGTCGTGAACACCCTGGCGGGCCTCGCGGGCAGCGCCGGCAAGGCGGACGGGACCGGACCCGACGCCGCCTTTTGGAATCCTTTTGGCCTGGCCGTGGACAACGCCGGTAACGTATTCGTCGCCGACACTTTCAATCAAACGATCCGGAAAGTGACTCCGGCCGGCGCCGTGACCACTCTCGCGGGGCTGGCGGGGACCGCCGGCGTGGCCGACGGAACCGGAAGTGCCGCGCGGTTTTATTATCCCTCCGGCGTGGCGACCGACAACGCGGGAAACGTTTTTGTCGCCGACACGTTTAACCAGACGATTCGGCAAGTGACCCCGGACGGAGCCGTGACGACTCTCGCCGGACAAGCGCTCGCGATCGGCAGCGCCGACGGCTCCGGGAGCGCCGCGCGCTTCAATTACCCGCGGGGCGTCGCGGTGGACGCCCTTGGCAACCTCTATATCGCGGACACGTTCAACCACACGATCCGCCGCGTGACCCCAAGCGGCGCGACGACGACGCTCGCGGGTCTCGCGACCTACGGCGGCAGCGCGGACGGGACCGGCAGCGCCGCGCAGTTCGCCGATCCGACCGGCGTAACCGTGGACGGCGCCGGCAACATCTATGTGGCGGACAACTTCAATCAGATCATCCGCAAAGGCATCCCCATCGGCTCCGCGAAACCTACGCTGATCGTCGCCTCGGGACCAAACTTTGGATTTAACGCCGGCCGATTCGGTTTCAGTCTCACGGGGCAAACCGGATCGTTGGTGGTCGTGGAGACCTCGACCGATCTGGCCCATTGGCTCCCCGTTTGGACGAATCGATTCTCGAGCGGACTCGTCTTTACCGACCCGCAAAACGCCGGGTCGTCCTATCACTTTTATCGCGCCCGCTCGCCGTAGTCTAAGACGGGACCGGCTAGCCCGTATTCGCGGCCGCATCCGGTCAAAACGCCGGTCGTAGGTCAGCCGGTCGCCGGTGGACGCCCAGAATGATCCCGTACGCCTCGCAACCGCGCCATCCGGTCTCGACTCTCGGGCGGAGGCTTAGAACCGCATGACCTGAAACGAGGAGTCGAACCAAAGGCCATTGAAGTCGAACTGCAGGTTGGCCGGATCGAACGCGGCGCCGACCCAGAAAACCTCGTTGCGGCTCTGCAGCAGGCCGCACAATTCATCCACCATCGCCTGCTCAAGCGCGACGATTTGATAGCGGTTTTGCCGCAACTCATCCTTCGCCATCGCGCGCAGCAGGTGTTCCGCGTCGGCCACCGAGGCCTTGACAATCCAAATCTCCGCCTCGGGAACTTTCACCGCGAGTTTGTTGAGCTTATTGAGGCTGCACTCGCCGCATTCGACCCAGAGTTTCGGGCGCAGTTCATAGTCCAGTTGCACCAGATCAGGCGTGAAGGGAACCTGATCGCTGTGCAGGTTCAATTCCACTTGGAGGCGTTCGCGGTAGAAGAGCAGATAGGCCAGCAGTTTGAGCGCGACATGGGTCACGGTTTCGGAATCGTTTTGGCCCAGGATCAACTTGTCCGGCAGCGGACGCTGGCGATCCTCGCTCTTGAAGTAAAAATTGTATTTGGCGCTCACAGTTCCACGATGACGGGCGTGCCGATGGTGACGAGTTGCGCCAGATGGTCGGCGTCCCAATTCGCGAGACGAAAGCAGCCGTGCGACTCCGTCCGGCCGACCTCCTCGGGCCGCGGCGTGCCGTGAATGCCGTAGCCGGGCTTGTTCAGGCCGATCCACGCCGTGCCGACCGGATTGTTCGGCCCGGCGGGCAGAATCAAGATTCGGTTTAGCTCCCGTGCTTCGGCGGATTCCGGGAAATTCGCGGGATCGAACCGGTAGGTCGGACGCGTGGCCACGACCGCCACTCGCAACGTGCCCACCGGGCGCTTCTCAACCCGCCGCGCGATGCTGCACGGGAAATGAGCCAGCAGGTTGGTCTGCGCGTCAAAGACTTCCAGCGTCTTGGCCGAGAGATGAATCCGCACGAACGCCGCCTTGGCCCGCGGCGGCGGCGCCACGCTCGGGACCCGCACGGTGGTTCCCGCGGTGACATGGTCCCAAGCGATTCCCGGATTCAAGCTGCGTACGAACGTGGGATGCGCCCGCGCCTTCTCCGAAACCAACTCCAGGATTGTCTCGTAATCCATCCGGTCCTGCAGTGACTTGCTCAGCCAATTTGTACCGAGCGGCCGCAATCGCGCCAGGTCGTAGGGACTCACGGTGTAGTTCGTTAAAGGCGGCGTCTCGAGAATCAGCCGGGATCTGGTCAGCGGGTCGAGATCACCAGTGACAGGCAGACCGTTCAAGCTCTGAAACACGCGCAACGCGGCGCGAGTTTGATTGCCGAGGACGCCGTCGAGCGAACCGGAAGAGTAACCACGACGAGCAAGCGCCAGTTGGGCCTCGAAGACGTCGCGCGCGGCCCGCGGAAAGACCGTCGCGTCTTCAGGCGGGGAGGCGCTCGCCACGGCGCCGGTCGCGGGCACGGACGGGATGTTCCCATTCGTCCCCGGGGTTAACGTGACCGGGACGTTGGTCGGAACTGAACCGGCGTGGTTCGTCACCGTCAGAGGAACTCGCGCCGGCGGCGAATTCGACAGCTCCGCGGGCACCAAGTGATTCGTCGGCGCGGCGGGACCCTTCATCGGGACGACCGCGACCGCCCCAGTCGGAGCGGCGCTCTCCGATCGGCCGACTTCCGGCCCCAGCGCGCCCCGCCGCCACCACCAGAGCGCCCCGATTGCCAACAAGACCACCAAACCAAGACTCCATGGCGGCAGCCGGAAATGCTTCCGCGGCGGCAAACCTTTGAACTTGGTGTAAAGACGCACCCTCCCATTTTAGCGCGCGGGAGTTCAAATAAGGAGTCAATTATTCGGGGAATGGCAGGGTGAATTTCACGCCATCGGCGAAAACTAACGCCGACGCCGGGACTCAGCGGCTCCTCCCGAACGACGCCGAACGAACCGCTTCGGGCCCGCGCCCGCAAACGCTCAATCGTGCTGCCCAAAAACGCTGCCGAAGACGACTTCCTTGACCTTCCAGATCAACGTCATCGTCATCGCCAGCGGCAGCAGCACGAGGAAAAGGAACAGCCAGTCGTTCACCATCGCCAGCGCCGCCGCCACGGTAATGAGCGCCGCCGGCAAGTGTCGCGCTCCCTGCAGCGCGATCGAGACCGCCAGCAACAGGGGCACCGCCAGCAGCAGCCAGAGGTTCAGCGTCGTGAAGAACCGTGTTTCGTGCCGTAGCGTTTCGTCGGGCAGCATCGCCGTGAGGCGTTGCAGTACTTGGTTGAGATTGAAGAGGAAGAGCAGGCCGCATAAGGCGAGGATCCCGACGATCCGCGCGTAATAGCCGTTGTCGGGCATCCGATGGAGCCAGTAGAGAAACGGCGCGAGGCCGACGTTAATGAAGCCGAAGAGTTTGGCCCGGTCCAGCGCGTGAGTCCAAATCCGCTCCTGCTTTTGAAAATCACCGAGTAGCCACAGGCCGTAATATAGCAATCCGATCGCCAACAGCGACGGGATAAAGCCCATCACGCCGAGCGGGTCCATCCAATCGGTCTTGACGGTTTGGACGCCGATGACGAGCGCGGCCGGGAGACCCCAGAAAAGGGCAGATAAGCCGCGCGTCAATCGTCCCAGCGAGCGCAATAGTTCAGCGGAAGGGGCTGGGTCGGACATGCCGTGAGCGCAAGCTGAGCGTCCGCTTCGGGCCGGCGCTCAGATCACCAGATAAGTGTACTCCTTGAGGCCGCGTTCGTACTCGTCGAGCAGCCGCATGCCTTCGGACGGTTTGAGCCGGTCCGATTTGATCGCGCTATCAATTTGCGATTTCATCTGCCGCTTCAGTTCATTCTCGTCGTACTGCACGGCGGCCAGGGCCTGGACGATCGTGTTGCCCTCGATGATCTCCTCGACGTAGTAACCCGCGGGCTCGTCCGGGTCCAGAAAGACGTGCACTTCGTTCACGCGCCCGAAGAGATTGTGCAAATCCCCCATGATGTCCTGATAGGCGCCCATGAGGAAAAAGCCGAGATAATAGGGTTCCAGCCCGGTGCCGTTGGCCGTCAGCGCGTGCATCGGCAGAGTGTCCCGCACGTCGCGCAAATCGATGAATTTGTTGATCTGGCCGTCGGAGTCGCACGTGATGTCCACCAGCGTCGCCTCGCGGCTCGGGCGCTCGAGCAGGCGGCTGATCGGCATGATCGGAAAAAGCTGTCCCAGCGCCCAATGGTCGAGCAGCGATTGAAAGACCGAGAAATTGCACAGATACTGATCGCCCAGGCTGTCTTCGAGTTTCCGGATTTCCTCCGGGATGTACGCCTGGCCGCGAAAACTGGCCACGACCGCGTCGCTGATTTCCCAGTAAAGGTTCTCGATCTTGGCTTTGTCGGGTAATTCCATCAACCCGAGCGTGAACATGTTGTGCGCGTCCTCTTTGCGTTCGAGCGCGTCATGGTAGGCTTCGAGCTTGTTGAGCTTGGCCAGGTTCTTGCGGATATCGAGCAACTCCTTGACCAGCGCGTGCTCGCTGTCGCCGTAGTCAAAGCCATTGTCCGCGCGGACTTTCGCGATGGAACCGAACACCTCGACGATTAGGACGCTGTGATGCGCGACGATTGCGCGGCCACTCTCGCTGATGATGTCCGGATGCGGGACCTTCTCGGCGTTACAGATGTCGGCAAGATAGTAAACGATATCGTTCGTGTATTCTTGCAGCGTGTAGTTGGTGGAACTGTCGAACGCCGAGCGGCTGCCGTCGTAGTCAACTCCCAAGCCGCCGCCGACATCGACGTAAGCGATCGGCAAGCCCATTTTGTTGAGCTTGGCGTAGAAGCGCGCCGCCTCCTGGACCGCCTTTTTGACCGTCAAAATGTCCGGCACTTGCGAGCCAATGTGAAAGTGCAGCAGCTTGAAACAGTGCGTGAGATTTTCGGCCCGCAAAAGCTGCACCGCCAGGAGCAACTCCGCCGTGCTCAGGCCAAACTTGGCGTTTTCCCCGCCGCTCTCGGCCCACTTGCCCGCGCCTTTGCACAGCAGCCGGCAGCGAATGCCCAGCAGCGGTTCCACCCCGACCTGGCGGGAGACGGAGATAATCTGCTTCAACTCCTCCAACTTTTCGACGACCATGATGACGGTCTTGCCGAGTTTGATGCCCATCAACGCCATCCTGATGAAACTCGAATCCTTGTAGCCGTTGCAAATAATCAAGCTGCCGGGTTGATTTTGCAGCGCCAGACCCGCGAAAAGTTCCGGTTTGCTCCCCACTTCCAGGCCGAGATTATAGGCTCGGCCGGCGTCCAGGATTTCCTCGACCACTTCGCGAAGTTGATTGACCTTGATCGGGAAGACGCCGCGATATTGCCCCTGATAATTAAACTCAGCGATTGAACTGCGAAACGCCTGGTTGATCGACTCGACGCGATGCCGCAGGATGTCTTGAAAGCGAATCAGCAGGGGAAATTTCAACCCCCGCCCTTTCGCCTCCTCGATAACATCCGTGATATCAACGGTCGCGCCCGCCTCCTGCAACGGTTTCGCGACGACGTGCCCCGCCTCGTTGATGTCAAAGTATTTCGCGCCCCAACGATCGATGTTGTACAGGCTGCGCGCGGCTTGGATGTTCCAAGGCTGGCCGCCGTCGAGATGATCGCTCATGTCATTTTCTTAGAACGTGCGCACTATAAGCAGGCAGGCGCAGAATTCAATAGTCGTACCACAAATATTTCAGGCTGGCCCCGCGAGCGCCGGAGGTAGGCAACCCGTCCCGCTTCCCTGCCCACGGTCACGCCGCGCCCCCCAAAAGCCGTTGGTGTTCCAGCGCGACGTACCGGTCGGTCATGCCCGCGAGATAATCACAGACCGCGCGGTGCAGGCCCGCTTTACGCACGCGCTTGCGCGAGAATTCGCCCATCTCCCCTACCTGCTCAAGGTAGAAACGAAACAATTCCTCGAGCATTTTGACGGCGCGCAAGTTCGGCTCGTGGACCACCGGGTTGTAGTAAAGATTGGCGTAAAGGTAATCGCGCAATTCACGGTTCAGCTGGCGACGGGTCGGGCTGTATTGGACCAGCGCGACCTTGTGGCCGCGCGCCTCGTCGGCGCTGGTGACAGCCGCCGCGAGCAGGCGGCGCTCCGTCGTCTCCACGACATCCTTTACCTGGCTGTCGATCAGGCAGCGGATGGTAAAATAACGACGGCATTCATCCGGCAGAGCGCCGTGTTCCCGCCGCACGGCGCGGGCCGCGTCGCGCCAAATCTTGACGTCGCGCTCGAGCTTTTTCTCCGTCAGCAAACCGGAATCCAGGCCGTCGTCGATGTCATGCCCGTAATAGGTCACCTCGTCGGCGAGATTGGCGACCTGCGCCTCGAGCGACGCCGAGCGGCCCTTGAACTCCGCGTGGCGCCGTGGATGGTCGTGCGTCGTGAAATGTTTGACCAATCCTTCGCGCGTTTCCCAGGTGAGGTTCAGCCCGTGAAACCCGGGGTATTTTTGTTCCAATTCCTCCACCACTCGCAAGCTCTGACGGTTGTGCTCAAATCCACCGTGCTTTTTCATCAACCGATTCAACGCCGCCTCGCCCTTGTGGCCAAACGGCGAGTGGCCCAGATCGTGGGCGAGGGCGATGGCTTCGGCGAGGTCCTCGTTCAAGCGCAGCGCGCGGGCGATGTTGCGGCAGATGCCCGCGACTTCAATGGTATGCGTCAACCGGGTGCGCAAATGGTCACCGGTGCCGTTCAGAAAAACTTGGGTTTTGTATTCGAGCCGGCGAAAGGCGCGCGAGTGGATCACGCGATCGCGGTCGCGCTGATAGTGCGTGCGCCATTCGGGCGGCGGTTCCGGGAATTTGCGCCCCCGGCTATCCGCGCTGAATTGGGCGTAGGGAGCGAGCAGGAGGCGCTCGCGCTGTTCGAGTTCCTGCCTGGTACAGGGCATCAGTTGGACAGCAATTCCTGCACGGAGACGCCTCGCAATTCAAACAGGCGCCGAATGGCGTCCTCGATCAAATTGTTGGGGCACGAGGCGCCGGCGGTGATGCCGACGGTAATCTTGCCGGGCGGCAGCCAATCGCGAGTCTCGACCTCCTGATGCAAGTGCTGATTGTAATGCACTATCATCCGGTCCGAAACCATCTTCGGGGCGTTCTTGATGAAGTAGGTCGGCAGCTTGGCCTCGCCCATTTCCGCGAGATGCGACGTGTTCGACGAATTGTAGCCGCCGATGACCAAAAGCAAATCGAGCGGCTCGGTCAGCAACTTTTCGAGCGCGTCCTGGCGGTCCTGCGTGGCGCCGCAAATCGTGTCGAAGAAACGAAAATGCTTCTCTAAATCGACCGGGCCATACTTCTTTTCCATCGCGGCGCGCAGACGCCGTTGCACGTCCTCCGTCTCGCCGCGCAACATGGTCGTTTGGTTGGCGACCCCGATCGCTTGCAGGTGGACGTCCGGATCAAAGCCCGCGGAGTAAGCTCCCTTGAATTTCTCCAAAAACTCGACTTTGTCGCCGCCGCGAACGATGTAGTCGCAAACGTAGTCGGTTTCCGCGAGGGTGAAAACGACCAGGTAATGGCCGCCGCCGTTGGCGGTGGCCCGCGAACTGGTGGCCTTAGTTTCTTCGTGCCACGCCTTGCCGTGGATGATGCTCGTCACCGATTCGTTGGCGTATTGGCGCACGCGTTTCCAAACGCTCATAACGTCGCCGCAGGTCGTATCGACGAATTGGCAGCCTTTGGCCCGAAGGATCTCCATCGTCGCCACTTCGGTCCCAAACGCCGGAATGATGACGACGTCGTTGGCCTTCAGGTCGGCGAGGTCCGCGTCTTTTTCCTTGCCGGAAAGAAATTTGATCCCCATCGCCCGGATTTGGTCGTTCACCTCCGGGTTATGAATGATCTCGCCCAGGATATAAATCGGCTGATTCGGGAAAACCTTGCGCGCGGCGTACGCCAGGTCAATCGCCCGCTCCACGCCGTAGCAGAAGCCAAATTCCTTCGCCAGCTTGACCGTCAGCAGCCCATCGGCGGACAACACATGTCCCTTGGCGCGGATCCGGTCCACCAACTCACTTTGATAGTGCGAGAGGACTTGGGCCTGAACCGCGGCCATGACATCCGGGCGGCGTAGGTTTATTTTAGGTGGAGCAGACGGGGCAGACGTTGACATACCAGTGGAGAGCTTATCACCTGGAGGCGGGACGTCCAGAAAACAATTCCGCGTCCAAAATCGATCCTCGCTCGCGGACGTTCGTCATCAGGCGGCCGCCCAATCCAGAATTGCCTTCTGAACATGCAGCCGGTTTTCCGCCTGCGAGAAAATGGTGTCGGCGTGAGCCTCAAACGTTTCGTCGTCGATCTCCTTGCCACGATAGGCGGGCAGACAATGCATGACCAACGCGCCCGGCTTGGCCTTTTCGACCAGGGCGCGGTTGATCTGGTAGCCGCCGAGTTGACGGATGCGGTCGGCCGCCTCGCTCTCCTTGCCCATCGAAATCCAAACGTCC
Source organism: uncultured Verrucomicrobiota bacterium (assembly GCA_964522665.1). Taxonomy (GTDB): domain Bacteria; phylum Verrucomicrobiota; class Verrucomicrobiia; order Limisphaerales; family CAZFVY01; genus CAZFVY01. The sequence continues at coordinate 29,132 of CAZFVY010000005.1, read as the reverse complement.
GTGTAGAGAACGTCCGCGCCCGCCGCCGCGCCGGCCAGGTCTTCGGTGCAGATAATCTTGCCCCCAGCAGCGCGGAGCAGTTCAGTGGCCGGCTGAAACGCCTTGGGCGCGGCGATCCGCAATTCGAAATCCAGCTTGGCCGCGGCAAAAATCCAGGACGCCGGCACGTTGCAAGCGCCGTCGCCGACGAAAGTCACCACCCGCCCTTGGATCGGACCGCAGCGCTCTTGGTACGTGAAAATGTCCGCCAGGATTTGACAAGGGTGCTCGTCGTCGGTCAGCGCGTTGATCGTTGGAATTCCAGCGTAACGGGCGAAGAGTTCGACGTCGCTCTGCGCGAACGTGCGGATCACGGCGCCATGCACGAGTCGGCCCAGCACTCGCGCGGTGTCTTGGATCGGTTCTCCGCGGCCAACCTGCAGGTCGTTCGCGTTCAGAAAGAGCGCCTGGCCGCCCAATTCCCGAATCCCGACCTCGAACGAAACCCGCGTCCGCGTGGACGATTTGGAAAAGAGCAACGCCCAGCTTTGGCCCGCGAGCGATTGCTTCGAGCCGGCACGGCGATCGCGCTTGAAGACCACGGCGGAGTCCAAGATCAGCCGCATGTCGGCGCCGGAGAGTTCCCTAAGGCTAAGGAGGTGCTTCATATCGTAAATCCCGGCCGCTCAGGCTCGGCCTGAACTCCGGGGTCATCGTTGGTCCAGCGTTCAGCGCCCGGCCGGCAGAGTCGAGCCGGTTCCGTCGGCTGGCTCGTCGTCCGGCTCCGCGGCGGACGAGGCTTTTTTCCGAAATTGAAATTCGCGAGGACATATCAGCTCAGCGCCGCGACCAGCTTCCCGAGGATTTCAATCCCCTCTTCCGCTTCAATGCGCCGCAAATTGAGCGGCGGCAAGAGCCGCAGAACGCTCCTGCCCGCAGGAATCGCCAGCAACCCTTCCACGTGCAAACGATTGACCAGTTGAATCGACGGCGCCTTCTCGGAGCCACCGAACGCCGGCAGATCCGGGTTGAACTCCACGCCGATCATCAAGCCGACCCCGCGCACGGATTTGATCACGTGCGGATAACGCTTCGCGAGAGCCTCGAGTTCGTCCACCAAAAACTGTCCGACGGTCCGCGCGTTGTCCGCGAGTTTCTCCCGCTCGATGACTTCGAGCACCTTCAGCGCGACGGCGCAACCAAGCGGCGTACCGCCGTAGGTGCTGGCGTGGGTCCCGGCGCCCAGTAGATCGGCATACGGTTGGCGCGCCCAAAACGCGCCGATCGGAAATCCACCGCCCAGAGACTTGGCCATGGAAACGCCATCCGGCGTAAACGATTCCGCGCCCGGCGTCCCTTCGAGCAAACGTTGAAAGCTTTGAAACCGCCCGGTTCGGAAGTGCCCGCACTGCACGCCGTCCATGAGCAAAAGCAGCTTCTTCTCGTCGCAGAGCCGGCGCAACCCGAGCAGATAGTCCGGACGTGCCGGAGAAATCCCGCCCTCGCCTTGAATCCCTTCAATTAAGATCGCGGCCGTCGCCGGCGAAATCGCCGCGTACGCGGCTGCCAGATCGTTGAAAGGAATGTGGCGAAACCCAGCGACCATGGGCGCGAAACCGGCCTTGACCTTCTCCTGGCCCGTCGCGGCTATTCCCGCCAGCGTGCGGCCGTGGAAGGAATTGAATGCCGTCAAAATTTCGTAGCGTCCCTCGCTGTGCCCAAACTTCCGGGCGAGCTTGAAAAGACCCTCGTTCGCTTCCGCGCCGCTGTTGGAAAAAAAACATTTGCCCGGCCCCAATAAGCCGGCGAGCGACTCCGCTAGACGGCCCTGTGGTTCGTGGTAGTAAAGATTCGAAATGTGAACGAGCTTGCGCGACTGCTCGGTCAACGCCTCCGTGATTTCCGGGTTGGCGTGGCCGAGGCAGCAGACGGCGATTCCCGAACCGAGATCCAAGTAGCGCCGCCCGGCGACATCCCAGACGTAGCTGCCCGCGCCGTGGCTTAACGCCACGTCGAAGCGGGCGTAGGACGGAATCACGTTTTTAGTAAAGAGCGACTGAACGGCGGCGACGTCATTGCGGACGATCGCCGGTGGCGCGGGCACGATCTCTTTCATGGCACAACCTCGGTTCCGACGCCGGCGTCGGTGAATATCTCCAGCAAGATCGCGTGCGGCATGCGGCCGTCCACAAGTGAGACCTTGTCCAGACCGGCCTTGATCGCCGCGACGGCGCTATCGACCTTCGGGATCATTCCCTTGTCCACCACGCCGGTTCGTTTCAAACCATCCACCTCGCCGATGGGCAGGATCGAAATCACGCTTTCCGGGTCGGTCGGCTGTCGCAAGAGGCCGGGAACATCGCTCATGAACACCAACCGCCGGGCCTTCAAGGCGATCGCCGCCTGGGCCGCCGCGGTATCGGCGTTGCAATTATAGATCAAACCGTCTTCACCGCGCGCGACCGGGCTGATCACCGGCGTGATGCCACGGCGAATGCATTCTCGAAGCGGCGCAACGTTGACCGCGGTGACTTCACCGACAAATCCCAAATCGGCTGGCTCCCCGTTCGGCCCGGTTCCCACCAGTTTGCGGCAGGTGAAGATCTCCGCGCCCGAAAATCCGCGCGCGCGACCGCCGAGTTCATTGATCGTTTTCACGATCTCGGGATTGATCTCCCGCGAGAGCACCCGATCGACCACTTCGACCGCCGGCGCGTCGGTGACGCGCATCCCCTGCACGAACGTCGCCGTCAATCCCGCCGCGTCCATCGCGCGGGTGATCGCCTTGCCCCCGCCATGCACCACGACCGGATTGATGCCCACCGCCTCGAGAAACACCACGTCCCGCGCCACGCCGGCCCGCACGGCGGCGTCCGGCGAATCCATGAAGCTGCCCCCGTACTTGACGACGAACGTTTGGGAGCGAAACCGCTGAATATAGGGGAGCGCCTCAATCAACGCCGCCGCCTTGGCAATCAGTTCGCGCATAAACGCCGGGACGCCTCCGACTTATTCGCCCTTGTTGAAATCGACATATTCTTCGGTCAAATCCGCCGTGTAGATGACCGCGCCGGCGGGACCAATATGTAAATCAATATGCAAATCAAACTCCGATTGCGCCACGATTTTCTTGAGCGCCTCGAACGGCGTCGCGGCGGGCCGGCCCCGCTTCAACGCGAACGCAACCTTCTTTTCGCCGGGCAAACTGTAGCCGACGTCCACTTTTTCCGGCGCGATTCGCGCGGCGGAATATCCCAACGCGTCGAGAATGCGGCCCCAATTCGGGTCGCCTCCGCACCAACTGGTCTTGACGAGCAAACTATTGGCCACGGCGCGAGCCGCGGCGTCGGCTTCACTGGCTGTGCGGGCTCCCGTCAGATGAATCGTGATGAATCGCGAGGCGCCTTCGCCGTCCCGCACGATCATCTTGGCCAGTTCAAGGGTAACGTGATTCAAGGCCGTTTGAAATTGGGCCAGATCGCCGCGGCCCGACGCCGTAGCGGCCGCCTGATCCAGCGCCTCATTCCCGGCCACCCCATTGGCCAGAATGATGGCGGAATCATTGGTACTCATGTCGCCATCGACCGTGATCCGATTGAAACTTTGTTCGACCGCTTTAATCAACGAGGAACGCAAGGTCGCCGTTTCCACGGCTGCGTCCGTCGTCAGGAAACAAAGCATCGTCGCGTGCAGTCCCCCGTTCCGAGCCTGCGGACCGACGGCGCTCATGGTGGGTTGGATCATCCCCGCGCCCTTGCAAATACCGGCGACCCGAACCGGGCGACCGCCAAGCTTGAATTCGACCGCGACTTCCTTCGGCCGGGTATCGCTGGTCATGATCGCCTCGGCGACGCAATGAGCGCTGGTTGGAGAACCGTTGAGGATGGCCGAAGCGGCTTGGATTCCCGCTCTGACTTGGGTCATCGGCATCTTGACGCCGATCCGACCAGTCGAGCAAACGAGCACGTCCTCCGGCGAAATCTTGAGGCGCCGCGCGGTAAGTTCGGTCATCGCCCGAGCGTCGCGCAAGCCCTGCGGCCCGGTGCAGGCGTTGGCGTTGCCGGAATTGACGACGATCGCGCGGCCGAGACCGCGCTTGGCGCGCTCCAAACTAATGAGAACGGGAGCGGCGCAGACTTGATTGGTGGTGAAAACGCCGGCGACACTGGCGGGAGCCGTCGAGACAATCAGCGCCAGATCGCGCTTCTTGCCTTTGTTCGACCCCTTGCCGGTGCCGAGCCGCTTGATGTCGCAGTACACGCCTGCCGCCAAGAAACCCTGCGGCGCCGTGATGGAACCGGGCAGCGTTTGAAAGCGAGCTGGCTTGCGCACCTACTTGGACTCGGAAGGCTTGGCGCCTTCCGCGGGCGGCTTGGTCGCCGATTCCGACCCGGCTTCGGTGGCGGCGGCGGTGTCAGTCGATTCAGGGGTCGCGCCGAAAGACGCGGCGTCAACCCATTCCAGGATGGCCAAATTGGACGCGTCACCACGGCGAGCATGCAGCTTCACGATCCGGGTATATCCGCCCCGGCGTTCCTTCTGCGTCGGAGCGATCTCGTTGAAAAGAATGCGCACGGCGTCTTCCTGATGGAGTCGCGCGACCGCGAGGCGCCGGTCATGAATCGTCCCCGACTTGCCCAGGGTCACCATCTTCTCGGCGACCGGCCGGGCCGCTTTGGCCTTGGCCAGCGTCGTCTGGATGCGTTTGTGAATGATCAGGCTGCAAACCATATTGGCCAGCATCGCGTTACGATGCGTGCCGGTGCGGCCTAGTTTAGCGGTTTTCTTAAGATGGCGCATGGCGATTCCTCAGACAGCGGCTGGTTTGGGTTCTTCTTTCGGCCCTTCAAGCAGCAAGGGGTCGATATTCATGCCCAACGTCAGGCCCAAGCCAGCCAGTTTCTCTTTGATTTCGTTGAGGGATTTTTTGCCGAAATTGCGATATTTCAGCATTTCCGCTTCCGTCTTCATGGCCAATTGGCCGACGGTAGTGATGTTGGCGTTGTTCAAGCAGTTCGCCGCGCGAACGCTCAATTCAATTTCGTTGACGCTCATGTTGAGCAGCTTTTTCAAGCGGCTCTTCTCGTCGTCCTGTTTGTCCTCGACCTCTTCGAATTCGACGGCGTTCTTGTCGTAGCCGACGAATACGTCCAGGTGATGCTGCAGGATTGCCGACGCTTGCGTCAGCGCGTCATCCGGCGTAATGCGTCCATCGGTCCAAATCTCCAAAAGCAAACGGTCATAGTCAGTCCGCTGGCCGACGCGGGCGCTCTCGACGGCGTAACGCACGCGGGTCACCGGAGAAAACAGCGAATCAATCGCGATCACACCGATCGCCTGGTCGGGTTTCTTATTCTCGTCGCCCGGGCAAAATCCGCGGCCCACTTTGACTTCGAGTTCCATCTCGAATTTTTTCTTCTTGTCCAACGTGCAGATCACCTGCCCCGGATTCACCAAGTCAAGGTCGGTGCTCAGTTTGATATCGCCCGCCGTGACCGCCCCGTCCTTATTGACCGAGAGCAGCAACGTTTTCGCTTCCCGGGAATGGGCTTTGAAGAGAACCTTTTTTAGGTTCAAAACGATGTCCGTCACATCCTCAACCACGCCGTCGATGGTGGTAAATTCATGCATCGCGCCATCGATCTTGATGGAGGTGATGGCCGCGCCCTCCAACGAGGAGAGCAGCACGCGGCGCAAGGAATTTCCAATTGTGTAGCCGTACCCGGTTTCAAAAGGCTCGGCGACGAATTTGGCGTAGGTGGGAGTCGCGGTTGACTCTTCTTTATTCAACCGCTTCGGCATTTCAAACGGACCTAGACGTACTGGCATAGTTTACTTTCTCGCAATTTTAATCTGACCCGAGTCACCGATTCCCGCCGGCGACGCCGAGTCCATGTAATTGCTTCTAGCTCCCCGGTTGGGGAGCGGGTTGGTTAGCGGGAATAAAATTCGACCACGGCCTGTTCGTTGGCAATCGGCTGGATTTCGTCCCGCGTCGGGATCCGAATGACCGTGCCCTTGAACGCCTCTTTGTTGAGGGTGACCCAATCCGGCACCGCGCGGCTGACGCTCGATTCGAGGCCCTTGACCGCCATCTGGCGAGAGACGCTGGAATCCTTGACCTCCACGACGTCGTTGACCTTGATGGCGCAGGACGGAATGTTGACCTTGCGGCCGTTCACTTTGACATGACCGTGCGCGATCATCTGTCGAGCGCCGGCGCGCGTATTCGAGAAGCCAAGGTGATAAACGATGCTATCCAGACGGGTTTCGAGAATCTGCAACATGGTCTCGCCCGTGACGCCGCGGCGGCTCAAGGCCTTCTCGTACACGGCGCGGAACTGGCGTTCCATCAGACCGTAGTAATACCGGAGCTTCTGCTTCTCGATCAGACCGAGACCGTAGTCGGTCGTCTTGCGGCGGGACTTCGGCCCATGAACGCCAGGACCATAGTTTTTCCGTTCGAGGTATTTCGACGGCCCAAAAATGGGCAAACCGAAACGACGGCTGATGCGAACGCGGGGACCAGTATAACGAGCCATAGGAAATGATTAAATTCGGATTATCAATTGACGGAATGCGGCCGATTACACGCGGCGTTTCTTGCGCGGACGGCAGCCGTTATGGGGAATAGGCGTCACATCCTTGATCGTCGTAATCTCAAGCCCGATGGCTTGGAGCGCGCGAATCGCGGATTCACGACCGGAGCCAGGACCCTTCACGCGAACTTCAATATCCTTCATGCCGTGAGACATCGCCTGCCGCGCGGCGTCCTGCGCCACTTGTTGAGCGGCAAACGCGGTGCTCTTGCGGGAGCCTTTGAAACCAACTCGACCGGCGCTCGACCAACCCAAGAGATTACCCTGCATGTCGGTGATCGTAACTTGCGTGTTGTTGAACGTGGCCAGAATATTGGCGATTCCGCTGGTGATATTCTTCGCGCCTTTGGCCTTGATGACCTTCTTAAGATTCGCGTCTTCGCCCAACAGTTCCGCCACGGTGGGCGCCGCGGCGCCAGCGGTCGGGACTTCCGGAGCTTTGGCGGCGGCGGGATCAGCACCCGGAGCAGGCGCGCCACCAAGGGGCTTCTTGGAACCTTTCGCGGGCTTGGCATCGCCTCCGGCGGGCGCGGCGGCAGGAGCCTCTCCACCCGCGGCGGCCGCGGCCGGTTTGGCTTCCTTCTTCTGCTCGGGCTTCTTGGACTTGGTATCTTCTGACATATAGGAAATCAATGAATCCCGGTCTTGGCGTTGGGGTTGCGTTGCACGCCGACCGTCTTGCGCGGACCCTTGCGAGTGCGGGCGTTGGTGGAAGTACGTTGACCGCGCACGGGCAGGCCGCGCAGATGGCGGACGCCGCGGTAGCACTTGATCGACTGCAGCCGCTTGAGATTCAAGCCGAGCTCACGACGGAGATCGCCTTCAATCACATATTTGCCTTCCTGGATCGCGTGCGCGATCTGGGACAGTTGCTGTTCGTCCAGGCTCTTCGCCCGGATCGCGGGATCGATCTGTGCCTTGGCCAGGATCACTTTGGCATTGACCGGCCCGATGCCGTAAATGTAGCGCAAAGCGATGTCGATTCGCTTTTCGCCGGGAATGTCCACTCCGAGAATGCGTGCCATAAAATAATTCTTAGGTTAACCCTGCCGTTGCTTATGCCGCGCATTGGAACAAATGACGCGTATAACGCCTTTGCGCCGCACAATCTTGCAGTGCTCGCAAAGTTTTTTAACTGAAGCGCGAACTTTCATAATCAAATCTCTGCTTGTCTATTCGTTATCCAGCCTTTCGATAAATCGTAAGGCGACATCTCTACGGTTACCCGGGCGCCCAGTTCCAACCGGACGAATCCCAACCGCATCTTGCCCGTTACATGGGCCAAAATCCGATGCCGATTCGGCAACTCAACACGGAACACCGTGCTCTTCAAAATCTCAATCACCGTTCCTTCAACCTGGATGGCATCTTCTCGAGGCACGTCAAAATCTCAGGTTCGGACTCGGTTATTAATACTGTATGTTCAAAATGCGCGGACGGCATCCCGTCCCGCGTTACGACGGTCCAGCCGTCCCGCAAAATATCCACCGCCGCGACGCCGGCGTTAACCATCGGCTCAATCGCTATCGTCATGCCCAAGGCCAGCTTAGGCGACGACTTGCCATCGACGTAATTCGGCACTTGCGGCTCTTCATGCACCGAGCGCCCGACGCCGTGGCCGACAAATTCGCGCACCACGCTGAATCCATTGCTCTCGACGCAATTCTGAACGGCCCGCGAAATATCGACCACGCGGTTGCCGAGGACAGCCTGGGCAATACCTTCATACAATGCCCGCTCGGTCACGTCCATAAGTTTCTGGGCCAGCGGGTCGCACCCGCCCACCGGCACGGTCCGCGCCGTGTCACCGATGAAGCCGTCATAAACGACTCCGACGTCCAAACTCACGATGTCACCGAACTGCACCCGCCGGTCTCCGGCCAGCCCATGCACAACTTGCTCGTTCACCGAGATGCAAATCTGGCACGGATACTTCCGATAGCCCAAAAACGCGCTCTTCGCGCCGTAATGCTTGATGCGGCCAGCCGCAAAATTATCAATCTCACGCGTGGCGATGCCCGGCACGATAAACGCCGCCACATCATCCAACACCGCGCCAGCCACTCTGCCCGCCGCCCGCATGGCGTCCAACTCGCGCTGGCTTTTTACAATCATTTCTAACTCACGGTTCGTCGCGGAGCGGCCGCGATCGCCTTTCCGTCCGAATCAAGCTTGGACCGGTAATCCCCGGAACGAAGCGTCCGCGGCGATGCTAAAAGCGGCCCTTGAGGCGGCCTTTTTTCAGGAACCCGTCGTAATGCCGCATCAGCAGATGCGATTCCATCTGGCGCATCGTGTCGAGCAAGACGCCGACCGTAATCAACATGCTCGTGCCGCCAAAAAACTGGGCGACGTTGTAATCAATCTTAAGCTCCCGCGTCATGATCGTCGGGATCACCGCGATGATCGTCAGGAAGATCGCCCCCGCCAAGGTGATCCGGCTCATCGTCCGATGCAGAAAGTCACTGGTCGCCTGCCCTGGCCGAACGCCCGGGATATATCCGCCGTATTTCTTCAGGTCGTCGGAGATCTGCAACTCGTTGAATTGCGTCGCGACCCAGAAATACGAGAAGAACAAAATCATCGCGCCGTAAATCAACATGTAGAGGGCCGCGCCCTCCAAAAGGTAATCTGAAATGGTCTTCAGGAACGGCAACCCGTAAGTCTGACCGAGCACCAGGAAAATGCGTTGCGGAAACATCAAAATCGCCTGCGCGAAAATGATCGGCATCACGCCCGCGTAATTGACCCGTAACGGCATAAAGGAACTGCCGCCCGAATAAACCTTCCGGCCGACGGCCCGCTGCGCGTACTGCACTGGAATCTTGCGTTGCGCCTGAGTCACGGCCACCACGCCGGCCACGACGCCACCCAGCAACGCGACCAGCGCAAAGGCGTTCAAGATGTTGAAATGCGATTCCGAGCCTTCCGGCGGGAAAAACATATCTTTGATCGCATGGAGCGCGACCGGCATGCGGGAAAGAATTCCAATCGTGATGATCAGCGAGACCCCGTTGCCGATGCCGCGGTCGGTGATCTGCTCACCCAACCACATCAGCAACAGCGTTCCGGTGGTGAGCATCAGCACCGTCTGAATCTCATACCACCACAAACTGTCGGTGAGCACCAACCGGCCATACTTCGAAAAGAATTGGTCATCGTGGAACACCCGATCCGGATGTTCCCAACCCAACGCCATCACGTACCCCTGCCCGAGGCAGAGCAGAACGGTCAAATAGCGCCCGTATTGAATCACCTTCGCCCGGCCGCCTTCTTCGCGAACCATTTTGCTCAGGCTAGGCACCACCGCGCTCAACAACTGAATAATAATCGTGGCGCTGATGTAAGGCATGATCCCCAACGCGCCAATCGCGCAACGCTGCAACGCGCCACCGGTGAACATACTCCACATGCCAACCAGCGAGCCACCCTGCTGCTTCGAGTTCGCGTCGAAGAAGGCGGTCAGCGCGTGACCATCCAACCCCGGAATGGGAATGGTCGCCACCAACCGGCAAACCAGCAACACCATCAAGGTGAAGAAGATTCGAGACTTCAGCTCCGGAATCTTGAAGCAGTTGGCGAACGTATTGAAAATATTGGAGAACATGCGACGGTAACCGAGAGGAAACTCTACTTGGCGGCGGCCGCAGGTTTAACCTTTTGGACGAGTTCGCACACGCCGCCGAGCTTTTCGATCTTCGCCCGGGCCGACGCGCTGAAAGCGTGAGCAACGATCGTGAGCTTCTTCGAAAACTCTCCGTCGCCGAGAATCTTGATTCCGGCCCCGTGACCGTTCGCGATGCCGGCGGAACGCAGCGCCGCCTCATCAATCCGGGCGCCGTCATCAAAATGATTCAAGCTCTCGAGATTCACCGGGATGTACTCAATCGTATGCCGGGCGTTATTGAAACCGCGTTTGGGGATGCGGCGGATTAGCGGCATCTGGCCGCCTTCGAAACCGGGGCGAATGGAACTGCCCGAACGGGCGGACTGGCCCTTGCCACCGCGACCGCTGGTTTTGCCGTGACCGGAGGATTCGCCTTGGCCTAGACGTTTGCGCCGATGCTTGGCACCGGGCCGAGGTTGGAGATTGTGTAAGCGCATAAATTCAGCAAGTTCAGGCGGTCAACACGGCCGGCGCTTTTTCGGAACGCACGGTCAGGCCGCGACTGGCGTAAATGTCCGCGCGCAGCCGCAATTGTTGGAGCGCGGCCAAAGTCGCTTTCGCGACGTTCGCGGCGTTCTTCGAGCCGAGCGATTTGCTCAGCACATCCCGAACGCCGGCGGATTCCACCACCGAACGCACGGTCTTGCCGGCGATAATCCCCGTTCCAGGCGACGCTGGCCGCAGCAGCACGCGGGCGCCGTCAAAAGTCGAAAGTACTTCGTGCGGAATCGTTGAGTCGCGGAGCGAGACGCGCACCATGTTTTGCTTGGCCACTTCCCCGCCCTTGCGGATGGCGTCCGCCACTTCGCCCGCTTTGCCCAACCCGATGCCCACGCGTCCCGATTTGTCCCCGACGACGACGAGCGCGCTAAAGCTGAACCGCCGGCCGCCCTTGACCACCTTGGCGGAACGATTGATGTACACGACCTTCTCGGACAATTCGTTCGCCGGTTTGCCGTCGGCGTTCAACTCGGGCGTATCGGAAGACGACCGGTTACGCCGCATATTGCGGCCCGGTCCCCGCCCGGGAGCGGAAGTAGTTTTTGTTTTTTCAGCCACGATGGATCTCCTGAGTAGTTAAAATTTCAGACCGGCTTCACGCGCGGCATCCGCCAACGCTTTGACTTTGCCGTGGTAACGGGCGCCACTGCGGTCGAACACGACCGACTCGATATTTTTGCTCCGGGCCGCCTGTCCGGCCAGCAAGCCGATTTGCCGCGCGCTCGAGACATTCGCCCGCAGCTTTTGCCGATCGGGGATCGACTTGTCCCGCGTCGAGGCCGACGCGAGCGTTTGCCCGGCGACGTCGTCAATGAACTGGACGTAAATGTTCTTGCCGCTGAAACGGACGCTCATCCGCGGACGGGCCGGGGTGCCGACCACTTTTTTGCGAATCCGCCAACGACGGGCGTCCAACAGCTTTAATTTCTTCTCGGTTCTCATGTCTGCGCTTGGCCAACCAACATTTCGAGCACTGCCGCCAATTATTGGACGGTCTTGCCCTCTTTCCGGATGACTTTCTCATCCGAATACCGAACACCTTTGCCCTTATACGGCTCGGGCGGATAATAGGCCCGGATTTCCGAGGCCACCTGCCCGACCACCTGCTTGCTGGGCCCTTCGATGGTCAACTTGGTGTTTTCCTCAACGGTCACTTTAATCTGCGCGGGGATGGGATAGGCGATCGGGTGGGAGTAGCCGAGGGTCAAGTTCAGCTTGTTCCCCTGCACCGCCGCTTTGAATCCAACGCCTTGAATCTCCAGTTTCTTGGAAAATCCGTCGTTAACGCCTTTAACCATGTTATTCAACAGGGCCCGGGTCAACCCGTGCAACGCCTTGGCCTCCGCGTCGTCCCCTTTCCGGGTGACGACAATCTGACCATCCGCGAACTGGGCGTCCGTTCGCTTCGGCAAATCCATGTCCAGCTTGCCCTTGGGGCCCTCGATGGAAACCTTGCGGCCTTGAACCGCCACCTTGACCTTGGGCGGCACCGGCACCGGCATTCTTCCTATTCTTGACATAAAATCTGAATCCTTACCAAACGTAACAAATCAATTCACCGCCGAGGTTTTGTTTGCGGGCATCGACCCCCGTCATGATTCCTCGCGGCGTCGAGATGATCGAGACGCCGAGGCCGCCGAGCACGCGGGGAATCTCCGTCGCTCCCACATAGCGGCGCAATCCGGGGCTGCTGACGCGGCGCAGGCCCTCGATGACGCCTTTGCGTCCCTGGTACTTGAGCTTGAGCTTGAGCGTCTTGGCCACCTTGCCGTCCACGGTGCATTCGGCGATGTAGCCCTCTTTCTTAAGGATGCGCGCGATGCTCTCCTTCATCTTGGAGTGGGCAATCTCAACCTGCGGCAGCAATGCCTGGTTCGCGTTGCGGATGCGCGTAAGTAAATCGGAAATGGAATCGGTCATAGGCTTACCAACTGGCTTTCGTGATACCCGGAATCAGGCCGTTCAGCGCCGCTTCCCGGAATGTCAAACGGGAACAGGCGAACTTGCGGAGATAACCACGCCGGCGACCGGTGATCTGGCAACGGTTGACCAGACGGGTCGGACTCGCGTTGCGAGGCAACTTGGACAACTCGGTGTAGGCGCCCTTGGCCTTCAACTCGGCCCGCAACGCGGCGAATTTCTTCACCACCGCGGCCTTCTTCTTGTTCCGCTCGATCCATGCAACTTTAGCCATATAATTATCGTCCTTCGGCAAACGGCATGCCCATTAATTTCAGCAAGTCATGCGCCTCGCCGTCGTTTTCGGCGCTGGTTACGATCGTCACATCCATGCCTTGCGTCCGCTTGATCTTGTCCAAGTCAATTTCCGGGAAAATCGTCTGCTCGGTGATTCCCATCGAGTAATTGCCGCGGCCGTCAAAGCAACGCCCCGACACGCCGCGAAAATCGCGAATACGCGGCAGCGCCGCCGCGACCAACCGGTCGAAAAACTCATACATCACGTCGCGCCGCAGGATGACGTGGCAGCCAATCGCCTGCCCCTGGCGGAGCTTGAAATTCGCGACGCTCTTGCGCGACTTATTGATGACCGGCTTGCGCCCGGTGATCATGCTCAGGTCTTTCAGCGCGTCATCCACCGCGCCCTTTTCCAACGAGGCGCTGACGCCCATGTTGATCACGATCTTTTCGATGCGCGGGACCTGGTGCAGATTCTTATAGTTCCGCTTGGCCATCAGGGCCGGGCGAACTTCACTGACGTACTTTTGATAAAGTCGGGCTTTCATGACAAGTGCTACGAGGCAGAGGTTGCCGCGGCGCCACGGCGAGCCGCGCGGGCGTCATAGGTGGCGGCCAGCATGACCTTCGAAATATGCAAGGTGCCTTCGCGTTCAACGATCGCGCCCTGCGGATGTTCCTGGCTCTTTCGGGTGTGTTTCTTGATCATCTTGAGGCCCTCGACGATCACGCGCTGCCGCTTGGTCGAAACCGAGATAATCTTGCCGCGCCGACCGCGCTCGGTGCCTGAGAGCACCACGACTTCGTCGCCTTTCTTAACGTGAGCTTTCGGCATAAAATTAGATGACCTCCGGGGCCAGTGAAATAATCTTCATGAACTTCTTGTCCCGCAGTTCACGCGCCACGGGGCCGAAGATACGGGTGCCACGCGGGTTTCGCTCTTTGTCAATGATGACAATCGCGTTCGAGTCAAAGCGGAGATACGAGCCATCATTCCGGCGAATGGCCTTCACGGTGCGGACGATCACGGCGTCCACGACGTCACCCTTTTTGACCGTCCCGTCCGGAGCGGCCTCTTTGATGTGGGCTTTGATCACGTCGCCAATCCCGGCGTAGCGTTGATTGCGACCGATGACTCCGATGGCGGCCGCTCGCTTCGCCCCGGTGTTGTCGGCAACTTCTAAAATTGAACGAATCTGTAACATAGCAGTAGTCCCTCTAAGCGGTCACCTTGGCGTCGTCCGAATCACGGGCGACCACCTCCACCAAACGCCACCGTTTCAATTTGGAGATCGGGCGGGTCTCGACGATGCGCACGCGGTCGCCGGTCTTGGCTTCGCTCTTCTCGTCGTGGGCGTAGAATTTGTGGTAAGCGGTCACCACTTTCTTAAATTGCGCGTGCCGGAAACGCCGTTCGACGCGGACGACGATTGTTTTCGTCATCCCGTGAGAGACGACTTCGCCCAGTCGCTCTTTGCGATGGCCACGAACCAAAGTAGTGTCGGAATTAGTGTCGGACATAGTAATCAAGCGGCCTTGCGGCGGAGTTGAGAGACGCGCGTTTCCAGACGCGCGATGTCCCGGCGCAGGGTGCGCAAACGGGCCGGCTTTTCCAATTGGCTGCTGGCCTGTTGCAGGCGCAGGTTAAATATTTCCTGCCGAAGATCGCGGCCTTTGGCCGACAATTCGGTCAGCGTCATATCTTTAAGTTCGGACATTTTCATGGCGATAATCAACCGGCGGCGCCGATACGGTGACGGGAAATAAATTTGGTGCGGATCGGCAACTTGGACGCCGCCAGCCGCATCGACTCACGAGCGACGGCTTCGGTCACGCCATCCACCTCGAAAAGCACGTTGGCCGGACGGATGACGGCGACCCACGACTCGACGCCGCCTTTACCGGTACCCATTCGCACTTCGAGCGGCTTTTTCGTAAACGATTTATCTGGAAAGATTCGAATCCAAACCTTGCCGCGGCGCTTCATAAAGCGGGTAATCGCGACACGAGCGGCCTCGATCTGCTTGGTATCCAACCAGCAGCGTTCCAGGGACTGCAATCCATACTCGCCAAACGCGACGGTCGCCCCCCGGGATGCGATCCCAGTACGGCTTCCCCGCTGCATTTTGCGGTACTTCACTCTTGCGGGCATCATGGCCATAACAAAATCCTCAGACTAACTTGCGGGCCTTAATTGGCCGCGACCGGCGCCGGCGGGGTCGCCACCGGGGCGCCCTTTTGCGTCTTGGTCTCACCTTTGCAGATCCAGCACTTGATCCCGAGCTTGCCGTAAACGGTGTTCGCTTCGGCAAAGCCGTAATCAATGTTGGCGCGCAGCGTGTGCAAAGGCACGCGGCCTTCATGATAGGTCTCAACGCGGGCCAATTCCGCCCCGCCCAAACGCCCGGCGCACCGGATCTTGATTCCGTCCGCGCCAAAATCCATCGCCGTCTGCACGGCCTTCTTCATCGCCCGGCGGAACGAGATGCGGCGCTCGAGTTGCAGCGCGACATTCTCCGCCACCAATTGCGCGTCCAGCTCCGGCGTTTTGATCTCCTGGATATCGACGTAAATCTCTTTACCCGTCATCCGGCTCAACTCTTCCTTGAGCTTGTCGATTTCGGCGCCCTTGCGGCCGATGACGACGCCCGGTCGGGCGGTGAAGATCGTGATGCGGCAGCGGGTCGCCGCGCGCTCGATCTGAATTTTCGGCACCGAGGCGGATTCCAGCTTATGCTTCAGGATGTCCCGAATCTTGCGATCCTCGGAGAGCAACTTGCCAAAGTCCTTTTTCTCGGCGTACCACTTCGAACGCCAGTCATGGTTGACGGCGATGCGCAGGCCAATTGGATTGGTTTTTTGTCCCATAGGATTTACTCGTCCGACAAAACGATTTTGACGTGGCAGGTCCGCTTGATGATCGGACCGGCCGAACCGCGCGCCTTCGGCGTGAAGCGCTTGAGGCTCGTCGCGGTCCCGGCCACCGCCAGTTTGATCCGCAGGTTTTCCGGTTTCAGATTGTTGTTGTTCTCGGCGTTCGCGATGGCGGACTGCAAAGTCTTCGCGACGAAGCGCGCCGACTTCCGCGGCACGACCGCCAGGACCGCCGCGGCGTGGACCGCGTTCAAACCCTGAATCTGGCGAACGACTTCGCGCATCTTCTGGGCCGACATGCGGATATTCTTGGTGATAGCTTGAACTTCCATAGGACTACTTGGCTTCCGCTTTGGCCGTGTGCGCGCCGTGTTTCTTGAAAATTCGGGTCAAGGCAAACTCGCCCAGGCGGTGGCCGACCATATTCTCGGTGACGAATACCGGGTGAAACACTTTTCCGTTATGCACGTTGAATGTGTGCCCCACAAAGTCTGGCGTGATCATCGAGCGCCGCGACCAGGTTTTGATCGGCTTCTTGGAGCCGGAAGTATTCAACTTCACGATCTTATCGAGCAAGCTTGCCTCGATGAATGGACCTTTTTTGATCGAACGTCCCATAAACTTATTTCTGCTTCATCGGCCGACCGTCGCGGCGCACGACGATAAATCGGTTCGAGTCTTTGAACTTCCGCCGGGTCTTCTTGCCCTTGGTGGGGACGCCCCAAGGCGTAACCGGGTGACCACCGCCTGAAGTCTTGCCGGCGCCGCCACCCATCGGATGGTCCACCGGATTCTTCGCGACGCCGCGGCTGAGGGGACGAATGCCCCGATGCCGGGCGCGCCCCGCCTTGCCCAAAACCACGTTTTCGTGCTCGGCGTTGCCCACCTGGCCAATCACCGCGCTGCAATTCTCGTTTACCCGGCGGATTTCGCCGGAGGGCAGTCGAATCTGCGCATAACCCTCGTCGCGTGACATCAAGGTCGCCGCGCCGCCGGCAGTGCGAACCATCTGGCCACCATGACCAACCGAAAGCTCAATATTGTGAATGGCCAGCCCGACCGGAATCGATTTCAACGGCAGGCAATTGCCCAAATCCGGCGGCGCCGTCGGACCGCTCAGCAATTTGGCGCCGACTTGCAGCCCCGCCGGCGCGATGATGTAACGCCGTTCCCCGTCTTTGTACTCCAGCAACGCCAGCCGCGCCGTGCGAATGGGATCGTACTCGATCGCCACCACTTTGGCCTCGATGCCGTGGCGGTTGCGCCGGAAATCAACCAAGCGAATCTTTTGCTTGTGACCCTGGCCAATCCCGCGGCTGGTCACCCGGCCGTAGCAATTGCGTCCACCGGTTTTCTTCCGGATCTGAACCAGCTTCTTCTCCGGTTTGCTCTTGGTCAACTCGTCGAACGACGCGATCGTAATGTAGCGCGTCGAGGGCGTGAGAGGTCTGAAAATCTTGACTGGCATAAATCCGTAGCTTAGGTGAGCACTATTTTGTCGCCCTTCTTGAGCGTCACGATGGCCTTCTTCCAATCAGGCGCCTGGCCGGCCTGCGCGGTCCGTTGGCGACGGAATTTGCCTCGCACGTTCAAGGTATTCACCGCCAGCACCTTAACCTTGAAAAGTTCCTGCACCGCCTGGCGGATTTGGATCTTGTTGGCCCGGCGGTCAGCCACGACGGTGTACTTATTAAATTTGTCCGCCTGCGTGGTGCCCTTTTCGGTCACGCGCACGGTCTTGATGATCTCGAAAGAATTCATGTCAATCAGGCCAATCGTTGTTCCACTTGTTCCAGACCGCCGCGGGTGAAGACCAGCTTGTCGAAACGGAGCACCTGATAGGTGTTCAATTCTGTTCCGGTCGTCACTTCGGTTTTAGCCAGATTGCGGGTGGCAAGGCCGAGGTTCTTATCCACTCCAGGAACCACCAACAGCGTCGTTCCGTCCAGTTGCAGCGCGGCCAGCACTTGCTTGATTTCCTTCGTCTTGGCCGAACCGAGCTTCAAATCGTCCACGACGATCACGTCACCGGCCTTCATCCGCTCGCTCAACGCCTTGCGAAAGGCAAGCGCCCGGGTGGCTTGGGGAATTTGGCGGCCGAAATCACGCGGTTTCGGGCCGAACACGACGCCACCACCACGCCAGAGCGGGGAAGCGAACGAGCCGGCGCGAGCGCGGCCAGTACCTTTTTGGCGCCACGGCTTGCGGTTGGTGCCGTTCACGTCGCCCGCGGTTTTTGTGCAGGCGGTTCCGCTACGCTGATTGGCGTTGTACGCCACGATCACGTCATGCACCGCCTGCGTGCCCCGGCCGTCCTCGATCAGCGAGAACTTGACCTCAAGTTCGTTCAGGGATTTTCCCTGGGTATCTTTAACAGTGAGCTTCATGTCGGTTACTTCTTGGCTTCGGCGGGCTTCTTGGGATATTTCTTCGACTCGCGAATCACCACGTAGTCACCTTCCGCGCCGGGTAATCCGCCCTGAATCAACAGGATGTTTTCCGCCTGGCGTACCTGAATGACCTTCAAATTCTGAACCGTCCGCTGGACTTGGCCCATGTGACCGGGCATCCGGTGACCGCGCATGACCGTGCCGGGAAACAAGCGCTGGCCGATGGCGCCGGAACGACGATGCCAGCCTTTGGCGCCGTGCGTCATATCACCGCCCCGGAAACCGTGCCGTTTGACCACGCCCTCGAACCCGCGACCCTTGGTGACGCCAATCGCATCGACCATGTCCCCGACTTCGAAAACGTCCACGCCCACGGAATCACCCGGCTTGACCGCCAGCGGGAAATCGCGAAACTCACGAATCCGCTTGACCGCCGAGGTCTTGAATTTCTTCAAGTGACCGTTCAACGCCTTGGAGAGCCGTTGTTCCTTTTGATCCAGAAACCCCAGCTGAACCGCTTTGTAGCCGTCCGTCTCCACCGTTTTGCATTGGATCACGCGATTCGGGCCGGCCAGGACCACGGTGACGTGGACAGCATTCCCCTGCGCGTCGTAAACGCGGGTCTCTCCGATTTTTTTACCTAGCAAGCCGAGCATAAACTTAAATCTTAATGGTGATGTCCACTCCCGCCGGCAGGTTCAACTTCTTCAGTTCGTCAACCGTTTTGGCCGTCGGATCAATGATGTCCAGCAGACGCTTATGAGTGCGCTGCTCA
The DNA here is from genome assembly GCA_964522665.1 of uncultured Verrucomicrobiota bacterium. Lineage (GTDB taxonomy): Bacteria > Verrucomicrobiota > Verrucomicrobiia > Limisphaerales > CAZFVY01 > CAZFVY01. Next base: position 10,151 of record CAZFVY010000005.1, on the reverse strand, counting down.
AAAGTCTCGTGCGATTTCTTGTCGGAATGCGGCGAGCGCAAAACCGTAAACCGCTCAATGCGGGTTGGCAGTGGGATCGGCCCCGCCACGCGGGCGCCCGTGCGTTTAACGGTCTCCACGATGTCGTGGGCCGATTGATCGATGACCCGGTGGTCATACGACTTGAGTCGAATTCGAATGCGTTGTCCAGCCATAGGATGAGCGGTAAATGGGTTTGCTTACGTGCGCGGAGCCGGCTTGTCCTTCACGGTGTCCATGATGGTCGCCAAAATACTCGACGGCACCGGATCGAACCGCAAGGGTTCCATCGAATAAGAGGCGCGTCCTTTCGACAGCGAACGGATCGCCGTCGAGTAGCCGAACATTTCGGCCAGCGGCACTTCCGCGTAAAGGCTCGTCAGATTCGTCTTGGCTTCGATGCTTTGAATCTTGCCGCGGCGGCGGTTCAAGTCACCCAGCAAATCGCCCTGGTATTCATCCGGCGTCGTGCACTCGACCTTCATAATCGGCTCGAGCAAAATTGGATTCGCCTTCTTGACCGCGTCCTTCAACGCGAAAATACCGGCCATCTTGAACGCCAATTCACTCGAATCGACTTCGTGGAACGAACCATCCGTGACCGCGACCTTTAGGTCCACCATCGGGTAACCCGCCAGCACGCCGCCCGCGACGGCTTCTTCGATGCCGTCAATAACCGCCGGGATATATTCCTTCGGAATGGTCCCACCGACGATCTTGTTCTCGATCTCCACGCCCTTGCCCCGCTCATTCGGTTCGAGTGTGACGCAAGCGTGCCCGTATTGACCACGGCCGCCCGATTGACGGATAAACTTGCCTTCGCCTTCCGACGAGCGGGTAACCGTCTCGCGATAAGCGATCTGCGGCGCGCCCGCGTTGGCTTCGACTTTGAATTCTCGGAACAACCGGTCGCGGATGATTTCCAGGTGCAACTCGCCCATGCCGGCGATAATCAACTGACCCGTCTCTTCGTTGTTGAAGCAACGGAACGTCGGATCTTCTTCCGCCAGGCGTTGCAAACCTTCGCCCATCTTTTCGCGATCCGCCCGCGTCTTCGGTTCGACCGCCATCGAAATGACGGGGTCCGGAAACGTCGGCGGTTCGAGCATCACGTCAAATTCTTCGTTGCAAAGCGTATCGCCCGTCGTGATGTTCTTGAGTCCCACCAGCGCGGCGATGTCGCCCGCGAACGTGGTGTCCACGTCGATACGCTTGTCCGCCTGAATCATCAACACCCGGCTAACGCGGTCGCGTTTGCGAGTGCGCGGATTGTAAATGATGTCGCCCTTCTTGAGCTGCCCGCTATAGACGCGGAAGAAAATCAGCTTGCCGACAAACGGATCAGTCCAAAGCTTGAACGCCAGCGAGCAGAATTTCGCGTTGTCGTCGGAGGGAACTTCGACTTCCTGCTCCAGGTTGCCCGGTTCGTGACCGACCGCCGGCGGCACGTCGAGAGGCGACGGCAGATAATCCACCACGGCGTCAACCAACGGCTGCACGCCGCGCTTTTTGAAGGCGGAACCGCACAACACCGGCACCAACTCGATCTTGCAGGTCAAGCGACGAATCGCCGCCTTCAGCACGGGAATCTCAACCGGCGTGTTATTGATCACCAATTCAGCGATCAAATCATCCTTGTTCGACACCGCGTCGATCAATTCTTCCAGGCCTTGCTTTGCCCGCTCTTTGTGCTCGTCCGGAATTTCGGTGACCGTGTATTTGAGACCAACCTCGTCGGTCGCGTCATAAATAATGGCCTTCTGATTCACCAGATCAATGACGCCGGTGAAATAGTCTTCCTTGCCGATGGGTAGAAAAATGGGATACGCGTAAGCGCCCAGCTTCTTGCGCATTTCGCTGACGGCGTTGTCGAAATTCGCGCCGATGCGGTCCATCTTGTTGACGAACGCGATGCGGGGGACCTTGTACTTGGTCGCCTGGCGCCAAACGGTCTCCGACTGGGGCTGCACGCCGGCGACGCCGCAAAATACCGCGACCGCGCCATCCAGCACGCGCATGGAGCGTTCCACTTCCGCGGTGAAATCGACGTGACCGGGCGTGTCAATAATGTTGATCCGATGCGGAATCCCGACGAACGCCTTGTAGGTGCCGTCTTCCTTCTGGGTCCAATAGCAGGTCGTCGCCGCCGAGGTGATCGTGATGCCACGCTCGCGCTCCTGCTCCATCCAATCGGTCACCGTATTGCCGTCATCGACGTCGCCCATCTTATGGATGAGGCCGGTGTAGAAAAGGATCCGCTCGGTCGTGGTCGTCTTGCCGGCGTCAATATGCGCGGCGATGCCGATGTTGCGCGTGCGCGCCATCGTGTAGGACCGGCTCGGCGAGTCCACTGATTTCGGTTTGTCGATTACGGCTTGCATCTGAATTTCAAATAATAAAAACGCCCCGGTTACAACTGCGATCGGGGCGCCTCAAACGGGCTGCTAAATCTACCAGCGAAAATGCGCGAATGCTTTATTGGCCTGGGCCATCTTATGCACTTCGTCTCGCTTGCGAATCGCGTTGCCTTGGCCCTGGTAGGCTTCCAGGATTTCCGCCGCCAAGGCGTCCTTCATATTAATCCCTTTGCGCGCGTCCGCAAAATCGACCAGCCAGCGCAACGCCAGCGAAAATTGACGGTCCGAGGTGACTTCCATCGGAACCTGGTAGGTGGCTCCGCCCACCCGGCGCGCCTTGACTTCCAGCCTCGGCTTGGCGTTGTCCACCGCGCGTTGCAGAATCTCGAGCGGGTTCCCCGCCGGGTTCTTGGACGCGATCTGATCGAACGCGCCATAGACGATCCGCTGCGCCGTGCTCTTCTTGCCGGATTCCATCACCACGTTGACCAACCGCGAAACCAGCGTGCTGCTGAATTTCGGGTCCACCTGAAGCGGACGCTTGCTTGCTTGACGTCGTCGGGACATAAAATTACTTGGCTGGGGCTGCGGCGGCCGTCTTGGCCGCTTTCGGGCGTTTGACGCCGTATTTGGACCGGCTGACCCGGCGTTTCTCGACCCCGGCGGCGTCGAGCGTGCCGCGGACGATATGATACCGGACGCCTGGCAAGTCCTTCACGCGGCCGCCCCGAACCAGGACGATCGAATGTTCCTGCAAATTGTGCCCTTCGTCCGGGATGTACGCGATGACCTCAAACCCATTCGTCAGGCGTACCTTCGCGACTTTGCGCATCGCGGAGTTGGGCTTCTTAGGCGTGCGCGTCATCACCTGGATGCAGACGCCCCGCCGGAACGGCGCGCGCTCCAAGGCCGGAGACTTGGACTTGTACTTTAACTTGTTTCGTCCTTTTCGGACGAGTTGATTAATTGTCGGCATTCAGCAATCCAGTTCTAACCGTTTTCGCTGCGTAATTTCCACGCCCATTTTTCGGCAAAACGGAGTGCGGAGATTAGCAAACTGATTCTTGGTTGCAACAAGTATTTCAAAAAAATTTGTTGTCTTGTGTTTTCTCCGGCGGCGCCTAGCCCGCCAGCGGCTCATCGATGAGCGGATTCGGCTCTTCCACGGGCAGTTCTTCGACCAGCGGCTGCAATTGCACCTTGCGATGATGCTCGTAGCCCGTGCCGGCCGGAATGATGTGGCCCATGATGACGTTTTCCTTGAAGCCGCGCAGGCTGTCCACCTTGCCCATCGTGGCGGCCTCGGTCAGCACGCGGGTCGTGTCCTGGAACGACGCGGCGCTCAGGAAGCTCTCGGTCTCCAGCGACGCCTTGGTGATGCCCAGCAGCACCGGCTGCGCCTCGGCGGGCTTGCCGCCCATTTTGTCCACGCGCTGGTTCTCGGCCTCGAACGCGATCTTGTCAATCTGTTCGCCCCAGAGGAACGACGTGTCGCCCGGCTCGGTGATGCGCACTTTGCGCAGCATTTGCCGCACAATGATCTCGATGTGCTTGTCGTTGATCGTCACGCCCTGGAGGCGATAAACCTCCTGCACTTCATTGACCAGATGTTCCTGCAGTTCCTGCGGCCCGCAGACGTCCAGGATCTCGTGCGGCACGACCGGCCCCTCGGTCAACTGTTGACCTTTCTTCACAAAGTCGCCCTTGAACACGATGACGTGCTTGCCGATCGGGATCAGGTGCTCCTCCTGCGAGCTGGTCTGCGGGTCCTTGATCAAAATGCAGCGTTTTCCGCGCACGCTCTGGCCAAAGTCCACGATGCCGTCGATCTTCGAGATCTCCGCCGCGTCCTTCGGCCGGCGCGCCTCGAACAACTCGGCCACGCGCGGCAGACCGCCCGTGATGTCCTTCGTCTTGGAGGTCTTGCGCGGCGTCTTGGCCATCAGCGTGCCGGCCACGATGGTGTCGCCCTCGGCGACCACGATGTGCGCGCCCGAGGGAATCGGGTAGTTGGCCACCTGCTCGCCCTTTTGATCGGAAATGATGATTTGCGGGTGCAAATCCTCCTTGTGCTCGATGATGACCATCGCCTCCTGGGCGGTCGTCTCATCGACTTCCTGCTTCATCGTCACGCCTTCAATGATGTCATGGAAGCGGACGCGGCCGGCTTTCTCCGAGAGAATCGGGACGTTGTACGGATCCCACTGCACAAAGGTCTCACCCTTCTTCACGCGCCCGCCGTTGGCCACGGAGATGACCGCGCCGATGACGACGCTGTGCGTCTCCAATTCCCGGCCGTCCTCGGCCAGGATCGAGAGCGAGCCGTTTTTGTTGAGGACGATGCTGTTGCCGTCCTCGAGGGCGACCAGGCGCAGTTCGTTGTAGCGGACCACGCCCTCGTATTTCGCCTTGATTTGCGGCTGCTTGAACACCTGCGACGCCGTGCCGCCGATGTGGAACGTGCGCATTGTCAACTGCGTGCCCGGCTCGCCGATTGATTGCGCGGCGATGATGCCGACGGCTTCACCGAGTTTGACGCGGCCGCCGGTGGCCAGATTACGGCCATAGCAGGCGACGCAGATGCCCTGCGTGCTCTCGCACGTCAGCACCGAACGGATGCGCACGCGCTCGACGCCCGAGCGTTCGATGAGCTTCGACTTCTCCTCGTCGATTTCCTCATTCGTCCGAACGAGCTTGTGCTTCGGATCGTTGGGATCGGAAATGTCATCGCACGAGTAGCGGCCGAGGATGCGCTCGCTGAGTTTGACGACTTCGTCTTCACCCTCGAAAATCGACTGCACCCAAATGCCGTTGGTGGTGCCGCAATCGCCTTCGCGGATGATCACGTCTTGCGCCACGTCCACCAGCTTGCGCGTCATGTAACCGGAATCGGCGGTCTTAAGCGCCGTGTCGGCCAGACCCTTGCGGGCGCCGTGGGTCGAAATGAAGTAATCGAGCACCGTCAGACCTTCACGGAAATTGGCCAGAATCGGCTTTTCAATGATGTCACCGGACGGCTTGGCCATCAAACCGCGCACGCCCGCCAACTGGCGGACCTGCTGGCGGTTACCGCGCGCGCCCGAGTCCACCATCAGCCAGACCGGGTTGTATTCCTTCTTGCCCTGGTTGTGCTCCAACGTGCGCAACATGACGTTCGCGATCTGGTCCGTGCAATGGGTCCAGATGTCGATCACCTTGTTGTAGCGTTCGCCCGGCGTGATGACGCCCTTGCGATATTGTTTCTCGACTTCGCCGATCTGCTTCTGCGCGGCCTCGATTTCCTGCGTTTTCTCGCGCGGGATGATCATGTCGTCGATGCCGATCGAAACGCCGGCGCGGGTCGCCTCTTGGAACCCGAGTTCTTTGAGCCGATCAAGCGTCGTGACGGTTTTCTCGTGACCGCAGTTCTTATAGCACTGCCAGATCAACTCGCCGATCTGCGACTTCCCGATCACTTTGTTCGGCATGCCCAATTCGGTGGGCCAAACTTCGCTGAAAATGACGCGCCCGACGGTGGTTTCGATGACCTTCTTGTCCGCGTCTCCGTAAACCGTCTTGCGGCCGAAGTCGGGGTTGGCCAGGCGAATCTTGTCGTGCGTCTTCACGGCGCCGTCGTTGAGGGCGAACACGACCTCACTTTTGGAGCCGAACAGTTTGATGTGGCCCGTCTGGGCGCCCATCTCGCGCGGCTTGGCGGTCAGATAATAGCATCCCAGGGTGATGTCCTGGGTCGGGGTCATGATCGGCTTGCCGCTGGACGGGCTGAAAATATTGCCGGTCGCCATCATCAGGAGGCGGGCCTCCATCTGGGCTTCCACCGAGAGCGGAACGTGCACGGCCATTTGATCGCCGTCGAAATCCGCGTTGTAAGCGGTGCAAACCAGCGGATGAATACGAATCGCTTCGCCTTCAATCAACACCGGCTCGAACGCCTGAATGGACAAACGGTGGAGCGTCGGGGCGCGGTTCAAGAGGACCGAATGGCCCTTCGTGACCTCGTCCAGAATATCCCACACTTCGGGCGACTGCCGTTCGATCATCTTCTTGGCCGAACGGACCGTGTGAACGTAGCCCAGTTCCTTGAGCCGGCGGATGATGAATGGCTCGAACAACACCAGCGCCATCTTCTTGGGCAAGCCGCACTGATGCAGCTTCAATTCGGGGCCGATGACGATGACGGAACGGCCGGAGTAATCGACGCGTTTGCCGAGCAAATTCTGGCGGAAACGGCCGCTCTTGCCCTTGAGCATGTCGCTGAGGGATTTGAGCGGACGGTTGCCGGCGCCGGTGACGGCGCGGCCATGGCGGCCGTTGTCGAACAAGGCGTCCACGGCTTCCTGGAGCATCCGCTTTTCATTGCGGATGATGACCTCGGGGGTCTTGAGCTGCAGCAAGTTCTTCAATCGGTTGTTACGATTGATGACGCGCCGGTAAAGGTCGTTGAGATCGGAAGTCGCGAACCGTCCGCCTTCGAGCGGCACCAGCGGCCGGAGGTCGGGCGGGATCACGGGCAACACGGTCAGAATCATCCATTCGGGCCGGCTCTTGGACGAGAGGAAGCCCTGGAAAAGCTTGATCCGCTTGGCGATCTTTTTGCGGATTTGCTTGCTCTTGGTCTCGGTCATCGCGACCTGCAACTGCTCGACCGATTTCTGCAAGACGACGTTGGCCAGCGCGGCCCGCACGCCCTCGGCGCCCATCTTGGCGACGAACGCGGTGGCCCCGTAGGTCTCCTTGGCCTCGCGATATTCCAACTCGCTGAGCAACTGGTGGATCTTGAACGGCGTCGAGCCGGGGTCGATCACCAGGTAATCCTCGTAATAGATCACGCGCTCGAGATTGCGGGCGGTCATGTCCAGCATCAGGCCGATGCGGGAAGGCATGCACTTGAAGAACCAGATGTGGGAGACGGGCACCGCCAGCTCGATGTGCCCCATGCGCTCGCGCCGGACCCGCGAAAGCGTCACCTCGACGCCGCAACGGTCACAGACCACGCCGCGGTGCTTGATGCGTTTATACTTGCCGCAAGAACATTCCCAATCCTTGACGGGGCCGAAAATGCGCTCGCAGAAGAGGCCGCCCTTCTCGGGTTTGAACGTGCGGTAATTGATCGTTTCCGGGTTCTTGACTTCGCCCTTGGACCAGGAACGGATCGATTCCGGAGAGGCCACCGTAATGCCGACGTATTCGACCAGGTTGACCTTGTCCAGGCCCAACAATTCGCGCGTGGTTTCTTTGGTGCTTATCATAGCGGGGGTAGCTGAGGTTGTGTCGTGTTCCCGGGTTAGCTGCTGAGGGCGGTGAGCGCCGCCGCGGGTTGGGCCGGCTGGTCAGCGGGGTTGGAATAACCCACTTTAACGTCCAGCCCGAGGGACTGCATTTCCTTGACGAGCACGTTGAAGGATTCGGGCACGCCCGCCTCCAGCGAGTTGTCGCCTTTCACAATGCTTTCATAGATGCGCGTACGACCCTGCACGTCATCCGATTTCACCGTCAACAATTCCTGCAAGGTGTAGGCGGCCCCATAGGCCTCGAGCGCCCACACTTCCATTTCGCCGAACCGCTGACCGCCGTATTGGGCCTTGCCGCCCAACGGCTGCTGCGTGACCAGCGAATACGGCCCGACGGCGCGGGCGTGAATCTTGTCGGCGACCAAATGGCCCAGTTTCATCATATAGATGTAACCGACAACGATCTCCTGGTCGAATGGCTCGCCGGTGCGCCCGTCGAAGAGATGGGTTTTCCCGTTTTCCGGCAACTTGGCCTGTTTGAGATACTCGCGGATTTCTTTTTCTTTGATGCCGTCGAATACCGGCGTCGAGAATCGCATGCCCAGCAGGCTGGCGGCCCAGCCCAAGTGGGTCTCGAGCACTTGTCCGACGTTCATGCGCGAAGGCACGCCCAGCGGATTCAACACGATGTCCACCGGCGTTCCGTCCGAGAGGAACGGCATGTCTTCTTCGGCGACGATCTTGGCGACGACGCCTTTGTTTCCGTGGCGGCCGGCCATTTTGTCACCGACCGAAAGCTTGCGCTTGGAGGCGATATAAACGCGAACGGATTTGATCACGCCCGCTTCGACTTCGTCGCCGGCTTCGACCCGCTCCATCTCTTCGTCGTGCTGCATTTGCAGGTCGTCGAACTTCTTTTTGAAGCTGCCGATGATTTCGTTGATCTTGTTGCGGATTGGCGACGGATCGATTTCGATCCGATCGTAAACGCCCGCCAGCTTGCGCAACAGCGTCTTGGTGATCTTCCGGTTGGCCGGAATGATGATCTCGCCCGTCTCGGAATTGACCACGTCCAGGGGAATCTTTTCGCCGAGCAGGATGTTGCTCAAGGCCTCGGTGAGCTGCTCGCGCAACTCGTCCATCTTGGTCTTGTATTCCTCTTCGACCTGCTTGGCGTGCTTCTTGGCCTCGCCCGTATTGACCTTCGCGGTGCGGTCAAGTTCCTTCTTTGCCGAGACCTTGACATCCATGACGATGCCGTAGGTGCCCGAAGGGACCTTGAGTGACGTATCCTTAACGTCGGCCGCTTTTTCACCGAAGATGGCGCGCAACAGGCGCTCTTCCGGCGCCAACTCGGTCTCGCTCTTGGGCGTAATCTTGCCAACCAAGATGTCGCCGGGTTTCACTTCCGCGCCAACGCGAATCACGCCGTCGAGTCCGAGGTTCTTCAACGCTTCTTCGCCCAAATTGGGAATGTCCCGCGTGATTTCTTCGGGGCCGAGCTTGGTGTCGCGGGCGCCGACTTCAAATTCATCGATATGGATCGACGTGAACACGTCGTCCTTGACGATCCGTTCGCTGATCAGGATGGCGTCCTCGAAGTTATAGCCGTTCCACGGCATGAACGCGCACAGCACGTTGCGGCCGAGCGCCAATTCTCCGTCGCGAGTGCAGGGTCCGTCGGCGATCGCCTGGCCCTTTTTCACCGTGTCGCCGCGTTCCACCAACGTCTTTTGGTTGATGCAGGTGGCGGCGTTCGAGCGCATGAACTTGCGCACCGGATAGACGTAAGTGCCGGATTCGACATCCGTCTTCACCTTCCGCTTGTGCTCGGGGACTTTGCCGTCGCGGGTAATCACGATCTGGCTGCCGGTCACAGAGGCCACTTTGCCGCCGTCCTCGGCGACGATCACAGCGCGGGAATCCCGCGCCACCCGATCTTCCAGGCCGGTGGCGACCAACGGCGCTTCGGTGACGAGGAGCGGCACCGCCTGGCGTTGCATGTTGGAGCCCATCAACGCGCGGTTCGCGTCGTCGTGCTCCAAGAATGGAATCAAACCGGCGGCCACCGAAACCAACTGTTTCGGTGAAACGTCCATGTAATCGACTCGCGCAGGCTCGACGTCGATGAAATCGCCCTTGCAGCGGCAAGTGACGCGTTCGGTGAGGAAATGACCTTTTTCATCAATCACGGCATTCGCCTGAGCCACGATGAACGCTTCCTCGCGATCGGCCGTCAGGTAGTCGATATGGCTCGTCACGCGACCCTTTTCCACCTTGCGATAAGGAGTCTCGATAAAGCCGAAATCATTGACGCGGGCAAAGGTCGCCAGCGACGCGATCAGTCCGATGTTAGGTCCTTCCGGCGTTTCCACCGGGCAGATGCGCCCATAGTGAGACGGATGGACGTCGCGCACTTCGAACCCGGCGCGGTCACGGGACAAACCACCTGGCCCGAGGGCCGACAGGCGGCGTTTATGGGTCAACTCGGCCAGCGGGTTGATCTGGTCCATGAACTGCGAAAGCTGGCTGCGCGCGAAGAAGT